>NZ_JBFUGI010000002.1:0-777245 GCF_056402995.1 Mesorhizobium sp. P3_A8 | reverse complement strand
CTGCTCGCCAAGCGTATGGCCGAACTCGTCGCCAGCCAGCCGGCGCTCGCGGCCAAGGATCGCCTGATCCAGTCCTTCCACGGTGCCGGTCCAGTCCTCAGCCATACTATACTGGCGCTGGCGCCGGAGATCGGGCAGGCCTCGCGACGCGAGATTGCAGCGCTTACCGGTCTGGCGCCCTACGACTTCGATACCGGCACCTTCAAAGGTCGCCGCGTCATCTGGGGCGGCCGGCATGCTCTGCGCAGGTGGTCTACATGGCAGCGCTCACCGCCAGCCGCTCAAATCCCGTACTCAGAGCCTTCCACCAGCGTCTCATTGCCAACGGCAAGCAACCAAAGGTCGCCATCGTCGCCGTGGCCCGAAAGATTATGACCATCCTCAGCGCCATGCTTCGACACAACCAACCCTGGTGTCCAGACAAAGCCTGAAAACACAGTTGCTCATCCGTCTCGGCGCTACGCGCCGATCCACCTTCTCCCACAAGGAGAGAAGGAAGAGCCGCGCACAAGCGCTACGCCAGTTCCTCGGAATGATTGATCGCCACACCATACTCAGCGGCCGAGTCAAGAATCATGTGCCACAGGCTTTCGGCGAAGGTCGTAAACACCAGAAGGTTGAACACCGCCAATCCATCTCGATCAGTGCCGCGCCAAAGCGTGACGCTGGTGTGATCCATCGAGGTCGCGGCGGCTGTACTGACGGGGAATGCCCCCGGGTGCAGATCGATCGACGACAGCTTGGCCAGCATCGTCCGCGCCTTGGTGCCGGAGATGCTGATCAGCACGCGCGCATGCGATTGGTCGGACAGCGAAGCGGAAGATGCAAACGCCTGAGTGAGCGCCCCAATCCCATGCTTGCCGCCCTTCGACAGGACGAAAAACTGATCCGGTCCAGACCATATCAGCGTCGCGTCGGCCGTGCCGACCGCCTTCGGTGCTTCCGGAGCCACAACACCGAAGCGAGCCTCCGCAGCATTGGCCATCTCAGCCGCCTTGCCACGCCGCGCCATCACCTGGATGAGGTCGAAATTGCGGATCTCAGTCAACGAAACGCCAACATCGCCTGCCGCGCCAGACGGCCCGGCGACAAGCGCACGGTCGAGCGGGCTGCGGACGTCCCAGGAAAACTCAGCCACGCTGGCGCCCTCCATCCGGATCATAGAAGACGGGATTGCACAGCTCGACATCATAATCTTCGCCGCGAATTGGATCATGCGCATGGACGATCTCGCCGATACGTTCGCGGCCGCGCTCGACAAGCGCCAGCCCGATCCACTGGTCTGATGTCGGCGAGAAGCAGACCGAGGTGATATAGCCTTGGTCGTTGCCCGGTCCGGGTGTCTGCCCTTTCGGGATTATGTGCGCCCCGGAGCGCAGCCGGCGCGCTTTGTCGGTCGGCTTGACGCCGACCACGACCTGGCGATCCGGCGCGACCAGTGCCTCGCGTCCTGCCATCACGCGGCCGATATAGTCTTTCTTGGTCGACATCATCTTGCCGAGGCCAAGATCGGCAGCCGTCGTTGTGCCGCTCAGTTCCGGTCCGGCGATATGGCCCTTTTCAACGCGCATGACGCCGAGCGCCTCGGTGCCGTAAGGCGTGACGCCGAACGTCGCGCCGGCCAGCATCAGATTGCGTGCCATCGCCTCTCCGTAGCGCGCTGGTACCGAAATCTCGAACGCCATTTCGCCGGAGAAGGAGATGCGGAACAGCCGCGCCTTGATGCCGCCGCGCAATGCGACTTCGCGCGCGCCCATGAACGGGAAACCTTCGTTGGACAGGTCCTCGGCAGGGTCGACAATTTCTTTCAACAGATCGCGGGTTTTGGGGCCAGCGATCGAGAATTGCGCCCACTGGTCGGAGACCGAGGTCAACTGCACGTCGAGTTCGGGGAACAGCACCTGCCGGCAGAATTCGAGATGCTGCATCACCAGCCCGGCCTTGGCTGTCGTGGTGGTGAGGAAATAGTGGTCCTCGGCCAGCCGTGACGTCGTGCCGTCATCATAGACGATGCCGTCCTCGCGCAGCATCAGCCCGTAACGGGCTTTTCCCACGGCGAGATTGGAGAAGGTGTTGATGTAGACGCGGTCGAGGAAGGCACCGGCATCCGTGCCATGCACGTCGATCTTGCCGAGCGTCGAGACATCGCAGAAGCCGACGCCTGAGCGCACCGCCTTGACCTCGCGGGTGACCGATTCCAGCCAGTCCTTCTCGCCGGCGCGCGGGTACCACTGCGCCCGCTTCCAGAGACCAGTGTCGACGAAGATGGCGCCCTGTTCGGCTGCCCAGTGATGCGACGGCGTCAATCTGGTCGCATGGAACGTCTCGTCGCGATGATGGCCGGCGAAGGCGCCGATGGCGACGGGCACGTAAGGCGGCCGGTAGATCGTCGTGCCGGTCTCGGGAATGGACCGGCCGCTGACAGCCGCCATGATGGCGAGGCCGGCTACGTTCGATGTCTTGCCCTGGTCGGTCGCCATGCCGAGCGTGGTGTAGCGCTTCAGATGCTCGACCGATTCAAAACCTTCACGCTGGGCGAGTTCGATGTCGGACGCGGTCACGTCGTGCTGGTAGTCGACGAAGGCCTTACCCTTGCCGGCGACATGCCAGAGCGGCGCCAGCGAAAACGCCTCGTCGTCGGCGAGCGGCGCAGAACCGACCGTGCCGTTGCGTCCGACATCCCGCGCTGCTGCTGCACCGGCGGCGAACCCTTCAGCCAGGCAGGCGCCGAGGCCGAAGGCACCGTTGGCGGCACCGGCGGCAACCATGCCGGGAGGCGCGCCATCCGGCACGAAGGCAGCAATATCATCGCGCCATTTCGGCCGGCCGCGATGGTAGGAAGTCAGCCCGACCGCCGGGTTCCAGCCGCCGGAAACCGCGAGCCCGTCGGCCTCGAGTTCGGCGCGTGCTCCGCCGGTCAGCGACACCGCAATTTTCCGCACGCCATCCTTGCCGCCTTCGACGCCGCAGACGGAACCATGCAGAACTGTGAAGCCATTCTTGGAGGCCAGCGAGCGATGTGCCGGCGTAACATCAGGCCGTGCGTCGATCACCGCGGCGATCTGCAGCCCGGCTGCGAGCGCTGTCTCGACCGTGCGCCAGCCATCCTCGTTGTTGGTGAACAGTGCGACCCGTTTTGCCGGAGCGGCAGCATAGCGCCCGACATAGGTCCGCATCGCCGACGCCATCATCACGCCGGGTGTGTCATTGCCGGCAAAGACGATGGGACGTTCGATGGCGCCGGCGGCAACGATGCAGCGCTTGGCCACGATCCGCCACAGCCGCTGGCGCACCTGATGTTCGGGCGGCGAGGGCAGGTGGTCGCTGACCCGCTCCAGCGCACCATAGGTGCCACCGTCATAGACGCCGAACAGCGTCGTGCGGGTCATGAGGCGGACATCGGGCATCGAACCCAGCTCGGCCAGCGTCCGCGACAGCCATTCGGTGGCCGGCAGGCCATCGATCGTACCGCCATCCGAGAGCAGGCGGCCGCCAGGCGTGAAATCTTCCTCGCAGAGAATAACGCGGGCGCCGCTGCGGCCGGCGGCAAGTGCCGCGGCAAGGCCGGCCGGACCGGAACCGGCGATCAGCACGTCACAATGCGCCCAGGCCTTGTCGTAGTGGTCGGGATCGGCAACGCCCGCAGCGCGGCCAAGGCCGGCGGCGCGGCGGATCGCCGGCTCGTAGATCGCTTCCCAGAATTTTGCCGGCCACATGAAGGTCTTGTAGTAGAAGCCGGCGACGAAGATCGGCGCGAACAGCTGGTTGACCGACATCACATCATGGCGCAGCGACGGCCAACGGTTCTGGCTGGCGGCTTCCAGCCCTTCATAGAGCTCAGCGGTCGTCGCCTTGGTGTTCGGCTCGCGCCGGGCACCTGTGCGCAGTTCGACCAGCGCGTTGGGCTCTTCCGAGCCTGACGTCAGGATGCCGCGCGGGCGATGGTATTTGAACGAGCGGCCGACCAGCTTGACGCCATTGGCGATCAGCGCCGACGCCAACGTGTCGCCCTGGAAGCCGGAAAAACTCTTGCCGTCGAAACGGAAATTCAGCGACGCCGAGCGGTCGATGAGACCGCCACTGTCCAGCCGGTTTGTCTGCGCGCCGGCCATCACGCGCCAACCTTCGCGGCACCAGCGCCCGCAGCCGCCTCGACCGAAGAAATTTCATGCGTCAGCGTGTTGCGGGTGACCTTAAGCCAGGCCCGGCAACCGCCGCCATGATACCAGTTCTCGCTCATCACGCCGGCGATATTGTCGCGCAGATAGACATAGTCGTAGACGGCATCTTCGCCGGCATCCGCCGTCGGCCGCACCGGCTTGGCGTCGCCGAGATAGGTGAACTCGCCGAGTTCGCGTTCGCCGCAGAAGGGACAGGTGATGCGCATGTGGCCGTCCTCAGTGCAGGTTCGGTTGGGCGCCCTGGCCCTTTTCGTCGATCATGGCACCAGTCCGGAACCGGTCGAGGCGGAACCTTGCAGCTTCTTCATGTGGCGTATCGCGGGCCAGCAGATGAGCAAAGACGAAGCCGGAACCCGGAGTCGCCTTGAAGCCGCCATAGCACCAGCCGGCGTTGAGATAGAGCCCGTCGACCGGCGTCTTGTCGATGATCGGCGAGCCGTCCATCGACATGTCCATGATGCCGCCCCACTGGCGCAAAAGCCGCACGCGGCCGATCATCGGCATCAGCGCCATGCCGCCCTCGCAGACATCCTCCATCACAGGCATGTTGCCGCGCTGGGCGTAGGAATTGTAGCCGTCAATGTCGCCGCCGAAGACCAGGCCACCCTTGTCCGACTGGCTGACATAGAAGTGGCCGGCGCCGAAGGTCATGACTCCGGGGATCAGCGGCTTGATCGCCTCGGAGACGAAGGCCTGTAGCACATGGCTTTCGATCGGCAGACGCAAGCCCGCCATATCAGCGACGCGCGACGAGGAGCCGGCAACCGCCATGCCGACCTTGCCGGCGCCGATCTTGCCACGCGACGTCTCGACCCCGGTCACCTTGCCATTGGCGTCCCTGACGAAACCAGTCACCTCGCAATTCTGGATGATGTCGACGCCGAGCCCGCTCGCCGCATGGGCATAACCCCAGACCACGGCGTCGTGCCGCGCCGTGCCGCCGCGGCGCTGCAGCAATCCGCCTTGCACGGGAAAACGCGCATTGTCGTAGTTCAGGAACGGTATCATCTTCTTGACCGCGGCGAGGTCGAGCAGTTCGGCGTCGATGCCGTTGATGCGCATGGTGTTGCCGCGCCGCGCATAGGCGTCCCGCTGGGCGTCTGAGTGGTAGAGGTTGATGACGCCGCGCTGGCTGACCATCGAATTGTAGTTGAGGTCCTGCTCCATCCGCTCCCACAGCTTCATCGACAATTCGTAGAAGCCGGTGTTGCCGGGCAGGCCGTAATTGGAGCGGATGATGGTGGTGTTGCGGCCGGCATTGCCGGAACCGATCCAGCCTTTTTCCAGCACGGCGACATTCCTGATGCCGTATTCGCTGGCGAGGAACCAGGCGGTGGCCAAGCCATGGCCGCCGCCGCCGATGATCACCACGTCGTAGTGGTCCTTCGGCGTGGCGTCGCGCCAGGTGCGCTGCCAGTTCTTGTGGCCGGAAAGGGCGGCGCGGGCGAGCGAGAAGATCGAGTATTTCATCAGGTCATTCCGAGGTCGCTCGCCTCACACCAGACATTAGATGTCCAGCGTGTGGTCGCGCTCCCATTGCGTGAAGTGCGACGCATAGGAATTCCATTCCTGGTGCTTCAGCTTTAGGTAGGCCGACGAGAATTCCTCACCCAGCGCCGCCTTGAGCGATTTGTCCTTGTCGAACTCGCGCAGCGCGTCGAGCAGGTTGAGCGGCAGTTTCGGTGCGCCCTTCACCGTATGTCCGTGCTGGTACATGTCGATGTCGTAGCGCTTGCCGGGATCGGCCTTGGAGCGGATGCCGTCGAGGCCCGCGGCAATGATCACTGCCTGCAGCAGATAGGGGTTGGCGGCACCGTCCGGCAGCCGCAGCTCGAAGCGGCCGGGGCCGGGCACGCGCACCATGTGGGTGCGGTTGTTGCCGGTCCAGGTCACCGTGTTCGGGGCCCAGGTTGCGCCCGAGATCGTGCGCGGCGCGTTGATGCGCTTGTAGGAGTTGACCGTCGGGTTGGTGATGGCGGCCAAGGCCGAGGCGTGCTTCATGATGCCGCCGAGGAAATTCTTGCCCTTGGCCGACAGGCCGAGTTCCATCGCATTGTCGGCGAAGACGTTGGTCTTGCCAGCCCTGTCCCACACCGAGATATGGGCATGGCAGCCATTGCCGGTCAGGCCCTGGAAGGGTTTTGGCATGAAGGTGGCACGCAGGCCGTGCTTTTCGGCGACCGACCTGACCATGAATTTGAAGAAGGAGTGCTTGTCGGCGGTCGCCAGCGCGTCGTCGAAGGCCCAGTTCATCTCGAACTGGCCGTTGGCGTCCTCGTGGTCGTTCTGGTAGGGGCTCCACCCCAGCGCCAGCATGTGGTCGCAGATCTCGGCGATCACGTCATAGCGGCGCATCACCGCCTGCTGGTCGTAGCAGGGCTTTGATGCCGTGTCGTATTGGTCGGAGATGACGCTGCCGTCCGGCGAGATCAGGAAGAACTCGGCCTCGACGCCGGTCTTGACATGCATGCCGTCGCCGGCGGCCTCCGCGATCAGCCGCCTCAGCGTGTTGCGCGGCGTCTGGTCGACCTCCTTGTCGTCCATGATGCAGTTGGCGGCGACCCAGGCCACCTCTTTTTTCCATGGCAACTGGATGACCGAGTCCGGATCCGGCACCGCCAGCATGTCTGGATGCGCCGGGGTCAGGTCGAGCCAGGTGGCGAAACCGGCAAAGCCGGCGCCGTCTTTCTGCATATCGGCGATGGCCTGCGCCGGCACCAGCTTGGCACGCTGGCCACCGAACAGGTCGGTGTAGGAAATCATGAAATATTTGACGCCGTTCTCTTTGGCGAATGCGGCGAGATCGTTCCCCATTATAGTTCCTCGCTTGGTATTTTGGATGCTGTTTTAGAAGCCGTTTTTCCCCGGTATCCAGTTGGTGCCGGCCAGCGGCACGCCGGCCATGGCGGCGGCTTCGATGGTGAGCGCGACGAGATCCTCGGGCTCGAGATTGTGCAGGCTGTTCTTGCCGCAGGCGCGGGCAATGGTTTGAGCCTCCAGCGTCATCACCTTGAGGTAGTTGGCCAGACGGCGTCCGGCAGCCACCGGGTCGACCCGCTTCATCAGTTTGGGGTCCTGCGTGGTGATGCCGGCGGGGTCGCGGCCCTCGTGCCAGTCGTCATAGGCGCCGGCCGTGGTGCCGAGCTCGTTGTACTCCGCCTCCCAGCGGGGGTCGTTGTCGCCGAGCGCGACCAGTGCGGCGGTGCCGATCGACACCGCGTCGACGCCGAGCGCCAGCGCCTTGGCGACATCGGCGCCGTTGCGGATGCCGCCCGAGATGATCAGCTGCACCTTGCGGTGCATGCCGAGATCCTGCAGCGCCTGCACCGCCGGCCTGATGCAGGCAAGCGTCGGCTGGCCGACATTCTCGATGAACACTTCCTGCGTCGCCGCAGTGCCGCCCTGCATGCCGTCGACGACGACGACATCTGCGCCGGCCTTCACCGCAAGGGCCGTATCGTAATAGGGGCGGGCGCCGCCGACCTTGACGTAGATCGGCTTTTCCCAGTCGGTGATCTCGCGCAGTTCGAGGATCTTGATCTCGAGATCGTCCGGGCCGGTCCAGTCGGGATGGCGCGAGGCCGAGCGCTGGTCGATGCCCTTCGGCAGCGTGCGCATTTCGGCGACACGGTCGGAGATCTTCTGGCCAAGCAGCATGCCGCCGCCGCCGGGCTTGGCGCCTTGGCCGACGACAACTTCGATCGCATCGGCGCGGCGCAGGTCGCGCAAATTCATGCCGTAGCGCGAGGGCAGATACTGATAAACCAGTTGCTTGGAATGGCCGCGCTCTTCCTCGGTCATGCCGCCATCGCCCGTCGTGGTCGAGGTGCCGGACAGTGTCGCGCCGCGCCCGAGCGCTTCCTTGGCGGGACCGGACAGCGAGCCAAAGCTCATGCCGGCGATGGTGATCGGGATCTTCAGCTCGATCGGCTTCTTGGCATGGCGCGAGCCCAGCACCACTGATGTGTCGCAGCGTTCGCGATAGCCTTCGAGCGGATAGCGCGAGATCGAGGCGCCGAGGAACAAAAGGTCGTCGAAATGCGGCAGCTTGCGCTTGGCGCCGGCGCCTCTGATGTCATAGATACCGGTCGCCGCGGCACGGCGGATTTCGGAAAGCGTGTAGTCGTCGAAGGTCGCGGATTTGCGCGGCGTCGTCGGCGGGTTGCGATAGGTCATGCTGCCTCAATACGCGTCGGCGTTGTCGATATTGAAATTGTAGAGCGTGCGCGCCGAGCCGTAGCGTTTGAATTCCGACGGCTTGACGCCGGTGACGCCGGCACGGTCGAGCAGGCCCTGCAGCAATTCCAGATGCTCGGGCCGCATCTCCTTGGCGATGCAGTCGGCACCCAGGCTGTCGACCTTGCCGCGTACGAACAGCCGTGCCTCGTAGATGGAATCGCCCAGCGCATCGCCGGCATCGCCCAGCACCACCAGATTTCCGGATTGCGCCATGAAGGCCGACATGTGGCCGATATTGCCGTGCACGACGATGTCGATGCCCTTCATCGAAATGCCGCAGCGCGACGAGGCATTGCCCTCGATGACCAGCAGTCCGCCCTTGCCGGTGGCGCCGGCATACTGGCTGGCATCGCCTTTGATCGTGATCGAGCCCGACATCATGTTTTCGCCGACGCCCGGTCCGGCCGAACCGTGCACGGTGATGGCGCTGCCGGAATTCATGCCGCCGCAGTAGTAGCCGACGCTGCCGCGCACATCGATGGAAACAGGCTGGTCGACGCCGACGGCGACCGAATGGCTGCCCTTCGGGTGCAGCACCTCCCACGCCGTTTCATTCGAACCAGGCGTCAGATTATGCAGCGCCTGGTTGAGCTCGCGCAGCGACGACACATCGAGGTCGAACACCCGGGAGGCGTGGTCGCTCGCCGCCGCCTTTGAAAGTTTGGTTGCCGGCATGAACTCAATGCTCCCAGAAATAGACGGTTGCGGGTTCCGGTTCCCAGACCCTCGCATTGTCTATGCCGGGCAGTTTGGTCAGCGCGCGATATTCCGAGCCGAAGGCGACATACTGGTCGGTCTCGGCCATGACGGCGGGCTTGCAGGCGATCGGATCGCGCACGACGCCAAAACCATTCTTGGTGCCGACGACGAAGGTGAAGAAGCCATCGAGGTCGGAAAGCGTGCCTTCCAGCGCCTCGCCGAGGTTCTTGCCATGCGCCATCTGCGAGGAGAGATAGGCGGCCGCCACTTCGGTGTCGTTCTCGGTTTCGAATTTCATGCCTTCACGGATCAGCTCGCGGCGGACATTGTTGTGGTTGGAGAGCGAGCCATTGTGCACCAGGCACTGGTCGGCGCCGGTGGAGAAGGGATGCGCGCCCATCGTCGTCACCGCCGATTCCGTCGCCATGCGGGTGTGGCCGATGCCATGCGTGCCGGTCATCTTGCGAACGTCGAAGCGATCGACGACCGCCTCGGGCAGGCCGACTTCCTTGTAGATTTCGACGACGTCGCCTGCACCCATGATGCGGATGTCGGGGCGCAAGGTCTGGATCGTCTCGCGGGCCTCATCGATCTTGTCGGGATGGGTTCTGACGACGGCATGGGTCGATTTCACCGCGATCGTCACCGGCGCGCCGATGGCCTTGGCCAGCTCTGCTTCGAGACCGCGGAAATCGCGCTCCGGCTTGGCCGACTGGATGGTGATCTTGGCTTCATTCTTGGAGGGGGCGCCATAGATGGCGATGCCGGCACTGTCTGGACCGCGATCGCTGAGCGAGACCAGCATTTCCGACAGCATCGCGCCGAGCTTCGGCTCCAGCGACTTGTCCTTCAAAAACAGTCCGACAATTCCACACATGTCAGCCTCCCGGCGTTTCTAGCTAAGAGATCGTTTGTAGCTAAGAGATGATGTACCGAATGCGTTGCACGAATTCAATCACATGAAAAAAATTTTCCTCTAGTTACGTATGCGGCGCAATGCCGCCCTGCGAATTATCGCTGCCCTGCGCGGCATTGTGAACCCACAGGGTGTAGCGGATACGGGCGAGCTTGTAGGCGTCGAGGACCGACAGTGCGTAGATCAGGAAGCCACCGGCATGACGGCCGATAAAGCTGGCGTCGGGCGGCGCGATCTTGGCGGTCACCCACGCCAGGATCACCATGAAGAACAGAAACTGCAGCCCGCGCACCGGCACGCCCATAATGACATGGCCGCTTGCCGGCAGCACGGTTGCGGCGCCCAGGACGAGATACGGGTTTGTCGGCGCCGGCAAGGTGTCTGAACTGTTCATGCGGCTTGCCGTTCGCTTTCATTGATGGCGTCGCGCAGCGCCGACAGGGATAGGAGCAACCGTTGGACCAGCTCGGGATCGATCTGCGCATCACCGAACGCGGCCTGCCGGAAAACGCCATAACGCGCCCGCTCGGCCTCGGCCAGCAGCCAGACGATGCGCACCCCGTTTGGGGTGATCAGCAATTCCTTGGCGCGGCCTTCCGCAAACGGTTCCAGATGATCGGCGATGATGCCTTGCGGGAAACGCGTGCCCCGGCGGTCGGTCCGCAGCACCGCCTCGAGGGGAAATCCCGGAGCCTTGGGCAGCGTATGCTGGAGATGGTCAAAATTGGAGAAGGTCGTTGGCGAGCCCGGTCGCATCATCATATCGAACGTCGCCGGCACCGCGACCTTTTCGGTGATCGAAACGCTGAGCCAGCGGGCCGGGAGTTTTCGCGTCGCCAGCGTATCGACGATGGTGCGCAGCTGAACGCGTTGGCCGTTCCACGAGCCTTCCCAGGTGATGACACCGGCGGTGCCGCCCGAAACATCAGCGGCGTCCGCAATGACGGTGCGGATGCCGGCCGCGTCGACGGCGAGCGCGGCTGAGGCCCTGTTGCGGCTACGCCGCGCCAGCCACGCAATATGGAGAGCGACAGCCAGGACAATGGCCCCGGCAAGCAGTGCTGATGTCACTTCGGACATTTTATCATGTCTGGCCCGCCCAGGATCTGGACGGGCCGTCTCCCATCAATAGCCCTGCGGTTTCGGCCACGGCATGGTGAACTGGTCGCCGCGCCGCACGAATTTGTAGCGGTAGAAATGGAACCACAGCGAGATCAGGAAATAGAAGATGGTCATCGCGATCAGCTGCGAACCGAAGCCGAGGAAGATGGCGAAGAAGGTCACCACGCACAGGCAGAACAGCACGATCGCCGGCAGCGGATGGAAGGGATGCGTGTAGCCGCGGCGGATCGTGCCGAGCGGCCACTTCTTGCGGAACATCATGATGTTGATGCTCATGAACGTGTATTGCAGCACGCCCGACAGGATCGAGAAGGTGATCGCCTGGTTGAGGTCGGCGATGAAGGCGAAGGCCAGCGCGATCGGCAGTAGGAACAGGATCGAGCGGTAAGGCGTGCGGTATTTCGGATGCACCGCCGAGAACCAGCTCGGCAGATAGCGGTCGCGTCCGAGCGAGAACCAGGCGCGCGCCGCATCGTTGATGCAGCCATTGGCCGAGGCCAGCGCCGCCAGCAGCGTGGCGATGAACAGCAGGTTTTCCAGCAGTGGGCTGCCCGTCAGCTTGCCGGCGTCCCACAGCGGATAATAGGTGATGCCGAGATATTCCCAAGGCATCAGCGAGGCGCAGACATACCAGGTCATGGCGGCGGCGATCAGAAGCGTGATCATGCCTGCCATGGTGCCATAGGGCAGCGAGCGGGCCGGCGAGCGCACTTCCTCGGCCGCCTGCGTGGTGCCTTCGATGCCGAGATAATACCAGATGCCGAACTGGAAGGCGGCGATGACGCCGATCCAGCCATAGGGGAGTGCGTTGCCCGGCGTCACCAGCTCATTGAGCTTCAGCACAGCACCCTGCGTCCACGGGCTGACCGAGAAGAACAGGATGACGATCGAGATATAGGCGATTGCCGTGATGACGAAATTGACGTTGAGCGTCATCAGCACGCCGCGATAGTTGAGCCATGCCAGCACCACGATGGTGGCGGCGATGAAGGAATTGTGGGTGAGCCCTTCGACGCCGGCCTTGGCGACGATGGTGTCGCCAAGTAGGATGGCGTCGGACACTTCCAGCATCGTGTAGGCAAACACCAGGAACAGCGCGACATTGAAGGCCATCAGCGGCCCGACAATGTGCTTGGCCTGCGCGTATTGGCCACCGGCGGCGGCGACCGTCGAGGTGACCTCGGAATCGATCATGGCGACAGAGGTGTAGAGCAGCCCGACCACCCAGCAGACGATCAGGGCTGCCAGCGCGCCGCCCTTGTCGGCCGAAAAATTCCAGCCGGTGAACTCACCGACCAGAACGATGCCGACACCCAGCGCCCAGACATGGGCGGGGCCGAGCACCCGAAGAAGCGAAACCCTGTCGCCGTGAATTGCCGGTTCAAGTGCGGTCGTCATTGTTCAATCCCCACTCAAATCCGGTGTTTTTCGGCCGTAGCTTCAAGCTCGCCTTCGCGCGACGAGGTCAGAACGTCCTCGGAATAGGTCGTATCGACCTTGAACCAGTCGTAGAGCATCCACAAAGCCAGCACGACCGAGATGCCCCAGCATGCGTAAGAGAGTGAAATCCACATGGTGCGTCCCCGATTGCTTGTCTTCGAAACTCTTACTTGTCGTCGAATTTTTCGCTGATGACTTCGCGATATTCGCGGTCGGAAGCGCGGAACAGGAAGACGAAATAACCGATCAGCACCGCCGCCATGATGATCAGCGTCGGCCAGTCGATGACATAGTGGAAGCGGTTCTGGATGACGTCATGCGCGGTCTCGGGCGTGTAGCCGAGCTTTTCCCAGATCGCGGCCATGGTCGGGTTCTGGCCAAGCGCTTCCCAGGTCTTGGCGTCGAGCGCGTCGATGGATTTGGCAGCACCCGCAAAGCCGAGCTTCAGCGGCAACCACAGCGCCACGAAAATGGCGACGACAACCACGGCGATATCGAAGACTTGCCCGGCCTTGCTCTGCTCCGGTGGCGTATAGCGCGACATCTCTTGTACCCTTCAGGACTTGCGGTTGCGGGATGCGTCGGCGTTCTTGATATCGAGGCCGTAGATGAAGTCCTTGTCTTCCTTGTAGTGCTTGACCATCGCCAGGATCGCGGCCGTGTTGAAGATCAGCACGGCGGCGGCGGCAATCGCGACGACGGCCTTGATGCCGCTGTCGGGAATGTACGGCCATGTCATGAAGAGGACGAAGAGGATCGTCGCCCACAGGCAGATGATCAGCAGCGCGGATCCGCGCAAGTCGGAACGGTACAGCGCTTCGATGCGCTGCTGCATGTCTGACATCGGTTTTCCCCTTTTTTCCGACGCCCGGTTCCGAATCCGCCGCGCGCCGCCCTCTTTCAAGAGAGTGAAATTTTTTTCATAAATTCAGACCGTTTCCGGCAATTGTCAAGGCGAATTTACATTGAGTTAACCGTTTGCTCGGGGTAGCCGATTTTGCCTGACAATGAAATTATTTGCTTTCAGGGGATTGCGGCCCTCTTCCGTTTGCGATCAATATTCAAGCCAAAGCTCCGGCCTTCGAGCCAAGGAGCAGGGAACAATGGATTTTTGAACGGAGGACGATCGGATGACGGCATCCTGGAGATTCTCGACCCTGGCGGATCGCCATCGCGCGCTGGGTTCGAAGCTCGAAGACTGGAGCGGTATGGGGACCGCCTGGACCTACGACAAGGACGCCGACGAAGAGTACACCGCCATCCGCACCAAGGCCGGGCTGATGGATGTGTCGGGCCTGAAGAAGGTCCACATCACCGGCCCGCACGCCTCGCATCTCATCGATCTCGCCACCACCCGCGACGTGGAAAAGATCTACCCCGGCAAGTCGGCCTATGCCTGCATGCTGAACGAGGCGGGAAAATTCACCGACGACTGCATTCTCTACCGCACCGGCCCGAACGCCTGGATGGTGGTGCATGGCTCAGGCACTGGCCATGAGGAGTTGCAGCGCGCTTCCGTCGGCCGCGATGTGTCGCTGCGCTTCGACGACAATCTGCACGATCTGTCGCTGCAGGGGCCTACCGCGGTCGACTATCTCGCCAAGCACGTGCCGGGCATCCGCGACCTCAACTATTTCCATCACATGCAGACGCAGCTGTTTGGTTTCCCGGTGATGATCTCGCGCACCGGCTACACTGGCGAGCGCGGCTACGAGATCTTCTGCCGCGGCCAGGATGCCGGCACGATCTGGGACAGGATTCTGGACGAGGGCAAGAGCGCCGGCATCATCCCGTGCCGCTTCACCTCGCTCGATATGCTGCGTGTCGAAAGTTATCTGCTGTTCTACCCATATGACAATTCGCAAAAATACCCGTTCGAGAATGAAGGCCCCGGCGATACGCTGTGGGAGCTCGGCCTCGACTTCACCGTGAGCCTCGGCAAGACCGGCTTTCGTGGCGCCGAGGAGCACTATCGCCTCAAGGGCAAGGAGCGCTTCAAGATCTATGGCGTCCTGCTCGACGGCAAGGAGCCGGCCGACGAAGGCGCGCCGGTCTATCGCGATGGCAAGAAGGTCGGCGTGGTGACCTGCGCCATGTATTCGCCGCTGGTCAAGAAATCGATGGGCATTGCCCGCCTCGACGTCGACTGCGCGGTCAAGGACACCAAGCTCGAAATCCGCAACAAGAGCGGATCGATCAAGGCGACGGCGCAGCCCTTGCCGTTCGACGATCCCAAAAAGACCAAGCGCACGGCCAAGGGCTGAGGCATAGTCAACAGCGAGGGGTTCGAGGCACGAAGACTTAAATGGCAGCCAAAAGAATCATCAGCCGGCCGGTCTACGGAACGCTCTCTCCGCAGCCCGGCAAACATCATCTTTTCATCGCCGATGCCGAAGGTGCGCTCGCTATCTCAGACATGGCCGCAATAGCGCCGGCCGGGTTTTTCGACGGCGCCGAAATCGTCTTCATCCCGGATCCGGACGGCAACCATGTCGCCGCTCTCGAAGCGCTGAAGCCGGGGCAGTTTCATCAGGCGCCGTCCTTCGCCAGCCTGCTGCCGCGACTGAAACAGACGCTGAGCAACGCCCATATGGGCCTGCGCCTCTACCTCGCCGGCACCGAAGGTCTGATCGGTCAGGCGATGCAGGTCGCGCTCGAAGCCGGCATCGATCACACCTCGATGCAGACAGAGCATCGCGGCTCGCTGGCGCGGCGCATGCAGTGCGTGCATTGCAAGGGCATCACCGAAAACGTCACGACCCAACCGGCCACCTGTGCGCATTGCGGTCTGCTGCTTCTGGTGCGCGATCACTATTCCCGGCGCCTGGCCGCCTTCCAGGGCGTCTGCATCAATGCCGAGGATCGCTCGGAGATTCCTCCAATGGAGGAGGCATTCCCATGAGCACCGGCACCACCAAACTCGATGTCGTGGTCAGCGATGTCGTTCCGATCAACGAGCTGGTCACCCGCTTCCATTTCCGCCGGCGCGACGGGGAGCTGTTGCCGACTTTCTCCGGCGGCGCCCATGTCGTGGTCGAGATGCGCGATGGCGACCGCACAAGGCTCAATCCCTATTCGCTGATGGGCTCGCCGCTCGACACCCGCGAATACACGATCTCGGTGCGGCGCGACGATGTCGGCCGCGGTGGCTCGCTGTTCATGCACAGGTCGGTCAAGCCCGGCCTGGAGATGGTGATCAGCTATCCCGTCAACCTGTTCTCGCTCGACCTCAGGGCGAAAAAGCATCTGATGCTGGCCGGCGGCATCGGCATCACGCCTTTCATGGCGCAGACCGCGCAACTGGCCGGGGAGGGCGGCAATTTCGAACTGCACTACACCTGCCGCACCGCTTCGCTCGGCACCTATGCCGACGTGCTGCGGGAGCGTTACGACAGGCGCATCAGGCTCTATCATGACGACCGCGACGAGCGCATCGATCTCGACCGTTTGCTGTCGACACAGCCACTCGGCACGCATCTCTATGTCTGCGGCCCGGCCGGCATGATCAACTGGGTACGCGACCGCGCGGCAAGCCTGGGTTGGCCGTCGGAAGCCGTGCATTTCGAGCATTTCGCGGCACCACAGCCTGGGCTGCCTTTCGACGTGACGCTTGCCGTCACCGGCAAAACGATCAGGGTCGACGAGCAGCAGAGCCTGCTGGAAGCCATCGAGGCGGCCGGCGTCGACCCGCCCTATCTCTGCCGTGGCGGCGTCTGCGGCCAATGCGAAACCAATGTCATCTCTTACGATGGCAAGTTCATCCACAACGACCACTGGCTGAGCGAGGAAGATCATCGCTCCGGCTGCAAGATCATGCCGTGCGTCTCGCGCTTCGAGGGCAGGTCGTTGGTCTTGGAACGGTAGGAGGAAATCATGGGCATCACCTTTCGCAAGGAAACGTTCCGCGACGATTTCACCTTCAAGAACAGCCCGGAGCACATCAGGCGGTTTCCGTTCCCGTTCCACGAAGACGCCTACATGTACGCGGTCAACATCGAGCCGCATGTCGTCGGCCCCAAAGGTTCCGTCCTGGAGAACCTGATCGACGTCGACGAGCACTATGTCGCCGAGATGCAGGACCGCGCTTTGGTGCTGGCTGAGGATCCGCTGCGCTGCCAGTCGCTGCCGCATATGACGCTGGCCGGCTGGGATTTGCTGGAACTGCTGATGGAGCAGCAGGCGCTGGGTTATCCCGAACATTTCACTTTGACCCGCGACGGCGATCGCTGGCGCTGGATCAACCGGCCGCTCGGCATCGACGACACTTTCACCTTCGGCGACACCTCGACTTTGCCTTTCGGGCCGATGGAATACATCACCCGCCAGAGCCAGGGCGATTTCTGCATCCTCGACCAGCGCGACGGCAATCTGTGGATGGATGCCGGCATGGTCACCACCCAAGCCGACTGGTCGCTCGATTTCGACATCGGCATGAATTTTTTCGAATGGCACGCGCCGGTGCCGCTGGCGCATGAGAAGGGCATTTTCGTCAGGGCGCTAAAGTTCCTCACCAACATCCAGCAAGGCAAGCCGGCACGGCGCCTGAATTGGACGATGACCATCAATCCGCGCCTCGATACCAGCCCCGAAAATTACCACAAATGGGGACCGGATCGGGCGACGGTGACGCCGGAGAATGTCGGCGACAAGGTGCATCTGCGTGTCGAGTTGCAGAGCTTCTGGCGGCTGCCGCGCTCCAACGGCATCGTCTTCCCGATCCGCTGCTACTTGATCAAAATGGACGAACTGGTGACGCAGCCGAAATGGGCACGCCGCTTGCACCGCGTCATCCGCGACCTGCCCGACGAGTTGGCCAACTACAAGGGCCTGACCCGCTACCGGGCGACGCTGGTCGAGTGGCTGTCGAAGTTGGATGACGGGAGCGCTACATCGCCGGGGTTTGGGCCGGATTGAAAGGCCCCGTCATCGGCCCTTCGGGCCACCTTCTCCCCGAGAGGGGAGAAGAGACTTCGCGCGCCAGCGCTGACAACCTCCTCTCCCCTCGGGGAGAGGTCGGATTGCCCCGAATTGCTTTTCGCAATTCGGTCTCGGCAATCCGGGTGAGGGGGCTGCGGCGGTCCGACTAACCCGCGCTGTTCTGCGGATAGCAAATAATCGACAAATATCGCATCGGCAGTTTCGTCAGCTGCTCGGGTCCGTGCGGCGCGTCGGCGTCGAAGAAGAGGCTGTCGCCGGGCTTCATCGGATAGAGGTTGCTGCCGTGCCGGTAAACAACTTCGCCTTCCAGCATGTAGAGGAACTCCATGCCTTCGTGCTGGAAGGTCGGGAAGACGTCCGAATCCTCGGTCAACGTGATCAGATAGGGTTCGACGACGACACCGCTGGTGTTGGAGCCGATATGTCCCAGCAGATTGTACTGATGGCCGGCGCGCGTGCCGCGGCGCTCGACATCCAGCCCTTCGCCGGCCTTGACGAAGACAGCGCTGCGTTCCTCCTCGAAGCGGCGGAAGAAGGCTGTCACCGGAACGCCGAGCGCCCGCGACAGCGCCTGCAAGGTGGTCAGCGACGGCGAGGTGATGCCGTTCTCGATTTTCGACAGCATGCCGAGCGAAATGTCGGTGGCGACAGCGAGATCCGCGACGGTGATGCCGAGCTTCTTGCGAAACGCCCGCACCTCGCGGCCGATCGCCACCTCCAGCACTTTCTCGCGGGTGTCGCGGATGGCATGCGGGTTCTGCATCAGCGGCGCGCGGATGGTCTTGCCGTCCGCCGGGACCTTTGGCAACGGCTTTGGCTTGGCGCCGGCAAGCTCGGCCTTGGAACTGTCTTTCGCCATGTCGCCCCCCGGACGTCGCGGATTTATTTCACTCTAGGTGAACATTAGAGGTGGCGATACAGCAGCGCGGCGGTGTCGGCAAGCCGTCTTGTGTCGCACGGGCCGATCCCATGATTTCTGCCCGCGAAGGTTTTTCGCCAGGAATCCTGTCTGCGCAAACGCCGTTCCCTCAGATGTCTGTTGACAGCACCGAAGCGCCAATTAGTGTCACTGTCAGTGAAATTTGTTTCGCTGGGGAAATCAAAAAGAGGAGGCCCTGGAAATGAAAACTCGTGTTGCCGTCATCGGCGCCGGACCGTCCGGCCTGGCCCAGCTCAGGGCCTTCAAGTCGGCTGCCGACAAGGGCGCCGACATCCCTGAAATCGTCTGCTTCGAAAAGCAATCCGACTGGGGCGGCCTGTGGAACTACACCTGGCGCACCGGCCTCGACGAGCATGGCGATCCCGTGCACGGCTCGATGTATCGCTACCTCTGGTCGAACGGACCGAAGGAATGCCTGGAATTCGCCGACTACACTTTCGAGGAGCATTTCGGCCGCCCGATCGGCTCCTATCCGCCGCGCGCCGTGCTGTGGGATTACATCAAGGGCCGCGTCGAGAAGTCGGGCCTGCGCAAATGGGTGCGCTTCAACAGCCCGGTGCGCATGGTGACCTTTTCGGACGAGACGAAGAAATTCACCGTCACCGCGCATGACCGCAGCAATGACGTCACCTATTCCGAAGAGTTCGACAATGTCGTCGTCGCGTCCGGGCATTTTTCGGTGCCCAACGTGCCCTATTTCGAAGGCTTCTCGACCTTCAACGGCCGCATCCTGCACAGCCATGATTTCCGCGACGCGATGGAGTTCAAGGGCAAGGATATATTGATCATCGGCCGTTCCTATTCGGCCGAGGACATTGGCTCGCAATGCTACAAATACGGGGCTAAATCGATCACCTCCAGCTACCGCTCGAAGCCGATGGGCTTCAAATGGCCGGAGAATTGGAAAGAGGTGCCGCTGCTGCAGAAGGTTGTCGGCAAGACGGCCCATTTCAAGGACGGCACATCAAAGGATGTCGACGCCATCATCCTGTGCACCGGCTACCTGCATTCCTTCCCGTTCCTGACCGACGACCTCAAGCTCAAGACCGCCAACCGCATGTGGCCAGACAGCCTCTATGAGGGCGTCGTCTGGGAGAAGAATCCAAAACTGTCCTATATCGGCATGCAGGACCAGTTCTACACCTTCAACATGTTCGACGCGCAGGCCTGGTTCGCCCGCGACGTCATTATGGGCCGCATCAAGCTGCCCTCGGCCGAGGCGATGACCGAGCATGGCGCCAAATGGCGGGCGCGTGAGGAAACGCTGGAAGACGCCGAGCAGATGATCTGGTTCCAGGGCGATTACACCAAGGAATTGATGGACCAGACCGACTATCCCGGCTTCGATGTCGAGGCGGTCAACCAGACCTTCATGGAGTGGGAGCACCACAAGGGCGAAGACATTATGAGTTTTCGCGATCACGCCTACCGCTCGCTGATGACCGGCACTATGGCGCCGCTGCACCATACGCCGTGGCTGCAGGCGCTGGACGATTCCATGGAGAGCTATCTCGAAGTGAAGGGCGTCGCGGCGGAGTAGGCCGCTTCAATCCAAGGGATAGTCGGCAGGCGCATCCGTCTCGGTCACCTTAACGGAGAGGACGTCGCAATCGTTGGCCCAGTCCGGGCCATCGCCGCGCATCGCCATCATGTCGGCCATCAGCAGGAACTGCATGGTTCTGAGCGCCCAGTCGGTCGGCTCTTGCGGCCAGGAGAAGACGCCGGCGGCGTCGCCGCCGAACTTCACATCGTGGCAGACGAAACCGACCTCGACCTTCCAGGATCGCAGCGCCACGCCTGGCGGTGGATAGGGTGGATCCGGAAGCTCGAAGTAATTGGCGACCACGAGCTTCGTCGGCTCCGCCGGCTCGATGCTCTTGGCTTTAAGGGCGGCAATGGCGTCGTCGCGAAAACGCTCGAGCAGGCCGTCGCGCGCCAATTTGTAGGTCGATCGAAAGAAGCCGCCGGCCCAGACCGACTCGTCCTTGTCGTTGGAGATCAGCAGCGAGGCGCGGAATCGGCGTAGCCTTGGCGCCAAAACCTGCCAGTTGCACTCGACAGGGGTCGCCGGCGTCGCGATGAAATCGTCGAGAAGATCGCTGCCGCGCACATTGGCGTTCAGCACCGAGCAGTCTTCGCCGTAGATGTGCCAGAGTTGCCGAAGTTCCGCTGCCGCGATGCCGGGCTTGCGCAATTCCTCCACTGAGGCGCGAACCCGCGCGATGGCATAGGATGTTGCCGCATCCAGCGTCTCGAATCCGCGAACCATACGCTCGCCATCCGGTTCGCCGGTTTTGGCCATGTCGAAGACGAGAACGGTAAAGGGCGGCTCACCCGGCTCTGCCATTCGGCTTCTATCCCAGTCTTGCCCTGGCCTTCGCCGTCCAGGCGTTGAACAGCCGGTCGGCGACGATGCCGATGAAGGCGATGGCCAGGCCGGCGACGATGCCGCGGCCGGAATCGGCTTTGGACAATGCGATGAACACCTCCTGGCCGAGATCGCGCGTGCCGACCATGGCGCAGATGATGATCATCGCCAGCGCCATCAGGATCGTCTGGTTGACGCCGAGCATGATTTCGGGAAGCGCCAGCGGCAATTGCACGCGGAAGAAAGTCTGGCGCGGCGTGCAGCCCGACACCTTGGCCGCTTCGATCAGCGCCGGCGGCACCTGGCGGATGCCGTGATTGGTATAGCGGATCGCCGGCACCACGGCGAAGGCGACAGTGGCGATCATCGCGGTGACGTCGCCGACCCTGAACAGCATCACCACCGGGATGATGAAGCAGAAGGACGGCAGCACCTGCAGCGTGTCGATGATGGGCGTGACGATCTTCTCGAAGCGGTCGCTGCGCGCCGCCATCAGCCCGATCGGAATGCCGATCAGGCAGGCGATGAAGGCCGAGATACCGCAGAGATAGACAGTCGCCATGGTCTTTTCCCACAGGCCGGTGACAGCGCAGAAGGCGGTGAGCGCGGCGACCAGGACAGCGAGGCGCAGGCCCGAGAGCTGATAGCCGGCAAGGCCGAGCAGGAACACTGCGCCCAGCCACGGAAAGCCCTCACAGAAGGCACGCACCGGGTTGAGCACGTTGAGGATCAGCGCCACGCGGAACGCTTCGATCACATCGAAGAAGTTGATCGTCACCCAGTTCACCGCAGCCTTCCACAGCGGCGCGGTGGTGAAGGTGATCGCCTTCGGCACCGCCGCGAAAGCCGGCACGAACAGACCAAGCAGCGTTGTGACGGCAAGGATAGCGATGGCCAGCGTTAGATTGGGGTAGCGCCGCCACAGGTTCGAGCTCATGGCCTGATGGACGTGGCCCTTCGCCTGCTTGTGCGCGATGGCCTGGCTCAGCCGGTCGAGCGCGATCGCCAGCGCCACGATGGCGAGACCGGCTTCCATCGCCTCGCCAACCTTCAGCGCGCGCAGCGCCAGAAGCACGTCGTAGCCGAGGCCGCCGGCGCCGATCATCGAGGCGATGATCACCATGTTGAGCGCCAGCATGATGACCTGGTTGACGCCGACCATCAGCGTCGGCCGCGCCGAGGGCAACAGCACCCGCCACAGTTTCTGTCGCGCCGTGCAGCCGGCCATGTCGCTGAATTCGCCGATCTCCAGCGGCACGCGCGACAGGCCGAGCATCGTCGCCCGTACCATCGGCGGCGTGGCGAAGATGGCGGTGGCGATCATCGCCGAGACCGGGCTGTTGCCGAACAGCAGCAGCATCGGGATGAGATAGGCGAAGGTCGGGATCGTCTGCATCAGGTCAAGGGCAGGGGAGACAATCAGTCTTTCCGCCCACGGCTTGCGCCACGCCCAGATGCCGGCGAACAGGCCGGTGACGATGCAGAACGGCACGGCGATGGAGATCAGCGCCAGCGTCAGCATGGCGCTGGTCCATTGGCCGAACAGCGCGATGTAGAGGAAGCAGCCGCCGACCAGCAGGCTGAGTTTACGACCACCCACGGCATGGCCGGCGAGGAAGGCGACAGCGCAGACGCCGACCCAGGACAGGCGGGGCAGGACATAGGCGTCCGCGCCGTGGCCGATCTTGAAATTCTTGGCGAGCAGGTTGAGCGCGAAGTCGAGCGGCACGCCGAGCACCGCGGTGATCGAGCGCGTCAGCCATGACAGGTTCGACTTGATCCAACGCATCAGCGCGCTGACCCAGTCGGCGACCGGCACGACCGCTTCCGCTGGATAGTTGACTGCCCAGGGCACACTTTCCTGTAGTAGGAACACCACAAGCACGGCGGCAAGGGCGAGCACCCAGACAACAAGCCAGCGCTGAAGCGGCGGCCTCGCCTCGCTGGCGCTTGCGGTTACCGTCATGCGCCAGCTCTCTCGATGCCGGCCAGCAGGTCGATGACCGCTTGCGGCGTGACTTCGCCGATCGGCTTGCCGGTCCCGTTGACCACCGCGAACGGCTTGCCTGCGGAGACGATGCTGGCCGAGAAACTGGCGATCTTGGCATCGGGCGAAACCGTGCCGCCATGCTCGGCGCCGTCGCAGGCGCGCATCAGGCTGCGCGCCGAGATCACCTTGGCGCGGTCGACGTCGCGGGTGAATTCGGCGACATAGTCGGTCGCCGGATTGACCACCAGTTCCTCCGGGGTGCCGATCTGGATGACCTCGCCGTCCTTCATGATGGCGATGCGGTCTGCCAGCCGTATCGCCTCGTCGAAATCATGGGTGATGAAGACGATGGTCTTGTGCAGCATGGTCTGCAGCCGCATCAATTCGTCCTGCATCTCGCGGCGGATCAGCGGATCGAGTGCGGAGAACGGCTCGTCGAGGAACCAGATTTCCGGTTTTGTCGCGAGACTGCGGGCGATGCCGACGCGCTGCTGCTGGCCGCCGGACAATTCGCGTGGATAGAAATGCTCGCGGCCGCGCAGGCCGACAAGTTCGATGACTTCGCGCGCCCGCGCCTCGCGCGTTGCCCGGTCCTGCCCCTGGATGCTCAGCGGAAAGGCGATGTTGTCCAGCACATTGAGATGCGGCAAGAGTGCGAAATTCTGGAACACCATGCCCATGCGATGGCGCCTGAGTTCGATCAGTGCCGCATCGGAAATCTTCAACAGGTCCTTGCCTTCGAACTCGACCTTGCCGTGGCTCGGCTCGACCAGCCGCGACATGCAGCGCACCAGCGTCGACTTGCCGGAGCCGGACAGGCCCATGATGATGAAAATCTCGCCCTGGCGGATTTCGAGGTCGACGGCGCGCACCGCGCCGACCAGCCCGGCGGCAGTGACATCGGCCATGCTGGCTTTGCCGTCGCGCTCGCGGATGAAGTTGGCCGCGTTCGCCCCGAACAGCTTCCAGACATTGCGGCAGGCAAGCTTTACCGGGCGGTCGTCCGTGCCCGGTTGCATCGCCCCTTGTTCAGTCCCGTCCGCCATCCAATCGTCCTTCTGGAATATCAAGATTTGAGGCCCGGCCGATCAACGGCCGGGTCTCGCGTTTCCAGTCGGAACGATCACTGCGCCCAGGCTTTCCAGTCGGCTTCGTGGGCGGCGATCCAGGCGGCGGCGACATCTTCCGGCTTCTTGCCGTCAAGGTCGATCTCGCCGCTCATCTTGTTGAGCTCGTCGGTATCGATCGTGAAGGCCTTCGCCACCTTGTAGGCAACCGGCCATTTGTCCTTCATGCCGCTCCAGGAGTATTTCCAGATCTCGCCATGTGGCTTGCCGCAGTCGTATTTGGCGTCGGGATTCACGCCCCATTTTGGGTCGTTGTAGCACTCCGGCGTGTATTCGGGGAATTGCACCCATTCGCCCTTGTACTTGGCCGGCGCCCAATGCGGCGAATAGATCCACAGCATGATCGGCGCCTTGCGCTGATAGGCTGAGTCGAGTTCGGCGAACATCGCCGCATCGGTGCCGGCATGGATCACGGTGAAGGGCAGCTTCAGCGCCGCGACGCGCTCGTCGTCAAAACCTTCCCAGGTCACCGGTCCGCCGAGATAGCGCCCTTTCGGCGCCGTCTCCGCCGTCGAGAACGATGCGGCGCATGTCGGATCGAGCAGCGCATGCCAGTCGGGCAAGGTCGGGCATTTTTCCTTCATGTATTCAGGAAACCACCATTCTTCCTTGGCCTTCGGGCCGAGCTTGCCGAGCCGTTCGGTCTGGCCGGTCGCATCGGACGCCTTCATGGCTTCGCCGGCGGTGGTGTCCCAGAATTCCAGGCCGACATCGAGGTCGCCATTGGTCAGGCCGGTGGTCAGGCTGGAGAGGTAGTCGGCGGTCGGATATTCGACGGTATAGCCGAGCTTTTCCAGGATGCCGCCGAGGATCTTGGCGTTGAGGTTGACGCTGGTCCAGTCGAACAGCGCGATCTTAATCGGGTCGTTGGATTCCGGTGCGGCGGCTTGGGCGGAAGGCGTCAGCAGACTTAGTGTCGCGAGCGCGACGGCACTGATCGATAACTTCGAGATATAGCTGCGAAATGACATGCTTGTTCTCCTTCAAGCTGTGGCGGTTATTGCTCGTTCCCTTCTTGCGTCTTTTTCTCATTGTGTTGGAAAGGCTGGTCGTTGCGCAAGGCCGTTGCCGCCACGTCGCGGCTAAAGCCGGCGCAGGCGAAATGATGCTGAATTTCGGCGATGATGGAGTATGCCGGGAGGGTCAGCGTCATGACTGCCGATGCATCGCTGCGGGAGCGATCATCCGCGGATCAATTGCCAGTCTTGCGGCGCCCTGCAAGGTGCGAGCCATCAAGGTCCCATGATCTCGGCTGTTGGCCTGGCAAGCCCCATCTCGCCAAGCCGTTTCATAGGATGAAATTATATATACCAACGTTCATCTCGCGCAACGACTAACGCTTCGCGGATGCACAAATTCAGACTGCAGGCGAAGTCTGAGAGATGCGATCCTACCAGCAGACGTAGCCGCCATCGACGATCAGGTCGAGGCCGGTGACGAAGCTCGACGCGCGGCTGGCGAGGAACACTGTCGGCCCGACCATTTCCTCCGGCGCCGCCATGCGTCCCATCGGCGTGTCGCGCTTGAAGATCTTGATCTCTTCAGCCACCTCGGGCCGCTTGTTCATCGGCGTCAGCGTATAGCCCGGGCTGACGACATTGACGCGCAAGCCGCGATCGGCCCATTCCATGGCGAGGCTCTTCGACATGTGGATAACGGCGGCTTTCGAGGAATTGTAATGCGCCTGCGTCAGCCCGCGATTGACGATGGTGCCCGACATCGAGGCGATGTTGATGATCGAGCCCTTGCGACGCGCCAGCATCTTGCGGGCTTCAGCCTGGCAGGACAGGAACACGCCGGCAACGTTGACCTCGTGCACCTTCTGCCATGTCTCAAGCGACATCGTCTCGGCCGGCACTGAGCCGGCGATACCGGCATTGTTGACCGCAACGGTCAGCGCACCGAGCTCGGCCTCGACGCGATCGATCGCCGCCGCGAGATCGCTCTCGGATGTCACCGTGCCGTTAAGGACCAGTGCCTTGCGGCCAAGCGCCGTGATCCGGTGCGCGGTCTCGTCCAGCCCACCTTTCGACGCATGACCGAAACAGGCGACGTCGGCCCCTGCCTCCGCCAGTCCGATCGCGATTGCCTGGCCGATGCCGCTGCCGGCGCCGGTGACCAGCGCGACATCGCCGTCCAGCTTGAAAAGATCCATCGATAGCCCTCCCGAATTCAGGGGAGGGTATGCGCAGAGCCATGTTTCGATCAAGCGCTCAGCGCGCAAGCCGACAAGGGAGCGGCGATGCCTAGAAATAGCCGCTGGACGCGGCCGTGAATTCCTTCGGAATCTCGACGCCGTCGACCATGATCTTGTCGACCAGTTCGTGATGGAAGCAGACCATGCCCTTGATGCGTTCGGCCTCGTGCACCGGTTCGGGATAGTACCAGACGAGGTTCTCGTGCCGCTTCTTGGCCGTCGTCACGTGATAGTAGCTGGAGATGCCCTTGTAGGGGCAGCGCGAGATGTAGCGGCTGGGCGCGAACATATCGAGCCGCGTGTCGGCGATCGGCAGGTAGTGGCGCACCGGGTGGCCGGTCTCGAACAGGAACACGCCACGGCGTGAATCGGCGACCTGCTCGCCGTCGAGGATGACCTGGACGCGCCGCAACGACGGCAGGCAGTCGACCCGGCGGAACGGATCGCGGGCGTGGACGAAGATCTCTTCGTCTTCCTCATACCAGTGCGTCATCTTGGGCCAATAGAAGGACATGTAGTCCGACAGGTCAGGCGATCCCTTGACCGGATCGACATAGCGCCAGGCCGCGTCCTCGACCAGCGTGATGCCTGTGTTCAGCGAATAATGGGTGGCGACGCCCTTGAACGGGCTCTCGGTCGTCGTCGTAGAGGGCAGCAGGAATTCCTCGCGCACGTCGCTGATCGGGAAGTAGTAGACCGGCAGATGGTCGCTCTCGTAGAGCACCAGCGCCTTTGTCGTGTCGGCGACGATCATCGATCCCACCTGCACGCGCAGCCGCTTCTGCATTGGCATGGTGAAGGCGACATAGCCGGGCTCGAACTCGTACTGCACGATATTGTCGAGCAAGGGGAAATGCGGCCCGCGGCCGCGCAAATGAGGCTTGCGAATGGTAGTCTCCCGTTTCCTGTCTTTTGTCATCGAGCGTTGGCGCACAGCGAGATGAACCTGGATTGAATTGTGGTGCCGGAGAGGGTTTCCGGGCGGCGGGTTTCCCTTGCGTCGAGCAGCTCGAGTGATGGCCCCCCATCGCTCTTCACAGCCCTGCTAGCGAATAGCCTCACCGCCCGAAAAGCGGAATTGTCCAATCCAGCCTCTATCCCAGCGACACACGATCGAGCAGCAGACCGGCGGCGATCGGCGGCAGGCCGCTGACATTCTTGCGCACCGGCACCAGCAGGTCCGGGAAATAGCTGAAAATGACAGGCGTCTCGTCGAGCAGCAGCTTCTGGATGTCGGAAGCGGCCGCGCGCTGCGCACCGATGTCGAGTGCCTTGAGGTAGGAGGTGACCATGCCGTCATAGGCAGGGCTTTTGAAATGCGCCGCGTTCCACGGGCCATCGCTGACCAGCGGGCTTTTCAGGAAGACATTGGGCACGCTGCGATGCGCGTAGTCGGTGATCCCCAGCGGGCTGTCCAGCCAGTCCGACTGGCCGAACACCGCCTTGCCGTAATATTTGTCCTGGTCCTCGATGTTGAGCGAGATGCGGGCACCGATCTCCTTGGCGAAATTCTGGAACAGCTGCGCGTAACCCGGAATGTCGGAATAGCGCAGCGTCGTCAGCGTGATGTCGAAGCCGTTGGCGAGGCCGGCCGCCTCGAGAAGCTGCTTGGCCTTGGCGATATCCTGGACACGCTGCGGCACCGACGTGTCGGTGGCGGGGAAGGCCGGCGCGAACGGGCTGTCATTGCCGGTCGCCGCCATGCCGCGGCACAGGCCGTCGACCAGCTTGGAACGGTCGATGCTGAGCGCCAGTGCCTGGCGCACGCGCTTGTCGGTGAACGGGCCGGTGTCGCAACGCATGTGGAGCTGGCGGTGCGCGGTCGAGGCGACACGCAGCACTGTGATGTCGGGGCTGTTGAGCACCACCTGGCTGACATCGAGCGGCACGGCGTCGAGGATGTCGACCTCACCCGCCTGCAGCGCCAGGATGCGTGGCTGCACGTCGCCGTAGAATTTGAATTCGAGCCGGTCGGGCAGCGCCTTCTCGCCCCAATAATCGGGGTTGCGTACGAAGGTCGCGCCGACCTTCGGCGTGTAGCTCTCCAGCCGGAACGGGCCGGTGCCTTCAAAGGTCTTTTCGTAGTCGCCCTTGTAGGTCGCTGGCAGGATGACGGCGTTGTAATTGTCGATCGACACCGAATAGGGAAAGCTGCCGTTCGGCGCATCGAGATGGAAGGCGACGGTGTGGTCGTCGACCTTCTGCGTGCCGCCCTTCGACAGCAGGCCCTTGAACACCGAAAGCGCGTTCGAGGCGCCGTTCGGGTCGGCGAGGCGATCGAAGGTCGCGACGACGTCGTCAGCCTTGAAGTCCTCGCCATTGTGGAATTTCACGCCCTTGCGCAGCTTGAAGGTCCACACGCTGCCATCCGCGTTCGGCGCCCAGCTTTCCGCCAGTACCGGCTTCAGAGTGAGGTCCGGCTGGGTGATGCAGAGAAATTCGGCGGTCTGGAAAACCAGCTGGTAGCTGCCGCTGTCGTAGTAGGTGACGGGATCGATGGCGCCGCCGGGCGTGGCGACGCCGGCGCGCACCGTGCCACCCGGCTTGCCTTCGGCGCGGGCCTTCTGCGTGCCGAGGCCGGCAGCCGTTACAAGGCTGCCCAGGAACGCCAGGGAAAGGCCGAGAACGCTGCCATGGCGCAGGAAATCGCGGCGGTGGAGCCGGCCGGCCAGCAAGTCGTCGACAGCGGAATTTTCGATTGCCGTCAGTTTTTTGCGAGCGGCATCGATCGTCATGAAATGCTTTGGCATTGGCTGCATTCCTCGCTTGCCCCTGGGGGATCGGCCATTTAGGTCATTGTTGACCGCGACCGGAAAGCGATATTTTTTGATAGGGGTCATCGAAATTTTCGATGCAAGGTGTGAGCATGGATACCGAAAACCTGCGCAGTTTCCTGGAGGTTGCCGAACATGGCAGCTTCACCGTCGCGGCCAGCCGGCTCAATCTCGCCCAATCCACCGTCAGTGCGCGGATCAGGGGGCTGGAGGAGCAATTGGGGCGCCGGCTTTTCGTACGCGACCGCGACGGTGTCACGCTGACGCCAGCTGGCCGGCAGTTCCTGCCGCACGCCTCTTCCATCACCCGCACCTGGGAGCAATCGCGGCAGGATATTGCCGTTCCCGATGGCTATGAAACACTGCTGCGGCTGACCGCTCCAGCCTATCTCTGGGACCTGATCACCTCGCCATGGGTCGAGTGGATGCGCGCAAAACGGCCAAATGTGGCGCTAAGGCTCGAAGGCAGTTTCCCGGATCTGGCGATCGACCAGCTCGCCGAAGGCCTGCTCGATATCTGCATTCTCTATCTGCCACGCCCGCATCCCGGCATCGTCTATGAGACGCTGGCCGTCGATCAGGTCGTGCTGGTCCAGCATGCGGCGCAGACGAAGCCGTGGACTGAAAACTACATTCTGATGGACTGGGGGCTCGAATTCCGCATCGAGCATGACCGCGCCTTTGCCGGCATGGTCAAGCCGGCGATTTCCGCAGGGCTGGTCTTCATCGGCCTGCAACATGTGCTGTCGCAGCAGGCGGCGGCCTATCTGCCGCTCAGCGCCGTCAGCGGCCATATCGAGCGAGGTGAGATGCGGCGCATCGACAATGCGCCAATGTTCCAGCGGCCGATCTATCTCGCCTATCCCTCCAACCCCGTCTCATCGGATGTGCTCGACGTCGCGCTGACCGGCTTGCGCTCGCTGGCCAAGGGCTGGACAAGCGATCAGGGTTTTTCGGAAGGCGACCGTTCCCTGGGGATGGCCGGCCTGAAGTGAACCGGCCAGCGATGCCTTGCTATGCCGCCTCGATCACGACCGGTTTCTGCAGCCTCGCCAACTCAGCATAGGGAATATGGCATCGGATGGAATGTCCGGGCTGCGCCTCGGCCAGCGGCGGCTCCTGCTGTTCGCAGATCGGGCCGATCTTGCGCGGGCAGCGTGTGTGGAAGACGCAGCCTGATGGCGGGTTGGTGGCGCTGGGGATCTCGCCGTCGAGGCGAATGCGCGCCGTCTCGGTCTGGTCGAGCTTTGGCACGGCCGACAGCAGCGCTTCGGTATAGGGATGATGCGGCCCGGAGAAGACTTCCTCCGATGGCCCGATCTCCATGATGCGGCCGAGATAGAGCACGGCGATCTTGTCGGAGAGGTAACGCACCACGCCAAGGTCGTGCGAGATGAAGATGTAGCTGACGTCCTCCTTGGACTGCAGGTCGGCGAGCAGGTTGAGGATCGCCGCCTGCACTGAGACGTCGAGCGCCGAGGTCGGCTCGTCGCAGACGACGATGCGCGGATCGCCGGCGAAGGCACGCGCAATGGCGACGCGCTGCTTCAGCCCGCCTGACAACTGGCGCGGCTTGACGGCCAGATGCCGGTCGGTGAGGCGCACCGAGCGGACGAGGTCGTCGAGGCGCGCCTCCTGCGCCTTGCCGGAGAGGCCGGCCAGCCGCTTCAAGGCGCGGCCGAGGATGTGGCGGATCGAATGCGAGCGGTTGAGCGCGGAGTCCGGGTTCTGGAAGACGATCTGCAGCGCCTTGACCTGATCGTCGCCACGGTTCTCCAGCCTCGGCGCCAGGGCCTTGCCCTCGAGCTCGATGGTGCCGCCGTCATCGGGCGGCACAAGGCCGAGCAGCAGCCGGGCGAAGGTGGTCTTGCCGCTGCCGGATTCGCCGACCAGTCCCAGAGTCTCGCCGGGCCTGAGATCAAGCGAGACATCCTTGACGGCGCGCAAGGGCTGGCCATGGCTGGCATAGGTCTTGTTCAACCCGGCGACACGCAGCACCGGTGCCGCTTCCGGCTTTGGTGCCGGCGCCACATCGCTGGGTGTGGCGCGCGGCAGGGCCTGCGCCTTGTCGTGATGGAAGCAGCGCGACAGGCGTTTTCCGCGCTCGTCGCTCAGATCATAGAGCGGCGGCAATTCGGTGCGGCAGCGATCGTCTGCCAAGGCACAGCGGTCGGCGAAGGCGCAGCCCTTGATGTCAGCGCCGATGCCCGGCAGGAAGCCCGGAATGGTGTCGAGCCGGCCCTGGTCCTTGCGCTGGCCGCCGCGTGGCAGGCAGCGCAGCAAGGCAACGGTGTAGGGATGGCGCGGATCGTTGAAGACGACGTCGGTCGGTCCTTCCTCCACCAGCATGCCGGCATAGAGCACGCCGACCCGGTCGCACATGTTGGAGACGACGGCGAGGTTGTGGCTGATGAACAGGATCGAGGCCGAGAGTTCTTGCCGCAGCTGCGCGATGAGGTCGAGCACCTCGGCTTCGACCGTTGCATCGAGCCCGGTGGTCGGCTCATCGAGGATCAGCATCGACGGGTCATTGGCCAGCGCCATGGCGATCGCCACGCGCTGCTGCATGCCGCCCGAGAGCTGGTGCGGGTAGCGCTGCATGACGCTTGGCGGGTCGGAGATGCGCACGCGGTTGAGCATGGCGATGGCGCGATCCTCAGCCGCCTTGCCCGTGACGCCGGCAAGCTCGAAGATCTCGGTCAGCTGGCGGCCGATGCGGATCGACGGGTTCAGCGCCTTGCCGGGATCCTGATAGACCATCGAGACGCTTTCGGCGCGGGCGCGCCGCAAGGCCTCGGCATCGAGCTTCATCACATCCTGGCCGTCAAGCGAGATGGCGCCCCCGGATATCGAGCCGTTCCTCGGCAGATAGCGCACGACGGTGAGCGCTACGGTGGATTTGCCGCAACCGGATTCGCCGACCAGCCCGTAGGCCTCGCCTTGCCGGATGTTGAGGCTGAGATTGCGCAGCACGGCGCGGTTGCGGCCGGCGACGCGATAGGCAACCGACAAATCGTGCAGTTCGAGGGCGTTCTCGGCCTTTGCCGGCTTAGTCGGGGCGGAGTTAGTCATTGAGCGCTCCATGGACGCCATCGGCCGCCAGGTTGACGCCGATCACCAGCGAGGCGATGGCGAGTGCGTCGAACAGCACCGTCCACCAGAAGCCGCCGCCGATCATGCCGTAATTGCTGGAGATCGACAGCCCCCAGTCGGGTGACGGCGGCTGGATGCCAAAACCCATGAAGGACAGCGTGGCGACCGCGAAGATGGCGTAGCCCAGCCGCACGGTGGTCTCGACCAGGATCGGCGGAATGACGTTGGGCAGGATCTCGACGAACATCGTATGCAGCGCACTCTCGTGCCGCAACTGGGCTGCCGCGACATAGTCGAGTTCGCGCTCGGCCAGCACCGCCGAGCGCACGGTGCGGGCAATGATCGGCGCAAAGCTCAGCCCAATGACGACGATGACGGTGGTCTTGGAGGTGCCGAGCGCGACGATGGCGAGCAACGCGACGATGACCACGGGAATGGCCATGAAGGCTTCAAGGATGCGGCTGACGACATCGTCGACGATGCCGCGGAAATAGCCGGTGAGCAGGCCAAGCGCCGTGCCGGCCACCGTCGCCAGCAGCGTTGCCAGCGGGGCGACGGTCAGGATATCGCGCGAGCCGACGATGACACGCGAGAAGACGTCGCGGCCGATCTGGTCGGTGCCGAACCAGTGTTCGCGCGAGGGTGGTGCCAGCGCGTTGATGATGTCGTCGGCGAGCGGGTCGTAAGGCGCAAAATGTTCGCCGAACAGCGCGCAGGCGACCCAGAACAGCACGATGAAGAGGCCGACGAGGAAGGTTCGCGAGCGCAGCAGCGAGAAAAAGACTTCCGCCATGGGACTGCGCCGGCGCGTGTCGTCTTGTGGCGGAGAGGTGGTCTGGACGGCGCTCATTGGTCTGACCCCAGCCTGATGCGTGGATTGAGCACGGAATAGAGGAAATCGGCGATCAGTGTCGCCACCGCATAGACGATGCCGATGGTGAGAATGCCCGATTCCAGCATCGGAAAGTCCTTGCCGCGTGCGGCGGTGAAGATCAGCGAGCCGATGCCCTGGTAGCGAAACAGCGTCTCGATCACCACCAGGCCGCCGATGAGATAGCCGGTTTGGGTGGCAATGACGGTGATGGTCGGCAGCAGCGCATTGCGCAGCACATGGCGCCAGATCACGGTGCGCCAGGGCAGGCCCTTGAGCACGGCGGTTCGCGTATAGTCGGAATCGAGCGCTTCGATCATGCCGGAGCGCGCCATGCGCGCGATATAGCCGAACAGCACCAGGAACAGCGGCAGCGACGGCAGGATCAGATAGTAGAGCTGGGTGAAGAAGCCGGCGTCCCTGGGCCATGCCGCCGAGATCGGCAGCCAGCGCAGCCACACGCCGAAGATCAGGATCAGGATGATGCCGGTGACGAACTCCGGCAGCACCGTCACCGACAGGCCGCCAAGGCTGATGATGCGGTCGAGCGGGCGGTTGAGGTTCAGCGCGGCAATGACGCCGCCGAGGATGCCGATCGGCACCACCAGCACGAAGGCGACGGCAGCCAGCTTCATCGAATTGCCCAAGGCGTCGATGACAAACGGCGCCACCGGCGAGCGGAAGATATAGGACGTGCCCATGTCGCCGCGGACAAAATTCCAGATCCAAGTCGCATATTGGGTCAGCAGCGGGCGATCGACGCCGAGCGTATGATTGAGCGCGTCGACCGCGCGCTGGTCGGCGAACGGCCCCAGGATCGCACGCCCGACATTGCCGGGCAGCACCTGGCCGCCCAGAAACACCATGATGCTGAGCAGGAACAGCGTCACGAGCGACAGCGAAATACGCCGTGCAAAGAAGGAGAGAATGGCTAAGACTCCTTGTGGAGCCAGCCCCCATGCGGGAGCTGGCCGTTACAGGATTGGCTTTCCCTTTTCGCTCTAGGCCTTCGATGCCTTTTCGAGGAACAGCTGCGACATGGCGGTCGGCTGCACACCGGCCACGCCCTTCGCCGTCGCCGTCAGGTAGTCGTAGAAATAGCCGAAGATAACCGGCGTTTCCTCGAGCAGCAGCTTCTGGATCTTGCCGGCGTCAGCCTTCTGCGCCTCGAGATCGAGCGCGCCGATATAGCTGTTTGCCAGCGTGTCGTAGTCCTTGTTCTTGAAGTGCGCGGCGTTCCAGGTGCCGTCGCTCTTCAGGGGTGCTGCAAGGAACACGTTCGGCACGCCGCGGTGACCATAGTCGGTGATGCCCATCACCGAATCCAGCCAGTTCGATTTGCCGAACACCGCGTCTCCGTAATAGGCGCCCTGGTCGAGGATGTTGAGCTCGAGCTCGATGCCGATTTCCTTGACCCAGTTCTGGATAAGCTGGGCGTATTCGGGAATTTCCAGATAGCGCTCGGTGGTCAGCGTCACCTTGAAACCCTTGCCGGCGCCGGCCGCTTCCATCAACTGCTTGGCCTGCGCGATATCCTGCTTGCGCTGCGGCACGCTCGTATCGGTCGACGGATAGGCAGGCGCGAACGGGCTGTCGTTGCCAGGCGAAGCGCGGCCCTTCATCAGGCCGGCGACCAGCTTGTCGCGATCGAGGCTGAGGGCGATGGCGCGGCGCACGCGCGGGTCCTTGAACGGATCGGAATCGCAGCGCAGATGCAGTTGCTGGTGCGCGACCGACTTCAGGCTGATGATGTCGACGCCCGGATCACTGAGCAGGGCGACGCCCGCGAGCACCGGCATCTGGTTGATGATGTCGACCTGTCCGCCCTGCAGCGCCAGGATCATCGGCTGCATGTCGGCGAAGAAGGTGAACTCGGTGCGATCCGGCAGCGCCTTCTCGCCCCAATAGTTGTCGTTGCGCACGAAGGAGGCGCCGACCTTGGCCGTGTATTTTTCGATCTTGAACGGGCCGGTGCCGTCGAAGCTGTTCTCGTAGTCGCCCTTGTAGCTCGACGGGATGATGACGGCGTTGTAGTTGTCCGACGACACCATGTAGGGGAAGTTGCCGTTCGGCGCGTCGAGATGGAATTCCACCGTATAGTCGTCGACCTTCTTGGTGGCGCCCTTCTGCAGGATGCCGGTGAACACCGACAGCGCGTTGGACGAGTTTGCCGGGTCGGCAAGGCGGTCGATGCTGGCCACGACATCGTCGGCCTTCATTTCGCCGCCCGAGTGGAATTTCACGCCCTTGCGCAGCTTGAAGGTCCACACCGTGCCTTTATCGTTCGGCTTCCAGCTTTCGGCCAGAGCCGGCTTCAGCACGAGATCTGGGCCGTCGACGCAGAGGAATTCGGCAACCTGCTGCAGCACGACGAGGCCGCCGGCGTCCGCAATGGTGACCGGGTCGATCGCCGCTGCCGGCACGCTGCTGGCGACGCGGATGGTGGCGCCGGCGGCGCCCGCGGCGCGGGCGAGCGACGGCATGCCACCGAAGCCGGCAGCCGTGGTGATGCCGCCCAGAAGCGGCAGCGACAGGCCAAGCATGCTGCCGTGGCGAATGAAGTCGCGGCGGCTGACGCGGCCGTCGACGAGACCGTCGATCAGGTGATTTTCGAGTGGCGAGCGGCTGCGCCGGATCAGGTCGAGAATGCGATAGTTCTTGCTCATGGGTTTAACCCTTTCCCCTATTTCTTATGGTTGAAGATGCACTTCCGGTTGACGAAATTCCGTGGAGTTCTCCTTGTCCCCGGCCATCAACGACGTGAGTTCGACCGGGACTGTAGCATGCGGTTTTGTCTGGTCCATCCGATCCTTGCGGCGCAGGGGTCAGATTTTCTTGAGGCAATGCTTCCACCCGTCAGGTCCTGTCGTCACGATCCGATCGCGGCGCGGACTTCTTGTTGTTGAATAAGTCTCCTTTCCCTTCTCTGTCTCCTAATTCAGCGGCAAACGGCGATAGGTCCCGGGCTTCGCCGGGTCGTGATATTTGTTGCACGGGCCGTTCTCGACGAAATCGCGATGGCAGGCCGCGAGGTTTTTCCGCGACAGGGTGATGCCGAGACCGGGGCCTTCCGGGACACGCACGACATTGTTCGTAGGCGAAAACGGCCCTTCCTCGGTGATGTCCATAGGCTGCATGCGAAACAGCGACTGGTTCGGCTCCCGGATCCAGCCGAGCGCGGCGCACAGATGCAGATAGGCCGCGCTGCCGATGCCGCTGTCGCCGCTATAGCACCAGAAATCGACGCCGGCGTGCTCGCAGGCGCCAACGAAGCGCAGCATGCGGCCGATGCCGCCATGCGCCGTCGGATTGCCGACGAAGGCGTCCGGAACCTTAAGGTCCATCGCGCGCGCAATGTCGATATTGTGGGTCGAGAACGGGATCGAGCAATGCTGCCGCAACTGGCGCATCTCCTCGATGGTCGCCACCGGATCCTCCCAGTTGCGCACGCCGAGCTCTTCAAGCGGCCGCGCCAGCCGCCGCGCGGTGCTGAGCGAATAGGCCTGGTTGGAATCGATACGGATCATCGCCTCGTCGCCGAGCTTTTCGCGGATCAGCTCGACCATTCTCAGCGAGATTTTCGGATCTTCGGTCGAGAATTTGCCTTCGAAGAAGGTCGTGCCATGCGTCTCGTGCAGTTCGACGCAATAGTCGGCGACTTCTTCCGGCGTCGTCTCGCCCTTCACCTTGGGTCCGTCGCCGCGCAGCGAGAAATAGTCGGTGAACGGGATGTCCTTGCGCACGGCGCCGCCAAGCAGCTGGTAGAGCGGCTGGTTCCACGCCTTGCCGCGCAGGTCCCACAGCGCCATCTCGACGGCGCCGAAGGCCATGATGCGAGTGCGGTCGTTGATCGATTGCACACCGGTCCAGTAGGGCAGGCAGACATGTTCGGCGCCGGCGATGTCGAAGGCGTCGCGGCCGACCAGGCGCTCAGCCAGAACATCATTGATGATCGCGGCCGCCGCCGGCGTCGGCGCCTCGCCGAGGCCGATCAGCCCATCCTCGGTCTCGACCTCGACAATGGTCTGCGAAAATCCGTCGAGCTCGCCGAAGACCCAGCCATAGGGCGCTTCGAGGCGAAGATTGATCGGCGTGGCCTTGATGCTTCGGATTTTCATGTCAGCCGCCAATCTCGAAGAACGGTGTGCCGAGCAGGTCGGGAACGACGTCGATGCCGAGGCCCGGCCCGTCCGGAATGCCCATGCGGCTGCCGGTGACCGGCGGCTTGTTCGAGGCAGTGCGCACCGTCACCCATTCATGGAAGGCAATCGCATGCAGCCGGCGCTCCTCCGGCGTCGACAGCGACAGATGCGCCATCGCTGCCGTGTCGATCTCGGCGCCGCCAGTGTCCTCGACCGTGATCATGAACCCGAGATCGACGGCGACGTCGCGGATCAGACGGGTCTTGGTGATCCCGCCCAGCCGCGAAATCTTCAGCGTCAACCCGTCGGCCGCACCCAGGCGATGGATTTCCAGCATTGCCTCGAGCGAGGTAACGGATTCGTCGAGCACCATCGGCTTGTCGAGCATCCGGCGCACCGACATGTTTTCGTCGATCGTCGTGCAGGGCTGCTCGAACGTGTAGTCGATGGCGCGCGTGGCGTCGGCAAACTGGCGCGCCTGATAGGGCGTCCAGCCGGCATTGGCGTCGCAGAATATCACGGTGCCTTTCGGCACTGAAGCGGCGACCGCGGTGACGCGCTCGATGTCGTCATGGACATTGCCGCCGACCTTGACCTGCAGCCGGTGGAAGCCGTCCTTGACGATGCGCTTGGCCAGCGCGGCCATGGCATCGACGCTGCCATGGGTGACGACCTTGTAGAGCTCGGCCGTGTCGCTCTCCTTGCCGCCTAGCAGCGTCACCAGCGGCACGTCGGCTGCGCGCGCGGCGAGATCCCAGCAGGCCATGTCGAGCGCCGACTTGATGTAGGGGTGGCCCTTGAACACCGTGTCCATCAGCCGGCCGATGCTGGCCAGGCCACGCGGATCTTGGCCGATCAGGTGCGGCGCGATTTCCGGCACGCCGGCGCGGGTGCCGGCCGGGAAGGCGGGCGAGTAGAAATTGCCGAGCGGCGCCATTTCGCCCCAGCCGGTGAGGCCGCCGTCGGCGGTGATGGCGACGATCACCGCATCGAAGGCGTCGGCTTCGCGTCCCTTGGACATGCGGTAGGGCCCGTCCACGAAGGGCTGCACGACATGGTAGGCTTTGATGGTTTCGATCCGCACGTGTCTGTCCGTTGGCTGCAATGTCTGGGGAATTGATCAGGCGCCCCTTGATGGGCGTAGTTCGAGGCCGCGTGCGTAGGAAAGCAGTTGTTCGAAATCGAGGTGGATATGCTCGCGGGCATGGCGCTGGGCAGCGCGCATGTCGGTGCCCTTCATCAGCTGGACGTAAGTCTCATGGACGTCTTCGGCCGGCACCGGCTCGTTGCGCGCATGCTGGTGCAGCGCGAAATACATCTGGAGCCGGCTGGTCAGCCGCTGCCAGGTTTCCAGCAGCACCGAGTTATCGGCCCATTCGTAAATCAGGCCGTGCAGTTGCAGCGCCGTTTCGATCTGCCTTGTGGTGTCGAGGTTGCGGGTCGCCTGCTTCACCGCTTCATGGCGCCGGTCGAGCTCATCGATGAAGCGCTGGTCGCGCAGCGGCCAGGTGCACTCGATGGCGAATTCGTCCAGCACCTGGTTGAGCGAATAGGCATCGTCGATGTCCTTGGCCGTGACGTCGATGACGAAGGTGCCGGCATAGGGAATACTGGTCAGGATGCCTTCTTGCACCAACTCGCGCATCGCCTCGCGCAGGGGCGCGCGGCTGACCCGCATCTGTTCGGAAATCCTGAGCTCGTTGAGCTTCTGGCCCGGTTGCAGTTGGCCGGTCAGAATCGCGCGTCTGAGCAGCGCCACGATTTCGGCGCGGCGCGTCGTGTCGGCAATCGGGCTGAAATCCGTCTTCACCATCCGGGCCACTCCAGCGAGCACAGAAAGCAAGACAATCAGATTGTCGACAATCTAACAAGATGGCGTTTTCGGATTTTTTATCGTCGCCCGGCAAGCGATCCAGATGCGGGTTGGACGGCTCAAGCCGCGCGGCCGTAGAAGCCCACCCGTTCCTCGGTGCTGAACATCACGCCCGGCTTCTCATAATAGGAAAACACCGCAATCATGCGTTCGCGCTCGCCTTCGACCGTGGTGACACGGTGCGCGGTGTTCTTGCCGCGAAAGACATTGAGCGTACCCGGCTTCATGCGCAGGATTTTGGCGTCGGGATCACGCCCTTCGAGCAGCTTGGCGACGCCCTCATAATTCGGGTTGTTATCCGACCGGAGATCGGTGCGGTATTCGAGGTCGCCGCCGCGCTCCGCCTGCTGCAGCAGCAGCGTCGTGGTGAATTCCGAGCGATCGAAATGCCAGTTCAACGCCTCGCCGGCGCGATAGGCCATGACATTGGTGCGGGCCAGCGGATCCTGCATGACGTGCAGTTTTTCCTTGCCCATGGTCGCCGCCAAGAACCGCACCAGCGGTTCATATTCGTAGATCGCAAGCACGGTGCTGCCGGGAATCTGGTCGGCGCAGACTGTGTGGCTGATGGTTTCGACCTTGCGCAGCGCAGGATGTTCGGGTGCGAGTTCGGGGATATCGGGCTTGAAGTAGATGTTGTGCATGCGCTTGTGGACATGGGACTGCGTGTCCATCACCGGCTTGATTTCCCGCACCGCCTGTTCGGCGACGCCGGGCCGCAAAAAACCTTCGAGATTGAACATGCCGTCGGCCCTGAGGGCTTCGATCGACTGTTCGACGAGATGGTTCCATTCGGCGCTACCTTCGCGGTCGAGCGGATAACGGTCGAGATCGAGAATGTCTTTCATGTCGGGTGCTCCAAGGGTTGGACACAGAAGACGGCAAAAATTTCTTTCCCTCAACGCGGAAAATTATTACGACTGACCAAGAAAAACTTATGGAACTCTGTCATGGAACGGCTGCCACCGCTGAACGCGATCAAGACCTTCGAAGTCGCGGCCCGCGCCGGCAGCTTCACCTTGGCCGCGAGCGAGCTTGGCGTGTCCTCGGCGGCGGTCAGCCAGCAGATCCGCAATCTCGAAACCTGGTTCGGCAAGCAATTGTTCGTGCGCACAGGCAACCGCATCACGCTGACCGACGCCGGCCACGCCATCTACCCGCAGACGGCGCGCGCTTTGGGCGACATAGCCGCTATGGGCCAGCGCATGCTGGAAGGCGGCTTGAGGACACGGCTTGTCGTCAGCGTGCCGTTCTCGCTGGCCGAACTGTGGCTTGCGCCGAGGCTGGCGGCCCTTCTCGATGCCTTCCCGCATATGGCGATCGACGTGCGGGCGGAAGACGATCCGATCGACCTGATGCGCCAAAATGTCGACCTGCGCATCTCCTATGGCGACTATCACTATCCCGGCCTGCGCATGGTTCGTCTCGTCCATGACGATGTGCTGCCGGTCTGCGCGCCGGAATTCTGGCATCGGCACGGCAATGGCGATCCGGGTCTCACGGGCCTGCATGAGAGTCTGTTCATCCACACCAACTGGGGCCCGAACTATGCCTCGCACCCGAGCTGGGCCGATTGGTTCGCGGCATGTGGCGGCAGCCGCTCACCCGACCCGTCGCATGGGCGCCGTGTCGGCCTGTCCAGCCTGGCGATCGCTTCAGCAAGGCTAGGTCTGGGCATTGCGCTTGGCCAGCGTGTGATGGCGCAGGCCGATCTGGAGGCCGGCCGCCTGATCGCGCTCTCGTCAGTCTCGGTGCGCCTCGGTCATCCCTATTGCGCGTTCATGCCGCCGGCCAAGGCCGACCGCGCCGATGTCGCCGCTCTCGTCGGCCTGCTCGTGAAAACGGCGCCCGCGACCTGAGAAAAGGTCGGGGGCGCCGCGCGGAAACCGGGCCTGCGGGGGGTTCAGGTAGCCGGTTTCTGTGGCAGTGGCGAGATCGGCATTCCAGGTCCGATCTTCTGCAGATTGCCTGTGATCACCTGGTCGCCTTCAGCGACGCCGCTCAGGATAGCCACCAGATCGCCGCTGGTCGGGCCGAGCGAGACCAGCCGCTGGTCGACCGTGTTGCCCTTGCCGACGACGTAGAGATACTTGCCGAGCTGGCTCGAACCCAGCGCCGTCTGCGGCACCATCAGTGCGTCCGGCTGCTGCCTGATATGCAGTCGCACGCGGACATATTGACCGGCCATGAGCGTGAACTTCGCATTGCCGATGGTGGCGCGGGCGGTGATCGTGCCGGTCGAATGGTCGACCGTGTTGTCGATGAAGGTGAGTTCGCCCTTCTGGCTGGTCTCGGTTTCACCGGGAAGCAGAACCTCGACCTCGATCGGGCCATCTGCGCGGGCCTGCTCGATCTCGGTCAGATCCGTCTCGCTCGGATTGAAGGTGACATAGATCGGGTCGAGCTGCACCAGCGTGTTGAGCACCGTGCCGGCGACGCTGACCAGCGTTCCGACCGAGGCCTGGTTGCGGCCCAGGCGCCCGGTGAACGGCGCATGGATCTCGGCATAGCTCAGATTGAGCTCCGCCGTGCGCACGGCCGCCTGGTTGAGCGCCAGCGATGCCTGCGCCTCGCGCAAGGTGCTGGTGCGCTGATCGAAGCTGTCCTTGTCCAGGTAACCGCTCTTGGCCAGCTCGGTGCCGCGGCCGAGATTGGACCGCGCATAGTCGAGCGTCGCCGTATCGCGCTGGACTTGGGCTTTCGCCTGGTCGAGCGCGGCCTGGAAGTCGTCAGGCGAGATCTTGTAGAGAAGGTCGCCCTGGCGGACGTCGGCGCCGTCTTGCGCTGTCTGTTCCTGCAGATAGCCAGGCACGCGTGCCTGCAGCGTGATGCTGCGGATAGGCTCGATGCGGGCGGCATAGTCGAGATAGATCGGGATCGTCTTCTTGATCACGCTCGCCACCGGCACCGGCATGACGAATGCCGCTGGAGCGGGCGCAGCCCCAGCCGTACTGGCGCTGAGCCTGAGGTTGCCCATGTCAAGCAGGTGGACGCTGGCCACCGAGATCGCACCCAGTGCGACAGCCGTTCCCAACGCGATTTTCCATTTACGCATAATTAGTCTCCAATCTTATTCGGCCGCTTCCGCCAGGGGAGGGAAGGCGGTTTCGGCAGCTGGTTCAGTATGCTGGGAGGAGGCGGGTTCGCCGCTTTCGCGGCGCTCCCGCAATTGTTCGATGACCGCGTAGAAGACCGGCACGAACACCAGCGACAGGATGGTCGCGGCGACCATGCCGCCAAACACGGTGGTGCCGATCGACTGGCGGCTTGCAGCACCGGCGCCTGTCGCGAACATCAGCGGCAGCACGCCGAGGATGAAGGCGAAGGCGGTCATCAGGATCGGCCGGAGTCTCAGCCGCGCGGCTTCCATCGCCGCCTCGACGATGCTGAGGCCTTCCTCGCGCCGCCGTCTGGCGAACTCGACGATCAGGATGGCGTTCTTGGCCGCCAGGCCGATCAACATGACGAAGCCGATCTGCGAATAGACGTCGATCTGCATGCCGCGCACCCAGAGGGCTGCGAAGGCGCCGAACAACGCCAATGGCACCGCCAGCAGCACCATGAACGGCATCGCCCAGCTCTCATACTGCGCCGCCAGGATCAGGAAGACGAAGACGATGGCGAGGCCGAAGACGACGGACGCGATCGATCCTGCCTTGAGCTCCTGGAAGGTGATGCCGGTCCATTCGAAACCGAAATCCCTGGGCAGTGCAGTGGCCGCGGCCCGTTCCATGGCAGCGACGGCCTGGCCGGAAGAGAATCCCGGTGCGGCACCGCCATTGATCGAGGCCGAAGCATTGTTGTTGTAATGCGGCACGGTTTCCGGCCCAACGAACGGCACCAGCTTGCCCAGTGTGCTGAGCGGCACCATGCCGCCCGAAGCATTGCGCACATAGAGCCGCGAAATGTCGGCAGCACCCGCACGTGCATCCTTGTCGGCCTGGATGGTCACCCGGAAGGTGCGGCCGAACAGGTTGAAGTCGTTCACGTAGAGCGAGCCGAGATAGATCTGCAGCGTGTTGAAGACATCGGGCAGATTGAGGCCAAGCAGTTTGGCCTTGCTGCGGTCGAGGTCGTAGTTGAACTGCGGCGTCGAGGTCGAGAACGGCGAGAACAACTGCTGCGGATTGATTTCCGGCTGCTTGCGCGCCTCGGCGATCACGGCTTGCGTCGCGTCGTTGAGAGCCGCGCTACCGCGGCCGGTGAGATCCTCGACGACGAATTCGAAGCCGCCCGTGGTGCCGATACCCGGTATCGAAGGCGGATCGAAACTCAACGCAAAGGCTTCCGGTATCTGCAACAGCTTGCCGCGCACGTCGGCAACCAGCTTCGATGCGCTCTGGTCGGGAGTACGCTCCTCCCAGGGCTTCAAAATGGCGAACTCGACCGCCGAGTTCGACTGCGCGGCACTGGTCAGGAAGTTCAGGCCGCTGATCGAGCCGACAATGTCGACGCCGGGCGTTGCCTGCAGGATGTCGCGCGCCTTCTGCGCCACCGCGTCGGTGCGCTCCAGCGAGGCACCGTCGGGCAACTGGATGACGACGAAGAAATAGCCCTGGTCCTCGACCGGAAGGAAGGTCGAGGGCAGCTTCTGCCAGACGAAATAGGTGGCAACCAGCCCGGCCGCGAACAGGCCGAGCATGATCCAGCGCAAGCGGATGAGAATGCGCACGCCATGGGCGTAGGCATGCGACAGCTTGTCGAAGCCCGTATTGAACCAGCGGAACAGCACGAATTGCGTCGCGCCGCGATGGCGCAGGAAGGCGGCGCTGAGCGCGGGGCTGAGTGTCAGCGAATTGAAGGCGGAAATACCGACCGAAATCGCTACCGTCAGGGCGAACTGGTTGTAGAGCTTTCCGGAAACGCCGGGAATGAAGGCGACCGGCACGAACACCGCCATCAGCACGGCGGTGGTGGCAATGATCGGGCCGGTGACTTCGGCCATGGCGGCCTTGGTCGCCGCCAGTGGCTTCAGTCCGGCCTCGAGCTGTCGTTCGACATTCTCGACCACCACGATGGCATCGTCGACGACAAGGCCGATCGCCAGCACCATGCCGAGCAGGGAGAGCATGTTGAGCGAGAAGCCCATCATCTCCATGACGACAAGCGTCGCGACCAAGGACACCGGAATGGCGATGGTCGGGATGATCGTCGTGCGCCAGCTCTGGAGGAAGATGAACACCACGGCGACGACAAGCACCAGGGCTTCGCCGAGCGTGATCAGCACGTCATGCATCGAGGCCGAGACGAAGCGCGTCGTGTCGTAGTGCATCGCGTACGCGACGCCCTTCGGGAAACGGCCGGACAGCTCCTGCATCTTGTCCTTGACGCGCTGCTGAAGGTCGAGCGCGTTGGAACCGGGCATCTGATAGACAGCGAGCACGACGGTGGGGTCCTTGCCGAAGAAGGCCGAGGACGAATATTGCAGCGCGCCGAGTTCGATGCGGGCGACGTCGCGCAGCCGCACCAGCGAGCCGGTGTCGGTGTTGGCGCGCACCACGATGTCGCCGAATTCCTTCGGGTCGCTCAGGCGGCCGACGGCGTTGACCTGCATTTCGAAGGCGGTGCCGGCGGGCGCCGGCGACTGGCCGATCTTGCCGGCCGCCACCTGGACGTTCTGTTCGGCGATGGCATTCTGCACGTCGACGGCGGTGATGCCGAGATTGGCGAGCTTGTCCGGGTCGAGCCAGACGCGCATCGAATAGCGCCGTTCGCCGAAGATCTGCACGTCGCCGACGCCTTGCAGGCGCTTCAGCGGATCGACGACCTGCAGATAGGCAAGGTTCGAGAGCGCCACCGGATCGATGGACTTGTCGGGCGAGGTGAGGTTGACGATCAGGACGAAGTTCGGGTTCTGCTTCTTGATCGTCACGCCGCCCTGGTTGACGATCGCCGGCAGCGACGAGGCCGCTTGCGAGACGCGGTTCTGGACGTCGACGGCGGCGGTGCTCAGGGAATAGCCGACATCGAAGGTGATGGTGATGGTCGAGGAGCCGTCATTGGAGCTCGTCGACGACATGTAGGTCATGCCTTGCACGCCGTTGATCTGCTGCTCAAGCGGCGTCGTCACCGTATCGGCCACGACCTGCGCGCTGGCGCCCGGATAGTGGGCGCTGACCACGACCTGGGGCGGCGTGATGTCGGGAAACTGCGAGACCGGCAGCAGGAAATAACAAATCGTCCCGGCGAGCACCATGATGATGGCGATCGCCGAGGCGAAGATCGGACGGTGGATGAAGAAGTTTACCACGACACACATGCCTCGCCGGCTGCTCTTGCCCGCCCGAAGGCGCTGGCAACCCTGGACAACTGGCCGTGCCCGTCACGGGAGGCTTCCCGTGACCGCAGCAACGGCACCTCGCGACGCTGCCCATCGGCAAGCGAGCGAAGCATTGTCTCGAAGGCGCGGGGGTCGACCCCATCTGCCTTCATGACCAGCCGGATCATCGGATCCCGGACGGCCTCATCTATGGTAAGATCGCGGCGCTGTGGCATTGGCCGGCTCCTTGTCTGTCGATTCGCAGCCCATGCTCGCGAACCGTTTTTCATCTCTTCACCGGCCGGAGCCGCATGAACCGCAGTTTTTCGCTCATTCCGATCTGGCAGGACCAGTCACGGCCTTGTTATTGACGGAAGGCGACATAGGTGTTACCAGTAAGTAACATTTGCATAGTTACAGACCGGTAACACCCTAGTCAAGAGGTGGCCGTGGTTTTTAGGAAACGAAAGGAGATCATGATGACAGACGGCGTCGTGGAGCGCTCACGTCCCCGGGATCGAATCCTGGAGACGGCGCGTGACATGTTCCACAAGCATGGCATCAAGGGCGTCGGCGTCGACGCCATCACCGAAGCTGCCGGCACGAACAAGATGACGCTCTATCGTCACTTCGAATCCAAGGACGAACTGATCGTCGAGTGCCTGCGCGCCACCGCGTCCAAGGCCGGCGCGATGTGGGAAGGGTTCGAAGCCGAGTTTCCCGGTGACAAGCTCGCACAATTGCATGCCTGGATCCGCATGGCCGCTGACTGCCTGACGGCTGACGGCCGCGGCTGCGACATGGCCAATGCCGCCGCTGAGCTGACCGAGCCGGACCATCCGGCCAGGCGTGTCATCAAGGAAATCAAGGAAGCCCAGCGCGACCGCCTTGTAACGATGTGTCGCGATGCCGGCATCGGTCAGGCTGAGCTGCTCGCCGATACGTTGTCGTTGCTGCTTGAAGGCGCGCGCGTCAGCGTGCAGACGGTGGGCACCGAAGGGCCGAGCACGCAGTTCGTGCGCATGGCCGAGGGGCTGATCGTTTCCTTCCGGGGCACCGCCGCCGGTTGAATTGAACCGCCGCTGACGCGCCATTCCATCGTGCGGTCGAGCGCGATGCGTGGCGCGCTTTGGCGTCGGTGATAACGGCTATTTCTCCCGTTTGAACGAAAAAAGCCCGCTGCCGGGAGGAGGTGGCAGCGGGCTCGATTTCGAATGTGGCGCGGGAGGAGGTGCACCCCATTCAGCGTCGGCATCGCATCTGGGAGGAGTAGATGGCCGACAACCAGAACCTACGAGTTGCCCAATGATTCGGCAACAATGAATTGTGCATAGCAGCTGTGCAGATTTGCCGTACCAATTATCCTACAAATACGGGGAGCCGGCTGGCGCGGGCTCCTCCGCCTCACTGCACCGGCACGTTTTCCCTGAAAATCAGGCGCGGCTCGATGAATTTACGGGTGAGATAGGGCGCCGATGAGGCAATGGAACCGAGCAGACGGATGACCGACTGTTCGGCGATCAGCCTGGCGTTCTGGTCGATGACGACGTCGGCGAGATCGTCGACAAGATAGCCACGCGTTTGCTTGGTCAGGTCGTGGCAGATGAACACCGGCTTGCGGTTGGGCCTGGATTCGCGGATGGCCTTCGCCACGCCGGAGCGTCCGGCCCCGACGCAATAGATGCCAAGCAGTTCCGGTTCGTTGTGCAGCGCCTTCATGGTCTCGGCATAGCTGGCGTCCGGTTCGTCATTGATCTCGACGGCGCTGCTGACGGTCAGGTTGGGAAATTCCTCGCCAAGCACCGAGCGAAAGCCCATTTCACGCTCTTCATGGCCGCGATAGGAGCGCGAGCCGACGACCATCGCCAGATGGCCCTCGCGACCACCGAGGAAGCGACCCATAAGAAGTGCCGCCGTTCGTCCAGCCACCCGGTTGTCGATGCCGACATAGGCCGAGCGGGGAGCGGTCGGAATATCGGACACCAGCGTCACCAGGCGAATGCCGGCCTCGACGATGTCGCGCAGGATGTTGCGGGTTCGGGGGTGGTCGACGGCGATGACACCGACGCCATTGGCCTTCAGCGACAGGTTTTCGACGGCGCTCTGCAGCGCGTTCGGCGAGATGCCGGCGAGGTTGTGGATCCGGCAGGACGCGACCAGCGGCAGGCGCGATGCATAGTCCTCGATGTGCCTTGCCAAATCCTGCATGAAGGCGTTGCTGCCGATCGGCAAGAAGAATTCGAGGTTGGCGGGCTTCGAAGGAAGCGTCACCTGATCAGCGACCGGCAAATAGCCAAGCTGCTTGGCGGCCTCCATGACGCGCTGCCGGTTGGCTGCACTGGCACCGGCCCTGTTATTGAGCACCCTGTCGACCGTCGCGGTCGAGAGTCCGCAATTCCTGGCGATGTCAGTGACGGTGGCCTTCATGACGCAACCCTATGCGCCGATACGATGGCGCGCCAGATAAGCCGATGTGGCAGGCGATGTAATCTGAGGGACCGGTGATCGACACCCATCACCACAATACGCATTCGGCTGCTTCGACAAGACGGTTCCGCTCCGTCCTCAGTGCGACGGCTTGCCGTCGGCGACGGCGTCGCGGATTTCCTTGTCCGACATGCCGGTGATGATCCGTTCGACTTCCGTCACATTTGTCTTCTTCGGGTCGATGTCGTCGGCGACCACCTTGCCCCGGCGCATGACGACGATGCGGTCGACCACCTGGAAGACATGGTGGATGTTGTGCGCGATGAAGATGCAGGAATGGCCGGAATCGCGGGCGCTGCGCACGAAGCTCAGCACGCCTTGCGTTTCGGCGACACCGAGATTGTTGGTCGGTTCGTCGAGGATGATGAGGTCGCTGTCGAAATGCATGGCGCGCGCGATCGCCACCGCCTGTCGCTCGCCGCCGGAGAGCGAACCGATCGGCGTCGTCGGCGGAATGTTCTTCGAAATGCCGACCTGTTTGAGCAGGTCGCGGGCGACAGTGTTCATCGCCTCCTGGTCCATGCGGTTGAGGAAACGCGGCGGTTTGATCGGCTCGCGCCCGAGGAAAAGATTGCGGGCGATCGACAGCTGCGTGACCAGTGCCGAGTCCTGATAGATCGTCTCGATGCCATGGGCGATGGCGTCGCTGGTGCTGCGCAGGCTGACCTTCTTGCCACGGATGAAGATGTCGCCGCTGGTCAGCGGCACGGCGCCCGACAAAACCTTGATCAGTGTCGACTTGCCGGCGCCATTGTCGCCGAGCAGGCCGACGATCTCGCGCTCGTTGACATGGAAATTAGCATCCTCCAGCGCCTGCACGCGGCCATAGGACTTGCGGATGTTCTGCATGCGGATCAATGGCTCGGCCATGGTTCAAGTCCCTGCCTGATGCCGGCGTTCCAGCCATGAATGGAGCGCCATCATGCCAAGGATGATCGCGCCGATGAAGATGTTGTAGGCAAGTCCGGGCACGCCGATCAGCACGATGCCGTTGCGCATCACGCGCAGGATCAGGATGCCGAGCACGGTGCCGATGATGGTACCGCGCCCGCCGGTCAGCGCCGTGCCGCCGATCACCACCATGGCGATGACTTCGAGCTCGTAACCGGTGCCGCTGTTGGGGTTGGCGGCGGAGGTGCGTAGCGAGGAGATGACGCCGGCGAGCGACGCCATGAGCGACGACAGCACAAACAGGCCGATCTTGACGCGGTTGACATTGACGCCGCGGGCGCGCGCCGCGTTGGGATTGCCGCCGGCCGCCTGGATCCAGTTGCCGGTCCGGCTCTGCGTCAGCACATAGCCGAGCGCGATCGCCGCCGCGATGAACCAGAACAGCGACATGTAGATGCGGAACGGCCCGATGAAGAAGTCGCCGACCAGCGCTTCCGCCAGCCAGCTGCCCTCGGCGCTCCACGTGCGCTGCGGAAAACCGTCGGTGATGAAAAGCGCGCTGCCGCGCACCACCAGAAGCATGCCGAGCGTCACCAGGAAGGACGGTATCTTGAGCTGCGTGACGAACCAGCCATTGACCAAGCCGATCAAGGCGGCGACCACCAGCGCGACGACGAAGCCCATTTCCAGCGAGGTGAGGCCGCTGTTGAACAGCGTCCACATCAGCACCGGCGAGAAGCCGAACAGGGACCCGACGGAAAGGTCGAATTCGCCTGATGTCATCAGCAATGTCATCGCCAGCGCAATCAAGCCGAGCTCGACGGTGAAGGCCAGCGTGTTGGAGATGTTCTGCGGTGACAGGAAATCGTGGTTGAAGCCCCAGAAAACGCCGATCTCGATGACGAGCAGCACGAAGGGGCCGAATTCAGGCCGCGCAATCAGGCGTTGGACAAGCGAATGATTTTCCACTGATAACCCGCGACATGATGGGAATGGCTGACACCTGCGCCAGTTCCGGCGAGGCTCGGCGAATGGACAAGACAGTCGCGACCGTGGATAGGGTCGCGACTGCCTGGGTCTGGGATGTTATTTGCCGGACAGGATCTTGTCGTAGACCTGCGCGGTGTCCTTTTCGTAGAGCGCGCCGGTGATGACGTTGAAGCCCGGAGGAATGCCTGACGCGGCCATGTTGGCGAGCGACAGCGCGACATAGCTGGTCGCCTGCGGATCCTGCCACTGGCCGGCATTGACGTAGCCGTTCAGCACTTCCTGGGTGGTGTCGAGCGAATTGCCCCAGCCGACGACAGGGATTTCGCCAGGCTTGACGCCGACCTGGTCGAAGACCCGCTTGATCGAGCCGGTGACGAGGTCGCCAAGGCCGATGATGGCGTTGATCTTGCCTTTGTGGGCGGTGAGGTAGTCGACCATGCGGTTGATGACCTCGGCCTGGTCGAGCGTCGCTTCGGTCACTTCATAGGTGATGCCGAGCGGTCCGAAGACGCTCTTGATGCCTTCCTCTTCCTGGACGCCATAGGTGGCGCCGGGGATCTCGACCGGCATCCAGACGAAGTCTCCCTTCTTCACCAGGCCCTTGTCGACAAGATATTGCGCCCAATGCTTGCCGAAGGTGACGTTGTCGCCGCCGACATAGGCATTGAAATTGGCTTTTGGATCGGGCGTGTTGAAGTTGATGATCGGGATGTTGGCCGCGCGGGCTTCCTTGACGATCTCGACGAGGCTGCCCGGATCTGGGCTGGTGGTGACGATGCCGTCGGCCTTCGCCGAGAGCGCGGCGCGGACCGCTTCTTGCTGGGAGGCGACATCGCCATTGTGGAACGAGGTGTTGACGGTGTTGCCGGTGTCCTTCGCCCATTGCTTGGCGCCGGCGAGGAAGTAGGTCCAGACCGGATCGGCCGGGCCGCCATGTGAAATCCAGTAGAACGTCTTGGCCTGCGCCGCTGCCGGAATGAGCGTCAGCGCGACCAGCAGGCCGTAGAGCACAAGTCTTAGTCTTGTCAGCATTTGATTTCCTCCCGGTTGAAGATGATCCGTCCCTTATTCCGGCTTCGGCCGGATTGCGTCTTTTGCCAGCGCCGCTCGGATGCCTCAGAGCATTCCCTTTTTCGACGGATGGCAAGCCTCCATCTGCAGATGTAGTTGGCGCCTGACGCGACGCCATCAGCAGACCCATCAGATTGCATCAGTTGCGATGACTTTTCCGGGCGATCGGATGATTGGCGTCGAGGCTCAGCCGAACGCATTGTCCCGGGCGCGATCTGTGCGCCGATCGCGCCACAGCCTGACCAGCCGATCGACCGCGAGGGCAAGCACGACCAGGGCGCCGGTGGTGAAGGCGGCCCAGATCGCATCCACGCCAAGCAAGGTCATGGCGCTCAGGATCGTCTGCAGCACCAGCATGCCGATCGCGGCACCCATGACGCTGCCGTTGCCGCCCGAAAGCGATGTGCCGCCAATGATCGCCGCCGCGATCGCCAGCAGTGCGAACGTGCTGCCGTCACCGGGGGCAATGGCGCCCTGGGCACCGACATGGATCACGCCGGCAAGCCCGGCCATCGCACCCATCAGCACCAGCGTCAGCACCCTGACCTTGCCTGTTGGAATGCCGGCATGGGCGGCAGCCTGCGGATTGCTGCCGACAGCCTGGACCCGGTAGCCGAAACGGGTGCGGTGAAGCACGACATGCATCGCCAGCGCCAGCACGACAAGGACGATGCCTGTCACCGGCACAATGACGAACGCCTTGCCCGACAGCGTGGCCAGGACATCGGAGCCCGGCGGTGCGATTGTCTGCCCCTTGCCGACGACCAGCGACAGGCCCTGGATCATCCACCATGTGCCCAACGTCACCAGCAGAGCCGGCAGGCGCAGCGCGATCACCAGCAGGCCGTTGATCAGGCCAAGGCCGGCGCCAGCTGCGACACCCGCCAGCGCGGCAAGCCAGGGGTCCACTCCGGCAACCATCAGCAAGGCGGTGGAGGTCGCTGAGAGATGGAACACCGCACCGGCCGAAACGTCGATTTCGCGTGTGGCGAGCACGAACACCATGCCGATCGCCAGCAGGCCGGGCAGAGCAGCCTGGCCCAGCACCGAGACCAGATTGGCCGGTTCGAGGAAGGCGGGGCTCAGCCAGCCAAGCAGTGCGACCAACAGGGCGAGGGCAACGACAGCACCGGTCTCGGCCGGCAGCCGAATACGGCGTCCAGGCCGACGGTTCGCGGAACCGGCAAGCAGCGGCGCGGTATCGGTCCTGGTCATGCTGCACTCTCTCGGCTGGTTTGTCGGTTTTCGTCCGCAGGTTTGCCTGCCGTGATCAGCTTCAGAAGCCTGCCCACATCCATGTCGTCGCCGGCGATTTCGCCGGCCAGCCTGCCCTGGTGCAATGCCAAGATGCGATCGCAGAGCCCGGTCAATTCGGACAGCTCGTTGGAATGCAGCAGCACGATGCAGCCGCTGGCCGCCATCTGGCGGATAAGCGCGTAGATCTCCTGCTTGCTGCCGATGTCGATGCCGCGGGCCGGCTCATCGAGCAGCACCACCTGCGGGCCGATTTCCAGCCATTTGGCGATGATCACCTTCTGCTGGCCACCAGCCGAAAGCGAGCCCGCCGGCATTTCCGGCGTGCTCCTGATGCGCAGCGCCTCGATCTGCCGCGCGGCCCGGCCGAGCGCTGCTTGGGGCGAATACCAGCGTGATCCCCAGTCGCGCGCACCGACGACGACGTTCGCCATGTTGAAGGCGATGGATTTTTCCGGCATCAGCCCGTTGCCGCGCTCGCCTGAAATCATGCAGATGTTGCGCCGTGCGGCTTCCGTCTGCGTTCTTGGCAAGCCATCGCCATCGGGAAAACGCACCTTGCCCTGGCGTGCCTTGCGCAGCCCGAACAACAGGGCAAGCAGATCCTGCGCACCGGACCCGGCAAGCCCGACAATCTCGCCCGCGCGGGCGGTGAAGCTGATCCCATTCAGTCTGCCGCCGCTGAGCCCGTCGATTGTGACCTGCGGCCGCAGCGTCCCGGCTAACGTAGGCAGGGCTCTGAGCGGCAGCGGGAACAGCGACTGGCGCAACTGGCCGATCATCACTTCCTCGGAAGCCGTCAACTCCTGCCGCGCCTTTGACAACACGTCACGGCCGTTGCGCATCACCGTCAGCTGGTCGGCAATCGCAAGTGCATCGTCCAGCCGGTTCGACACGTAGAGCATGCTCATGCCCCTGGCTTTCAGCCCGCGCAGCACCGCGAACAGCCGCTCGCCCTGGCGCTGGTCGAGCGCCGAATTCGGGTCGTCAAGGATGAGCAGCCTCGGATTTTCCAGAAGCGCGCGGGCGATCGCGACCAACTGCCGTTCGCCGGATCCGAGATCGCCGAGCGGGGCATGGACATCGACATCGAGACCAAGCTGGCGAAGCAGGTCACGGCTACGTGCCTCCATTTCGCGCCGCGAGATCAGCCCGTTGTGAACCGGCTCGCGATTGACGAACAGATTGGCCAGCACCGGGCGCTCGGGAAACAGCCCCGGCTGTTGCAGGACAGCGCCAATGCCGAGCTTCCGCGCCGCATTTGGGTTGTCGATGGTCGCGGTCTTGCCGTCAAATTCGATGATGCCACGGTCTGGCCGGACAATGCCCGCCAGCACTTTCGTCAGCGTCGATTTGCCGGCGCCGCTTTCGCCGACCAGCGCGTGGATCGAGCCGCGCTCGACCATAAGGTTCATGTCTTCGAGCACGACCGTGCCGCCAAAGCGTTTGGCGACGGTGCGCACGAACAGGATCGGCGAATCGGACATCGGAACGGCCCCCCGACCGCACCGCGATCTTGAAGTGGATTGCGTCCGCCGTCACTGGGATTCCGCATAAAATTGTGTTGATTGCGGCCGTTTTAGACAGATTCTAGATAAGGTCAGCCTTCGCCAGGTCACGCATCAGATGGCTGGCGCCATAGGTCCAGTGCGGGCAATCGGGCGACAGCCGCACACGGTTGACCAGCGCGCCGAATTTCTCCGACGAGATGGTGACGATGTCGCCGACCTTGTGGGTAAACCCCTTGCCCTTTTCGCCGCGATCCTTCGACGGCACGAACATGGTGCCGAGATAGAGCGCCAGCCCGTCCGGATACTGGTGGTGCGGGCCCATGGCGGCGGCAACCAGCTCTTCCGGAGAACGGCTGATCTCGGCCATCGAGCTTGCGCCCTCCAGCGAGAACCCGTCATCGCCCTCGACCTTCAGGCGCACGACGGCCTGCTTCACATCGTCGATCGAGAACGTGTCGTCGAACAGGCGGATGAACGGGCCTAGTGACGCGGAGGCATTGTTGTCCTTGGCCTTGCCGAGCAGCAGTGCCGAGCGCCCTTCGACGTCGCGCAAATTGACATCGTTGCCGATGGTGGCGCCGACGATCCTGCCGCTTGAGGCGGCGATCATGGCGATCTCCGGCTCCGGATTGTTCCAGGTCGAGACGGGGTGCAGGCCGACATCGGCGCCGAAGCCGACCGAGGCCATCGGCTGGCACTTGGTGAAGATTTCGGCGTCGGGGCCGATGCCGACTTCCAGATATTGCGACCAGGCGCCGCGGGCGATCAGCTTGGCCTTGATCTCCATCGCCGCGGGCGAACCGGGCTTGAGCTTCGACAGATCATGGCCGATCAGCCCGGCAATGTCGGCGCGGATGGCGTCGGCCTTTTCCGCCGAGCCGCGCGCCTGTTCCTCGATCACCCGCTCGAGCAGGCTGACGACGAAGGTCACGCCCGACGCCTTGATCGCCTGCAGGTCGACCGGGGAGAGCAGATAGGGCTTTGCCGGATCGCGCGTGGCCTGAAAACTGTTGGCCGCGATATCATCGAGCGAGCCGATCGGCTTGCCCTTGGCCGAGCGCACATGCCCGGCCGGATCGGCCATCTCGCAGATGTCCCGCACGGTCGGCGCCGCGCTCGAGGTGATGTCGAAGACCGTGCCGTCGCGCACCGTGACCACCAGCGGATGCGAGGCGCTTTTGGCGCGGCCGACAAAAAGGCCCTCGGTGGGCAGATGCGTCGGGTTCGTCATGCGTGCGGTCCTCTAATCATCGAAAATGCGGGCTTGCCGGATCGGCGCGGCACTTTCACCGGATTCCGCTCAAAGGTCTATCCCATTGATGGTGATCCAACGTGCTGTGTTTGGGCTGCGAAATTCCGGCCGTTCGTCGACAGGTGTGCGTCAGGCATCGCAGAAACCGAAAAATGTTTTCAAGAGCATGAAAGCTTCGATGGATTTTCATATGGCACATCAAACCCGGCGTCGCTGCGGTCTCGGCGAACTTGAGACGTTGATCACATCATCCTCCAGCAGGATTCCGCTTGACAGTTTCATGAATATGAAAAAGTCTTAGCAAATTTCAAATTCTTGGTGGGCAGGTCGATGTCGACCCTAGTTGCAACGCAAGCGTCAGAGGCCCGGTCTTCCTCCGGCTTTCGGCTAGCCATGCTGCTGCCGGGGGCGCTGGTCACTTTCCTGCTCATCCTGTTTGCGCTGGGCCTGGTGCTGTTCCTCGCCTTCCGCGGCAATGACGGCTCGCTGCTCGGCGTTGGGCTGACCGTCGAAAACTTCGCCATCGTGGTCACCGATCCGCTCTACTGGACGGTGACGCTGCGCTCGCTGGTCATTGCCGGCCTGGTGACGCTCGCAACCGTCGTCACCGCCTATCCCGTCGCCTACTATCTTGCCTTCCATGCCGGGCGGCGGCGTAGCCTGCTGTTGTTCCTGGTGACGCTGCCGTTCTGGACCAGCTATCTCCTGCGTGTCTTCGCCTGGAAGATCGTGCTCGCCTACAACGGCGTCTTGAACTCGGCGCTGATCGAAAGCGGTATCTGGTCTCAGCCGACATTGGCTTTCCTGAACACTCCGGCCGCCGTCGTCGTCACGCTCGCCCACGCCTACGCGCCGTTTGCCATCCTGCCGATCTATGTGGCGCTGGACACCATCCCGAAATCGCTGCTCGAGGCTGCTTCCGACCTTGGCGCGCGGCCGTTCACCGCGTTCCGCCGTGTCGTGCTGCCGAACTCCATGCCAGGCGTGCTGGCGGCTGCGCTCGTGGTCTTCGTGCCGACGGTCGGCGACTATGTCACCCCGGCAATGGTCGGTGGCCCGACCAGCACCATGATCGGCTCGCTGATCCAGTCGCAGTTCGGCAAGGCCAATGACTGGCCGTTCGGCGCGGCACTTTCGGTTTGCGTGATGCTGGTCATCCTCGTCGTGGTGCTGGTCGCGCGCGGCGCCGACCGCCGGTTTGGCAGCCGAACATGAAAACGGAACGCGCCAGCACGAAACCGGATGGCCGCTGGCTCGGCCTCTACGTGCTTGCCTATCTGGTGTTCCTCTATCTGCCAGTCCTGCTGATCCCGCTGTTCTCCTTCAACGATTCCATCCAGGCTGCGTTTCCGCTGCAGGGTTTCACGCTGCAATGGTACGAGACGCTCTATGGCAATCCGGCGCTGTCGGGTGCGCTCTTGAACAGCCTCGTGATCGGCGCCATCGCCGCCTCCGGCGCGACGCTGTGCGGCATCACCGTGTCCTATATGGACCTCTATGGCCGCTCGCCGCTTGCCGCCACCATCAGCGCCATCGCCCGGCTGCCGATCCTCATTCCCGGCGTCATCGTCGGCATATCGCTGCTGATCCTCATCAATCTCGTTGGCCTCGGACCATCGCGCATAGCCATCGTGCTCGGCCACATACTGGTGGCGCTGCCGACCACCGTGGTGATCATGCGTAGCCGTTTCGCCGCCATCCCGAAGACGGTTCGCGAGGCGGCGCTCGACCTCGGCGCCTCCGACTGGACGACGTTTCGGCGCGTCATGCTGCCGCTCAGCCTGCCGGCCGTGCTGTCGGCCTTCATGCTTGCCTTCCTGATCTCCTTCGACGAATTCATCGTCGTCTTCTTCCTCGCCGGCACCGAGCCGACCCTGCCGCTATACATCTGGAGCCAGCTGCGCTTTCCCCGATCGCTGCCGACAGTCATGGCGCTCGGGACGGTGATCCTGGCCGTGTCCTTCATCGTCGCCGGTACAGCCGAGATCCTGCGTCATCGCGGGCTTGGCGCGACGCGCCGCAATACAGCCTGACCACAACAATGAGAGGAGAACGAAAATGGCATTTCTGAAATCGATAACTGGACACAAGGCCCGGGCCGGCCTCGCCGCATTGGCGCTCGCACTGTCGTCGACCGTGGCGCTGGCCGCCGAGAAGCTGCAATACTTCACCTGGTCGGGCTACGAATTGCCCGACTTCAACAAGAGCTTCCTTGCCGCCCACCCCGATGGCGTCGAGGCCTCGATCTTCGGCGACGACGATGACGCCTTCACCAAGGTCAAGGCCGGCTTCAGGCCTGACATCGCGCATCCCTGCTACGACAAGGTGGCGCGCTGGAACAAGGAAGGCCTGCTGCAGCCGATCGACACCAAGCGCATCAAGAACTGGGATTCGATCTTCCCGGTGTTCAAGAACCTGCCCGATCTGCAGGCCGGCGACGGCAAGGTCTGGATGGTGCCATGGGACTGGGGCAACACCTCGATCCTCTACCGCACCGACCTGGTGAAGAACCCGGAAGCGAGCTGGAACCTTCTGTGGGACAAGCAATATGCCGGTCGCATGGCAACCATCGACGCCGTGCATGACACGCCGATCGTTGCCGCGCTGCTCGCCGGCGTCAATCCGTTCGACATAACGCCCGAGCAGATGGACAAAGTCGCGGCAAAGCTGCGCGAACAGCGCCCGCTGCTGTCGAGCTACACCACCGACATGACCTCGGTCGAGCAGGCGTTGGCCAGCGGTCAACTGGTCGCCGCCATGACCTGGAACGCGTCCGCCACCTCGCTCAAGAAGCAGGGCGTACCGGTCGAATTCATGAAGCCCAAGGAAGGCATGCTGACCTGGGCCTGCGGCTTCGTCATGCTGAAGGACGCCAAGAATGTCGATCTCGCTTATGACTTCATCAACAGCCGGCTGGATGCCGATTCGGGCAAATTCCTGATCCAGTCCTACGGCTATGGCAGCTCGCTCTCGACCGCCTTTGCCGGCGTGGCGAAGGATGAACTTGAGAAGCTGCAACTGCCGTCCGATCCGGAAGTGATGCTGAAGACTACCATCTTCACCGGACCTATGAAGCAGAATGACGATGTGGCCAAGATGTTCGAGAAGGTGAAGGCGGGAGGCTGAGGCTGGTTCCCCCTTCTCCCCTTGTGGGAGAAGGTGGATCGGCGCGCAGCGCCGAGACGGTTGAGGGGTGGGTGACGGATCGCCGTCCTTGCCAAGCTGGAGCACCCCTCATCCGTCGCCTTCGGCGACACCTTCTCCCACAAGGGGAGAAGGGGGAGCCTGGCGACGCTACGCCGCGCTCCAACAAAGTGACTGCAACGAGGACGAATGCATGGATGTTCTTGACGAAGCCGCCGAGAAACCCAAGGACGATGCCGATGTTCGCGTCGGCCGGCGCGTGCGGGCGCTGCGGCTTGAGCGCCGCCTGTCGCTGGCCGAACTGGCGGCAAAAGCCGGCGTGTCGATCGGTGCGCTGAGCCAGATCGAGCGCGGCATGTCCTCGCTGCGCGTCAAGGTGATCTGGCCGCTGGCCGCCGCGCTGGACATCGAGCCGTCGGCGCTGATTGCCGACGGCAATGATGCTGTCAACGATCTCTATTGCGTGCGTGCCAACAGCCGCCGCGCCATTCCCGTGAAGTCGGAAGGCATCGCCAAGGCGCTGCTGTCGCCGCCGGGCGCGACGCTGACCGGCATGCTGGTGACGGTGGAAGCTGGCGGCGGCACGGCGGAAGCCTATGCCCATGCCGGCCATGAGTTCGGCTACGTGCTTTCAGGCGAGGTCGAACTCGTGGTGGATTCGACGAAATACGGGCTGAAAACCGGCGACAGCTTTGCCTTCAAGAGCACGCTGTTGCATGCCTTCCGCAATCCCGGTCTCGAACAATGCCAGATCCTGTGGGTCAACACCACGAAACCGTCCGAGGTTCGCGATGGCGCCTGATCCACTCGTCCGGCTGCAAACTGTCTCGAAGGTTTTTCCCGGTGGCATCGTCGGGCTCGACGCCGTCGATCTCGACATTATCAGCGGTGAATTCATCACGCTGCTCGGGCCGTCGGGGTGCGGCAAGACCACCAGCCTGCGCGTCATCGCCGGCTTCGAAAGCCCGTCGACCGGCAAGGTTTTGCTCGACGGCCGTGATATCACGGCCCTCCGGCCCTTCGACCGGCCGGTCAACACTGTGTTCCAGGACTACGCGCTGTTTCCGCATATGAACGTCGCCGAAAATGTCGGCTTCGGCCTGTCGTTGCGCAAACTGACTGGCGCCGAGCAGGCAAAGCGCGTCGGTGAAGCCCTCGACATGGTCGGTCTCGCCGACAAGCTTGGCGCCCGCGTCTTGGAACTGTCGGGCGGCCAGCGCCAGCGTGTCGCGCTCGCCCGCGCCATCGTCTGCGAGCCGCGCGTTCTGTTGCTCGACGAGCCACTGTCGGCGCTGGACGCGCATCTGCGTGAGCAGATGCAGGTCGAACTGAAGCGGCTGCAATCGCGGCTTGGCACCACCTTCGTCATGGTCACCCACGACCAGACCGAGGCGCTGTCGATCTCCGACCGCATCGTCGTCATGAACAAGGGTCGCATCGAGCAGATCGCCCCGCCGGCGACGCTTTATGACCGGCCCGCCACGAAGTTCGTTGCCAGCTTCATCGGCACCATGAATCTCCTGCAATCGCGTTTTGTCGGCCGCGATGGCGACCGCCTGCGGTTCGCCGCCGGCACTTTGCCGCTCGAGGCCGTTTCTGAAACCGGCCAGTCACCTGGCGAAGGCGAGGTGCGCACCATTGGCGTGCGTCCGGAGGACTTGCTGGCGGCGACCGAGGCCACGCCCGGCACCGCGCCGGCGCGCGTCAACAGCATTGTCTTTCACGGCCGCACGCTGCGCTTGCATGCCGAACTCGAGAAAGGCGCACCTGTTGTCATCGATGCGCCGCGCCAGGCCGAGGGTTTTCAATTCAGCGTCGGCGACGTGGCGCATATCAGCCTGCGGCGTGGCGCCAACTGCCCTATGCTCTCCGCATAGGCTGACCATCCATTTCCCAAAACATCGGAGTCTTTCCCTTTGAGCAATCATCTCAACTTCTTCATCGACGGCAAATGGGTGGCACCCGTGGTGCCGGCGACGCTTGATGTCATCGACCCGTCCACCGAAGAGGCCTATACGAAAATTTCCGTCGGCTCGAAGGCCGATGTCGACAAGGCCGTTGCCGCCGCCAAGGCCGCCTTTCCGTCCTTCTCGCAGACCAGCAAGGCCGAGCGCCTGACGCTGTTGAAGCGCATCCTCGAAGTCTACAACGAACGCTTCGAGGACATCGCCCAGGCCGTGAGTCAGGAAAATGGTTCGCCGATCACCTGGGCGCGCGAGGCGCAGGCCTGGGCGGGCAGGGCGCATATGGAAGCCACCATCAAGGCGCTGGAGGACTATGAATTCCAGGAGAAGCGCGGCGGCACCATGGTGGTCAAGGAACCGATCGGCGTCTGCGCGCTGATCACGCCGTGGAACTGGCCGCTCAACCAGATAGTCTGCAAGGTGGCGCCGGCGATTGCCGCCGGCTGCACCGTTGTGCTGAAGCCGTCCGAGATCGCGCCGATCAGCGGCATCGTCTTCTCCGAAGTGATGGAAGCCGCCGGCACGCCGAAGGGCGTCTACAACATGATCAACGGCACGGGTCCGGATGTCGGCCAGATCATGGCCGGCCATCCCGATGTCGACATGGTGTCCTTCACCGGCTCGACCCGCGCCGGCATCATCGTCGCCAAGACAGCTGCCGAGACGGTCAAGCGCGTGGCGCAGGAACTCGGCGGCAAGTCGGCCAACATTGTGCTGCCCGACGCCGATTTCGAAACGGCGGTGCGCAAGGGCGTTGAGGGTTGCTTCGGCAACAGTGGCCAGTCCTGCGATGCGCCGACGCGCATGCTGGTCCCGGCCGCGCGTCATGACGAGGCGCTGGCCATCGCCAAGAAGGCGGCCGAAGCACACAATGTCGGCGATCCGCGCAATGAACAGACCAAGCTTGGCCCGGTCGTCAGCGAGCTCCAGTTCAACAAGATCCAGCGGCTGATCGAGGCCGGCATCAAGGAAGGCGCCACACTGGTCACCGGCGGCCCCGGCCGGCCGGAACATCTCAACCGCGGCTACTATGTCAGGCCGACTGTGTTTGGCCACGTGACGCCAGGCATGACCATCGAGAAGGAAGAGATCTTTGGCCCGGTGCTGTCGGTCATCTCCTACAGTGACGACGACGACGCGGTGAAGATCGCCAACGACACGGTCTACGGCCTCGCCGCCTATGTGCAGTCTGGCGATATCGACCATGCGCGAAAGGTGGCAGGACAGCTGCGCGCCGGGCAGGTCTCGATCAACTATCCGGAATGGGACACGTTCGCGCCGTTCGGCGGCTACAAGCAGTCGGGCAACGGCCGCGAATATGCCGACTGGGCGATCCACGATTTCCTCGAGGTCAAGGGCATCATCGGCTACGGGGCGTAGGCTTCGGATCAATCTACGCTTGACTCAAAGATTTGTTCCTGTTTTGTTCTATTGTCAGAGCAAAACAGGAGCGTTCTTCGCCAGGCGTGTGCGTATGTATCGGCAAGGTGAACTCGATTTCGGCATAGCAGTGCCGCCGCGCCGGCCGAAACGGCCAGATCGCGCCTTCTTCGGGCTGTTCTTGCAGCCCCAGTGCTATGATCTCTTCGGCGATCTGCAGAGGCAGCTTTGTAGTCAGTATGGAATAGTTGGATCGCTTCTGTCGGTTGAACGGTTTCACCTGAGCGTGCAGCATGCTGGCGATTACAAACGGCTGCGGTCGAAGACCATCTTTGCCGGATCACGAGCGGGCCAGCACGTCCATATGCCTGCCTTTGAAATTACCTTTGGCCATGTTGGCAGTTTCTCCGGTCGCCCGGCAACCAGAGGCAAGCCACCGCATCGACCGTTTGTGCTTCTGGCCGAAGATGGGCCGGTTTTCGAACTCCACAAATTGCTTGGCGCCGAGATGCTCGCGAATGGGCTCAAAGCGTCGGATCATTTCGTTCCGCATCTGACACTCGCTTACGATCAGAAGTTTGTCCCCCGGCAACCCATCGAACGGATCAGCTTCGTTGCCAAGGATTTCATCTTCGTTCACAGCCTGCGCGGCCTGACAAAATACCTCTTCCTGGACCGTTGGCCCTTGATAGGGGCGTCGTAGTCATGAAGCGGTCAGTTCGTCCTGACATGGATTGTCAGCTACCAAGCGGTCTGACGGTGGTTGACCAGTCGGCCGTTCCCTATTTGCAATGCGTCTGAACAGGAGGAACACAGATGACCATCGCGGATATTGCAAAGGATTTCACCGAGCTGCTCCAGCAGGGTGATCACGCCAGTGCTGGCGAGAAATACAACGCCGACGACATCGTCAGCTACGAAGCCATGGAAGGGCCAATGGCCGTGGCCCGTGGCAAAGAGGCTCTCAAGCAAAAGGGCCAATGGTGGCAAGAGAATCACGAAGTCCACGGTGGCTCGGTCGAGGGCCCCTATGTCAACGGCGACCAGTTCGCCGTGCGCTTCAAGTTCGACGTAACGCCCAAGGCCACCGGCGAGCGTGCCACCATGGATGAAGTCGGCCTGTATACGGTCAAGAACGGCAAGATCACGGAAGAGCGCTTTTACTACTGAGCCGGAAAACGGCTCCGTCCTCGGAGCTTGCTCTCTTCGCTACAGGAGAAACAAGCATGGCGGCCGAGGCAATCCCCGGCCGCCATGTGACGCTCAAATCGTCTTCACATACTCCGCAAGCTGATCGGCCACCGTGCCCCAGCCATCGAAGAAACCCATCTCTTCATGGTTGTTGCGGGTCGCCTCGTCGCGGTGGATGGCGGTGGCGGTGTAACGCGTGCCCCGGCCATCCGGCTGGAGGGAAATGACGGCGGTGATGAAGGGCTCGCCTGACGGCCGGTAGCCCGGCAGCAGTGCATCCGTCCACACCAGCCGCTCGTTCGGCACGATGTCGAGATAGCAGCAATGGCGATCGCTGACCTCCTTGCCGTCGGGCGACTGCATGCGTGTCCGGAACAGCCCGCCTGGCCGCAGATCGATCTCGCAATCGGTGATCAGCCATGGCTTGGGCGTGAACCATTGCCTGACATGCTCCGGCGTCGTCATGGCCCGCCATAGCAGTTCGCGCGGCGCGTCGAGCACGCGCTCCAGCACGAGGTCCAGTCTGGGATCCGGCTTGAAGGGATAGCTCATTTTTCCTGCTCCTTGAGGCTCATCACATAGGCGTCGAACTGGTCGAGGCGGCGCTCCCACAGCGTGCGCTGCTCGGCCAGCCAGTTCTCGGCGAGCTGAAGCGGCTCGGGCGCCAGTTGATAGGTCCTGGTGCGGCCAATCTTTTCCGAGCGCACCAGCCCACAGCCTTCCAGCACCTTGAGATGCTCGATGAAGGAAGGCAGCGCCATCTCGAAAGGCTGCGCCAGCTCACTGACCGAGGCCGGGCTGCGGTTCAGCCTCTCGACGACGCGGCGCCGCGTCGGATCGGCAAGCGCGCGGAAGATGCCATCGATGGGCGGGAGGCTCGGATTGGCGGTCTGGAGGCTTGTCATGGGTCGATCCTACTGCGCCGTCACAAGTGTCTCAAAAATACTTAGGAAAATTCCTTAGTATTGGCAAGCCGGAAAATTCCCGAGTTGCGGGCTTGGGCGCTGGCAAAGCGAGAAGGGCGGTTTTAGGCTGTGCGACGGATTCGACTGCCAGCTCAAGGGAAGCGCGCTTTGACGATCACCATCTACGGCATCACCACCTGCGACACGGTCAAGAAGGCGCGCGTCTGGCTGGAGAGCCATGAAGTACCATATCGTTTCCACGATTTTCGTGCGGAGGGGCTGGACGCGAAGCGGCTGGATGGCTGGGTCGGCAAGGTCGGCTGGGAAAAGCTGCTCAACAAGGGCAGCACGACGTTCCGCGAGTTGGCTGACAAGGACAAGGCCGGGCTTGACGAGAAGAAGGCCAAGGCGCTGATGCTGGCCAAACCGACAATGGTCAAGCGGCCGGTGTTGGAGGTTGGCGACGGGGTTCTGGTTGGGTTCAAGCCGGAGGCCTATGAGCAGGCGGTGGGTGGGAAGTAGAGCGGATCTTCACCTTCGCCCGTCGCGGGCCAGCGCGCCCCTCTGTCCTGCCGGACATCTCCCCACTAGGGGGGGAGATTGGATACCGTCGCCGATTTCGCCAATCGCCAACGTCGCAGGATTGGGCAAAGCGCCGAAGCTGCCGATCTCCCCCCAAGTGGGGGAGATGTCCGGCAGGACAGAGGGGGGCGCTGGCCCGCCTGCTTGCGAAGGTTCCGAGCGCCTCAACCTGCGCGCAGATACCCCGCCAGCGCCACGGCATTGTTATGCGCCTCATCATGCGCGCCGTAGAGCAACGTCACCTTGCCCTTACTCAGCAGCCCGCGCAGTTGCGTCACCGCCTCTTCATTCCCGTCCAACTCGGCTCCGTACCGCTTCCGAAACTCCGCCCAGCGCGCCGGCTCGTGTCCGAACCATTTGCGTAGCTCATCGCTCGGCGCGATCTCCTTCAGCCACAGCGCCAGTGCAGCGTGCTCTTTGCTGACGCCACGTGGCCAGATGCGATCGACCAGCACACGCTGCCCGTCATCGGGAGCGGGCGGCTCGTAAATCCGCTTGACCATCAGGTCGAAAGCCATTCGACCTCCCTAGGTGGTCACCCTCAGGCCCACTCGCCCTTGCGCATCACCGGCACCTTGCGGCCGTCCTTGTGGACGCCATCGATGTCGATCTTGTCCGAGCCGATCATCCAGTCGATGTGGATGAAACTCTTGTTGCCGCCGCGCGCCGCGATCTCGTCCTGGCTGAGCGAGGCGCCGTCGACGAAGCACTTCGAATAGCACTGGCCGAGCGCGATGTGGCAGGCGGCGTTCTCGTCGAACAGCGTGTTGAAGAACAGCAGCCCGCTGGCCGAGATCGGCGAGGAATGCGGCACCAGTGCCACTTCGCCCAGCCGCCGCGAGCCCTCATCGGTGTCGAGCACCTTCTTCAGCACATCCTCACCCTTGGAGGCCTTGGCCTCGACGATCCGGCCATCCTCGAAGCGCACCGAGATATCGTCGATCAGCGTGCCCTGGTAGGACAGCGGCTTGGTCGAGGAGACATGGCCCGAGACGCGACGCGCATGCGGCGTGGTGAACACCTCTTCAGTCGGGATGTTGGGGTTGCAGGTGATGCCGTTCTTGGCTGTCGAGGCGCCGCCCATCCACTCATGGCCGTCGGCCAGTCCGACCGTCAGGTCGGTGCCCGGTCCGGTGAAATGCAGGGCGTGGAAATTATGGCCGTTCAGCCATTCGGTGCGGCCGCGCAGCGCTGCATTGTGCGCCGTCCAGTTTGCGATGGGGTCTTCCACGTCGACCCGCGACGCCGCGAAGATCGCATCGGCGAGCTTCACCACGGCAACATCGTCGGCATCGCCAGGGAAAACCTGCTTGGCCCAGGCGAGGTCCGGATAGGCGACGATGTTCCAGTTGATGTCGAAGCCGGTGATCTTTTCCAGCGCCGGCTGGTAGGCCATCGAATTGGCCTTGTTGGCGCGCGCCACTTTGGCCGGATCCTGCGCCGACAGCAGCGATGGATCCTCGCCGCGCACGGCAAGCCGCGCCGCATTGTTGGAAAAGGCCTTCGCCATGCCTTCATAGAGCCAGCCGGCGGCGTGGTCGAAACCGGCGTCCGCCCCGAAGCGATAGCGCGCCAGCGTCATCTCGTCGTCGTTGAAGATCGGCGTCACCAGACCGGCGCCGGCCTTGTAGGCATGCTCGACGATTCGCCTGGTCAGCGGCAGGGCCGCAATCGACGAGGTCAGCACCAGATCCTGTCCGGGCTGCAATTGCAGCCCGACCTTGATGGCGACTTCCGCCAGCCTGTCGAGCTTCACCGGGTCGATCGTTGCGGAAACGCCGCGCGAATGTGTGGTCATGATCCTGCCTGCCATGATGTTTGATCTGGTCTTACATAGACCGCAGCCGGCATCCTTTCCACCGCGATTGCGCTCGGCCAGATCAGGCCGCGCTTTCGAGTGACCCGAACTGCGCCATCGTCGCCGCGATCTCTTCCTTGATCCAGGCCTTGAAGTCCCGGATCTTGCGGCTCTCCGCCTTGGCCGACGAGGTCACCAGCCAGTAGCCGAGACCGCTCTGGGCGCGGATGCCGAATGGGGCCACCAGCCGCCCGTCGGCCAGCGCATCGGCCGCCAGCAACTGCCAGCCCAGCATCACGCCATGGCCGGCAATGGCTGATTCCAGGCACAGCATCGGATCGGTGAAGCGCGCGCCCTTCTGGAAGGTGACGGGTGGAACACCGGCTGCCGAGAACCAGCTCTCCCAATTGATCATCGCCCGCTCGTCGGTGATGGCGCAGGTCTGGGCAAGATCCTCGATCGATTGCAGTTTCCTGGCGATATCAGGCGAGCAGACTGGAAAGACTTCCTGCGCCAAGAGCAATTCCGCTCGCCCTTCTGGCCATTTGCCGTCGCCAAGCCGGATGGCGATGTCAACGTCGGAGCGGTCGAGATTGGTGAGCCGCACCGTAGCGTCGATGCGCAGCAACACGTTGGGATGGCGGTCGAAGTGACGCGATAGCCTGGGCAGCAGCCACTTCGAGGCGAAGGCCGGCGCCACCGAAACCACCAATGTGCATTGCGTCGCCTCGTCGGCCAGCGCCACGGCCTGGGCAAGCTCGCGAAATCCCGTGCCGAGACGGGTCGCGAAGACGGCGCCGAATTCGGTCAGCACGAGACCGCTTGCCGTGCGCTCGAACAGCGCCTGGCCGAGCTGCTTTTCGGTGCGGCTGATCTGCTGGCTGACCGCACTGACGGAAACGTTGAGCTCGCCGGCGGCCGCTGCGAGCGAGCCGAGACGGGCAACTGTTTCGACGGCGCGAAGGCCGTTGAGGTGAACGCGGTTGAGCATGGCCATTTGAGATTTTCTAAACTGTTCCGTCTGAAATCTCAATTGAAAGACGCGCCGAAACGGCAGACTTTGTTGATGGGAGAGAGACCCGTGGAGCCGGAAATGTTAAGGGTGCTGTCATCGCTTAAGGTTCTGTTCGCTGGGGGCACGCCGTATGAGCGTGGCTCCGAGAGCGACAAGCTCAAATGGCTCACCGATCCGCTTTCGCACCCCGTCCTGAACACGATGTCGGAGCGCGAACTTGGCGACGTGCCGTTCAGGCTGACGGCGCGGCGAACCGTGCACGAGACCGCTTCCTTGCAAGCCGGTTTCGGTGGGCGCTGCTGAGCGGATTCCCGCACTCTTCGGCTTAAGGAAAACTCGAGCTGGCGCGACACGCTGTAGGCCCACTGGCCCAACGAAAGGCGATTGTTTCAGCGATCCCTGCATTTATTGTGCGCTGCAATGGCATCGGCCTCAACAGCGCTGCGCTTCACCGTCGCCGGCATGGTTGCGATGGCCGTCGCCATGGGCATCGGCCGCTTCGTCTACACGCCGATCCTGCCCGGCATGATGGAAGAGCTGCACCTCTCGCCGGCCAATGCCGGGTGGATCGCGTCTGCCAATTATCTCGGCTACCTCGTCGGCGCGCTGGTGGCGGCGGGCGGCTGGGCGCATGGCCGCGAGCGCCTGCTGATGCTGGGCGGTCTTGGCGCCAGCGCCGTCCTTGCGGCCTTGATGGGGCTGACCGATGCCATGGTCGCCTTTCTCGTCATCCGCTTTCTGGCCGGTCTGGCCAGCGCCTTCGTCATGGTGTTCATGGCCAGCATCGTTTTCAGCCATATCAATGCTGCCGGTCGCGGCGACCTGCAGGCGTGGCATTTCGGCGGCGTCGGCATCGGCATCGCCATCTCGGCCGCGATGATGGCGGTGCTGGTCACCGAGCATGCCGGCTGGGCGGCGGGCTGGTTGTGGTCGGCGGCGATTTCGGCCTGTGGCTTCGTGGTCGTGGCACTGCTGGTGAATGAAGGTCCGCTCGCCAGCGGCGAAGCGGTCCGCGAGCCCGCGCTGCCGAAAGACCGGTCGCTGATGAAGATCATCGTCGCCTATGGCCTGTTTGGCTTCGGCTATGTGGTGACGGCGACATTCCTGGTCGCCATCGTTCGCCAAGGCGGCGGCAGTCGCGTCTTCGAAGCCATGGTGTGGCTGGTCGCCGGACTTGCGGGTTTTCCTTCGACCTGGCTGTGGCAGAAGATCGCCGGACGGATCGGGCTCTACGCCGCCTATGCGTTGGCGTGCTTCATCGAAGTCATCGGCGTCACCGCCAGCGTGGCGCTTGGCGGATATTCGGGGCCACTGCTTGGCGGTTTGCTGCTCGGCGGCACCTTCATTGCCATTACCGCGCTTGGCCTGCAGGCCGCGCGCCAGCAGGCGCCAAAGGCGCCCCGGCGCATCTTTGCGTTGATGACGGCCTCGTTCGGCCTCGGCCAGATCATCGGCCCGATCGCAGCCGGCCTTTTGGCGCAGGCGTCGGGGAATTTCTTCCTGGCTTCCATCGTCGCTGCGGCCATTCTGGTCGTGTCCGGCATCGTCACATGGTCGGCCGCGCCAAAATCGCCATGATTTGTGGTCTTGCTCTGCACCGGGCATCGGGCAGGCATTTTCTTTCCCCCTAATGTGTGACTTTATGCCCGCCGACGTCAGCTGATTTGCCCACCGAGCAAGGAATTCGCCACAGTGTTCGTATCCTTCTTCCCGCAGCCGAAGCTGTTTTTCTCTTCGGCCGCCATCTGGAGCCTTGCGGCAATCCTGTTCTGGTTTTTCGGCGGGGAGCAACTGGGCGCAGTGTTCGGGATGCCACCGGCGGCTGCCGACGCCCCGCCCATCATCGGCATCGCCATCCTCGTATCGAAGCCGTTCCTCTGGTTTTATCTCTACTTCGCGTTTTGCGTGCTCGTCTTCTACGCGTTCTGGAGCTGGTACTCACCGCATCCATGGCAGCGCTGGTCGATCCTGATGACTGCGGTCATCCTGTTTTTCATCTATTTCAATGTGCAGGTCAGCGTTGCCGTCAACGCTTGGTACGGCCCGTTCTTTGACTACGTGCAAGGCCTGATGTCGGGGACCGGAAAATCGACCAATGGCGAATTCTACACCGGACTGGCTGACTTCTCATGGCTCGCGCTGGTTGGCATGAATGTGCAGGTGGTCAATGCCTTCATCGTCAGCCACTGGATCTTCCGCTGGCGCACGGCGATGAACAATTATTTCATCGAGAACTGGGGCAGGCTGCGGCATATCGAGGGCGCTTCGCAGCGTATCCAGGAAGATACGATGCGGTTCTCGCAGATCATGGAGGATCTAGGCTCCAGCTTCGTCCAGTCGATCATGACCCTGATCGCCTTCCTGCCGGTCATGATCCAGTTGCAGGCCCATATCAGCGAATTGCCGATCATCGGCGCAGTCCCGCAGCCTCTGGTGATTGCAGCGCTTGCCTGGTGCTTGTTCGGAACCATCTCGGTCATGGTTGCCGGCCTGAAACTTCCGGGGCTGCAGTTCCGCAACCAGCGCGTCGAAGCCGCGTATCGTAAGGAACTGGTCTATGGCGAGGATCATGCGGACAGGGCGCAGCCGGCCACCACCGCCGAACTGTTCGAGAATGTTCGTCACAACTATTTCAGGCTCTATTTCCACTACATCTATTTCAACGTCGTCCGGTACACCTACCTGCAAGCTGACAACATTTTCTCGCTGTTGATCCTGGGTCCTTCGCTGGTTGCACACAAGATAACCTTCGGCGCGCTGAACCAGATCTCGAACGCCTTCGGCAAGGTGACGGGTTCGCTGCAGTTCCTGCTCACCTCCTGGTCGACCATCGTCGAACTGCAGTCTGTCCACAAGCGCCTGCGCGCCTTCGAAGCGACGCTGCAAGGCGAGCCATTGCCTGATATCGACCAGCGTTACCTGGCAAGGCAGGGTGCCGAAGATCCGGCCTAAGAAAAACTTGATGCGAACCGGGTTGGCGGCTCAGCCGCCAACCGAGGCCTGCTTCTGGCCGCCATCCTGCCGCGCGACATAATCGCGAAAACTGATGCATTCGACATCTGATTTGACGCAGACCTCGCCGGCGAAGCGCTCCAGCGCGTTCCAGTACGCGCCGTCATTCATCAGCGTGAAGTGGAAGCCGAGTTCCAGAGGAATCCGCTTGCCTTGATACTGCGCGTCGAAGGCAGTGCGAAACGCCTGATAGGTCCGGTCCGCGAACTCGTCCGCCTTGCTCGGCCGCTCGAAGCCGCCGGAATGCCTGATATAGAGATTGTAATCCATGGCGATCACCGGCCTGGATTTCGGTCCTTCCGGAATCTGCGGCAGGGAAAAGCGTGTGATGCCGCCAACGGTCGGCGGCTGGGCAGGCCCCTGTGAAACGCCGCTGGCGTCGAACTGGTAGCCGGCGGCCGGCAGCGCTTCGTAAAGCGCCTTGCTTGTCGACAGATAGGGTGCGCGGAAACCGACCACCGCATGCCTGGCGAAATCGCGCCAGCCCTGCGGTTCCGGCACAATGCCGTTGATCGCATAGGCGTTCTCAAGAATGTGCTCGAAGGAGGCGAACTCCTTCAGCCACTCGGCCTTGCTCCAATCCTTGCCGTCGAAATGGCCGCAGGCGTGGCTGGCGATGTCGTGCCCCTCGTGCGCGGCAAGGCCAATCTGTTCCAGCCGCTCGGCGACTTCCTGTTTTGAGGCGGCAAAGCCGATGTTCGATTTCCCGGCTGTTTTGCCGGGCGCGGTGTATTCCATGCGTGTCTCCGGCGACAGCAGGAAGACGCAGGAGAGAAAATAGGTGAAATGCGCGCCGGTGCGCTGCGCCAGCGCGCGGCTGCGTTTCCACTGCGAGATGTCGCGGGCGCTGTCGAAGGAGATGATGACCACCTGCTTGGGCTTTGCCGGCATTGGTGGCGCGGGCGGATCGGCCAGGGCCACGCCTGCGGTGGCGAGCGAGGCAAGCGAAAACGCAGCAACGCGAGACAAACAAGGCATCGGCAAACTTACGGGCTCCTGACGGTCAGCAAGCCGGCTATCCCCGAAATGTGGCGTGGGTGCGGTTGGCCCTTTCATCCGTTTGCCCCGGGGCAAACATCGGCTTGACCCCGGGGCAAACATCCGTTTGCACCTGGGGATTAGGCGATTTTCCGCTTGAACCCCTTCCATGCCGACAAAATTTCGCTAAAACGCGGGCTCATGAACCGCCCCGGCCCGGGGCAAAATTGGTTTTGATTGATGTCCGACGACAGTTTTATCCGTGAAGTCAACGACGAGATGCGTCGCGAGCAGGCGCAGAAGCTTTGGGACCGTTTCGGCCCGGCCTTGCTTGTCATTGCGATCCTCGTGGTGCTCGGCACCGCCGCTTTCGTCGGCTATCGCTATTGGGACGAGACGCGCGCCAACCGCTCCGGCGATGCCTTCTCGCAGGCCTTGAAGCTTGCCAATGACGGCAAGAACGACGATGCGTTGGCCGCGCTCGATCAACTGGAGAAGGACGGCTACGGCGCCTATCCGCTGCTTGCCCGCATGCGTGCCGCCACCGTCAAGGCGAGCAAGGGCGACACCGCCGCTGCCGTCAAGGATTTCGACGACGTCGCCGCCGACACCGCCATTCCCCAGGGCATTCGCGATATGGCGCGGCTCCGGGCAGCGCTCCTGCTCGTCGATCACGGCTCTTTCGCCGACGTGTCCAGCCGCGTCGAGGCGCTGACATCGGACACCAACACGCTTCGCCACACGGCGCGCGAGGCGCTCGGCCTTGCCGCCTGGAAGGAAGGCAAGACCCAGGACGCGCTGAAACTGTTCGACCAGATCGCCGCCGATGACGGCGCCCCACGCAACACCCGCGAGCGGGCAACGCTGATGTCCGAGCTGATCCGCGGCTCGGGCAATGCGTCGTAAATGCATGTCGCCCAAAAGTGTGCAACGGTTTTGGGACAACGACATGCATGATTGTAGGACCGTATGACCTTCAAAGTCGCCATCATCGGCAGACCTAACGTCGGCAAATCGACCCTTTTCAATCGGCTGGTGGGAAGGAAGCTGGCGCTTGTCGACGACACGCCGGGTGTCACCCGCGATCGTCGCGTCCATGCCGCTAAGCTCTACGACCTGCATTTCGATGTCATCGACACCGCCGGTTTCGAGGACGCCGGTGCTTCGACCTTGCCGGGCCGCATGCGCGCGCAGACCGAGATCGCCATCCGCGAAGCCGACCTGATCTTCTTCACCATCGATGCCAAGTCCGGCCTGCTGCCCGACGACAGGACCTTCGCCGAGATCGTGCGCAAATCCGGCAAGCCGGTCGTGCTGGTCGCCAACAAGGCCGAGGCCAAGGGCGCGCAGGGCGGCATGCTGGAGGCCTGGGAACTCGGGCTGGGCGAGCCGATCCCGGTTTCCGCCGAACATGGCCAGGGCATGCCCGATCTGCGCGATGCGGTCATTGCAGCGCTCGGCGAGGCGCGTGCCTTCGGTGAAGAGGAAGAGGGCGAAGACGACGAGATCGCCACCACCGAGGTGCTGATCGGCGAGGACATTGCCGATCCGGACGCCGAGGATGTGCATAGCTACGACGACACCAAGCCGATGCGCATCGCCGTCGTCGGCCGCCCGAACGCCGGCAAGTCGACGCTGATCAACGCGCTGATCGGCGAGGAGCGGCTTTTGACCGGACCGGAAGCCGGCATCACCCGCGATTCGATTTCGGTCGATTGGGATTGGCATGGCCGCCGCCTGAAACTGTTCGATACGGCCGGCATGCGCCGCAAGGCCAGGATTCACGAGAAGCTCGAAGTGATGTCGGTGCAGGATGGCTTGCGCGCCATCCGTTTCGCCGAGATCGTCGTCATCGTGCTCGATGCCACCATCCCCTTCGAGAAGCAGGATCTGCAGATCGCCGACCTGATCATCCGCGAGGGCAGGGCGCCGGTGATCGCCTTCAACAAATGGGATCTGATCGATCATCCGCAGGAGCTGCTGGCGGAACTGCGCGAGAAGACCGAGCGGCTGCTGCCGCAGTGCCGCGGCATCCAGGCCGTGCCGGTCTCTGCCGAGACCGGACGCGGCCTCGACAAGCTGATGGACGCGGTGCTGAGGACCCACAAGGTCTGGAACAGCCGCGTCTCGACCGGCAAGCTCAACCGCTGGCTCGAAGCCATACTGGCGCATCATCCGCCGCCCGCCGTTGCCGGGCGCCGGCTGAAGGTCAAATACGTCACCCAGGCCAAGACGCGGCCGCCGGGTTTTGTTGTCCAGTGCTCGCGGCCGGATGCGATGCCGCAATCCTATGTGCGCTATCTCTCCAACAGCCTGCGCGAAGCCTTCGACATACCGGGCGTGCCGATCCGCATCGCGCTACGCACCTCGGACAACCCGTTCGCCGGCCGGGCCAAGAAGCGCGGCTGAGTATCGGCGGCCATCTGGCGTTCGTCCGATCAGGCCACGGCACGCAAGCCGGCATTGGTCCGCGCCTTGTTGGGCAATGCCTGCCGCGCCGCATCCAGCAATATGTCGGCGAGGCGGGCCGCCACCGGCCCGGGTTCGGCATCCCTCTTATGCAGGTACAACGCCATTTTGGGCAGCGCCGGCAGACCGGCAATCTCCGGCGTCATCGCGTTGACACTGGCCGGCAGGCCGATGTCGGTGCGGATCGTCAGCCCTAGACCAGCCGCGACGGCCGCCCAGATGCCGCCCAGGCTCGGGCTGGAGAAGGCCATGCGCCAAGGCAGGCCGGCGCGGTCGAGCGTTTCCGTCGCCACCGTGCGCAACAGGCATGGCGCCTCAAGCGCCACCAGCGGCAGCGGCTGGCCGTCGCACAGGCTGGTCTCGATGCGCTTGGCCGGGCCGATCCAGCGCATCGGGACATCGGCGATGTGTTCGCTGTAGGGCAGCGTCTGGCCGCTGTGCCAGGCGAGTGCGATGTCGAGGCTACCTGACATCACCCTTTCGGCGAGATCGTGGCTGCGCCCGATCCTGGCCTCGATCTTGACCTTCGGGTGGGCGCGGGCGAAGCGGCCGAGCACATCGGGCAATACAGCTTCGCCGAAATCCTCCTGCAGGCCGAGCCGCACCCATCCTTCCAGCTCGACATCATGGATGGCCGCCGCCGCCTCGTCATTCAATTCGAGCAGCCGGCGTGCATAGCCGAGCATGGTCTCACCGGCCTCCGTCAAGGCCAGGCCGCGCCCCGCTTTGCGAAAGATCGGCGTCGCCGCCTGTTCTTCCAGTTTCTTCAACTGCGCGCTGACCGCCGAGGTCGACCGGCCAAGCCGGTCGGCGGCCTTGGCAAAGCTGCCGAGCTCCATACCGGTGACGAAACTGCGGAGAACGTCGAGGTCGAATGTCACGCGTTGCATAGCAAATGTCCTACTTTTCAGGATCGATAGTCAAAAACTTCCTGATTTTAAGGATGGATTTATGGCGATAGAGAGATGGCGTCAAGGTCTGGACCACCGGACCACCACGGGAATGAAATCATGTCCGCCATCGTCGACTGCGCCGACCAACAGCCAACACAAATCCTGAAAGACAAGGCTGCCGGTCCTGCCGAGAGGGTATTCAGTCCCGGCCATCGCTGGAAGGTCCTGGGCATAGGCGTCGCCGCGAACGCTGGTTTTTCAGCCACGTTCGCCGGCATACCGGCAACGGCGGTGGTGCTTCGTCAGGGCTATCACCTGAGCAATGCCGAGCTTGGTCTGGCGCTCGGGCTTCTCGGCTTGGGCGTTGCGCTCAGCGAACTGCCCTGGGGCCTGCTCACCGATCGCTGGGGGGATCGCCGGGTGCTTCTGATCGGGCTTGGCGCGACGGCCGCCTGGCTCCTTGCCATGGCCATGCTCGTCGTGCCGACAAGGTCAGGCATCCCCGATGTCATGCTGCTGTCGGCGAGCCTGCTCGTTACGGGACTGCTCGGCGGCAGTGTCAACGGCTCGAGCGGCCGTGCCATCATGGGCTGGTTCCGGGAAAGCGAGCGCGGCTTTGCCATGAGCATAAGGCAGACGGCGGTGCCGCTTGGCGGCGGCCTCGGCGCGCTTGTCCTGCCGTCGCTTGCGCTGGCTTTCGGCTTTTCCGCGGTGTTCGGGCTGCTGGCGGGCGCCTCAGCTCTTTCCGCCCTGTTTGCCTGGCGTTGGCTGCATGAGCCGCCGGCAGCGGCTCACGTCGTTTCGCCTGATGTGGCCGGACCAGCGCCGCTGCGCAACATCGAGGTCTGGCGCATCGCAACCGCCATCGGCCTGCTCTGCTTCCCGCAGGTGGCGGTGCTCACTTTCGCGTCGGTGTTCCTGCACGACTTCGCCGGTTTGGGGACGGCAGCGATGAGCGCGAGCCTCGCCGCGGTGCAGGTCGGCGCCATGGTCATGCGCGTCTGGAGCGGCCGCTTTACCGACCGCCATGGCAATCGCCGCCAGTTTTTGCGCGCATGCAGTGCGCTCAGCGGGTTGGCCTTCGCTGTGCTTTGGCTGATGGTCCTGGCCAGCCCCGCCATGCCTGGCGGCCAGTCTTTCCTGATCGCTGTCCTCCCCTTGGTGCTGATTGTCGCGGGTATCTCGGTTTCCGCCTGGCACGGCGTCGCCTACACCGAGCTCGCCACGCTTGCCGGCGCCGGCCATGTCGGAACCGCGCTCAGTCTTGCCAACACCTTCGTCTTCGTCGGCTTCTTCCTGGTGCCGGTGGCCATTCCAGGGCTGCTGCACCTCTGGTCATGGTCCGGCGTCTGGCTGTCGGCCGCCATCTGTGCGCTGATCGCGTGGCCGATCTTCCTGCGGCCGGTCGCAGCCCGATCAGTTTCAGACAAGTCAAACCAAGGCGGCCAACGGCACAGCCTGGGATGAAGGTGCGCGCCTGGACATCGGAAACCGCAGTTTGGCCCAGGCGATGGCGGGTTTTTCCGCCGTTCGATGGAGGATGACCGAAAGGCCAAGGCTCAATATCGCTGCCGAAATTGTGGCCGCTATTGGACCGTAGTGCTTATCGAACTCGTAGTTGTAGGCCATGTTGAAAACGACGATTTGATGAATCATGTAAAATGCGAAACTGATCTCACCGCAGAAAATCAACGGGCGGCAAGATAGAACGCGCGTCACCACGCCGGATTGGTGCGCAAACATAGACCAAGGCAGCGAATACCGGATACATCCCATATTCGCGATAAGCTGCAGACGCCATGACCGATGCATGATTGGCGAAGAACCGCGTGATCTCGTCATGCACGCCGGCATAAAGCACCAGGCAGGCGATTGCCGCAATCTGAGCGGACGCCAACCAGCCGGCGGGGATGCGCCGAAGTCTGAACAATTGATAGACAGCTATCCCCGACAGGAATTCCACCATGCGTAGAGGTGGAAAAAGTTGAACGAAGGATGCGTCCGTAACGTAGAAATCCAGCCACGGTCGTTCGGAAGAAGGCGGAAATACCGGACCGGGCAAAACCACCGTGAACGCAAGCAGGCCGAGGACGGCAAGGGTCCAGCCGCAAACCACCAGCATGGATCTGGTTGGGCCTCAGGATCAGAATGAACGGCAGGAGAAGGTAGAAGAATAACTCGACCGATATCGACCATGAAACGCCATTGTAGGCATAGGCCGTGCCGTAGGTCGGAATCCATGAGCTCTGGAGCGTCGTCGTCAGATATGCGGTGAGAAGGCTTGCCGGTTCATGAAGCGTCACCAGGGCAACAAAGGAACACAGCATGTGAACGGGCCAGAGCCTGAAAAATCTCTGGAAGACAAAGTGTCTTACATCGCGCCAGTCAAGGAAACGCCCTGCGAAACTGTATGACAACACGAATCCCGACAGGACGAAGAAGAACGAGACGGCGCATTCCAGATCCATGTTACGGATGGATTGAGACGCATCGATTCCAAACACCTTTAGATGATGGATGAATATCGACAGGGCCGCAAAAGCCCGCAGGGCCGTCAGATTATGAAGCTGGGGGCGTCCGGGTGGCTCTGTCGAGTTCACGCCGTTTGCGGTTGTAGTGTCCACGACCGTTGCCTCGTCGCTCGGCTTGCGCGGCCGCTGTTTCGAACAGCTCCATTGTGATGGTTGGAATATGGATATCCGGTTAAGGCCGGTTCCGTGAACGCGGATCGGCGGGTGTTCCGTCGCATCCCGCCGCAAAACCGCCCGACTTCGAAACCACGACCTTGAGCCGACTGAGAAAACCCGATCGATCCCGTTAACGTCCCATCAAGGTTAATGCATCATTTTGCTCTCCAGTGGGGTCAGTGGCGTTCCTGGAGAGTGTTCCGTGCATCGACGTGTGTTGAAGCGGCTTGTTGCCGCCGCCGGTGAGAAGAAACGCAGCTTCGTATCTCCGTTCATCATCGGTCTCGGCATCTGGATCGGCTTCCCGACCGTCGCCGCCTACCAGGACATGACCAGCCTCGTTTCCGGCCTCGAATCGCCGACCGCGCGCTGGAATTCCTATGTCGAGAGATCCGTCGCCGGCTCGACCCATGCCGCCGAGATGCCGTTCGTCGATTCCGACGTCACCGGCTCGATCTCCGGATCGGGCATTCACCTGGCTGGTGTCGGCAACGTGTCGTTTCGCGGCAAGGGCGGCAAGGTCAGCGGCTCGCCCGACGAGGATCGCGTGATGCGCGCCGACAAGAAGGGCCGCATCGTTCAGATGTCACCCGTTGCACCGCCGAAGAACTTCAACGCCGGGTCGATCTTCCAGCGGACCTCCTCCTTGATGCGGCCGAGCATGGACGGCGACCTGAAGATGGCTTTCGCCAAGCCGCAGATCAAAGGCAAGGAAATCCAGATCGCCGCGGCGTTCCATGCGCGTGAGGACAAGAAGCCGGATCCCGGCGTGCCGGCCATGCTCGCCGCCCTGGTCAACAACGATCATCCGGATGTGCTGGCGACAGCCTATGCGCAATCCGAGCCGGACTATGCCAAGGCCTCGCCCTTCGAAGTTCTGCTTCAGGATGAAGAGCCCAACAATGGCCGCTTCATTCCGCCGATGGCCAAGGGCGACCATTGGTGGATCCAGAACCCGCTGCCAGAGAGTGTCTTCTCCAAAAAGGAACAGGCATGCCTGGCCAATGGCATCTATTTCGAGGCGAGGAGCGAATCCGTGCGCGGTCAGGCTGCCGTTGCCCAGGTCATCCTCAACCGCGTCCGCAATCCGGCCTATCCCAATTCGATCTGCGGCGTCGTCTATCAAAACGACAGCTGGTTCAACCGTTGCCAGTTCTCCTTCGCTTGCGACGGCAGGAAGAAGCGCATCGATAGCCCCGTCGCCTACAAGACCGCGCAGGACATCGCCATGGCGGTCACGGCCGGCAAGATCTTCATCCCGGAGGTCGGATCGTCGACCCATTATTATGCCCAATATGTCCATCCGGGCTGGGCGCGCACCATGCAGAAGATGACCAAGATCGGCCTGCATATCTTCTACCGCACCTATGGCGGCGGCTGGAGCTGAGGTTCGTCGGCCGCTGGTCTTTTCCATCGGCCATAGGCTCGATCAGCGAGCCATTGCCAGGGGGATTCGCGCAACGTATCCCCATCATCGCGACGGGCACGATGTCGCACCTCTCTAATTGATTGATTTTATTGCCTAAAATACATGGCAATGAACTTCCGCCCGTGGCTTGACGGGCGCAACCCCTCTAACTATGTTGCCGGCGACTTTAGAAGCGGACGGACGGTGACGGTCTGACCGGGCAGGGGGGTTGCGATGGCCGACAAGAATGGGCCAGACGGAACCGGAGAAACCGGCCGCGGCAATCAGCATGAAACCGGCATCCGCGACGACGATCTTGAGCGACGTCGGCGTGAACTTGAAGCATCGCTTGCGACAAGGCTGCCGAACCGGCTCGAGGGGAAAGACGACGCGAAAGCGGGCAGTGCGGCCGGATATGGCCAGGCGGTCAAACTCTCCAGTGAATTTATCGCTGGCGTGGTGGTGGGCGCCGGCATCGGCTGGATCATCGACCGTATGGCGGGGACATCGCCGTGGGGTCTGATTGTTTTCCTGCTGCTTGGTTTCGGCGCCGGCGTGCTCAATGTCATGCGTTCCGCGGGCGTTGTGGCAGAATTCGGACAGGGCGATAAATCGCGCTCTGGCCGGGACGACAGGAAATGACCGCCCTTCAGGCGGCATTTGGAAATAGCCGCCCTTATGCGGCAATGATAATTTGGCCGTACGCGGCATTGACGGGGTTAAAACGTGGCAGCTGACAAGGTCGATCCGATCCACCAGTTCCATATCATCAAGCTGGTTCCGATTAACATCGGCGGCTACGACCTGTCCTTCACAAATTCGGCACTGTTCATGGTCGCGACCGTGGTTGTCGCCGCGGGGTTCCTGTTTCTGACGACGTCGAGGCGCAGCCTGGTTCCCGGCCGGTTGCAGTCGATCTCCGAGATGGCCTACGAATTCGTCGGCAACATGTTGCGCGATGCCGCCGGCACGCAGGGCATGAAGTTCTTCCCCTTCGTGTTCTCGCTGTTCATGTTCGTGCTGGTCGCCAATCTGCTCGGCCTGTTCCCCTATTTCTTCACCATCACCAGCCACATCATCGTCACCTTCGGCCTCGCCGCTTTGGTGATCGGAACCGTGGTGGTCTATGGCTTCATGAAGCACGGTCTCGGTTTCCTGAAGCTGTTCGTGCCGCATGGCGTGCCGGTGTTCCTGCTGCCGCTGGTGGTGCTGATCGAAGTCATCTCCTTCGTGTCGCGCCCGGTCAGCCTCTCGGTTCGTCTGTTCGCCAACATGCTTGCCGGCCACATCACGCTGAAGGTGTTTTCGGGCTTCGTCGTCAGCCTCTCCGCGCTCGGCGCGGTCGGCATCGCGGGCTCGATCCTGCCGCTGGCCATGGCGGTGGCGCTGACGGCGCTCGAATTACTGGTCGCCTTCCTGCAGGCCTACGTCTTCGCGGTGCTGACCTGCATGTATCTCAACGACGCCCTGCATCCTGGGCACTGACCAAGAGTTTCCGGCCCAAAAGTTTCCAACATTGGCGCCGGATGGAATACCAACGGAATTTTCAGATCCAAAGGAGTTGAACAAATGGACGCAGAAGCAGCAAAGTACATCGGCGCCGGCATCGCTTGCCTGGGCATGGGTGGCGCGGGCATTGGCCTGGGCAACATCTTCGGCAGCTACCTCTCGGGCGCGCTGCGCAACCCGTCGGCTGCTGACGGCCAGTTCGGCCGCCTGATCTTCGGCTTCGCTGTGACCGAAGCTCTGGGCATCTTCTCGCTTCTCATCGCGCTGCTGGCTCTGTTCGGCTGAGCTTTGGGAAGATTGGACAGGCCGGCCGCGCAAGCGGCGGGCCTGATATCTGGGGATAGTCCATGTTCGTGACATCTGCCTTTGCGCAAGAGTCCGCGCCTGCTGCCGATACCAGCCACGCCGCGACCGGAGGCGACACGCACTCCACCACCGGCGTGCCTGCCGAAGCGCATGGTGCATTTCCGCCGTTCGATCCTGCGACCTTCCCGTCGCAGCTTCTGTGGCTGGCGATCACTTTTGGGCTGTTCTACCTCTTCCTGAAGCGGGTCGTGGTGCCGCGCGTGGGCGGCATCATCGATGTCCGCAACGATCGCATCAGCCAGGATCTCGATCAGGCGAGCAAGTTGAAGGGCGAGGCCGACGCCGCTGTTGCTGCCTACGAGCAGGAACTGGCGGAAGCCAAGAAGAACGCCAATTCGATCGGCCAGCAGGCCGCCGATGCGGCCAAGGCGGAAGCCGAGACCGCGCGCAAGAAGATCGAGGCGGCGCTCGACGAGAAGCTGGGCGAGGCCGAGGCACGCATTTCTTCCATCAAGGCCAATGCCATGAAGGAAGTCGGCAGCATTGCCGAGGACACCGCTTCGGCGATCGTCGAGGCCCTGGTCGGCGGCAAGGCCAGCAAGGCCGAGATCGCGGCCGCGGTCAAATCCGTGGCCCGGTGAGGAGCGCATCATGGACGCTACATCTCTCGCAACGCTCTGGGCCACGATTGCCCTGATCATCTTCCTGGGCGTCGCCATCTACATCAAGGTGCCCGGCCTGATCGCCAAGGCTCTCGACGCCCGCGCCGCCAGGATCAGCAGTGAGCTCGATGAAGCCCGCAAGCTTCGCGACGAGGCCCAGCAGTTGCTCGGCCAGTACAAGAAGAACCGCAAGGAAGCCGAGCAGGAGGCCGCCGACATCGTTGCGGCCGCCAAGCGCGAAGCCGAAATGCTCGCCGCCGATGCTCACAAGAAGTCCGAGGACTATGTCGCCAGGCGCACCGCGCTTGCCGAACAGAAGATCGGCCAGGCTGAGCGTGACGCGGTCGCTGAAGTCCGTGCCAGCGCCGTCGACATCGCCGTCGAGGCCGCCCGCGCATTGCTCGCCGCCAAGGTCGACGTCAAGGCCGGAGCCGATTTGTTCAAGGCATCGCTCGCGGATGTGAAGGCCAAGCTCAACTGAGCTGACAACATTTGGAAATCAAAAAGCCGCCCGGGCAACCTGGCTGCTTTTTTGTTGGGCGTTGACGCCAATCTCCGAGAGATAAGGCTGGCGCTCAATCCAGCCCGGCCAAGCCCTCTTCCTCAACCACCTCAGCGCCATCAAGCCTGAATGGCGCAAACGACACGCGGTGCAGTCTTGCAACCGGGCCATGCGCCTCGATCGCCGTGCGGTGACGGGCGGTGGCGTAGCCCATATGGACTTCGAAGCCGTAGCGGTCGTGGTGGTTGCCGCAGCCGCACATCATGCGGTCGCGCATCACCTTGGCGACGATCGAGGCGGCGGCGATCGATTGCGAGCGCTGGTCGCCCTTGATCAGCGCGCGGCCGTCGCATGGCAGCCCCGGCGGCACATCGCGTCCGTCGGCAAGCGCGAGCTTCGGCCGCACCGACAGCCCGACCAAAGCGCGGCGCATCGCCTCGAGGCTCGCCTTGAGGATGTTGCTGCCGTCAATGCCTTCAGCGCTGATCGAGGCCATCGAAACCGCCTGCGCGGAGCCAAGAATGCGCAGGAACAGCGCCTCGCGCTGCAAATGGCTGAGCCGTTTGGAATCGTCGAGACCTTCGGGGATGTTGGCGGGGTCGAGCACAACAGCTGCGGCGACGACCGGTCCGGCGAGCGGGCCGCGACCGGCCTCATCCATGCCGGCGACTGGCCATAGGCCTTCGGCCATCGCCTTCGTCTCGAAGGAGAAATCGGGTTTCTCGACGATTTCGAAGAGAAGCGGAGAATCGGAACGCGCGCGAGCCATGTTGCGGCGAGGTTCGCATCGGCTCCGATTCTCCGCAAGTCCCTCCGGGTCGGGTGGGGCGCCGGACCGGGAGGGCACCGTCTGCAGGCCGGGGCAGGCCGGACGGGATTTCTTGCCGTGGCAGGTCAAACCGCCACGGCGAATTGTATTTTCAGAGCAGCATCAGCTGTTCCTGGTCCTTTCCAGCCGCGATGAACTGGTCGGTGCGCAGCGTGCGCCGTTCGGCATTGAGGCCGAGCCGCTTGGCCGTGATCTCGAAGCGCCGGCCGATCTGCCAGGCGTAAGGTCCGGCGCCCTTCATGCGCTTGCCCCATTCCGAATCGTAATCCTTGCCGTCGCGCATCGAGCGGATCAGCGACATCACGTGGCGGTAGCGGTCGGGATAGTGGCGCAGCAGCCAGTCCTTGAAGATCGGGCTGACCTCCAGTGGCAGGCGCAGCACGACATAACCCGCCTCGCGTGCGCCGGCTGCGTACGCCGAATCGAGGATCCGTTCCATTTCCTGGTCGGTCAGGCCTGGGATGATCGGCGCCACCATGACCGAAGTCGGAATGCCGGCATCCGAGAGCTGCCGGATCGCCTCCAGCCGCTTTGTCGGTGTCGACGCACGGGGCTCCATGGTGCGCGCCAGCATGCGGTCCAGTGTCGTCACCGACAGCGCCACCTTGGCCAGCCCACGTTCGGCCATGCGCGACAATATGTCGATATCGCGCGTCACCAAAGCGGACTTGGTGACGATGCCGACCGGATGGCCACGGGCTTCCAGCACTTCGAGGATCTCACGCATGATCCGGTACTGTTTCTCGATCGGCTGGTAGGGGTCGGTGTTGGTGCCGATGGCGATGGTGCGCGGCTGGTAGCCGTCCTTCGACAGCTCCTTGTCGAGCAACCGCGCCGCATCCGGCTTGGCGAACAGCTTGGATTCGAAATCCAGGCCCGGCGACAGGCCCATGAAGGCGTGCGTTGGCCGCGCGAAGCAATAGACACAGCCATGTTCGCAACCGCGATAGGGATTGATCGACCGGTCGAAGGAAATGTCGGGCGATTCGTTGCGGGTGATGATGGTGCGCGGCTTTTCCACCTGCACCTCGGTCTTGAACGGCGGCAGTTCCTCCAGCGAACTCCAGCCATCGTCGAAGACGTGCCGGCTGACGGGTTCGAAGCGGCCGGACGGATTGATGCCCGCCGACCGGCCGCGATTGCGGTCCGGACGGATGCGCATGCCACTCTGCTCGATCATCGCATTGGCCATTTCGGCGCGTCCTGCTCCGAAAGCTGCAATGTCGGCACGCACGATCGGTTCCATCTTGGCCCGCTCCCAGGGACTGTCCATGTTGTTTCGAATCGCTCTGTTCATGAAATTATTCCTATTTTGTCGATGAGAACAAAGCAAGAACTTTTTATGCTGCGCCGCAAAAACTGGCGCTGTGCTCGGCTTTCCGCTATTCGGCTAAACATGCTCAGTGTTCTCATCGAAACACGCAATGACGAAGAGGCTCTCGCCCGTACGCTCGCCTCGCTGATTGGCGGCGCGGTCGAGGGCGTGGTGCGCGACGTGATCGTCTGTGACACCGGCTCCACCGACCAGACGCATCATGTCGCCGAGCATGCCGGCTGCCACTATGTGGCAAGCGGCGGCATCGCCGCCGGCATCCGGCTGGCCAAGGGTGACTGGCTGTTGCTGCTGGAGCCGGGGGCGCGTCTGGTGGAGGGCTGGATCGAAGCGGTCGTCGTCCACACCGGCAGGCAAACCATGGCGGCGCGATTCTCGAGGGTGCGCGGCAGCCGCACGCCGTTCCTGGCTCGGGTCTTTTCAGGAAATCGTGCGCTCGCCGACGGGCTGGTGATCAGCAAGCGGCAGGCCGCGTCCTTGTCCAAGAGCGCCGGCAGCGCCGAAGCGCTGGCGCGCGGCCTGGCGACAAAGAGGCTCGACGCTGAGATCTGGGTGGCGCCGCCGAAGCAGCAGCACCGCGCCCCGAAGTGAGTTTTTGCGGGTGCTCTGTTCATTGTGCATTGCACAAAATCTGACGTGGGGTTAGCCTTCCCTGGAAGCGGGTGAATTGGGTTTGGGTCATGCGAGTGGTGAACACCGATGCGGCATCGGGTGTCACGCTCATGGACGAGGACCCGATGAACCTTTCAACCCCTGACAAATCCGGTGCTGCCAGTCTCGAGGCCATTGCGCGCAATGGCAGCCTGCTGCGGCGCATTGCCGTGCGCATTCCGACCTATCTCACGGACCTTCGCGAAAACCCTGCCTGGCTGCCGATGTTCATGCTGGCGCGCACCATGCCTGGGCGCCGCATGCACTGGCTGGGTGCAAAACGCGCCCGTCCTGCCGAAACTATTGGGGATACGATGTTTTCCGGTGTCGAGCGGGCGGCGGTGGTCGACGCGCTGCGTTCCGACGGCCTGTTTTCAGGCCTGGTACTGCCACCGGAGATCCATGAGGAGATTGCTGATTTCGCGGGGCGTACGCCTTGCTTCGGCAATTTCGACCGCCGTCTGGAATTCATGCCGGGCGAACATGCGCAGGCCGAGAAACGTCTGGGCCGCTCGTTGCTCAGCGGGCACTATTTCGAGCGCATCCTCGACTGTCCGGCGGCATTCGCCATACAGCGCGATCCGCTGCTTCTCGACGTTGCCGCGCACTACCTTGGTGGCCAGGCGAAACTGATCACGACGCGCGTCTGGTGGAGCTTTCCGACCGGCGAGGCCTCGGACGCCGACAAGAACCTTGCCTCGCTCGGCAAATATCATTTCGACCTCGACGACTGGCGCATGCTGAAATTCTTCTTCTACCTCAAGCCCGTCGACGCCGACACAGGTCCGCATGTCTATGTCAGGGGCAGCCATAACAAGCGCGCCATAAAGCATCAGCTCACCCTGTTGGTTGGCCATCCCGCCCAGGAGGTGCTGGACGTCTATGGCGAGCAGAGCCCGGTGACCTTGACCGGAGAGGCTGGCCTCGGCTTCGTCGAGGACCCGTTCGGTTTCCACATGGGCACCGTGCCGGCGCGCACGCCGCGGCTGATGATGGAAGTCGGCTTCGGTGTTTCGCGCCCCTCGCGCCGGCGCTTTCATGGCGAACCGGTCATCCGGTGATGGCTATTTGCCCCGCCGCAGATGCTCGTCCAGGCGCGGCATGATCTCGACGAAGTTGCAGGGCATGTGCCGATAGTCGAGCTGCGCCTTGAGGATGCCGTCCCAGGCGTCCTTGCAGGCGCCGGGCGAGCCCGGCAGCACGAAGACGAAGGTGGCGTTGACGACGCCGCCGGTCGCCCGGCTCTGGATCGTCGACGTGCCGATCTTGTCGTAGGAGATGCGGTGGAACACTTCCGAAAAGCCGTCCATGCGCTTTTCGAAGATCGGCTCCAGCGCCTCCGGCGTCACGTCACGCCCGGTGAAGCCGGTGCCGCCTGTGGTGATGACGACATCGATATCCTTGTCCCGCGACCACGCCAGGACCGTGTCGCGGATCTTGTCGCGGTCATCGGTGACGATATCGCGGGCGGCCAGGATGTGGCCGGCCTCGGTGATGCGGTCGGCCAGCGTCTGGCCGGATTTGTCATCGGCAAGGCTGCGCGTGTCCGAAACTGTCAGCACCGCGATGCGCACGGGAATGAACGAACGGCTCTCGTCAATTCTGGCCATCAGCTCCCTCCGAGGCGATGCTGCGCGTCGCCGCGACGAACCAGTCGGGCTGGCGACTGCGAATCTCGGCTGCCGCGCGCTTGGCGACATTGCCGGTCTCGAACAGGCCGAAGCAGGTCGCGCCCGATCCGGACATGCGTGAAAATCCCGAGCCGGCCTTGTTGAGCCACGACAACGCCCGGCCTATGGCCGGCTGCATCGCAAGGGCTGCCGGTTCGAGATCATTGCGGGTGATCTCCAGCCAGTTGCGCAGGCTGTGAAAATCGATGCGGCGCGGCAGCGGCGGCAGGGGTTCGTTGTCGCGGCGGGAAAGTGCCGCAAAGACATCCGCCGTCGAGACCGGCGTGCCGGGGTTGACCAGCACCAGTCCCAGCGCCGAAAAGTCCGGCACCATCGACAACTCGTCACCAATGCCACGCGCCACCAGCGGCTTTGCCGCCATGCACATCGGCACGTCGGCGCCGAGCGAGAGGCCGATCCGCGCCAGCCCGGCATCGTCCATGTCCAGGCCCCAGGTCTGCGCCAGTCCGCGCAGCACGGCGGCAGCGTCGGTCGACCCGCCGCCGACGCCGGAGGCCACCGGCAGGTTCTTTTCGAGTTTTATGGACACGGGCGAGGTTCGCTCGAGGCCGGCCGCCCTTCGCAAGGCATCGCGCGCTTTCAGCACGAGATTGCTGGCGTCCAGGGGAACCGCCGGTGCATAACGGCCGGACACGGTAAACGCATCGCTGTCGGTGAGGGCGATCTCGACCCGGTCGCCAAAACGCGTGAACACCGCCAGGCTTTCGATCAGGTGATAGCCGTCGGGGCGCCGGCCGGTGACATGCAGCGCCAGATTGATCTTGGCATGCGCATGCCAGGTCCGCGCGCCGGCGTCGGTGTCCGCCGCAACTGATGTAAGCGAAATGATGCTCAGTCCTTGGCCAGCCGGTACTCGCCGGTCTTCGGATCCTTGACCAGCGTTCCCATCGCGCCATTGGCCGCCTGCTTTTCGGTGCGCCGCACCTTGGCCGTCACGCGCTCGGCTTCACGCACGAAAGTGCGGTAGCCGAAATAGGCGGCGACGCCAACGACGGCGAAGAAAATGATCTGCGGCATGTCACAACTCCTGCCACGCTGGGCCGGCGAAGGCGGCCGGTCGGGTCGGTTAATGCACGCCGCCCAAAACTGTGTCCGGTTTAGGGAAAACGGCATGCATAGCATTTCAAGCCTTCATGCTAGACGGTTTTGTCCGGTTTTCAAAGCCCGAAGCGAGCCCACAGCGCGCGCTCTTCCGCCGCATCGATGACGCCGCTGGCGGCAGCCGCCGCGATATCGGGCGCCGAAAAGCCCTTGCTCGAGCCGAACAGGCCGAAGCGGCTGAGGAAACCACGCGGCGCCGAGACCAGTCTGAGCTGGGTCTTCGCCCCGAACCGGGTCTTCAACACCGTGCGCATGTCACCAAGCGCATCGACCAGGCCGAGTTCCAGACCTCTCTTGCCCGTCCAGAACAAGCCGGTGAACAGGTCCGGATCGTCCTTCAGCTTGGTGCCGCGCCGCTCCTTGACGAGATCGATGAAGGTCTCGTGCACCTCGAGCTGCAGCGCCTTCAGCCGCTCGATGTCCTCCTTCTTCTCGGGTTTGAACGGATCGAGCACAGCCTTGTTCTGGCCGGCGGTGTGGACACGGCGCTCGACCCCGATCTTCTTCATCAGCTCCGGGAAACCGAACGAGGCCGAGACAACGCCAATGGAACCGACGATGGACGACGGATCAGCGAAAATCTCGTCGCCGGCGACCGCGATCATGTAGCCGCCGGAGGCTGCGACGTCCTCGACGAAGACCAGCACCTTCTTGTTCTTTTCGCTCGCCAGGTCGCGGATACGCTTGAAGATCAGCCGCGACTGCACCGGCGAGCCGCCGGGCGAATTGATCGAAACGGCGACCGCCGGCGCGTCGAACGAAAACGCCTTCTCGATGAGGCCGGCGGTGGAGGCCAGCGACAGATTCTGCCGGAACTGGCCGCCCGACATGATCGTGCCGTGCAGCCGGATGACCGGAATGACGACGACGGTGGAGCGCCAGGATTTCGGCAGCAGTCGGTTGAAAAGGCGTTTCACGAGGGCACGGTCTCCGGTCGATGGGTTGCAGGCATGTAGGGATTTCCCGGTCAACGGCAATGCGGCGGTCAGGAATAGCTCAATCTCCAAACAGCGAGGCGAGACCATTGGTGATCATTTCGCTGCGTTCGTCAGGGCCATTGCCCGACTGGGCGTGAAGCATCAAAGGCGGGCGGATGGCGAGTTTTCCACGCGCCCCGAGTGCCGCCCGCACGATGATGCGGATTGCTGCAGCGTCGGGGCGAGGGTGGACGGCGAGCATCTCGGCATCGCCGAAACGGCCTGATATCGCGTCGAGAATGGCGGCGAGCTGTTCGGGCCGCGCGATGACGGCCAACCCGCCGCGCGGCCTGACCACCGCCGCCGCACTGCGGATCCAGCTTTCGAACAGCCCGTCCTCCATGACATGGGCTTCCTTTCTCAGGCGCTCCGGCGTGGCGCGGTCCCGGGCGGCGTTGAAAGGCGGATTCATGATGACGTAGTCGAAGTCATTGTCGGCTAGACCAGCTGCCGCTCGGGCCTGGCCTGAAACCGCGACGTCGGCGACGAGCACCGAGGCGCGATCGCTGAGATGGGCATTGCCGGGATGGGCAAGGGTAGCCGATGCGAAGGCCGCCATTTCCGGCGCACGTTCGACAAGCACGGCCTGGGCAGCCGGACAACGTGACAGCACCGCCAGGCCGGCAGCGCCGGCGCCGGCGCCGAAATCGGCGAGGCGTCCGCCAAAGCCGGACGGCACGGCCGCCGCCAGCATCATCGCATCCATGCCGGCGCGGTGGCCGCCATGCTTGGGCTGCACAAGCCAGAACCGGCCGCGATGAAAGGCATCGACCGTATGGGCCGGCGTGTCCGGGGCGAGGGCGGCTGGTGCGGCCGACATTATTTTGTGCGGATTTCGTTGGCGATGCCGGCATCCCTGAGGATACGCCGCGCGGCATCGGCCTGATCGGCGTCGACCATGACGCGCTTCTGCAAAAGACCGATCGACCCTTCGAGAATGCTCATATTCTGATCGGCGACAAAGCAGGCGATGCCGGCGTCGCGCATGAGCGATTCGACAAAGGAGATGATCACGGCATCGTTGGTGCGGACAAGTTCTATCATCGTGTGAAACTCGCAGTTTGCGCTATTGATGTAAACGGGCGGCGCTTCCGGGGGCAGAGCCGCGCTCCCTCCGGCTCGGTTAACAGGCCTGTCACCAACGCCGCGCCAATTCGCCACTTGCCGTGGCCGTGTCCGCCGCCCTAGAGTCCGTATCGGGACTAAGGGTGCCGTCGCACGCGTTGTACCAAGACGGGAGTGATTGTCGTGGGTGTCGTTCTCAACATCGAAAACGGGAAGCGGGAACCCGCCTCCATCAAGGATCTCATCGATCTGACGGCCGCCGATATGGGCCGCGTCAACGAATTGATCCTGTCCAAGGCCGGCTCCGACGTCGAGATGATCCCGGAGGTCGCCAACCATCTGATCTCGTCCGGCGGCAAGCGGCTCAGACCGATGCTGACGCTCGCCGCCGCGCAGATGTTCGGCTATTCCGGCGAGGGCCATGTCAAGCTCGCCACCTCGGTCGAGTTCATGCACACGGCGACGCTCCTTCACGACGACGTCGTCGACGAGAGCGGCATGCGGCGGGGCAAGAAGACCGCCCGCATGATCTGGGGCAACCAGGCGAGCGTGCTGGTCGGCGACTTCCTGCTCGGCCAGGCCTTCCGCATGATGGTCGATGTCGGCTCGCTCGAAGCGCTCGACATCCTGTCGAGCGCCGCGTCGATCATCGCCGAGGGCGAGGTCATGCAGCTTGCCGCCGCCAAGAACCTCGAAACCACCGAGGACGAGCACTTCGCCGTCATCAAGGCCAAGACCGCCGCGCTGTTTTCTGCTGCCGCTGAAGTCGGCCCGGTCATCGCCCAGGCGACCCGCAACGACCGCGCGGCGTTGCGCTCCTACGGCATGAATCTCGGCCTTGCCTTCCAGCTCATCGACGATGCGCTTGACTATGGCGGCACCAGCAAGGATCTCGGCAAGAATGTCGGCGACGATTTCCGCGAGGGCAAGGTGACCTTGCCGGTCATCCTCGCCTACCGGCGCGGCACCAAGGCCGAGCGCACCTTCTGGAAACGCGCCATCGAGGACAATGTCGTCGATGACGCGGGCCTGGAAAAGGCGATCGGCCTGATGACCCGCCACGGCGCCATCGCCGACACGATCGGCCGCGCCCGCCATTTCGGCGAGATCGCCCGCGACGCACTGGCGCCGCTGGAAGAAACGCCGCAGAAATCGGCGCTGATCGACGTCATCGATTTCTGCATCAGCCGGGTGAACTGAGGCCGGCTTTCTCCGGAGTTTCCCCTGGCTTTGTGCTGGGGAGAACGTCGGCGAACATGGCTCACCGTCTCGACAAGCAGCCCCGCGGCAAATTATCTATAAAACATGGCAAAGGGCACGGACGACACCATCGCGGTGCGCATCAGCAAGGTGCTGGCGGACCGCATCATCTCTGGCGCGATCGAGCCTGGCGCCCGGCTGCGCCAGGATCATGTCGCCGAGGAGTTCCACACCAGCCATGTTCCGGTGCGCGAGGCGTTCCGTCGCCTTGAGGCGCAAGGGCTGGCCGTCAGCGAGCCGCGCCGCGGCGTGCGCGTCGCCGCCTTCGATCTCGGCGAGGTCAAGGAAGTCGCCGAGATGCGGGCAGCACTCGAAGTGCTGGCGCTGCGCCATGCCGCTCCGCATCTGACATCAGCCATTCTCGATCTCGCCGAAGAAGCGACCAAAGCCGGCGACAAATCCCGCGACGTCCGGTCATGGGAGGAAGCCAACCGCGCCTTTCATCGGTTGATCCTGGCGCCATGCGCCATGCCGCGCCTGCTCGCCACCATCGACGATCTGCATGCCGCCAGCGCCCGCTTCCTGTTCGCGGCATGGCGTTCGGAGTGGGAGACGCGCACCGATCAGGATCATCGGGCGATCCTGACCGCCTTGCGGCAAGGAAACACCGAATCGGCGGCCGCGACGCTGGGGCGGCATGTCCAGTGGATTGGCCGCAAGCCGGTCAAGACGGCCTCCGGCGCGACGCGCGAAGCCTTCGCGATCGTGGGCTGATACATGTCGCCCAAACGTGGGCACGACGTCCATAAAATGATGATCTGAAGCGTGTCGCGACGCAGGTCGGGCGGTCTTTGTCGTGGGAAGGGTTGCTATGTCAGCGAAAATGTGGATTCGATAATAGATCGAAGGCAGAAATTATCTATAATTTGAAATCGACCGAAGGAATCCTCATGACAGACATCGCATTCACGTCCAGCAAGCCGTCCTTCAGCCCGCTCCGGCTCCAGGATCGCTCGCTCGCCTGGCAGGCCGGCGCCGTCGTGCTCGGTACGCTGTTCCTGGCGCTGTCATCTTACATCGAAGTGCCGATGGTGCCGGTTCCCATCACCATGCAGACCTTCGCCGTAACGCTGATTGGTGCGCTCTATGGTTGGCGGCTTGGCGCCATCACCATCGCCGCGTGGCTGGTCGAGGGCGCTGTCGGCTTTCCGGTTCTGTCCGGGGGGGCCGCCGGCGTAGTGCATTTCGTCGGGCCGACGGGCGGTTATCTCTTCGCTTTCCCGGTTGTCGGCGCGCTGGTCGGCTGGCTGGCAGAACGCGGCTGGAATGGCAACAGCGTCGTGCTCGCCTTCATTGCCATGCTGCTCGGCAATCTGGCCTGTCTGGTGCTGGGAACCGCATGGCTCGCGGTCATGATTGGAACCGAACAGGCCATTACCTTTGGCTTCCTGCCGTTCATCGTCGGCGGCTTGCTCAAGTCGGCGCTCGGTGCGGCGACACTGATGGCGCTTCGCGGCGGCAAGGCAAAGCCGGCCAATCCGTGACGATCAGGCTGCGCGCCCATCACCTCCTTTGCCTGCTCACCTATGTGGGCAAGGGATACAGCCCTGCTTTCACCGCCAACTATGATGGGATCGCGGAGCGCCTGAGCCGGGGCGAGGACATTCTCCTCGTTTCCGGTCCAGACGACATCTGCGCGCCTTTGCTCGACGAGCCGGAACCGCATTGTCTCAACGAGAGCGTCGTTGAACGGGACGGGCTTGCTGCACGCGATGTCGGGGATCTCTTGGACCGGCCAATCCAGGCCGGCATCCGCCTCGATCTCGATGCGGCAATCCTGGCGCGGATGCGACAGGCGTTTTCCGTTGGCGGCGTACGCAAGGCTTGCGGCGGCTGCGAGTGGAACGAGCTGTGCAGCACGATAGCGGCCGGTGGCTTTCCCGACACGAAGGTGCAGCGACCCGCCGTGCCGTGCTGACCTTGACGCCGGCCTTTCCGTGATCGAATGTCCCCTTCAGCCATGGTTTGTTAATCGGCTGACCCGATTGTGAATTTCAGGCGGATTGAAGCGCGACCCCAAAAAGGCCATGCTTTGCCCGGAAAGATCGAGTCTACGTCGATCCCGCTGATGCGGAGATGGCGCCTGGCTGAAAGGGATACGATGCAGCAAGGACGTGCGCGCTGGCTGACAAGGCTGGCAATTGTGACGGGCATGGCGATTTCGGCTTTGCCAGCCTATGCCAAGCAATCCACCGAACCGGTCAAGATCTCGTCGTTCTCGGGCGCCTATCTGGCTGCCCGGATCGCGGAAGGCGACAACGACCTCGACAGCGCCATCGCTTACTACAAGCAGGCTTTGGCCTTTAATCCGAGCGACATCGCCCTGCAGCAGAGCCTGATGCTGTCGCTGATCGCGCAAGGCCGCTTCGACGAATCCCTGGTCTATGCCGACAAGCTCAAGGAAGTGCCCGATGTCGAGCGCTTCTCGCGTCTGGCGCTGGCGGCTGATTCCTTCCACAAGAAGGATTTCACCAAGGCGCAGTACTGGCTAAAGCTGTCGCTGGAATCCGATCTCGACCGCCTGATCTCGGGCGTCATGTCCGGCTGGGCCGAACAGGGTGCCGGCCAGGCCAGCGATGCGATGGCGTCGATCGACAAGCTTCAGGGGCCGGACTGGTTCGGCCTGTTCAAATCCTTCCACCGCGCCCTGATCGCCGACGCCTCCAACATGCCTGAAAAGGCCGAGGCGATCTACGCCGCGACGATGCAGGATACCACCGCTGGCGGTGCCGCGCCCGAGACCTGGATGCGCAATGCCCAGGCCTACGCCTCGTTCCTGGCCCGCAAGGGCGACAAGGCCAAGGCAATCTCGGTGCTCGACCAGGCCGAAACGTTTTCGCCGGGCAAACTGGAAATCGTCGCCCTGCGCGACAGGATCGCCAAGGGCGACAAGATCGCGCCCTTCGTTTCCGGTCCGTCCGACGGTGCTTCCGAAATCCTGCTCGATCTCGCCACCGCGCTCAACCGTGGCGGCGGCGAGCCGTTCGTCCGCCTTTACCTGCAATATGCCCTGGCGCTCAGGCCTGACAGCGATGCGGCTCTTGTGCAACTCGCCGCCGTCGCCGAACAGCTGAAGGACGGCGAGGGCGCCATCGCGCTCTATCGACGCATCCCTGATTCTTCGCCGCTGAAGGAGCTTTCGGACCTGCAGCTTGGCCTCAACCTTGCCGATCTCGACCGCCATGATGAGGCGATCACCCATCTGAAGGCCTTTGTCGAGGCTCATCCCGACGACATGCGCGCCTATCTGGCGCTTGGCGGGGTCTATTCCTCGAAGGACGATTTCCGTTCGGCCGCCAATCTCTACGACAAGGCCGTCGAGGTGCTGAAGACGCCGACCGCGGCCAACTGGAACATCTTCTACCAGCGCGGCATCGCCTATGAGCGGCTGAAGGAATGGCCGAAGGCCGAGCCGAATTTCCGCCGGGCGCTGGAGCTGCAGCCAGACCAGCCGCAGGTGCTGAACTATCTCGGCTATTCCTGGGTCGACATGAATACGAACCTCAAGGAAGGCCTGGCGATGATCCAGAAGGCCGTCGATCTCAGGCCGAGCGACGGTTACATCGTCGATTCGCTGGGTTGGGCCTATTTCCGCATGGGCAGGTTCGATGACTCCGTGCGCGAGATGGAGCGCGCCGTGTCGCTGAAGCCGGAAGATCCGGTTCTCAACGACCATCTCGGCGACGCCTACTGGCGCGTCGGCCGCAAGCTGGAAGCGACCTTCCAGTGGAACCAGGCCCGCGACCTGAAGCCCGATCCCGATGTGCTGGCCACCTTGCAGCAGAAGCTATTGAAGGGCCTGCCGCCGATCGAGTCCAACACGGCGCAGGAAACCCCGAAGGTCAAGCCCGAGCCGGTGCCTGCCCCGAAGGGGTGAAATCGGCTTGTTTGGAATGCGGACGGGGCTCTTTCGGAGCCCCGTTTTCGTTTGGAGGGCGCGCCGTCCTCAAAATAATTTGCGATAGACGACGAAGCCGGAGCGTTCGCCGACCTTGTCGTAGAGCTTCATTGCCGTGTCATTGGTCTCGTGCGTCAGCCAGTACACTCGCCCGGAGCCGGCTGCCTGGGCGCGCTCATAGACGCTTTCGATCAGCGCCCGGCCGATGCCTTTCCCCCGCGACGCCTGCCTGGTGAAAAGGTCCTGCAAATAGCAATTCGGCGCGATCGCCGTCGTGCTGCGGTGGAAGAGATAGTGCACGAGGCCGAGCAGTTGGCCGTCGCTTTCGGCAACCAGCGCATGCACCGGCTCATAGGCATCGAAGAAGCGCGACCATGTCATCGCGGTGATCTCGCTCGCCAGCGCCGTCTCGCCGGAGCGGCCATAAAATGCGTTGTAGCCGTCCCACAGCGGCAGCCATCGGTCGAAATCCTGTCGCGTGACCGGGCGGACGATGATGGAATTGGACATGACTGGACCTGTCGTCGTTGCTGTGGGCTGCAGGGGACGAAGCAGACCGCAGCCTCCCGAGGTCGGCAATGGGCCAGTTCCCGGCAAAACCTTCAACGTTGCGCGGCACCCTTACGGCGGCAGCATCCCACGCGCCTTGCTTGACGCTTCGCCGCCGTGTCTCTAGGACGTGCCGCAAGAGCATGATCCCGAAAAGTGGGTACCGGTTTTCGGAAAGATCATGCTCAAAGGACAGGCTCTAGCCTTTGCTGTCGAGGCCACCCGTGACGATTGAACTTCCCGCCCATATGCACCCCAGCCGCTCGTTCCAGGGGCTGATCCTGACCTTGCACAATTACTGGGCGGCCTATGGTTGCGTCATCCTCCAGCCCTACGACATGGAGGTAGGCGCCGGCACGTTTCACCCGGCAACGACGCTGCGTGCGCTCGGCCCCCGGCGCTGGAACGCCGCCTACGTCCAGCCCTCGCGCCGTCCCAAGGATGGCCGCTATGGCGAGAACCCGAACCGGTTGCAGCATTATTACCAGTATCAGGTGATCCTGAAGCCGAACCCGCCGAACCTGCAGGAGCTCTATCTCGGCTCGCTCCAGGCGATCGGCGTCGATCCGCTGCTGCATGACATCCGTTTTGTCGAGGACGACTGGGAGAGCCCGACGCTGGGCGCCTGGGGGCTTGGCTGGGAATGCTGGTGCGACGGCATGGAAGTGTCGCAGTTCACCTATTTCCAGCAGGTATGCGGCATCGAATGCGCGCCGGTGGCGGGCGAACTGACCTACGGGCTGGAGCGGCTGGCCATGTATGTGCAAGGTGTCGACAACATCTACGACCTCAACTTCAACGGCCGTGAAGGTGCCGAAAAGGTCACCTATGGCGACGTCTTCCTGCAGGCCGAGCAGGAATATTCGCGCCACAATTTCGAATATGCCAACACGGCGATGCTGCTCAGGCATTTCGAAGACGCTGAGGCCGAGTGCAAGGCGCTGCTCGATGCCGGCGCGCCGGCGTCGAACGACAATCTGCCGATGCACAAGATGGTTTTCCCCGCCTATGACCAGTGCATCAAGGCCAGCCATGTCTTCAATCTGCTTGACGCGCGCGGCGTGATCTCGGTCACCGAGCGGCAAAGCTACATCCTGCGGGTGCGCAATCTGGCGAAGGCCTGCGGCGAGGCGTTTTTGAAGACGCAGGCGGGTGGATTGGCGGCCTGAGCTTCAGGCACCTTTCATCAATTCGAGGGAAGCGTTGATCGGCGACAGGATCTGGCCGTTCTGCCCTGCCATCGTCCGCAGCGCCTGTCTTACACCCGGCATCGAGAAGGCACCGTGGACCTGAGCGGTGAAGCAGGCGCTGAGCGCGAGGATCTGCAGAAGTCTGGATGCCGTTTTCATGATCGTTCAGCCAAGTGTTCCCTGCCTGAGCGTGTGTCGCTTCAGCGCTGCGTTCGGTTCATGGAAATCTTTGATCCAAGGACGGGTGGGGTCGCCGCGTCCCGACAGGGCGGTCAAAATTTCTGGAAAGGGTGACAGCGGCCAGCCGAGTTGCTATGCCGCGCTCACCATTGTCGCGTGAGCCTCAACCAATGCCTGACCTGCTTCTAGAACTCCGCTCGGAAGAGATTCCCGCCCGCATGCAGCGCAAGGCGGCGGGTGATCTGAGGAAGATGCTGACCGACGGTCTGGTCGAGGCAGGGCTGACCTACGAGGCGGCGCGCGAGTACTGGACGCCGCGGCGTCTGACGCTCGATATCAGGGGTCTCACGGCACGCTCCAAAGATATAAGCGAAGAGATCAAAGGGCCGTCGACGACAGCGCCCGAGCAGGCGGTACAGGGCTTCCTGCGCAAGGCCGGCCTGTCTTCTGTCGCCGAGGCGCATGTCCATTCCGACCCGAAGAAGGGCGACTTCTATGTCGCCCACATTTCGAAGCCGGGCAGGGCGGCCGAAGCGATCGTCGCCGAACTGGTGCCTGGCATCATCCGCAATTTTCCCTGGCCGAAATCGATGCGCTGGGGGCCGGCCTCGGCCAAGCCGGGCTCGCTGCGCTGGGTGCGGCCGCTGCAATCGATCCTGTGCACCTTCGGCCCGGAGACCGAGGAGCCTGTCGTGGTCGATTTCGAGATCGACGGCATCCGCGCCGGCAACATCACCTACGGCCACCGCTTCCTCGCACCGGGCGAAATCACCGTGCGTCGCTTCGACGATTATGTGAGCAAGCTGGAGGCCGCCAAGGTCGTGCTCGACGCCGACCGCCGCAAGGAGATCATCCTCGCCGACGCCCGCAATCTTGCTTTCGCCAACGGGCTCGACCTGGTCGAGGACGAAGGCTTGTTGGAAGAGGTGTCCGGACTGGTCGAATGGCCTGTCGTGCTGATGGGCGAGTTCGAGCAGGCATTCCTCGCCATTCCGGCCGAGGTGATCCGGCTGACCATCCGCGCCAACCAGAAGTGCTTTGTCACGCGCCCGCAGGGTGAAGGCGAGGCGTTGTCCAACCGCTTCATCCTCACCGCCAACATCGAAGCCAGGGACGGCGGCAAGGAGATCGCGCACGGCAACGGCAAGGTGGTGCGCGCCCGCCTGTCCGACGCGCTCTATTTCTGGACGACGGACCAGGGTGATCTGCCCGATCTCGGCCAGCTCGAAGCATCGGCTGCAAAATTCGGGCTCGATCTGAAAAAGCCGCTCGACCAGCGCGTGGCCCGGCTCGACCATCTCAATGTGACCTTCCATGCCAAGCTCGGCACGCAGGGCGAGCGGGTGGAGCGGATCAGGCGATTGGCGGAGGATCTGGCGCCGATCGTCGGCGCTGACCCGGCGCTCGCCGCTCGCGCAGCCGTTCTCGCCAAAGCCGATCTCACCACCGAAGTGGTCGGCGAGTTCCCCGAATTGCAAGGCACCATGGGCCGCAAATACGCGCTGCTCCAGGGCGAACACCCATCCGTGGCCGCTGCCATTGAGGAACACTACAAGCCGCAGGGCCCGTCAGATTATGTGCCGAGCGATCCCGTGTCGGTCGCTGTCGCGCTCGCCGACAAGCTGGATACGCTGGTCGGCTTCTGGGCCATCGATGAAAAGCCGACGGGGTCGAAGGACCCGTATGCTCTGCGCCGTGCCGCGCTGGGTGTGGTGAGGATCGTTCTGGAAAACAAGCTCAAGCTTTCGTTGGGCATTGCCATTGCGGCCGCGGTCTCATCGGCTCTCGCCGTATACGAACAAAAAGGCGATGGCGCTGAGAGCCGTGGCGTCGTCGCGATGCTCGATTCCCGCATTCGCGACTACAAGGGGGCAAGCCAGCTGTTGTCCGAAGCTGGCTTGATCTCCAATTTGTTGAAAGGCGGGCTGGCCAACGCAAGTGCAGAAACTTTTGGCTCCGCCGATCAAGAGCGAGAGTTTTTCGATGGCCAGCGTCTGATGGAGCTCAATGCATCGCTGTCGCCATTCATCGCCGACCTCGTTGCATTCTTCCACGACCGCCTCAAAGTCTACCTCCGCGACCAGGGCGCGCGCCACGACCTGATCGATGCCGTCATCACGCCGCAGTCCGACGACCTCCTGCAGATCGTCCGCCGCGTCGAAGCGCTGGGCTCCTTCCTCGATACCGAGGACGGCAAGAACCTGCTCGCCGGGACCAAGCGTGCGGCCAACATTCTGGCTGCAGAGGAGAAGAAGAAAACGGCGGTCGCCGAAACCGTTGAGCCGGCTCTATTCAAGGAGAATGCCGAGAAAACGCTGTTTGCGGCGGTGAATCAGGCCGAGAAGCAAGCCGGCGAAGCGATTCATAACGAAGACTTTTCCGCTGCCATGCTGGCGCTTAGCGTGTTGCGCGAACCAGTTGATTCATTCTTTGAGGGTGTTCTCGTGAATGATGAGGACTTGTCCGTACGTGCCAACCGTCTGGCGCTGCTCGCCCGCATTCGTGCGGCCACTGGTCAAGTTGCGGATTTCGCAAAAATCGCCGGTTGAGAGCCCAGGAAAAATATCTGCGAGCCGGCCGTTCGAGCCGGCTTACAGTCATATGACGATGATCTCTCCGTGGCAAAAGGGACATGTTCCCCAACCCAACGGAGGCTTCCATGAATTCCGATCACGAAATCGAAGTGACTGAAGAAACCTCGGCTCCTGTCGAGGCGCTTGAAACCGCTTCCGAAACCGCCCTCGATCATGCCGCCGCCGCTACGGTCGAAGCCGCCGATCAGTCTGATGACGAGGACGGCGACGAAGAAGAAGGCGACGACGAAGACGGTGAAGAGTCCGACGAAGACGATGCTGAAGCCGCCACGCTCTCGGGCGATGACGGCGAAGATGAGGACGAAGACGAAGACGACGCCGATGATGCCCTAAAGGCTGAAGGCGATGACGCTGAAGGCGAAGAAGAATCCGAAGACGGCGAGTCCGAAGAGGACGACGACAAGGAAAAAGCAGTCTGAATTTCAATCTGGTTCTGTCGAAAAAAGAGGGCGGCGCATCAGCGCCGCCCTCTTTTTTGTTCCCGGAGCCTTACGGGATCAGTTCTCCAGGATGCTGACGCGCACGCTGTCCTCGTAGACGTCGACCTGGATCAGCGGTTCGCCATTGACGATGGCGCGCTTGGTCGAGGAACTCATCGCGCCGGGACGCTCCAGCATGCGCTGCAGATCGGCGCGCTGGTCGTTGGTCCTGAACCAGGCATCCGCCTCATCGTCGCTGTCGCGGCGATGGAACTTGTGCCAGTTGGCGCGGTCCTGCCGCACCATCTGCGCGGCGCTGTCCAGCGCATAGCCGTCGCTCGCCTGATGATCGCGATCGGAAATGCGCGCGACATAGGATCCCAGCATGTCATCGGCTTGCGCAGCACTGGCGCCCAGCAACGACGCCAGCAGAAGCCCGGCGACGGTAACGGTCTTGGATATTCTCATGATCACCCCCCTTTGAACGACGAAACCCGTTTGCCAGAGCCGCCCCTTTGCCTGAATCGCCTTTGCCCGAATCGCTTGGCCAAATTCAGGCGGCAGAGTTGAGCAGCCAGATAGGCCAGGACGAGCTCGCGCGACAATGGTGCGCCGGGCGCCGTCAAGCTGTCAACGATCTGGCCAGTCCGTCCGTTCGCTGACCGCTACTTGACCTTGCCGACCCCGGGAACGGGCGCTGTCGGTGCAGGTGCCGGCGCGGCCGGCTTCTTCTGTGTGCCCGGCGCCGGAGCCGCCGAGGCGGTCGCCTGGGCTGGAGCAGGAGCAGCGGTGGTGGCCGCGGCCGGTGCCTTGCCTTGCGTCGGTGTCGAGAAGTCGCCGCCGACGACGCCGCCACGAATGATCATCGGGCCTGGCATGAAACCGTGCCGTGGCTCAGGCGCGTTGGGGATTGCCGCCACCTTCTCATAGGTAACGTCCGGCTCACCGAGCGCAACGACGGACAACACATCGCTTGCCTTGATATCGGCTGCCTTCAGCATGAGGATGGAGGGCGTCTCGGCCGGCGGGCCGGGAAAGATGAGGGACGAGGCCTGAGCTCCGCCACTCAACGCCGCCAGGGTGATCCCCAGCAAGATACGCACAGACACGATGACCACTCCCCTTTGCCCAAGCCCGGATGGTAGCGGACCGGAATTGATACCGGCTTTCGCGGAAACATAGCATTTTAGGAATTGATAAATCGCCAAGACCCTCTCTTGCCGAACAGCCGGCTTGCCCAACAGCCGCCATCGTACTACGCAGCCGCCATCTGCGAGGTGACGAGAGTGGCTGAGATACTTGCCGTTGGCGACGCGTTGGAGCGGGCGCTGGCACTGCTCCAGGACGGCGATGTCGTCGCTATCCCGACGGAAACCGTCTACGGGCTTGCCGGCGACGCCACCAATGGCATCGGCGTGGCGCGCATTTTCGAAGCCAAGGGTCGGCCGCGCTTCAACCCGCTGATCGCCCATGTCGCCGACATGGACATGGCCGAGCGCATCGCTGTCTTTGATCCGCTGTCGAGGAAACTGGCGCTGGCCTTCTGGCCGGGTCCTCTGACGCTGGTGCTGCCGCAGCGGTTAGGCAACGGCATTCATCCGCTGGTCACCGCCGGGCTCGATACGATCGCCTTGCGCATGCCGAGGGGTTTTGGCGGCGACCTCATAGCAAAACTCGGCCGTCCGCTTGCCGCACCCAGCGCCAATTCATCCGGCAAGATCAGCGCGACGACGGCGCAAGCGGTGGCGGCCGATCTCGGCGCCCGCATCAAGCTGGTGGTGGATGGCGGCGCGACGCCGGTCGGACTGGAATCGACCATCGTCAAGGCCGAAGGCGAAGGACTGCGCCTGCTCCGGCCCGGCGGCATTGCCGCCGAGGAGATCGAAGCGGCCATCGGCATGGCTCTGTTGCGCGGCGGAGGGGCGGGGGTCGAGGCGCCGGGCATGCTTGCCTCGCACTATGCGCCAGGTGCCGCGATGCGGCTCAATGCCGGTACGGTTGGCAAGGACGAAGCGTTGCTCGGCTTCGGCGGCCAGCGGGCTGAAGGCTGGCACCATGCGGCTGCCTTTCGCAATTTGTCGGTATCTGGCGATCTGCGCGAAGCCGCGAGCAATCTTTTCGCCTATATGCAGGATCTCGATGGCAGCGGCGCGCGCACCATCGCGGTCGAGAAAATTCCCTTCGATGGGCTTGGCGAGGCCATCAACGACCGGCTCTCGCGTGCCGCCGCCCCTCGTGACAACACTGAGCCCACACCGTAGTTTTCCCACATGACCGAAATTCCAAAGACACTCGACCCCGCTCTGATCGACCGTTTCGCGGCGATCGTCGGGGAAAAATACGCGCTGCGCGACCAGCAGGACATCGCGCCTTATCTCATCGAACGGCGCGGACTCTGGCACGGCGCGACATCGCTGGTGCTGCGGCCGGGCAGTGTCGACGAGGTCAGCCGGATCATGCGGCTGGCGACCGAGACCGGAACGCCCATCGTGCCGCAAAGCGGCAACACCGGTCTGGTCGGCGCCCAGGTGCCGGACAGATCCGGCCGCGAGGTCATCCTGTCCTTGTCGCGGCTGAACCGTATTCGCGAGATCGATGTCCTGTCCAACACGGTGACGGTCGAGGCCGGCGTCATCCTGCAGACGCTGCAGGAGGCGGCTGATGCCGCCGACCGGCTGTTTCCGCTGACGCTCGCCGCGCAAGGCTCCTGCCAGATCGGCGGCAACCTTTCTTCCAATGCCGGCGGCACCGGCGTGCTTGCCTATGGCAATGCGCGCGAACTCTGCCTCGGCGTCGAAGTGGTGCTGCCGACCGGCGAGGTGTTCGACGATCTGCGCAAGCTGAAGAAGGACAACACCGGCTACGATTTGAAGAATCTGTTCGTCGGTGCCGAAGGCACGCTCGGCATCATCACCGCCGCTGTCTTGAAGCTCTTCCCGAGGCCGAAGGGCAGGGAGGTCGCTTTTGCCGGCATGTCGTCGCCCAAGGCGGCGCTGTCGCTCTTTACCTTGGCGATGGACCGGGCCGGCGCCTCGCTCACCGCTTTCGAGCTGATCGGTAAAAGGCCTTACGACTTCACGCTGAAGCATGGCCAAGGCATCACGCGGCCGCTGGCCGATGATTGGCCATGGTATGTGCTGATGCAGGTCTCTTCAGGACGTTCCGAGGAAGACGGCAGGGCGCTGATCGAGGAGATTCTGGGCGAAGCGCTCGAGCAAGGTATCATCAGCGACGCAGTAGTCTCGGCAAGCCTTGCCCAGGGCGACGCTTTCTGGAATTTCCGCGAGACGCTGCCCGAGTGCCAGAAGCCCGAGGGCGCTTCGATCAAGCACGACATCTCGGTGCCGACAGCCGCGATCCCGGAGTTCATCGACAAGGCGGCCGGCGTGGTGGAAGGGGTCTGCCCCGGCGCCCGCGTGGTCTGCTTCGGCCATATGGGCGATGGCAATCTCCATTATAACATCTCGCGGCCCGTCGACGGCGACGACGAGGCGTTTCTCGCCCTCTATCATCCCATGAACAAGGCCGTGCACGATGTCGTGCGGTCCTTCCATGGATCGATCTCGGCCGAGCACGGTATCGGCCAGTTGAAGCGCGACGAACTGATCGCCACCGCGCCGCCAATGGCCATCGATCTGATGCGCAGGGTAAAAGCGGCCTTCGATCCGGCCGGCATCATGAATCCCGGTAAGGTTATCTGATCCTTTCAACATCTTGTGGTCGGTGGCATTCCGATAACCATCCCTGAGATCAGCAAAATTTAACCGACTTTCTTAAGCGCGGCGGTAAGGAGCCCGCGCTACTGTTTCCCCATAACGAGGCCGGGAAAACTGGCCCGGAGAGAACCGGACACCGGCTCTCAGGAGACAGACAGGAAGGCACTCTATGAACACTGGACTGAAGCCAGTCTGGGCGGGACGCAACATGCGCCTCGACCCATTCCGCCTGCCGCAGGTGGTTAGCTACGCCACGCGCGACGACTATGGCGACGTGACGTTCACCATCGACCACCGCGGCGCCGTGATCCGTCGCCTGCTCGAGATGAGCGGCGTGCCGGCGATCATCGCACTGCCTGCCAATGCGTTCCGCGGCGTTGCCGCCCGCGCAATGGAGGATCCGGATGGCAATGTCACGGTGACCCTGGAACTCCTGCACAACGATCCGATGCTGTCGGTGCCGTTGCTGGTGGCAGACGATCTCGAAGACGTCGCCGCCGACTGGCGCGCCTGGGCCGATGCCTACCGTCTGCCGATGCTCCTCATTGAATCGGACGGCGTTGCCCGCACCCTGGAAGAATCGCTTGGCGCCGCCATCAAGACGCTGCCGCCGCAGGATCGCCGCAAGGGCCGTGTTTCCAACACACGCCGTCCTCGCTTCCTCGCCCGCCGCAGGGCCGGCAACCTCGGTCTCAGGCTGGTCATCGACGGCCAGGAGATCATTTCAAGGGAGTGAGAAACTGTTCGCGTAGCGAACGAAAAGCCAATTGCTTGGCTTTTCGAGCTTCGAACGCCCTGAGCCTGCGAAGGGCCAGGGCGTGGAAAAAGGGCCGCTAGACCAGCGGCTTCAGCGCCACCCACAATGCGCCGCCAAGCAGGCCAAGGAAGATCAGCCAGCCGACCTGGTTGTTCGACCGGAACAGCCGCAGGCATTGGTCGGGATCGTTGATATCCAGAACCGCGATCTGCCGGGCCATATGGGCGCCGGCGGCGATCAGTCCGGCGAGCGCCACCACCGGCGCCTGCGCCGACGCGAAGGCGATGGCGAAGCAGATCAGCGTGCCGCCATAAAGCCCGGCCAGCCACGCTTTGGTGTTGTCGCCGAACAGCCGTGCCGTAGAGCGCACGCCGACAATGGCGTCATCTTCCTTATCCTGATGCGCATAGATCGTGTCGTAGCCGATCACCCACAGGATCGAGCCGATGTAGAGCATCACGGCGGGGCCATCGAGATCGCCGAACTCGACCGCCCATCCCATCAGCGCGCCCCAGGAAAAGGCAAGGCCGAGAAACAATTGCGGCCAGTTGGTTATCCGCTTCATGAATGGATAGATGGCGACGATCGCCAGCGAGCAGATGCCGAGCAGAATGGCGAAGCTGTTGAACTGCAGGAGCACGGCAAGGCCGACCAGGGCTTGCAGCACAAGAAACAGCCAGGCCCGCCGGCGCGTGGTCTGGCCTGACGGCAGCGGCCGTGAGCGGGTGCGTTCGACCTGGTTGTCGATGCCCTCGTCGACGATGTCGTTGTAGGTGCAGCCGGCGCCGCGCATGGCGATGGCGCCGACCAGGAACAGCACGAGATACCATGGCGCCGGCAGCAGCGAGAGCAGCGGGTCGCCGGGGCGCGGATAGGCGCTCGCGGCGAGTGCGGCCGACCACCAGCATGGCCACAAAAGCAATTGCCAGCCGATCGGCCTGTCCCATCGCGCAAGCTGCGCATAGGGCCAGATCGAGCGTGGCAGCACGCGGTAGACCCAATGGCCGTTCGGCGCATCGGCAACACGGCCCTGGGCGGCTTTCGACTGGATCGGTTCCATGCCCATGGAGTGGCAGCAGCCGCGGAAACCGTCAAGCGGCAAGCGGATGAGCGGTGACCGTCAACCCGTCACGCGGTGAAGATGTCGCGCTTGGAAAACCAGTCTTTCGCCGTCTCGACGAATGCCAGTGCCGCGTTCGACACGCGCTGATGCGTGTCGTAGGTGAGGATGATCCGTTGCATCGGCAGCGGGTCCGACAATGGCTTGCAGATCAGGGGCAGGCCGTCATAGCTGCGGTCGCCATGCGGGCGGGTGTAGCTGACCGCGACGCCAAAACCGTTCGCCACCATGCTGCGCTGAAGTTCGAACGAACTTGTCGCCCTGTCGGCGACCGGCGAGAGGCCGCGGCTGCGGAACAGGTCGAGCATGTGCTGCCAGCTGTGCGGCTGATCCGTCGTGATCAGCGGATAGGCGGCGAGGTCCGCCAGGCTGACCGATGGTTGGTCCGCCAGCGCATGGCTTGCCGGCAACAGCGCATGCGGGCGAAGTTCGTGCAGCAGGATGCGCGCGAAATGTGTCGGCAAGCTGAGATCATAGGTGAGGCCGAGATCTATTGCCGCATCGCCAAGCCGCCGCCCAAGCGTCTCGAACGTCTCGTCGCGAACGACGACTTTCACCGCGGGATAGCGTTCGGAAAAGGCGCGGAGCAGCGCCGGTGCGAAGAATGGCGCCAGATCCTCGAAGCACCCCAGCACCAGTTCGCCGCCGACAGCCGATTTGCTCGAACCCAGGCCGACGAGTTCGTCCGTTTCGGTGAGAACCTGTCTCGCCTTGGCCACGAAAGCGCGACCGAACGATGTCGGCGACACGCCGCTTCCCCGCTGGCGGACGAACAGCTTCTGGCCGAAATTCTTTTCGACCGCGTCAATCGCCACCGAAATTGAAGGCTGTGAGACGTTCAGCATCTTTGCCGCGCCGGTGACGCTGCCATGGCGCGCCACGGCGACGAGATAGCGCAATTGCGTGAGGGTGACGTTCATAGGCCTACTCTATATATCAGATGGAAAGTTATTATTTTACTGAATGAGAGAGGATTGCGATAGTCGGTTCATTCCAAGAGGAGAACACCATGGCTTCCCAAGCTGCCACCCACACTGCCGACGCCCCCGTGATCGACGCGGACACGATTGCCGACTACCAGCGTGACGGCGCGGTTTGCATCCGCGGCGCCTTCAAAGGCTGGGTCGACACGATCGCCGCCGGCATCGAGCGCAACATGCAGAACCGCAGTGCCACGGCATCGGACATCGCCAATGGGCGCGGCAGTTTCTTCGACGACTACTGCAATTGGGAGCGCATTCCCGAATTCGTCGAGGTGGTGCGGAAATCGCCGGCGGCGCAAATCGCGGCGGCGGTGATGCAGTCGCGGACCGCGCAGTTCTTCCACGATCACGTGTTGGTCAAGGAACCCGGCACGCAGAAACCGACGCCCTGGCATCAGGACATTCCCTATTATTTCGTCGATGGCCAGCAGACGGTCAGCTTCTGGATCCCCATCGACCCGGTGAAGGAGGCGACGCTGCGCCTGATCGCCGGCTCGCACAAATGGGACAAGATGATCCTGCCGGTGCGCTGGCTCGACGACAGCAATTTCTACGCCGGCGAAGGCGACTATCTGCCGGTGCCGGATCCCGACAAGGACCCGTCGATGAAGGTTCTCGAATGGGAGATGGAGCCGGGTGACGCCATCCTGTTCGACTTCCGCACCGCGCATGGCGCGCGCGGCAACCCGACTGCGGCACGGCGCCGGGCGCTTTCGCTGCGCTGGGTCGGCGACGATGCCCATTATGTCGAGCGGCCCGGCCGTACATCGCCGCCCTATCAAGGCCACGGCATGCAGCCGGGTCAGAAATTGCGCGAGGACTGGTTCCCGGTCGTTTTCCAGGGCTGAAGCGGGCCAGAATATGGGCGCCGGAATTCGGCGCCCATATTCGGCTGGGATAACGTTCCCGTGCGCAAATCGGATCAAAACACCCTGATGCCTTGACCCGTCGCCTGTAGAGCAATAGCGGGTTGCTCCAAGGGATAGCATCAAGAGGTGGCCATGAACGTTCTTCTTCTAGGCTCCGGCGGCCGCGAACATGCGCTGGCCTGGAAGATTGCCGCTTCGCCGCTGCTGACCAAGCTCTACGCGGCTCCCGGCAATCCGGGCATCGGCAGCGAGGCCGAACTGGTGAAGCTTGATATCACCGACCATGCCGCCGTCGCCGCTTTCTGCCGGGAGAAAAAAATCGATCTCGTCGTGGTCGGTCCGGAAGGGCCGCTCGTCGCCGGCATTGCCGACGATCTGCGCGCCGAAAACATCCGCGTCTTCGGGCCTTCCAAGGCCGCCGCGCGCCTGGAGGGGTCGAAGGGTTTCACCAAGGACCTCTGCGCCCGATACAACATCCCGACCGCCGCCTACGGACGTTTCGGCGATCTGGCCTCGGCGAAAGCCTATGTCGAAAAGACGGGCGCGCCGATCGTCATCAAGGCCGACGGGCTCGCCGCCGGCAAGGGCGTCACCGTCGCAATGACGCTGGACGAGGCGCGGGCAGCACTCGATGCCTGTTTTGAGGGCTCCTTCGGCGCCGCCGGCGCGGAAGTGGTGGTCGAGGAATTCATGACCGGCGAGGAGGCGAGTTTTTTCTGTCTCTGCGACGGCACCACGGCACTGCCCTTCGGCACGGCGCAGGACCACAAGCGCGTCGGCGACGGCGATGTCGGCCCCAACACCGGCGGCATGGGCGCCTATTCGCCGGCCCCGGTGATGACGCCGGAAATGACCGAGCGCACCATGCGCGAAATCATCGAGCCGACGATGCGCGGCATGGCGGAGCTCGGCGCGCCCTTTGCCGGTATTCTCTTCGCTGGGCTGATGATCACGGACAAGGGTCCCAAGCTGATCGAATACAATACGCGTTTCGGCGATCCTGAGTGCCAGGTGCTGATGATGCGGCTGAAGGACGATCTGCTGGTGCTGCTCAACGCCGCCGTGGACGGCCAGCTCGCGCACACGTCCATACGCTGGCGCGATGAAGCGGCACTCACCGTGGTGATGGCGGCGAGGGGCTATCCCGGCACGCCGGAAAAAGGCTCCGTCATCCGTGGCGTCGAAGGCGCGGCGGGCGACGGCGTCCAGATATTCCATGCCGGAACCGCCATCAATGGCGGTGCACTGGTCGCCAATGGCGGCCGCGTCCTCAATGTGACCGCGACCGGTGCCACGGTCGGCGAGGCGCAGGCGCGGGCCTATGCGGCGCTCGACCGGATCGACTGGCCGGATGGATTCTGCCGCCGCGACATCGGCTGGCAGGCCGTGGCGCGCGAGAAGACCGGCGCCTGAATCATGCTGATCGAGCGCAACGAGTTCGAGGCCATCATCATGAACCCTTCGGGACGCGGTCCTTAGACAATTCGCTTCGGATCGACCTTGGCCATAGGAACGGCGCACTCGATCGCGATTCGCGCCGCCAACGTCGGATCGATGGCATCCTTGCCTGCCTCGATCGCACGCTGAAGTGCAAAGCCGAGCGCGATCGGCGCCTGCGTTGGCGACACTTCATAGAGCTTTAGCGCTTCGAGAACTCTTGGCCACAGGAATTTGACGTAGTTGAATGGGAGATCGCCGGGGCGATGTTCCGCGGGAAGCTGCGGCTGCCCGAAACTCTCACCGCCTACCGTGCCCGCGACGTGGCGCATGGCTTGATGCACCATGTCCAACGAGACAGTGCCACCACAGGCCTGCGCCGCGCCCAAGGCCAGACTCAGCAATGCGAATTCGCTTTCAATCAGATAACGGTTGGGGAGATCACCGAAGAAGTAGCGATGTTGGTCTTTCCCGGTCACTATCGTCAGGCTGTTGCCGGTTAGCGGGTTCCGGCCGACCTCGCTCAATGCGGCCACGAGGCATGAGAAACCGCCGGTCGAGGCGAGGATCGCAAGGAGATCTTCCATGCGCACGCCGCGATCATTGGCGATCATTTTGCAGATCATGTCGAACAGCAAACGCCCGACGAGTTGTGGACGCGCAAGAGGCTGCTCACCTTCGGTTCTGCGCAGATGACCGAGCACGGCGCGATGCCCAGCTTCGCCATTTCCGTCACCTGCTGGCGGAGACGGAGGTGTCTTTGCTGACGATGATGGTTTGCGGCCAAAAAAAGGAAGTTTCATAGAAACACTTTGGCGCAGAGCCGTTAAGGCCCTGTAACTTGCAAGACGACCGCTGATTGCTGTCTTGTGCTTCTATGGGTGTTGTGGCGCTGACACCGCGATCGTACAATGCTGATCTTTCTTCGGCTTGCACGCCAGCACCGGCAAGGCCACGGCGAGGGTCGGCAGGATCGAGCGCGTGGCCTGGGTAAGTCGGCTGAATGCGGCTGGGGACGTCTGCCTCCGCCGATATCAGCGCTGATCGCGGTCGAGCGTTGTCGAAGCGGTGCTGAGCGGGTCGGCTGCGGCAAAGGCGGCATCGAGTTGCTCGGGTGACCGCTGTTCAGTCCGCTTCCAGGCGACATATTGGACGATGCCGAAGCTCGGCCGCCGTGGCACCGTCTTCACGACCGGCATGCGGAATCCGTCGCTGAATTTGGACCAGCGCGAACCGAGCACCGCGACCATTTCCTCGACGGTCGGTGGTGTTGCCACATCGGCATAGATGAGGGTGGCCTTGCCGGCGAGCGCCGCTTCGCGCGAGAGCGGTACCGGCACGCTGGCAAGATAGTCTGATGGCACGTCGATCAGCCCGCCAAAGGGCCATTGCTGGCGCAGCGTGACGGCATCAGTCGGTGCGACGTTGACGTCGATATCGTTAGGCGTGCCGGCAACCCTGTAAGGGCAGCGGAAGCGGCCGCAATTGGCCTGCGCCGAGAATTGCCAGAGCGCGTAGCCCTGCCAGTTGCCCATCGGAAAATGCACGTCGATGTCAGGCTTGTAGCGTGCGTACCAAAGCGGCAGCCGTGACAGGAGCCGGTATTTATAGCGGTTGTCGGCGATGTACTGCGCGGTCTTGCCGTTGGTGTAGAGCACCGGGAAGCGTCCCATGCGCCGATGCACCTGGCGCACGAACTCCTCGGCATCGTCGAGCGACATCCACTGCGAGGGATCGATGCCTTCGATATCGAGCGCCATGAGATCGTCCGGCGCGGGGTCGGCGAAATCGAGGAAGTTGTTGGCCTGCTCGACCGGGTTGCCGGGGCGGGCGAGGTGATAGGCGCCCCATTTCATGCCGAGCGCCTTGGCCACAACCCTGCGCGTCTGGAACAGTTCGCGCGTCACCGCGTGGCGTTTCCACAGCGCCTTGCAGAGCTTCACCTCGGTGTCGTTGCCGAAACAGAAATAGGGCGGCGGCATGCCGTCCGACGCCTTGTTGATGAAACCGGCGATGCGCTTGTCGGTGGCAAGCTGCGCCCAGTCGATGGAATTATACTCGTAAGCGTCGACCACCAGAGCCCGGTCGGCACTCTTCCACGGCTCGGAAAAGTCCGAGGCCTTTGCCGCTGATATCAGCGCCACCATCGCCGCAAGAGCGATCGCTGAGCGGCGAAGAGGATGCGCCGGCGTTTTCAAACAGGGGGTCCCCGTTGATTAAACACCGATGGTGAGCCGGTATGGTTAAGAAAGTGCTTCCCGAGGCTGAGGCGCGGCGAAGTTAGCGCCGGCCGACCGGCGGAAATCCGAACGGGTCGGGCGCGGGCTCTTGCTGCAGCGTGCCCTCGGCGGCGCGCTTGCGATGATGGGCGAGCGAACATTGTGGCGAGCACAAAATGCCGCGATCCGACCAGTAGGCCGCACCGTGCTCCAATTTGCCCTCATGGTACCAGAACCCCGTTGCGCGATAGGGCAAGCCGCATTCGATGCAGCGATAGGCGTCGGGTCTGGCGAGCATGGGCTGGTTCCGGTCGGCTGGTTCTGGCTGTCGACGTTCGACTTGATGCGGCGTCCATCGAATTTAATACAGGCCGGCGCGATTGCAAAATCCACGTGACAAAATTTGACGTTTACGTAAAAAGAAGATGGGAGAGCGCCCAAAGGCGGATGGTTTTGCGGCTCCGTCAGCCATAGGGTCGGCAGGCGGAAGCTGAGGAGGAAAGCGGCATGTATCGGGCACCGGTCGAGGATATTGCGTTCACGCTCAAGCATGTGGCGGGCATGAAGCCGGCCCTGGATGCCGGCGCGTTTGGCGATCTTGGCGAGGATCTGGTCGATGCCGTCCTTGGCGAGGCCGGCCGGTTCGCCACCGAGGAGGTGGCGCCGCTCTACAAGATTGGCGACGAACGCGGTGCGGTGCTGAAAGACGCTGCCGTCACCACGCCGCCGGGCTGGAAGGACCTCTATCGCCGCTGGATCGATGGCGGCTGGAACGCGCTCTCCGGACCGGAAGAGTATGGCGGCCAGGCGCTGCCGACCATGCTCGGCGTCGCCGCGCTCGAAATGTGGAACTCCGCCGCCATGGCCTTTGGCATCGGCCCGACGCTGACCATGGGCGCTGTCGAAGCGCTGGACAAGCATGCTTCCGAAGAGCTCAAGGCGAAGTACCTTGCCAAGCTCGTGTCCGGCGAGTGGATGGGCACGATGAACCTGACCGAACCGCAGGCCGGCTCCGATCTCGCCGCCTTGCGCGCCCGCGCCGAACCGGCCGGCGACGGCACCTACCGCATCTTCGGCCAGAAGATATTCATCACCTATGGCGAGCACGATTTTACCGACAACATCATCCATCTGGTGCTGGCGCGGCTGCCGGATGCGCCTGCCGGCACGCGCGGCATCTCGCTGTTCCTGGTGCCGAAATTCCTGGTCGGCGACGATGGATCGCTAGGGTTGCGCAACGACGTCTTCTGTTCGGGCCTTGAACACAAGCTCGGCATCCATGCCTCGCCGACCTGCACCATGATCTATGGTGACGGGTTCCAGGGCACCAAGCCGGGCGCCATTGGCTGGCTGATCGGCGAGGAGAACAAGGGCCTCGCCTGCATGTTCACTATGATGAACAATGCGCGGCTTTGCGTCGGCATGCAGGGTGTCGCGGTCGCGGAAGCCGCCACCCAGAAGGCAATCGCCTATGCCAACGACCGCCGCCAGGGCAAAGCGGCGGATTACGCCGGCGCCGGCATGGCGCCGATCGTCCATCACCCCGACGTACAGCGCAATCTCCTGACCATGAAGGCGCTGACGCAGATCGCGCGGGCGATCAGCTATTCCTGTGCCCACGCCATCGACATGGCGCGGGTCTCGGACGGTGACGAGGCTGCGCATTGGCGCGACCGTGCCAATCTTTTGACACCGCTGGCCAAGGCGTTCTCGACCGATGTCGGCGTCGACGTCGCCTCGCTCGGCGTCCAGGTGCATGGCGGCATGGGCTTCATCGAGGAAACGGGGGCGGCAGCCTTCTACCGCGACGCGCGCATCGCGCCGATCTACGAGGGCACCAATGGCATCCAGGCGATCGATCTGGTCACCCGCAAACTGCCGCTTGGCGGCGGCGAGCATGTGCATGGCTTCATCGGCGAATTGGCCACTGTCGCCAACGCCGTGCGGACCTCCAACCTGCAAGGTTTCGGTCGCACCGCCGATGCGCTCGATGCTGCACTCGGCGATCTGACACAAACGACGCGCTTTCTGCAAAAACTGTCGGCCGACGGCCGGGTGGAAGAGGCGCTGGCGGGCGCGACGCCGTATCTGCGGCTGATCTCGCTTGCCGCCGGCGGCGCCTATCTGGCGCGCGGCGGTCTTGCCGACCAAGGCCGCATCGCCCTTTGCCGCTTCTTCGCGGAAAACCTGCTCGGCGAGGCGAGTGCCTTGAAAGGGCGTGTTGTCGATGGCGCAGAGAGCCTCGTTGCCGCCGGCAAGACGCTGATATCAGCCTGAATTCTCAAAGCGCTCACCAGGGAAAAAAGACCGTGACAGACCACATCCTCGTCGAGCGCCAGGGCGCGATCCAGATCATCCGCATGAACCGCCCGGACAAGAAGAACGCGCTGACCCGCGCCATGTACGCAAAGATGTCGACGGCTCTTGCCGAAGGTGACGCCGATCCGGCGATCCGCGTCCATGTCTTCTTCGGCGTGCCCGGCGCTTTCTCTTCCGGCAATGACCTTGCCGATTTCATGGTCGTGGCCACCGGCGGCGATGGCGGCACGGAAGTCTGGGATTTTCTGATGGCGCTGGCCAGGGTCGAAAAACCCATCGTCTCCGGCGTCGACGGCATCGCGGTCGGCATCGGCACCACGCTCAACCTGCATTGCGACCTGACCTTCGCCACGCCGCGCACCCTGTTCAGGACGCCTTTTGTCGACCTCGGCCTGGTGCCCGAGGCGGGCTCAAGCCTGCTGGCGCCGCGCATCCTGGGCCAGCAAGGCGCCTTCGCACTGCTCGGTCTTGGCGAGGGTTTTTCCGCCGAGCGCGCGAAGGCCGCTGGCTTGATCTATGAAGTGGTCGAAGAGGGTGCACTTGAAGCCTCGGTGCTGGCGGCCGCCGGCCAGATCGCCGCCAAGCCGCCGCAGGCGCTGAAGATCGCGCGTGATTTGATGCGCGGCTCGCGCGATGACCTCGTCGCCCGCATCGGCGAGGAAAGCGAGCATTTCCGCGAGCGGCTGAAGTCGGATGAGGCTCGCGCGGCGCTCACTGCGTTTATGACCAGAAAGAAGAGCTGAGACCTTTCAGGGATAAAGCCGCGTCTTGTCCCAACCGCCCTTGGCATTGCGGGAAAAGACCATCCGGTCGTGCAGTCGGAACGGCCTGTCATGCCAGAACTCGATCACCTTCGGCACGATGCGGAAGCCTGACCAGTGCTTTGGCCGCGGAATCTCGCCGATGGCGTAACGGGCTGTGTATTCGGCGACTGCCTTCTCGAGCGCGAAGCGGCTCTCCAGCGGCCGCGACTGCTTCGACGCCCAGGCGCCGATGCGGCTGCCGCGCGGGCGCGTCGCATAATAGCTGTCGGCATCGGCCTCGCTGACGATCTCCACCGGACCGCGAATGCGCACCTGCCGGCGCAGCGATTTCCAGTGGAAACACATCGCCGCCTTCATGCTGCCAAGAATCTCCTGGCCCTTCGCGCTCTCGAAATTCGTGTAGAAAACAAAGCCACCCTCATCGAACCCCTTGAGCAGCACCATCCGCACATCCGGCATGCCTTCGGCATCGACGGTCGCAAGTGCGACACCATTGGCGTCGTTGATCTCGCTCTTGGTGGCATCGTCCAGCCAGGCGGCAAAAAGGCGAAACGGCTCGGCCGCTTCGGTAAAGTCACTGGTTGTTAACTCTGTGTCACTCATAGTTTTTCTCAAATTGTCACGAGATCAGGGAGGTTGCCGATTGTCGCGTATCGCGCAAGCTTTTGACAGCAGGCAATGGGGCGTTATCGCTTCGGCCAGCGCGAAAGCGGCGATCGTGTCAATCGCCCTGCCGCTTGTTGGCTGTGGCGCAGGTGGCTTCAGCCTGGAAAAGGCCGAAGTGGACCGCTCGATCCTGACCAGCAGCACGCAGGCTTCGGCCGCGTCGACCGATTCGGATCGTGATTCCGACCAGACGACGATCGGCAATGCAGTGTCCTCCGCCGACATCGAGCAACTCGGCGGCCAGGCCGTGCCGTGGGCGAATACCGGCACCGGCTCACGCGGCTCGATCACCGAGCTGGCGGAATTGAAGGACAGGGGCCAGACCTGCCGCCGCTTCAAGGCCTCGCGCGAGAGCTTTGATGGCGTTGCCATGTTCGAGGGCGAACTGTGCCTCGCCAGTGCCGGCGGCTGGCGCATGCAGGGCTTCAAAGCGCTCTGAGCCGGACTCGAAAGATCGGGTCGGCTCGGCGGGTCTTTTCGTCGCCCGGTGCGTCGCCAATCTTGCCGATATCGCGATATCGGCTGCGATCGGCTCCTTCCGGATCGACAAAAATCCCTCACCGATCCTCAGCCGCCGACTTTCGGATCAGGCTCTGATTTTCCGCTTCCGATATGGTGACCCGCTACTGGAATTTCTTCCTATGCGAGCGCATATAGAGGGCAAGTATGGACTCAACTCATTTCCAGGGCAGGAAGCATGCGCGACCCGTATGAGGTCCTGGGCGTTGCAAAGAACGCATCGGCCAAGGACATAAAATCGGCGTATCGGAAACTCGCCAAGAAACATCATCCGGACCAGAATCCGGATGATCCCAAGGCGAAGGACCGTTTTGCCCAGGCCAACCAGGCCTATGAGATCGTTGGCGACGAGAAGAACCGTGCCGCCTTCGATCGCGGCGAGATCGACGCCGACGGAAAACCGCGCTTCCAGGGATTTGAAGGCGCCGCCGGTGGCGGCGATCCGTTCGGCGGGTTTCGCCGCCAGCAAGGGGCCGGTGGTTCGCGATTCGAATTCAGGTCTGGGCGCCCGGGCGGTGATCCGTTCGACGGCAACAGCGATATTTTCAGCCAGATTTTCGGCGACGCCTTTTCCGGCGCGCGCGGCGCCGGCGCTGGCGACCGTCGTCAGCCGGCGACGGCGGCCGATCTGAACGTCACGCTCGACGTCACCATCGAGGAAGCCGCGACCGCCGAAAAGGTGACGGCGATGTTCCCCGATGGTCGCAAGGTGGCGGTCAAACTGCCGGCCTTTGTCGAGGATGGCCAGACCATCCGGCTGAAGGGGCAGGGCGAGCAGGGCCCTGGCCAGCCCGGTGACGCGCTGGTCAAGATCCATATCCGCCGGCATTCGCGCTACCGCGTCGAAGGCCGCGACCTGCATGCCGATCTGCCGGTGTCGCTGGCGGATGCGGTGCTGGGCGCCAAGGTGCCGGTCGAGACGCCAACCGGCAGGCTTGCGGTCAATGTGCCCGCCTGGTCGAGCTCGGACAAGGTCCTGCGGCTCAAGGGCAGGGGCTTGCCGGAGAAAGCCGGCGGCCATGGCGATCTCTACGTCCATGTGCGCATCATGCTGCCGGAGGGCGGGGATTCTGCACTCGAGGCCCTGCTGCGTAGCCAAAAAGGCTGATCCAGCGCTTTTGTCCCCCGAACTGTCCGGTTTGAGCGCTTGAAGGGGCTGTGTGCCTGTGCGATAGGCACTCCACAAACCAGAAACCTTGCGGAGAGCGCTCACATGGCGGGTGGACAGGGCCTGATGGCCGGCAAGCGCGGCCTGATTCTTGGCGTCGCGAACAACAGGTCGATTGCCTATGGCATAGCCAAGGCCTGTGTTGATCATGGCGCCGAGATCGCGTTGACCTATCAGGGCGAGGCGTTCAAGAAGCGCGTCGAGCCGCTGGCGGCGGAACTTGGCGCCTTTGTCGCCGGCCATTGCGACGTCACTGATCCGGCGACCCTCGACGAGGTTTTCGCCAATGTCGCCAGGCATTGGGGTGGCAAGCTCGATTTCCTCGTCCATGCCATCGCTTTTTCCGACAAGGATGAGCTGACCGGCCGCTATGTCGAGACCACGCGCGACAACTTCCTGCGCACCATGGACATTTCGGTCTATTCCTTCACCACCATTGCCAAGCGCGCCGAGGCGCTGATGACCGATGGCGGTTCACTTCTGACGCTGACCTATTACGGTGCCGAGAAGGTGATGCCGCATTACAACGTCATGGGTGTCGCCAAGGCCGCGCTCGAGGCCAGCGTGCGCTACCTCGCCGTCGATCTCGGCGCCAAGAAGATCCGCGTCAACGCCATCTCCGCCGGCCCGATCAAGACGCTGGCCGCATCCGGCATCGGCGACTTCCGCTACATCCTGAAGTGGAACGAATACAATTCGCCGCTGAAGCGGACGGTCACCCAGGAAGAGGTCGGCGATTCCGGCGTCTATTTCCTGTCCGACCTGTCGCGTGGCGTCACCGGCGAAGTGCATCATGTCGATTCCGGCTACCACGTGGTCGGCATGAAGGCGGTCGACGCGCCTGATATTTCGACGGTCAAGGACTAACTCCCTCCGCCTATCCTCCGCCCAGGCCCAGGCCCGACCTCCGGAAGACCTGATGTACCCGCTGGTTTATATCGTGCGCCACGGCCAGACCGCGTGGAACGCCGAGTTCCGGCTTCAGGGCCAGGCCGACACCGATCTCAATGTGCTAGGCCGCGAACAGGCGACCGGGAACGGGCATCGGCTGGCCGAACTTGTCGGCGATCCCCACGATTTCGATTTCGCCGCCAGCCCGATGCGGCGAACGCGCGAAACGATGGAACGCATCCGCTCCGCGATGAAACTCGATCCGCTCGCCTATCGAACCGATGCACGCCTCATTGAAGTCAATTTCGGTGACTGGCAGAGTTTTACCTTTGCCGAACTCGAGACGCAGTCACCTGGAGCAAGCCGGTCCCGCGCGCTGGACAAATGGAACTTCCAGCCGCCCGGCGACGGGGCGGAAAGCTACCAGATGCTGCTCGAACGGGTGAAGCCCTGCTTCGACGAGATGGACCGCAAGACGGTCTGTGTGACGCACGGTGGCGTCATGCGCACGCTGTTCCGCTTCGTGCTTGATATGGCCGAAGACGAGGCCGCGAACCTGGAGATACCGCAGGATCGCGTGCTCAAGCTTGAAGGCAAGAGCCTGGAATGGCTTTAGGCGGTCTAAAATGGCCGAGGAAATGACGCGGCAGTTTGCCGCCGCAATCGCGTAAGACACGTTTGGGCCGGCTCGGCGGAATGTCGAACCGACGGCACGCATCCAACTTGGGTCGGAAGCTTTAGTTCGTGTCGCCGTCCGGCAACTGCATGTCAGTGATGACGTTCTCGCCATTGGTCACGTCGTAAGCGATGACGATGTCCATGCCCGGCTTCAGCGCGTCGAGATCGGTCTCGGCATTCAGCTTGTAGGATTTGCCGTCGTCCAGCGTCAGGGTCAGCGCGTCCTTGTCGACCTTCTTGATCAGGCCTTCGGTCTGGCCGGCGAAAGCAGCGGTGGCATAAAGCAGCGTGGCGACAACAGTGCCAATCAGGGTACGCATGATCGTCCTCTTTGGTCATTGCGCCGGCACTGTGGCGGCGGATCCTCAACGGCGGATGGAAGAAAGCAGAAACCAGCCGAATGTGTCAAAACTTAAACGGCGGGGATGACAGTTTGACCACTGCAAAAAACGCCAATAGAAGGCAGGCTTCAACCGGCTCGGCTGCCGGGCAGGGCACTTTTCCATGTCTCACAACACGTTCGGCCATCTTTTCCGCGTCACCACCTGGGGCGAAAGCCATGGCGCAGCACTGGGCTGCGTGGTCGACGGCTGTCCGCCCGGCATCCGCTTCACGCGCGACGAGATCCAGGCTGAACTCGACAAGCGCCGGCCGGGCCAGTCGCGTTTCGTCACCCAGCGCCGCGAGCCGGACGAGGTGAAAGTGCTGTCGGGCTTCGTGCTCGACGAGGACGGCGAGACGATGATCACCACCGGCACGCCGGTCTCGATGCTGATCGAAAATGTCGACCAGCGTTCGAAGGACTATGGCGAGATCGCTCGCCAGTTCCGGCCGGGCCATGCCGACTACACCTACGATGTCAAATACGGCATACGCGACTATCGCGGCGGTGGCCGCTCCTCGGCTCGCGAAACAGCGGCGCGGGTGGCGGCAGGCGCGCTCGCCCGCAAGGTGGTGCCGGGCATGGTGGTGCGCGGCGCGCTGGTGTCGATGGGCGAAAAGTCGATCGACCGCGCCAACTGGAACTGGAATTTCATCGGTGATGCCGAGAACCCGTTCTTCACGCCCGATCCCGCTTCCGTTCCCGTCTTCACCAAATACCTCGATGGCATCCGCAAGGCCGGCTCCTCGGTCGGTGCGGTGATCGAGATTGTCGCCGACGGTGTTCCGCCAGGCCTCGGCGCGCCGATCTATGCCAAGCTCGACCAGGACATCGCGTCGGGCCTGATGTCGATCAACGCCGTCAAGGGCGTCGAGATCGGCAATGGTTTCGAGGCCGCGCGCATCACCGGCGAACAGAATGCCGACGAGATGCGTATGGGCAATGACGGCAAGCCGGTGTTTCTCTCCAACAATGCCGGCGGCATCCTTGGCGGCATCTCGACCGGCCAAGCGATCATCGCGCGCTTCGCCGTCAAGCCGACCTCGTCGATCCTGACGCCGCGCAAGTCGATCGACAAGGACGGCAATGACGTCGAGGTGATGACCAAGGGCCGCCACGATCCCTGCGTCGGCATCCGCGCCGTACCGATTGGTGAAGCCATGGTTGCCTGCGCCATTGCCGATCACTATCTGCGGCATCGGGGACAGACCGGGAGGTGAGTGGGGGAGTAAGGCAGTAGGGCAGTAGGGCAGTATGCTACGCCCAGCGCTCAGACAGCCAAATTTTTGCTTTCCCCTGCTGCCTTACTGCCCTATTCCCCTACTGCCCTGCGAGCAAAGCGAGCGTCCATGCCTTACGACCAGAAGAAGATCGTCGAAGCCATCCGCGCTTTCGAGCGCGGCGAGATCGTCGTCGTCATGGACGATGACGGGCGCGAGAACGAGGGCGACCTGATCGTCGCCGCTGTTCACTGCACGCCGGAAAAGATGGCCTTCATCATCCGCAACACCTCGGGCATCGTCTGTACGCCGATGCCGCGTGAGGAAGCCAAGCGGCTCAACCTGCAGCCGATGGTCGCCGACAACGATTCCGCCCACACCACCGCATTCACCGTCAGCGTCGATTTCAAACATGGCACGACGACTGGCATTTCGGCCGACGACCGCACGCTGACCGTGCGCAACCTTGCCAATGGCAATGTCGGCGCTTCCGATTTTGTCCGCCCCGGCCACATCTTTCCGCTGATCGCGCGCGAAGGCGGCGTGCTGATGCGTTCGGGCCATACTGAAGCCGCGGTCGATCTCTGCAAGCTCGCCGGCCTGCCGCTGATCGGCGTCATTTCCGAACTGGTCAATGACGACGGCACCGTCAAGCGGGGGCCGCAGGTGCAGGCTTTCGCCGAGGAGCATGGTCTGAAGCAGGTTTCGGTCGCCGACCTCATCGCTTACCGTCAGCGCAAGGAAACGCTGGTCGAGCGCGTCGCCTGCTCCGATATCGACACGCTTGGCGGCAAGGCTCAGGTCTTCACCTACACGCTTCCCTGGGACACCATGCATCACGTCGCTATCGTCTTCGGCGATATCCGCGATGGCGAGGACGTGCCGGTGCGGCTGCATTCCGAGGATGTGGTGACCGACGTCTTCGGCACCAGCCATCGGCTCGACGCCATCATGAAAACGATGGGCGAGCGCAAGCGCGGCGTCATCGTCTATCTCAGAGAAGGCTCGGTCGGTGTCGCGCATCAGCAGCGCAAGCGCCCGCTGAGCGGCGATCGCGAGGATCACGAAGAGGCCCGCCGCCGCGAGAACGAATGGCGCGAGATCGGCCTCGGCGCGCAGATCCTGAAGGATCTCGGCATTTCCTCGATCAACCTGATTGCCTCACGCGAGCGCCACTATGTCGGTCTCGAAGGCTTTGGCATCCACATCGCCAAGACCGAGATCCTGTGAAGGGGTAACCGATCCCTTTGCCGGGAGATGATGGCATGAACGCGTCATTGCCTCTGAGCCAGCGCAGCGAGCGGCTTTTGCTGCGCCGCCCGGCGCAGGCTGATCTGGATTTCCTGATCGACCTCTTCTCGCGCTATCAACTTGTCGCCCATCGCCCCGATCCGGTTGCGGACACGCCTCAGCAGAGCGCCGCCAGGCTGGCGCGCGACATCGGCCATTGGGACAAGCATGGCTTTGGCCGCTGGGCGGTCGAAGCCGATGGCAAGCTGGTCGGCTTCGGCGGTGTCACCGTATCGGCTGACTTTGACGGCCTGAACCTGTCCTACCATCTTCATCCCCAGAGCTGGGGCCATGGCTATGCCACGGAACTGGTCACCGCGGCGCTGCAGGCCGCGTTCGGCCCTCTCCGTGCCGACCGGGTCATTGGCCTTGCCCGTGCCGCCAATCCGGCATCAAGGCGGGTGCTGGAGAAATGCGGCTTCGCCTTCGAGCAGGAGGTGATGCTGCACGGCGCGCCAACAATGCTTTTTGCGCTGGCACGACCGCGCTGGATTTCAGGTCCCGCCACATAGGACGGCCCGGCCCACCAAGGCCGAGCGCGCTATTCCGCGGGAACGGCGGCAGCCTCACACCCATCCAGGTGGCATTCGCGGGTGGCCAGACTGCGCTGGCCAAGCAGCACTGTGGCCAACGCAATCGTGCCTGATGCAACGGAGACCCAGAATCCGCTCTGGGCGCCAAACGCATCCACCACCGCGCCGGCGACGAACGCGCCCAGCGCCATGCCGATACCGATCCCTGTTGTCACCCAGGTGATGCCCTCGGTCAGCATCGCTTCCGGCACATGCCGCTCGATCAGGCCGAACGCCGTAATGAAGGTCGGCGAGATCGCCACGCCGCTGAGGAACACGGTCAGGGCCAGCAGCGGCACTGAGCCGGCGGTGAGCGGCAGCAATGTGCTGAGCGCCAGGACGGCGACGGCAATGGCGAGTTGCCGCTGCAGCGGCGCCTTCAGGTTGAGCGCGCCGACCACAATGCCGAGCGCGAACGATCCCACTGCATAGACGCCGATGACGAGGCTGGCGGCACCGGGCCGCCCGAGTTCCTTGGTAAGCGCTATCGTGCTGACCTCCGTCGTCGCGAAGGTCGCGCCAACGAAGATTATGGCGAAGGTGATGATCTGCACCGGCCGCAGACGGATTGCCGAGCCGGCGGAGCCATGACCAACCGGCCGCACTTGTGGTTCGCTCGAACGCTGCAGGATGAACGCGGCCCAGCCAACGGCAAGAAACAGCGTGCTTGCCAGGACGCCGGCTTCCGGAAACAGTGCGGCGCTGAGGCCCACCGAAAGTGATGCGCCGAGAATATAGACCAGTTCGTCCGCGACCGACTCGAAGGCGAATGCAGTGTTCATTTGCGGACGTCCGCGAAAAAGCTCGGTCCAGCGCGCGCGAACCATTGCCGGCATGCTGGGCATGGCGGCTGCCGCCAGCGCCGACACGAACAGCGTCCATACCGGCCAATCCTGATTGGCCGCAACAATCAGCACCGCAAAGGCGATAAATGTGATGAGGGTGGTGGGGACCGCAACCCGCGTCTGTCCAAGGCGATCCACCAGCCTCGACGTCTGCGGCGAAACGAATGCGTTGCCGAGAGCGAATGTCGCCGAGACCGCGCCGGCCAACCAGTATTCGCCGCGCGTCTGCGACAGCATGGCCACAATGCCGATCGGCGCCATGGCGATCGGCAGGCGCGCGATGAAGCCGGCGATCGCGAAGCCCTTGGCTCCCGGAGCACGAAAGATTGCAGCATAGGGGTTTTGCATGGGTTCCTCGACAAAGGGCGATCTGACAATTACATACGGAGCGTATGAGGGTTAGATAAGCCATACGCGACGTATGTCAATTGGCATACGGAACGTATGTGGATAAGGCCAGACAGAATGCACAGACCCCGCAAGGAGATGATCGCAGAGACGCGCGCCAAGCTGATCGCCGCGGCCCGCCAGGCCTTCGGCACGACAGGCTATGCCGAGGCCTCGATGGATGATTTCACCGCATCCGCCGGACTGACGCGCGGCGCGCTCTATCATCATTTTGGCGACAAGAAGGGGCTTCTGGAGGCGGTTATCGCCGAAATCGACGGCGAGATGGCGGCCAGGGTGAATGAGGTCGCCTCGAAAGCGCCGACTCGCTGGCAACACTTCGTCGACGAATGTACGACCTATATCGAGATGGCGCTGGAGCCGGAAATCCAGCGCATCATGTTCCGCGATGGCCCGGCCGTGCTGGGCGATCCGGCGCAATGGTCCAATGCCAATGCCTGCGTCGGCTCAATGACCGATCATCTGACCGCGCTGCAGGGGGAAGGGGTGGTCGTCCGCAGCGTCGACCCCGAGACCGCCGCACGGCTGATCAACGGCGCCAGCAGCCAGGCGGCGCAGCGGATCGCCAATTCGAACGATCCCGAAGCGACATCGAAGATGGTGGTGGCGGCGTTCAAGCAGCTGCTTGAAGGCCTGCTCAGAAAACCAGCTTCATAACAGACCCAAATCCCCCGTTGGGCGCCTCGCTGGCCACCGCCCCGATTGACAATCTTCAGGCAGAGCGCATCCTCCGCAGCCATCTCTGAGGGGAGATTCGGAGCCATGTGGGATTTCGAGATCGGCCGGTCGGTGTCCATCATGATCAGGACCTGGCCGTTCATTGTCTTTCGCATGATCGTCTATTTCGGCATCACCCTGGCTTACATCATGGCGACCGGCACCGGCGCCTCTGTCGGCTACGGCGTCGGCCATATCTCCACCGATCCCGACGGCCCAATGTCCTTTGCCCTGTGGGGTGGCGTGGTCGGTTTCGGCATCGTCTCGATCGCCGTCTACTGGATCCGCGAATACATCCTCTACGTCGTCAAGGCCGGCCATATCGCCGTCATGGTCCATCTGATCGACGGCCGGGATGTTCCCGACGGCCAGAACCAGATCGCCTACGCAAAGCAGGTCGTCACCGAGCGTTTTGCCGAGGCCAACATCCTTTTCGTCGTCGACCAACTGGTCAAGGGCGCTATCCGCGCCATCACCGGCCTGCTCGGCGGCATCGCCGCTTTCCTGCCCATTCCAGGCCTGAGCGGCCTTGTCTCTTTCATCAACACGGTGATCCGTCTGTCGCTGACCTATGTCGACGAGATCATCCTCGGCTACAACATCCGCATCAATTCGTCCTCGCCCTTCGAGACRGCGCGGCAAGGCGTCGTGCTCTATGCCCAGAACGGCAAGACCATGGTCAAGAACGCCGTCTGGCTGGCGGTCATCATGTGGGGGGTGTCGTTCGTCATCTTTCTGCTGATGCTGGCTCCGGCCGCCGCCATTCTGTTCATGATGCCAGGGCAGCTCGCCGGCTGGGCCTTCGTGCTCGCCATCGTCTTCGCCTGGGCCTTCAAGGCGGCTTTCATCGAACCTTTCGCCATCGCTTGCCTGATGCAGGTCTATTTCAAGACCATCGCCGGCCAGGTGCCCGATCCGGCCTGGGACGCCCGGCTGGCCGAGGCGTCGTCGAAGTTCAGGGAACTCAAGGACAAGGCACTGGCCTCCTTTGGCGGCTCGCGCTGGGGCACGGCCGGCGCGACACGCTGATCGGCGGGCTGCGCCGGCGCAATAACAGCGGTGTTGAGGTCCGCCACCGCTGACTTGAGCCGCGCCTCGCCTTGCCCGCAAAACGTCTCGCTCATGATCAGTTCAGGCAGCGGCAGCCGCCTGCCCCAGCCATGCGTCTCGAGGTCCGGTTTCGGCGCGAACTCGGAAACGCGACCGACGCAGAGATAGGCGATCGGCGTCACGTGCTCGGGAATGGCCAGCAGGCTCTTCAGCGCTTGCGGCTCGATGATGCTGACCCAACCAACGCCGACGCCTTCGGCGCGCGCCGCCAGCCAGAAATTCTGCACCGCACAGACCGTGCTGTAGAGATCCATCTCCGGATTGTGCCAGCGTCCCAGCGGTGAGCCCAGTGAGCGCTGGCGGTCGCAAGTGATGCAGATGTTGAGCGCGCTTTCGCAGATGCCTTCCAGCTTGAGTTTGCGGTAGAGCGCCTGTCTTTCGGCCTCGATCGCGGGCAATTCCTGCTCGCGGGCGGCCAGGAACAGGTCACGTACCTCCGCCCGTCGCGCGGCATCGCGAATGACGATGAAATTCCACGGCTGCATGAAGCCGACAGACGGTGCGTGATGGGCGGCAAGCAGCAAGCGCGCCAGCACCTCGTCGTCGAGTGCAGTGGGCAGGAAATGGCTGCGCACGTCGCGCCGAGTGAACATGGCGCGGTAGACCGCGTCGCGCGCCATCTGGTCAAATCCGTCGCCCATAGGAGCGGTCATGGTTTCCGGCATCGCTTGTCCCCTTGCGATTGCAATCCATGTCCTCCGCCTGACCATGCGGATGACGATGCCTGCCAGGCCGGTCTTCTGGCTTGGGATCAACCCGCGTCCGGTGCCTTCCCGTCATCGACAGTGGCATTTACCGGCGCGGTCCCCCTCACAGCGTTGGGCACGCCACGGAATTCAACCGTGTTCCCGATTCTCCCGCTTGCGCGGGCACCAGGCAGTGGCCGCGACCTTACGCCGAAGCGCCGGCAGCGCCAATCCCCGCAGCGACGCCAATGGACGCAGGCATGATTTTCCCCAGCCATCAAGCGGCAACGCATGGCCATCGTGGCGCCGGGGCACTAGATAGGGGGCATGACAACCCGTCTTTACACCCACCCGATCTTTCTTGAGCACATCACGCCGCCCGGCCATCCCGAGCGGCCGGATCGCTTGCGCGCCATTGAGCGCGTGCTCGATGACGAGGCCTTCGCCGCACTTGACCGCGTCAAGGCGCCGGAGGGCGACGAGGCCACGATCCTCTACGCCCATCCCGCCGATTTCGTCGCGCGCATCCGCGCCGCCATTCCCGAAGAGGGCCTTGCCCGCGTCGATGCCGACACCACCGCCAGCCCGAAAAGCTGGCAGGCAGTGATCACCGCGATCGGTGCCGCCAACGCCGCTGTCGACGATGTCTTTACCGGCCGTGCCGACAATGTCTTCGTTGCCGCGCGGCCGCCCGGCCACCATGCCGAAAAGAACACGGCGATGGGCTTCTGCTTCTTCAACACGGCGGCGATCGCCGCGCGCTATGCGCAGAAGAAGCATGGCGTCGAGCGTGTTGCCGTCGTCGATTGGGACGTCCACCACGGTAACGGCACGCAGGATATTTTCTGGGACGATCCGTCGGTGCTCTATTGCTCGACGCACCAGATGCCGCTTTATCCTGGCACCGGCGCGAAGAGCGAGACCGGCGCCGGCAACATCGTCAACGCGCCTTTGGCGCCGCAGACCGGCAGCGAGGTGTTTCGCGATGCCTTCCTGTCGCGCGTGCTGCCGGCGCTCGACAATTTCGCGCCCGATCTGATCATCATTTCGGCCGGCTTCGACGCGCACCATCGCGACCCGCTGGCCGAGATCAATCTGACCGAGGATGATTTCGACTGGGCGACCGGCCAGCTGATGCAACGCGCCGCCCGCCACAGCGGCAACCGGCTCGTCAGCCTGCTCGAGGGCGGCTACGATCTGCAGGGACTGGCATTTTCGGTCGCCGCCCATGTCGGCCGACTGATGAAAGGATGAACGATGGCTGCTGAGACCAACGAAGACGTCAAGGCGATGAGCTTCGAGCAGGCACTCGACGCGCTGGAGAAGATCGTCGATGATCTGGAGCGTGGCGACGTGCCGCTCGACCAGTCGATCCGGATCTATGAGCGCGGCGAGGCGCTGAAGGCGCATTGCGACCGGCTGCTGAAGGCCGCCGAGGACAAGGTCGAAAAGATCAGGCTGTCGCGCGACGGCAAGCCGGTCGGCACCGAGCCGCTCGACGCGGACTGAGGCACGAACAGCCTTACCGCTTTTGGACACGATCTTGGTTGAGGATTAAGCTCGTCCCGATTGAAACGGCTCCAGGACAAGAGGAGATACGGAAGCGATGTGCAGAAACATCAAGACCCTGTTCAATTTTGATCCACCGGCAACCAGTGACGAAGTGCGCGACGCGGCCCTTCAGTTCGTCCGCAAGCTGAGCGGAACGACGCGGCCGTCGAAGCAGAACCAGCACGCGTTCGACCACGCGGTCGAAGCCATCGCGGCATCCGCGCGCGAACTTCTCGATTCGCTCGAAACCCATCAGCATCCCCGCAATCGCGAAGAGGTGGCGGCCAAGCTGAAGGCAAAGGCGGCGATCCGCTTTGCCTGACGCGGCCAAAGCGGCCACTGAGCGTTGACAAGGAGAGTTCATGAGCTTCTTCCCCGGGAAAGACCCTGAAGCAGGCGATGCCTTTGCCAGCGACCAGATCGAGCTGATGGTCATCCCGAACGCCAAGGACATTGGCGGTTTTCAGGTGCGCCGCGCCTTGCCGACCGCCAAGAGGCGGCTGGTCGGGCCGTTCATCTTCTTCGACCGCATGGGCCCGGCGATCCTGCGCGGCGGCCAGGCGATGGATGTCCGCCCGCATCCCCATATCGGCCTGTCGACGGTGACCTATCTGTTCGACGGCAAGATCCGGCATCGCGATTCGCTGGGCACCGAAATGGTCATCCAGCCCGGCGATGTGAATTTGATGACCGCCGGCCGCGGCATCGTCCACTCCGAGCGTACGCCCGAGGAATTGCGTGGTGCGCCGATGTCGATCTCCGGCCTGCAGACATGGCTGGCCTTGCCGGACGGCAAGGAGGAAGTGGCGCCGTTGTTCGAGAACACGGCCGCGTTGCGGCTGCCCGAGATCGACGCCGAAGGCGTCCGCGGCCGTGTCGTCATCGGTGACTTCCAGGGGCTGCGCTCCCCGGTGCGGGCCGATACCGAGACGCTCTATGCCGATCTCAGACTGGCGCCGGGCGCCAGCGTGAAGATCCCGGCCGATGCGGAAGAGCGCGCCATCTATACGCTGGAAGGTGAGGTCGCGATTTCCGGCGACGTCTTTCCGGCCGAACGGCTGCTGGTGTTCCGGCCCGGTGACGAGATCGTCGTATCCTCGGATACCGGCGCGCATTTCATGCTGTTCGGCGGTGCCTCGCTCGGCTCGCAGCGCTACATCTGGTGGAATTTCGTTTCCTCGTCGAAGGAACGCATCGAACAGGCCAAGCAGGAATGGAAGACGGGCCGCTTCGATATCGTTCCCGGAGATGAGGAAGAGTTCATCCCGCTGCCGGAAAACTAAGGAATATCGCCCAAAAGCGGCCCGGTTTCGGGACCACGATAGGCATGAAAACAAGGACTTGAAAGCGCGGGCATAAGCTGTTTCGACGCGCTGTCCTTTCGGGAGCAGGCCCGCGTCACTGACACGCATTTACTTTCGCAGGCCGGCGGCCTATCCCGCCGTTGAACAGAAAGCCTGAGACCCGTGAACGCAACGCCGCATACGCCGCTTCTCGACAAGGTCCGCATCCCGGCGGATTTGCGCGCGCTTGACGAAAGCGCATTGCCGCAACTGGCGTCCGAGCTGCGGCTCGAACTGGTCGATGCGGTGTCCCGCACCGGCGGTCATCTCGGCGCCGGCCTTGGTGTGGTCGAGCTGACGGTGGCGCTGCACTATGTCTTCAACACGCCGGACGACCGGCTGATCTGGGATGTCGGCCACCAGGCTTATCCGCACAAGATCCTGACCGGCCGCCGCGACCGCATCCGCACGCTGCGCCAGGAAGGCGGCCTGTCCGGCTTCACCCGCCGTGCGGAGAGCGAATACGATCCGTTCGGTGCGGCCCATTCCTCGACGTCGATCTCGGCCGGCCTCGGCATGGCCGCCGCCCGCGACCTCTCCGGTGGCCGCAATAATGTCATTGCCGTCATCGGCGACGGCGCCATGTCGGCCGGCATGGCCTATGAGGCGATGAACAATGCCGGCGCGCTCGATGCCCGGCTCATCGTCATCCTCAACGACAACGACATGTCGATCGCGCCGCCGACCGGCGCCATGAGTGCCTATCTGGCGCGCCTGGCCTCCGGCAAGGCCTATGCCGGCCTGCGCGACTTCGGCAAGAAGCTGACGTCTTACCTCGGCAAGCGTGCCGATCGGGCGATCACTAGGGCGGTCGAGCATGCGCGCGGCTATGTCACCGGCGGCACTTTGTTCGAGGAACTCGGCTTCTATCACATCGGCCCGATCGACGGTCACAATCTCGAACATCTGATCCCGGTTCTGAAGAACGTCCGCGACAATGGTGAAGGCCCGGTGCTGATCCATGTCGTCACCCAGAAGGGCAAGGGCTATGCGCCGGCGGAAGCCGCCGCCGACAAATATCACGGCGTCAACAAGTTCGACGTCATCACCGGCGCGCAGGCCAAGGCGCCGGCCAACGCGCCGGCCTACACAAAGCTGTTCGCCGAAAGCCTGATCCAGGAGGCCCGCGAGGACGACCGTATCGTCGCCGTCACCGCCGCCATGCCGAACGGCACCGGGCTTGACCTGTTCGGCGAAGTGTTCCCATCTCGGACCTTCGATGTCGGCATCGCCGAACAGCATGCGGTGACCTTCGCCGCTGGCCTCGCGACCGAAGGCTACAAGCCGTTCGCGGCGATCTATTCGACTTTCCTGCAGCGCGCCTACGATCAGGTCGTGCACGACGTCGCGATCCAGAAACTGCCGGTGCGCTTCCCAATTGATCGCGCCGGTTTCGTCGGCGCCGATGGCGCCACCCATTGCGGCGCCTTCGACACCACTTTCTTGGCAAGCCTGCCGGGCTTTGTCGTGATGGCCGCAGCCGACGAGGCGGAACTGCGCCACATGGTGCGCACCGCGGCAAGCTATGATGACGGCCCGATCGCCTTCCGCTACCCGCGCGGCAACGGCGTCGGCGTCGACATGCCGGAGCGCGGCTCGGTCCTCGACATCGGCAAGGGCCGCATCGTCCGGGAAGGCAGCAAGGTGGCGCTGCTGTCCTTCGGCACACGGCTGCAGGATTGCCTGATCGCTGCCGAGGAACTCGGCGCGGCCGGGCTTTCGACCACCGTCGCCGATGCACGCTTCGCCAAGCCGCTCGACGAGGATCTGATCCGGCGGCTGGCCCGCTCGCACGAGGTTCTGGTGACGGTGGAGGAGGGCGCCATTGGCGGCTTCGCCAGCCACGTGCTGCAGTTCCTTGCTCATGAAGGACTGCTGGAAAGCGGCCTGAAGGTACGCCCGCTGGTGCTGCCCGATATCTTCGCCGACCACGCCAAGCCGGAAAAGATGTACGCCGATGCCGGTCTCGATGCCGCCGGCATCGTGCGCACGGTCTTCGTCGCGCTCGGGCACAGCACACGCGCTCAACGCGCCTGAATCAAAATCTCAAGCGCTTGAATCAGTTTGCCGGCTTGATTTCTTAACGCATTGTTTACGCTGCCGTTTGGCGCTTTGCTTACCGTGTCTCTTGGCCGTTTTTCAACGGCGCCCTGCTAGATCGTGTTCAGGCAGGGAGACAATAACAATGAGAACGCTTCTGTATGGCGTGGCGCTTTCAGCCGCCATCGCGGCACCGGCCGCCGCCGAAACACGCTTTGACCGCAATCTCGAAAAGGCGGCGGTGGGCATCGTCGCCAGCAAGATGGGCGATATCAGGGGCGGCTTTTCCTACAAGCAGGTGCCGCAGCTTGTGGTCCTGCCCGATCCCGTGCCTGCGTCAGCGGTTGCGTCTGAGCATCCAAATGAGCAAGCTTCAGGGGATCGGCATGACGGTCTGTCTCCCGCCGTCGAGCGCCAGGTGTCCCGCACCATTTTCTAGAACCACATATCGCGCACGCAACGGCCGTCGCGCGGCAGGTCGTCGTATGTCTCGAGGCCATCGAAATGGTCGATCGGCAGATCGGCGACGGCCTCCGGCGGCGCCAGCCGTACATTGACGGCGATGCGTATGCGACCGGAGGCACCGGCGCGCAGGCCGCGCCAGGCCAGCACGCAAGCGCAGGTCGGGCAGAACAGGATTTCGAGCGACGGCGTGTCCTTTCCGGCGCGCGTATAACTGCCCGTCGGGCCTGCAACACGGATGCGTTCGTCAACATAATCATAGGCCCAGAGCGTGCCATAGCGCCGGCAAAGCGTGCAGTTGCAGGCTGTGATCGGCCCAGGATCGCCCTCCAGGGTCCAGTGGGTTGCACCACAGTGGCAGGTTCCCGTCAGCATTCTCTCTCCCCCGGGTTTTGACGATAGAGGGCTCTCCCTTGACCACTATCTTGCCGGACCCGCTGCGATGCGCGCAAGCGGTTGTGCGGTTCGGTCCGTTCGCCGCTGTTTCCATGTTCCGCCCCAATGTCCTTGCCTTCACTGCCGGCTTTCGCCATGAAGGCCGATGAACTTGCCTTTGCCAGCCAGCACACGCCAGCGGCTCGACGATTTGCTCGTCCAGCGCGGCCTGTTTGCCAGTCGCTCGCGTGCCCGCGACGCGGTCGAGCGTGGCACCGTGACGGTTGACGGCGCCATTGCCCGCAAGCCCGGTCAGAACGTTTCGCCGCAATGCCTTGTTGCCATCGACGATCCGGCACAGGGCTATGTCTCGCGCGCGGCGCTGAAGCTGATCGGCGGGCTTGACCATTTTAGTCTCGACCCAGCCGGCCGCGAAGCGCTCGACATTGGAGCCTCGACCGGTGGGTTTACTCAGGTGCTGCTCGAACGTGGTGCGTCCCATGTCACGGCAATCGATGTCGGACACGGCCAGATGCACCCCGATGTCGGCAAGGATCCGCGCGTGACGGTCGTCGAGGGGCTGAATGCACGCGATCTCACCATCGCCGATCTTGCCGGCCGTGTTCCGGATTTCATCGTTTCCGACGTCAGCTTCATCTCGCTCAAACTGGCGCTGCCGCCGGCGCTCGCCCTTGCAGAACCTGGGGCTGCAGCGGTCTTTCTGGTCAAGCCGCAATTCGAGGCGGGTCGCGAGGCGATCGGCAAGGGCGGTCTGCTGAAAGATCCCTTCGATGCCGCCCGTGTCGCCGGCCTGCTGCAGGATTGGCTGGACGCCGTTCCAGGCTGGCGCTCGCTCGGTTTGCATCTGTCGCCGATCGATGGCGGCGACGGCAATCGTGAATTCCTGCTCGGTGGGATCAAGGATCGATGAGTACGCGCTTCACCATCAAAAAGCTGGGCGCCCAAGGCGATGGCATTGCCGAGACTGAAAGCGGCGATCTGTTCATCCCCTTCACGCTGCCGGGCGAGACCGTCACCGCCGCGCGCGAAAGGGACCGCGCCACGTTGATGGCCGTGCTGGAGGCCTCGCCGCTGCGCATCGAACCCGCCTGCCGCCATTTCACCGAATGTGGCGGCTGTGCCCTCCAGCATTTCGAGGCCGAAGCCTATCGCCAGTGGAAACGCGACAAGGTGGTGCACGCCCTGAAGGGCTTCGATTGCGACATTGATCCGCTGGTCGCCTGCGCACCGCACACGCGCCGCCGTGTCGTGCTTGCCGCCCGGCGCGGCGATAAGGGTATGTTGCTTGGCTTCAACCGCCATCTATCGCCGGAAATCATCTCCATATCCGAATGCCCGATCTCGCTGCCCGAGATCGTTGCCGCACTCGACCGGTTGCGGGCGCTCGCCGACCTGATATGCGCCACCACCAAATCGTTCCGGATGGCGGTCACTGTGACGGGTTCGGGCCTTGATGTCGCGGTACATGAATCCGGCAAACTCGGCGAACACCAGCGCCGCATCGCCTCCAATTTTGTCCTTGCGCAAGGCTTTGCCAGACTGTCCATCGACGATGAGATTGTCATCGAGCCGAGGAAGCCTGTGGTCATGTTCGGCAGCGTCGCTGTCGCCGTGCCGCCGGGTGCCTTCCTGCAGGCGACCGAGGTCGCCGAACAGACCATGGCCGACATCGTCGGGGGACATCTGAAGCGCGCCAAGAAGGTCGCTGATCTTTTCGCCGGTTGCGGTAGCTTTGCCTTGCGGTTGGCCGCGAAGTCGGAAGTGCATGCCGTGGAGGGCGATGCGGCGGCACTTTCAGCGCTGGACAAGGGATCACGCTTCGCAACCGGCCTGAAGCGGGTGACGGGCGAACGCCGCGACCTGTTCCGCCGGCCGCTGACGTTCAAGGAGTTGAACGCCTTTGACGGGCTTGTCTTCGATCCGCCGCGCGCGGGCGCCGAGGACCAGTCGAAGCAGATCGCCCGCTCGGATGTTCCCTTGGTTGCCGCGGTGTCCTGCAACCCGGTGACACTGGCGCGCGACCTGCGCATCCTCATCGATGGCGGCTATCAACTGAAAAGCGTAACGCCGATCGACCAGTTCCTGTGGTCGCCCCATGTCGAAGCCGTCGCTCTGCTGGAAAAGCCCAGGAGAAGGCGCGGCTGAGTCGGACAATGATCACGTTTGGTTGAGACCGGGCAATCCGCCGGATTGACGCCGCAAAGCCGCCTTTTTGCACCGGCCTAGTCCGGGCTCTTGGGCGGAAGCATCGGCACTCTCACCTGACGGATGATCGTAATGCGGACGGTCTCGAAATTCCTTGCCTTCTTCCTTGCCCTCTCCATTTTCGCGTTTGCGTCGACGGCCGGGGCGCTGGCGCAAAGCCAAAAGCGCCTTGCCTTCGTCATCGGCAACGCCGCCTATCCGGCCGGCGCGCTGGCGACGCCGGCCAACGACGCAGGCCTGATTGCCCAGACATTGCAGGCCGCCGGGTTCGACGTGGTCGGCGCGCGCGATGTCGACCAGGAATCGCTGCGTGGCGCCTATCGCGATTTCCTCGCCAAGGTGACGGCCGCCGGTCCCGACGCGGTGGTGTTCGTCTATCTGGCCGGGCAGGGACTGCAATTCGGGGGCGAGAACTATTTCGTGCCCGTCGATGCCCAGATATCCAATGCCGCCGATGTACCGATGGCCGCGGTGCGGGTTTCCGACCTCACCAAGCCGCTTGCCGCGCTGCCCACCAAGGTCAATATCGTCGTGCTCGACGCGGCACGGCCCAATTCCTTCGCCAAGTCGAACCAGCCGCTGGCCGGCGGCCTCGCACTGGTCGATCCCGATCCGAACATGCTGGTCGCCTTCAACGCTGCCCCGGGCACGGTCGCTCCGGAAGGCAAGGGCCCGTACGGCGCCTATGCCCAGGCGCTCGCCGAAATGATCCGGGATGGCGGCCTGCAGCTTGGTGACGTCTTTGATCGCACGCGGCTGCGCGTCAACGAGGTGACGCAGGGCGCGGAGGTGCCCTGGAACGCCTCCAAGATCAGCGATCCCTTCGTCTTCTTCGACCGTGGCCCGGATGCTCCGGCGCCGCAGGTTTCGGCCGCCGAGGTGCGGACAAACCGGACCAAGGAAATACGCGATTTCGATGCGCAAGACGCCTATATCGCGGCTCTCGATCGCGACACGATGCGCGGCTACGAGGATTTCATCGTCGCCTACCCGCACGACCCGATGGCCAAGCGTGTGCGCGCCATTCTGGCGGCGCGGCGCGAGGCGATCACCTGGCGCCAGACCTGGCTCAGGGATACGCCCGAAGCCTATTGGTCCTATCTCGATCGCTATCCACATGGCCCGCATGCCTGGGATGCCCGCCGCCGGCTCGAGCATTTCGACGCCGCGCTTGAGCCGCCGCAGGGTTTTGCCGTCTATGCCTACGAGGTACCGCCGCCACCGCCGGAAGAGATCGTCTATGTCGACCGGCCCGTGCTCTATTTCGACGACCCCGAGTTCGACTTCGATCCGCCGCCGCCCGTGGCGGTGGTCTTCCTGCAACCGCGGCCGCGCGACTTCATTGAGCTGCCGCCACCACCGCAGCCAGTCGGTATCTTCCTTCTGCCTACGCCTGCCTTTGTGCCAGTGCCGGCCTGGGTGAACCCGCCGCACGACATCTTCCCGCCGCCGAACGACGTCATCTTCAACAACATCCACAACACCACCATCGTCAACAACACGACGATCAACGAGAACCAGGGCGGCCTCACCACCGGCCAGAAGCTGACCGCAGGTGCGGTGGGTCTGGGTGCGGCCGCATTGGCGACCAAGGTGGCGCTGCCGGCTTTCCTGCAGAAGAAGGAGGCGACGCTCGCCAAGGTCAATCCGGGCGGCCTGCCGTCGAAGCTTGTGCGGACGGGTCAGCAGAACGGCGTCGCGCCGCGGGCCGACAGGCTGGCCGGTCACGCTCTGCCCGGCGCCGACGGCAAGACGCTGCCGCTGGTCAATGGCAAGCCTGTGCTCAATGGTCAGAACCTGCCCGATGACAGGTATGGCAAGCGCAAGCAGGGCGTTGCAGCCGCAAACGCTGCCGCGACCGCCAATGGCGGCACACCGGTTACGAATGGACAGGGCAAGGGCGCCAAGTTCCGCAAACTCCCGGCCGGCGGTGCCACGCCCGCCAACAATGGGCAAAATGTTCAGCTGAAAGGGAAGACCAACGATCCGGCGGCGCTCAATGGCCAGATCACGGCCAACGGCAAACTCAAGAAGCTTCACGGTCAAGGTGGGCGCGGCGCGGACACGACGAATGGGGCCGTTAACGGACAAGGCAAGGGGGCCAAGTTCCACAAGCCGCCGGCCGATGGCGGACCGGCGGGCGACAAGGTCTTAAGCGGCAATCCGCACCGCCAGGTCAAGCAGCAGGTGCAGGTGCTCTCGAAACCGCAGAAGCCGGACTTCCACGCCGCCCAGATGCGGCGACAGCCGCCGGCACAGCAAAAGCCGCAGCGGGAGGTCGGCAAGAAGCCGCCTTGCGGACATCCCAATGAACCTGCCTGCAAGAAGTAGTGTCGACGGCGAGCATGGCCGTGCTGCGCGACACACGGTCCCATCACAACTTCGTGGTTGGCCAAGGCCAAGATTGCGCGCTGCTTTGGCTCACTGTTACCAGTCGACATTGAGTGGGGCGCTCAAGGGAGTAAGCATAATGAGGATTGCAAGCGTTCTGACATCCATCGCCCTGGCCGGGTTCATTGCGACGGGAGCTGCCGCGGCAGCGACGACAGCAGCGACCACGACGACGGCGCCGGCCACGACCACGGCCGCCCCGGCGAAGAAGGTAAAGACGACTGCCATGACGCCTGAGAAAACGGCGATTTCGAAGCAATGTTCGGCACTTGCCGATGCCCAGAAACTGCACGGCAAGGCACGCGAGAAGTTCCGGGCCGACTGCAAGAAGAACGGCGGCAAAGCTACCTGATCAGGAGCCTATCCACGGCGATTGTTGCCAGCCTGCCCTGCTGGGGAGGCTGGTGGCGGTTGCGGAAAATATGAACCGGGTTTCCGTCTGAAGCCGGTTTCACTGGTCAAGAGCGGATGAGACGGTCGTGGGACCTTTCCGTCCCGACCGCTGAAAACTCGCCGAACGTCTGCAGGGCCTGGACCGCTGCGGTTCTGACACAAGCTCCTCAGTCGACGAGCTTGGCAGCATTCGTGAGGGGCTTCGGCGTGCCGCCCCGCTTGTTGATCGAAACCCAGATATTCGGGTTCTGCTGCGACTGGCGTTTCACGAAATAGTAGCCGGTCGCGTTCCACGGCCTGATTTCGTTGACCAGATTGTCGAGGACCAGATCGCCTTTGTCGGTTTTCACCGTCAGGATGGTGTGGCCTTCATTGTCGAGGTCGTGCACCACGGTCATCAGCAGCGCCTGCCGGGGGAATCCAGCCTCCTGAAGAAGCTTGCGCTTGTAGAGTGCGTAGATCTTGCAGTCGCCCTTGCCGTCAACCGGATAATCCCAGTGGTCCGCCATCGTGCCCCAGTGATCGAAATTGCTGACGGGTTTGATGGCGCTGTTCGCCTTCTGATTTATCCGCTTGAGAATGCGCAGGTTCTGCGCGGTCAGCTTGACGCTGGCGGCCGGCAGAGCGGGCACCTTGCACTCTTTTGGCCGGCGATGGCAGAAATCGACCCAACCGTAGGGGACGCTGGTGGAGCCGCCAACCGCGGCGGAGAGTGACCCATCCTTGGATGGTTGCGTCGATATTCGCTTGAACAAGGTCGACTGTGCCGCCGCCGGGCTGACTTGCAGCGATGTCGCACCAATTAGCGAAACACAGCCAATCAGGAAAGAGGAAGTCAGGACGCCGAGGGAACGCAGCACAGGCAACACCACCGCACGAGAGGACTGATCAAAGGTAATGTGGCGATGGGGAGCGATCAATTAAACATTTAAGAAGACGTTAACATGTTCGTGTTCAGGCCCGCAAACGCGGCGTGGCGCCGGCACAAGGCACTGCGCCACGCCCGTCATCGCTATGCTTCTTGCACGTCCCCAAGCCCCGCCGCTTGCGCGGCCCTGATCAATTTGCGGTCGAAGGTCGCGAATCCTGTGCAATGCGCGGATTTTCCAAGGTGTAGCGCATCCGCGAAATCCACACCGGTCTCGACCAGATCGAGCGCGGAAGAGACAATTTGCGCGTCTTCGATTTCAACCATGGGAAGGCCGCCGAACGCCCGCAAAGCTCTGACGATAGTGGCCTGATCATAACCGTAGGCGCTTCGCAGCACCCATTCGGCTTCCAGGATGACCGTCACGGCGACAAACACAGGGTGGTCATCGATCACGCGCCGGGCGCGCGGGGATTGCTCGGGATGATCGTTCGTCAGATACCGAACGACGACATTGGTATCAATCGCGAGCATGCCGCCGCCGTGCTTCGGCGAGAACGCCTGCATCCATCTCTTCAAGCGTCTTCGGTCTGCCGCTGTGGGGCAGGGAACCAAAAACGTCTTCAGGCCGGGTTGCGGCAAAGGCGGGTGCTGGCTTCAAAAGAACGCCCTCCGGCGTGTCTTCGACCTCCAGGCGAGTACCGGCCCCCCATTCCCTGCGCTTGCGGATCGCGCTGGGCAGGATCACTTGCCCCTTGGTCGAGACGGTGGTGGTGAGCTTCTCGGAGCCGGCCATTTGTATCTTGCCTCGATGTAAGACAAGCGTAAGATAGTCGGAAATGGCGCCGATTTCAAGGCTATGGCGGTCCTATCAAACCCGCGTGCCGCCGACCGTCATCTGGTTCATCCTGAGATGCGGCTGGCCGACGCCGACCGGCACGCCTTGTCCGCCCTTGCCGCACATGCCGATACCATTGTCGAGCTTCATGTCGTTGCCGACCATCGAGACGCGGTGCATGGCATCCGGCCCGTTGCCGATCAGCATGGCGCCTTTAATCGGCTGCGTTACCTTGCCGTTCTCGATCATGTAGGCCTCGGTGCAGCCGAACACGAATTTCCCCGAAGTGATGTCGACCTGGCCGCCGCCGAAGGAGACGGCGTAGATGCCGTTCTTGACCGAGGCGATGATCTCGTCCGGCTCCATGTCGCCTGACGTCATGTAGGTGTTGGTCATGCGCGGCATCGGCTGGTGCGCATAGCCTTCGCGCCTTCCGTTGCCGGTGGCGTTCATGCCCATCAGCCGGGCATTCTGCCGATCCTGCATGTAGCCGACCAGTTTGCCGTCCTCGATCAGCACGTTGCGGGCCGAAGGCGTGCCTTCATCGTCGACAGTGAGCGAGCCGCGCCGCTCGGGGATGGTGCCGTCGTCGACGACGGTGACGCCCTTGGCGGCGACCTGCTCGCCCAGCAGGCCGGCGAAGGCCGAGGTCTTCTTGCGGTTGAAGTCGCCTTCCAGCCCATGCCCGACGGCCTCGTGCAGCATGACGCCCGGCCAGCCGCTGGACAGCACGATGTCGAACGTGCCCGCCGGGGCAGGGATCGCCTCGAGATTGACCAGCGCCTGCCTGAGCGCCTCCTTGGCGGCGTGCTTCCAGCTGTCCTCGATCAGGAAGTCGCCAAAAGCCTTGCGTCCGCCCATGCCGTAGGAGCCGCTTTCCTGGCGGTCGCCATCGCCGACCACGACTGAGACGTTGATGCGGACCAGCGGCCTGATATCGCGCACCACCTGACCGTCGGCACGCACGATCTCGACATGCTGCCAGGACGCGGCAAGCGAGGCCGTCACCTGGCGCACGCGCGGATCCTCGGCGCGCAGCCAGGCGTCGATTTCCTGCAGCAGCTTTGCCTTGGCCTCGAAGGAGGGCGAGGGGATCGGATTCTCATCGCCATAGAGATGGCGGTTGGTGCGGGCGGGTGCGGCGGCTAGCGTACCCGAGTAGCCGCCCTTGACGGTCGAGACGGCAGCGGCCGCGCGCAGCAGCGAGGCTTCGGACAGGTCGCTGGAATGGGCGTAGCCGCTGGCTTCACCCGCGACCGCGCGCAGGCCAAAGCCCTGGTCGGTGTTGAAATTGGCGGTCTTCAGCCGGCCATTGTCGAACATCAGCGCTTCGCTCTCGCTGTATTCGAGAAACAGTTCGCCGTCGTCGGCGCCGTTGATGGTGTCGGCGACGATCTGCTTGATGCGATCGTCTGAAATGTCGAATTGGCCGATCAGGCTGTTCATGGCGCATCCGTTCGTGGGAAGAGAGCTGGTTTCCCACGATGTAGGCGCGAAGCCGCGCCGAGACAATCGCCCCGACGCGATGTGAGGGCAAATGCGCTCGCCGACAGGTCGCCGGCGTCACTTCTGGTTGATGAAATCCTTGATGTTGGTGGTCATCGTATCCCAGTTCGAGAACTGTTCCTCGAGATTGGCCTTGGTGATGCCGCCGATGAAGTTGATATCCATCTTGAAGTTGGATCCGTCGCCGGAGAAGGCCTTCACCCAGCGATATTTCTTGTTCCACTCGTTGGCCTGCTGAGCCGTGAAGGCGTCGGTGTAGCCCGAGGAAAACTGGATGGTTTTGCACTTCTCGTGGTTTTCGCAGCCATAGAAGTAGATCAAGTACTTCATGCCTTCGAGCCGGCCGGTGATCATGGGGTCGCCACCGTCGTCCTTGTCCAGCTTCGCCGAGCCGTAGCCCTTGGCCATGTCGAGAATTGCAGCCGGATCAGGCGCTGTGATGATTTCGCTATCGTCAGCCCACGCAACGGAAACCGCGCCGGCCAAAATCAGACCGGCCGATAGAAGCATTGAAAACGAGCGCATAATGATCCACCGCCAAAAACCCGCATCCCCTAGGAATTCTGCGTCAGAGGCGGGTTTTTCGCAAGCGTCCTGCGGTCAGGGCAGGGCGGCAAAGCCGTCGGCAAACCCCTTGAGGTCGACAGGGATGCCTATGCCTTCTTCAGGCGTCTGGAAGACGATGAACGTCGCCGACGTGCCGGTCTTCAATGTGTCGAGCAGCGGCTTTTCGAGAATGACTTCGGCGTAGCAGCCGTCCTGGAAGCAGCGCACGAAATAGGCGCGGCCGATGTCCTTGCCGTCGACATTGAGGCCGAGGCCGTTGGGCAAAAGCACGCCGAGCGGTGCCAGCACGCGCAGGATTTCGGCCTTGTTGTCGGCGGTGCGCAGCACGACGACCGACAGTCCCATCTCCGGACGGTCCTCGGCGACGACATTCTGCATCATCACGCATTGTTCAGAGGTTGCACCGGCCGGCGTGTCGCAGATGATCGACCAGGCGCCATGCGTCGAGCGCACCGTGCCGCTCGGCTGGGCGGCATTGGCCTGACCGGTGACGAACAGACCGGCCGCGGACAAGATAGCGAGAAACACGGCCTTCGCCAGTGCTCTCGAAAGCTCCTGTCTCGTATGCCTCAGTCTCGAAAGCCAAGAGTTCATGACGGCTCCATTGCGAATCACGGCACTTTAAGCCGCGCCAATGCCAAGTAAAGGACGAGACCGCGGCCGAACTGTCCCGAAACAGGCAATACAGCGCTTTTCCCTGCCAAATTCGCCTGAATTACGACGCTTCGCACACCCCGCCAGCATGAGGCGGGCGACCCGCCGAACATACGCGATTCCAGGCCGTGGCCGCTGCCCCGGAAGGGCCACGCCAGCTTGCGCGCAAAAATGCCGCACAGTTTCCTCCGCTCCTTTCTTGCGGAGGGAAAAAGAGTATGGTTTGAACCACCTTGAGACTGTCGGGATTCCCGTCCCGGCATTGTTCGTTATTCTCGTTGGCACGGCCGCGAGGAACTGGGAGACGAAGAGGGCGATGAGAAATTTCCTAGCAGACGCCAGGTTTCTAGCCAGTGCCAAGTTTCTGGGTGCTTGTGCTGCCACCGCGTTTTTCGCCGGCACATCCGCCCATGCCGATCAGCCCGTGGCCTGGGAAACGACCTTCCAGGCGCCGGCGACCGACATGATGCGGCAGATCGAGTGGTTCGGAAACTACACGATGTGGTTCATCGTCCCGATCACCCTGCTGGTGCTGTTCCTTCTCGCCTATTGCATCATAAGGTTTCGGGCGAGCGCCAATCCGGTCCCTTCGAAGACCAGCCACAACACGCTGATCGAGGTAATCTGGACGGTCGGCCCCGTCATCTTGCTGCTCTTGATCGCCATTCCTTCGTTCCAGCTGCTGACCGCGCAGTACACCCCGCCGGAAGAAGCCAAGCTGACCGTCAAGGCGACCGGCAACCAGTGGAACTGGGATTACGAATACCAGACCGACAACACGCTCTCCTTCAACTCCGCCATCCTCCAGGAGGGCGACCGTGCCGCCGCCGGCAAGGAAGATCGCAAGGTCTATCCGCGCCTGCTCGCCGTCGACAATGAACTGGTGGTGCCGGTCAACACGATGACCCGCGTGCTCGTCACCGCGACGGATGTGATCCACTCTTTTGCCATGCCGTCTTTCGGCATCAAGATCGACGCCGTTCCGGGGCGCACCAACGAGACCTGGTTCAAGGCGGAGAAGGAAGGTATTTTTTACGGCCAGTGCTCGCAGCTCTGCGGCAAGGACCATGCCTTCATGCCGATCGCCATCCGTGTCGTCTCCGACGCACAGTTCAAGACCTGGCTGGCGGCAGCCAAGACCAATCTGCCCGGCGCCAACAAGACGCTGATGGCCGAGGTCGATGGCCAGAACAAGGTAGCGGCCGCCGGCAACTGATGCCGCGGGTTAGCAAGATTTAGGGAACGGAGCGGAACATGGCAGACGCTGCAGCTCACGACGGGCACGACCACAAACCTTATCACGGTTGGGTGCGCTGGGTTTATTCGACCAACCACAAGGATATCGGCACGCTCTACCTGATCTTCGCGATCATGGCCGGTATCATCGGCGGCGCGCTGTCGGTTGCCATCCGCATGGAATTGCAGGAGCCTGGTATCCAGATCTTCAGCGGTCTGGCGCAGATGGTCTACGGCATGAACGGTGACGCCGCGATCGACGGCGGCAAGAGCATGTACAATGCCTTCGCCACCGCGCATGCGCTGATCATGATCTTCTTCATGGTCATGCCGGCGCTGATCGGCGGCTTCGCTAACTGGATGGTGCCGATCATGATCGGTGCTCCCGACATGGCGTTCCCGCGCATGAACAACATCTCCTTCTGGCTGCTGCCGCCGGCCTTCATCCTGCTGCTCACCTCGATGTTCATGCCGAGCGCGCCGGGCGCCTACGGTGTCGGTGGCGGCTGGACGCTCTATCCGCCGCTGTCGACCTCGGGTCAGCCCGGACCGGCCATGGATCTGGCAATCCTGTCGATCCATATTGCCGGTGCCTCGTCGATCCTCGGCGCCATCAACTTCATCACCACTATCTTCAACATGCGCGCCCCTGGCATGACGCTGCACAAGATGCCGTTGTTTGCCTGGTCGGTGCTGGTCACCGCCTTCCTGCTGCTGTTGTCGTTGCCGGTTCTGGCCGGTGGCATCACCATGCTGCTCACCGACCGCAATTTCGGCACCACCTTCTTTGCTCCCGATGGCGGCGGCGACCCGATCCTCTTCCAGCATTTGTTCTGGTTCTTCGGTCACCCGGAAGTCTACATCCTGATCCTGCCGGGCTTCGGCATCATCAGCCACGTCATCTCGACCTTCTCGAAGAAGCCGGTGTTCGGTTATCTCGGCATGGCCTACGCGATGGTGGCGATCGGCGCCGTCGGTTTCATCGTGTGGGCGCACCACATGTACACGACCGGCCTGTCGCTCGACACGCAGCGCTACTTCGTCTTCGCCACCATGGTCATCGCGGTGCCGACGGGCGTGAAGATCTTCTCCTGGATCGCGACGATGTGGGGCGGGTCGATCTCGTTCAAGACGCCGATGCTGTGGGCGCTGGGCTTCATCTTCCTGTTCACCATCGGCGGCGTCACCGGCGTCCAGCTGGCCAATGCCGGCCTCGACCGCTCGCTGCATGACACCTATTTCGTCATCGCCCACTTCCATTACGTGCTGTCGCTGGGCGCGGTGTTCGCCATCTTTGCCGGCTGGTACTACTGGTTCCCGAAGATGACCGGCTACATGTACTCGCCTGTCATCGCCAACACCCACTTCTGGGTCACCTTCGTCGGCGTCAACCTGATCTTCTTCCCGCAGCATTTCCTCGGCCTCGCTGGCATGCCGCGCCGCACCATCGACTATCCGGACGCGTTTGCCGGCTGGAACTATGTGTCGTCGATCGGCTCCTATATCTCGGCCGTCGGCGTGGCGATCTTCCTCTACTGCGTGTTCGAAGCCTTCCAGAAGAAGCGGGTCGCCGGTGCCAACCCATGGGGTGAGGGCGCCACCACGCTCGAATGGCAGCTGCCTTCGCCGCCGCCGTTCCACCAGTGGGAGCAGCTGCCGAAGATCAAGTAAGGCGGCTCCCCGCTCGAATACGAAACCGCCGGTTCGCCGGCGGTTTTGGCCAACGGAATGATGGACTGAGTACGCATGGCCCTAGTCGACGAAACCAGCATTGACGAAGCGGGCTTCCGCATGTCGGAAGCGACGGCGGGCGATTTCTTCGCCCTGCTGAAGCCGCGCGTCATGTCGCTGGTGGTGTTCACCGCCTTTGTCGGTCTGGTCGCTGCTCCCGTGACCATCAACCCGCTGCTGGCGGTGATCGCCATCCTGGCCATTGCCATCGGCGCTGGCGCCTCGGGCGCGCTCAACATGTGGTATGACGCCGATATCGACGCGGTGATGACCAGGACGGCCAGCCGTCCGGTGCCATCCGGCCGCATCCAGCCGCACGAGGCGCTGACCTTCGGCCTGGTGCTCTCGGTGCTGTCGGTGATGACGCTCGGCGTGCTGGTCAACTGGTTGTCGGCGAGCCTGCTGGCCTTCACCATCTTCTTCTATGCGGTCGTCTACACGATGTGGCTGAAGCGCTGGACGCCGCAGAACATCGTCATCGGCGGTGCTGCCGGTGCCATCCCGCCCGTCATCGGCTGGGCCGCTGTAACCGGGTCGGTCAGCCTTGAAAGCATCATCCTGTTCCTGATCATCTTCCTGTGGACGCCGCCGCATTTCTGGGCGCTGGCGCTGTTCAAGTCCGAGGATTATGGCCGCGCCGGCATACCTATGATGCCCAATGTCGCCGGCGAGGCGTCGACCCGCCGTCAAATCTTCGCCTATGCGCTGGTGCTGGCCCCGGTCGGCGTGCTGCCGTGGCTGCTCGGCTACACCACGCCGATCTATGGCGTGGCCTCTGTCCTGCTGGGCGTTGGCTTTGTCTGGTATGCGTGGAAAGTGCTCGGCATGGCCGACGACGACCGCGCCATGAAGCCGGCCAAGGCGCTGTTTGCCTATTCGCTGCTCTATCTCTTCGCCATCTTCGCTGCCTACCTGGCCGACAGCGTCGTCGAACGCGCACTTGCCATGGGTGGGGCATGATCATGGCCGAGGAAAAACTCGAGACGGTCACGCTGACCGATCGTCAGAAAAAAGCCCAGCGCAGCCGGTCTATCGCCATTGGCGTGGCGCTGGCGTTGCTGGTCGTCATTTTCTACATCGCGACGATCGTCAAGTTCGGCCACAATCTGGGCACGATGTGATGAGCGTCGAGATGCCCAAGAAGACGCCTGGAAAGACCAGCAACCGCATCGTCGCGGCGGTCTGCCTTGCCTTCTTCAGCGGCATGATCGGCATGGCCTATGCCGCCGTGCCGCTCTACAAGATGTTCTGCCAGGCGACCGGCTATGGCGGCACGACGCAACGTGCCGAGAAGCAGTATGCCGGCCGTGTGCTTGACCGCGAGATCACCGTCCGCTTCGACGCCAATATCGCTGGCGTGCCGTGGGAGTTCCAGCCGGTCCAGCGTTCGATGACCATGAAGATCGGCGAGACGGTGCAGGCGCATTATCAGGCGACCAACAAGTTCGATCGCCCCGTCACCGGCCGCGCCACCTTCAACGTGCAGCCGGAACTGGCGGGCCCGTACTTCAACAAGGTCGAGTGCTTCTGCTTCACCGATACGTCGCTGAAGCCCGGCGAGACGCTGGACATGCCGGTCCTGTTCTACGTCGATCCCGATATCGTGAATGTGCCGGAACTGAAGGACGTGAAGACGATCACCCTGTCCTATACGATGTTCCCGGTCGAGAAGACCAAGCCCGTCGCCTCTTCGGAGCCGGTCCAGGGCAACACCAAGACAATTTCCAATACCGAAGCAAATCTCGGGGGTTGATATGGCAGACGCGCACGCAAAACCACAGCATGACTATCATCTCGTCGACCCGAGCCCGTGGCCTTTCCTGGGCTCGATAGGGGCGCTCGTCATGGCCTTTGGCGGTGTCGCCTTGATGGAGTACCTGAAGGGCGGCTCCTTCCCGATCTTCGGCTTCAACATCGCCAATCCATGGCTGTTCTTCATCGGCATCGTGATCGTGCTCTACACCATGTTTGCCTGGTGGTCCGACACGATCAAGGAAGCGCATGAGGGCCATCACACGCGCGTCGTGTCGCTGCATCTGCGCTACGGCATGATCATGTTCATCGCCTCGGAGGTGATGTTCTTCGTCGCCTGGTTCTGGGCCTATTTCGACGCCAGCCTTTTTGCCGGCGAGGCACAGAACTACGCACGCCACACATTTACCGGTGGCGTCTGGCCGCCGAAGGGCATGGAAGTTCTCGATCCCTTCCACTTGCCGCTCTACAACACCATCATCCTTCTGTTGTCGGGCACCACGGTCACCTGGGCGCACCATTCGCTCATCCATGGCGATCGCAAGGGCCTGATCAACGGCCTGGTGCTGACCGTCGGCCTCGGCATGCTGTTCACCATGGTGCAGGCCTACGAGTACATGCACGCTCCGTTCGGCTTCAAGGATTCCATCTACGGCGCCACCTTCTTCATGGCGACCGGCTTTCACGGCTTCCACGTCATCATCGGCACCATCTTTCTGCTGGTCTGCCTGATCCGCGCGATGAAGGGCGACTTCACCCCCAAGCAGCATTTCGGCTTCGAAGCGGCGGCCTGGTACTGGCACTTCGTCGACGTGGTCTGGCTGTTCCTGTTCGCCTCGATCTATGTCTGGGGATCAGTCGGCGCGGTGATCGAAGGCCACTGATCCGGCCTTCGGAGCAATTCCAGGAAAAGAGTCTGGAATGCTGATTTCAAGAAGGCGGCCGCGGCGACGCGGCCGCCTTCTTCTTTTCGGCGCAATGATCGCCGATCGATTGCCCATGCGGCTGACCATTCCCTGGGCGATTTGTGCATTCATCCTCCTGGGGTTCCCGGCCCATGCGACCAAGACGGTCGATCTGGTGCGTGTCCACAAGGCGGAGCGTCGGCTGGAACTGATCGGCGACGGCAAGGTTCTGCGCAGCTACAGCATTGCGCTCGGCGGTGATCCCGTCGGCCACAAACACCAGGAGGGTGACCAGCGCACGCCCGAGGGTCGCTATGTCCTCGACTGGCGCAACCCCGACAGCGTCGCGCACAGATCGATCCACATCTCCTATCCCAATGCCGGCGATCTGGCGGCCGCGATGGCGCGCAATGTCGACGCGGGTGGCATGATCATGATCCACGGCCAGCCGAACGGTTTCGGCTGGTGGGGCTGGCTGCTTCAATTGGTCGACTGGACCGATGGCTGCATTGCCGTTACGGACTCCGACATGGACGAAATCTGGGCAATGGTGGCCGATGGGACACCGATCGAGATCGAGCAATAACGATGAGTGGTGGCCCTATCCATGACTGAAGATAAGGCGATCTGGCCTCCGATCGAACCGATTTCGGCAGGCCTGCATGGCCGTTGCCCGCGCTGCGGCGAAGGGCGGCTGTTTTCCGGCTTCCTCACCGTCGGCAAACGCTGCGTCAATTGCGGCCTCGACTATTCCTTCGCCGATGCCGGCGACGGGCCGGCGGTCTTCGTCATCCTGATCATCGGCTTCATCATCGTCGGCCTGGCGCTCTGGGTGGAAGTGACGCTGAGCCCGCCGCTCTGGCTGCATCTGCTGATATGGATCCCGCTGGCCATCGTGCTGTGCCTGACGGCGCTACGGCTGATCAAGGGCGTGCTGCTCACCCTGCAATATGCCAACAAGGCGGCCGAAGGCCGGCTGGACCGCGGCGAATGAGCGAGGCATCCATCAACAGTGACGGCCGTTCGCGGCCACGATCGGCGTTGCTGCTCGGCCTTGGCCTGGCGCTGCTGCTCATCTTGCTGGCGCTCGGCACCTGGCAGGTCCAGCGCCTGCACTGGAAGGAAGGTCTCCTGCAGACCATCGACCAGCGCACCCACTCGGCGCCACAGCCGTTGGCCGAGGTCGAGAAGGACTTCGCCTCGACGGGGGATGTCGACTACACGCCAGTCACGGTCTCCGGCACGTTCCTGCACTCGGGCGAGCGGCATTTCTATGCGACCTGGGAAGGTGAGGCCGGGTTCAACGTCTATACGCCGCTTGCCCTCGACGACGGCCGCTTCGTGCTGATCAACCGTGGTTTCATACCCTATGATCTGAAAGACCCCGCCAAGCGCGCCACGGGGCAGATCACAGGCAAGGTGACCATCACCGGGCTTGCCCGCAATCCGCTGCCGGCAAAGCCGTCGATGATGCTTCCCGACAATGATGTGGCCAAGAACATCTTCTACTGGAAGGACCGCGACGTCATGGCGGCGAGCGCCGGCCTGCCGGCCGGGTTCACGCTGGTGCCGATCTTCATCGATGCCGACAAGACACCGAATCCCGGCGGTCTGCCGGTCGGCGGCGTCACCATCATCGACCTGCCGAACAGCCATCTGCAATATGCCGTCACCTGGTATGGGCTTGCGGCAGCACTCGCCGCCGTGCTCATCCTGCGGCTTCGCCGTCCCGCGAAAGAGGAATGAACGCGCGCGCCTTTCCACCAACACCCTTGACAGGGCCCGCTCTTGACAGAACAGGGGTAGGCACCTCATTTCGGCGCTGACGAACCGGCCAGGATTTAATGCTTCAGACAATTGCCAAGCCTCCGCTGACGATCCGGCTCTGCCAGCCGCGCGGTTTTTGCGCCGGCGTCGACCGTGCCATCCAGATCGTCGTGCTGGCGCTGAAAAAATATGGCGCGCCGGTCTATGTCCGCCACGAGATCGTCCACAACCGCTATGTCGTGGAAGGGCTGCAAAGCCTTGGCGCCGTCTTCATCGAGGAGCTCTCCGAAATCCCGGCCGAACACCGGCAGTCACCAGTCGTCTTCTCGGCGCATGGCGTGCCGAAATCGGTGCCGGCGGATGCTCAGGCGCGCAACCTGTTCTATCTCGACGCCACCTGTCCGCTGGTCTCCAAGGTCCACAAGCAGGCGATGCGCCATCAGCGGCTTGGTCGCCACGTGCTGTTGATCGGCCATGCCGGGCACCCCGAGGTGATTGGCACGATGGGGCAATTGCCGGAGGGCGCGGTCACGCTGATCGAGACCGAGGCCGATGCCGCCAGGCTTGAACCTGTCGATCCCAAAGCGCTGGGATTCGTCACTCAGACCACGCTGTCGGTCGAGGACACCGCCGGCATCATCCGTGCGTTGAAAGAGCGCTTTCCCGCCCTGCAGGCGCCGGCGGCGGAATCGATCTGCTACGCCACCACCAACCGCCAGGAGGCGGTCAAGGACACCGCCCCGGGCGCTGACCTCTATCTGATCGTCGGCGCTCCCAATTCCTCCAATTCGCGCCGCCTTGTCGAAGTGGCGGAACGTGCCGGCGCCACCATGTCGCTTCTCGTACAGCGCGCCGCCGAGATTCCGTGGAATGACATCGGCAACATTTCGACGCTCGGCCTGTCGGCAGGGGCATCGGCGCCGGAGATCATCGTCGACGAGATCATCGACGCGTTCCGCCAGCGCTTCGATGTCACCATTGACCTCGCCATCACGGCCACCGAAACAGAGGATTTTCCGGTCATGCGGGTATTGCGCGATGTCGAACTGACGCCGGCCGACATGGCCTTCGTCAATGGGGCCGCGTAAGCCAGATGGCGGTCTATACCGACGTTGCGGAGGGCGAACTCGGCGCTTTCCTGAAGCACTACCCGGTCGGCGATCTGCTGTCCTACAAGGGCATCGCCGAGGGCACCGAGAATTCGAATTTTTTGCTGCACACCTCAAGTGGCTCCTACATCCTGACGCTTTACGAGAAGCGGGTCGAGAAAGCGGATCTGCCGTTCTTCCTCGGGCTGATGGGGCATCTCGCCAACAAAGGCGTGTCCTGTCCGCTGCCGGTGATCGCGCATGACGGCAGCGTCATCGGCACGCTGGCCGGCCGGCCGGCGGTCATCATCACCTTCCTCGAAGGGCTTTCGCTGCGGCGGCCGACGACAATGCACTGCGCCGAGGTCGGCAAGGCGCTGGCCGCCCTGCACCTGGCCGGCGCCGATTTTCCGATGACCCGTCCCAACGCGCTCGCCATCGACGGCTGGCGCAAGCTCTGGGACGCAGCCCGCACCCGGGCCGACGAGGTGGAGCCTGGACTGGCGGCCGAGGTCGACGCCGACTTCGCCGATTTCGAGCGCAATTGGCCGAAAAACCTACCCGAGGGCATCATCCATGCCGATCTTTTCCCGGACAACGTCTTCTTCCTGGGCGAAAAGCTCTCCGGCCTGATCGACTTCTATTTCGCGTGCGACGACCTCTATGCCTACGACGTCGCCACCTGTCTCAACGCCTGGTGCTTCGAGAAGGATTTTTCCTTCAATCTCACCAAGGGCAAGGCACTCCTTGAGGGCTATCAAAGCGTGCGTCCCTTGAGCGCTGAGGAAAAGGCGGCGTTGCCGATGCTGGCGCGCGGTTCGGCGTTGCGTTTCATGCTGACCCGGCTCTACGACTGGCTGACCGTTCCCGATGGCGGCCTGGTCATGAAACGCGACCCGACCGAATATATCAGGCGGATGCGGTTCCATCGGGCAATCAAATCGGCTTCGGAATATGGATTGGCCTGATATGGGGTATCATGAGCAAACAGGTTGAAATCTTCACCGACGGCGCTTGTTCGGGCAATCCAGGCCCTGGTGGCTGGGGTGCCATCCTGCGCTTCAACGGCACCACCAGGGAGCTTTCCGGCGGCGAAGCCGAGACGACCAACAACCGTATGGAACTGCTGGCTGCCATCTCGGCGCTCAATGCGCTGAAGGAGCCTTGCACGGTCGAGCTTCACACCGACAGTAAATACGTCATGGATGGCATTTCCAAATGGATCCATGGCTGGAAGAAGAACGGCTGGAAGACCGCCGACAAGAAGCCGGTCAAGAACGGTGAGCTCTGGCAGGCGCTGGATGAAGCCAACCGGCGCCACAAGGTCACCTGGAACTGGGTCAAGGGCCATGCCGGCCACACCGAGAACGAGCGCGCCGACGAATTGGCACGGGAAGGCATGGCGCCGTTCAAGAAAGGCTCCTTCAAGCCAGCAGTGTCAGCGCCTAAGCCGGATGTCCAGCAGCCGGCGGCTACGAAGGCGCGTCGTTCGACCCAGAGTTACTGAGGCCCGGCTCCGCCTTCGACCAAACGGAGCCCTCTGTCATGCCGATCGACTACGATGCGCAGCATCGTTGCTCAAGGACATGGATGGGAGTAATATTTCCTACCATAGAGCAATCCGACGAGGGTAGCAGCGTGGCAAACGTTGAAAAAATGAGCGTGGCCGTGACCTCGCAACAAGCAGCCGTCATGCGAGAGGCTGTGGAGGCGGGCGAGTATGCCACTGCAAGCGAGATTGTACGTGAAGCGGTGCGGGATTGGCTGGCCAAGCGCGAGTTGCGGCACGACGACATCCGCCGGCTGAGGCAGCTGTGGGATGAGGGCAAGGCAAGCGGGAGACCGGAGCCTGTGGATTTCGACGCGTTGCGAAAGGAAGCTCGGCGAAAGCTGACGGAAGCCCCGCCGAATGGCCGTTAGGCTAGTCTGGTCACCCGCAGCCAAGGCGGACCTGATCGACATCTACGTGATGATAGGCAGCGAAAACATACGCGCGGCCGACCGCTATTATGACCGGTTGGAAGCGCGGGCTATGCAGCTTGCAGAGCAGCCGCGCATGGGCGTTAGGCGACCGGATATCAGGTCTTCCGCACGAATGCTGGTGGAGGCGCCGTTTGTGCTGCTCTACGAAACGATTCCGGACACCGACGATGGCCCTGTTGAGTGGGTTGAAATCGTCCGTGTGGTGGACGGGCGGCGGGATCTGAACCGTCTGTTCTAGCTGTCTAACGGATCAGTAACGCCGTGCCCCAAAGGCCGAGCGCGAACACTGTGTGCGCCACCAGGTTGAGCGCCCGGATCTGCATTGGATTGGGTCGCTTCGAAGCTGCCCACCCGGCGCCCATGCCGGGCGCCAGCAGGAACCAGCCGGCGCCGACGGTGACGATGCCGAGGATGAAGGCCGGCAGGAAGGTCGGCGCGGCAAGCCAGCCGGTGCCGGCCACCACGATCAGGATGATGCCGTAGACGATGCCGACGAAATAGTGAAACGCCCAGCCCAACGCCACTTCATGCGCGTAAGGCTCCGCCTCGCCGATATCGTTATGAAAGACCTTGTCGCCGAGGTGCCAGACCCAGCGCCCGACCGGTCCCCAGTTCGGCCGTGGCTGGCCGAACGCCTTGTGCAGGAAGATGGCCCAGAGATCCATCAGCACGGTAGCGCCGACGCCTATCGCGACAGCACGCCAGAAGACGTCAAACATCGTTGGATCCCCCGAAAGCCGGCAGTTCTGGAGTGCAAGCGGTTGTCTGGCGAGGCCAGCCGTTGTGGCCTCGCCCGACACGGCCGTTGAAGCTTAGAGTTGCCCGAGAATATGAGCCGCGCCGGACTCGTCGACGCCAGGCTTGGTCTCGACATTGACCGCGGTGACCTTGCCGTCGTCGATGATCATCGAAAACCGCTTCGAGCGCAGGCCCATGCCGGCGGCGGAAAGGTCGTTGTCGAGGCCGACCGCCTTGGCGAAATCACCGCTGCCGTCGGCGAGGAACAGTATCTTGCCCTCACCACCGGTGAAGCGCGCCCAGGCGCCCATGACATGGACGTCGTTGACCGAAACGACGGCGATGGTGTCGACGCCGCGCGCCAGGATGGCGTCATGGTTTTCGAGATAGCCGGGCAGATGGTTGTTGCTGCAGGTCGGCGTGAAAGCGCCGGGAACGCCGAACAGAACCACTTTCTTGCCCGGGAAGATCTCTGCAGACGTGATCGCCTTGGCGCCATCGTCGGTCATCGTCTTGAAGGTTACCTCGGGCAGCGTGTCGCCAACGGAAATGGTCATGAGTTCCTCGCTTGGGGAATGGGAAGGATGCATGCTTGCGTAGCGAACTCAGCGGCGTCCTGCAACCGTTCGGGCAAGCTGGATCAAGGGAAAGGCAAAAGCCCTTCGACGGCGCCCGCCGAACTGGTCAGCGTGTAGTGAAGCCCGCCATCCGTGGGCGTTGTCGAAGGGCGGTCGAGGATCGGCACGGTGAAGATCAGCTTGCCGTCCTTCTCGCTACGGGCAGGGGTGCCGAACATGTAGTCCCGCTCGCCGGCGACGAAGAAATCCGCTGCCTCCGGGTCACCGGGAAAGCTTGCCTCGACAACCAGCGTCTCGTGATCGCCCGGCAGCACGTTGATGCCGAAATCAGGTTTTGCCGGCGCCGGCAACGCCGTGAAACTAGCCTTCACCAGGGCTGCGTCGTCGGCATTGTCTGGATCAGAAGTGGGGTCGACGGTCAGCCGTGTCTGCACGGGGATGCAGATCGTTTCACAAATGCCGAGAAAGATATCGGCATCGATGACAGCCGGCTGGTTCGGTGTCGCCAGCGTGAAGGTCACCGGCAGTGAAATCGGATAGTTGTAGCCGGCCCATTTGCCATAACCATCGTCGTGGCGTTGGGGTGCCGGAAACGAGAGTTTGGCATCGGCGATGTTGGTGCTGGCCGAAATGTCGAGCTGTGGCGGCACGCCGGCGTCGCCCGGATCGCGCCAATAGGTCTTCCAGCCGGGCTTGAGCGCGATGTCGAGAACACCCTGGATGCGGCCGGCCTCGTCGGGTTTGCCTGATGTCACCAGCCGCACCTTGCCGCCTTCACTGTTGTACCAGGCGGACGAGGAGGCGGAGGCGGGGAGGACGACCGTCGATCCGATGGCGGCGCCGAGCAGCAGGATTTTCAAGCTTTGCATGGCGGTGATTTGATCGTCCGTTCGTGGCTTCGCAATGATTTCATAGCCCTCCCGGTATCATATTTGCGTGACCCCTGCTGGCAAGCCACGCGGCCTGGCCTCATGGGCTTTGGTCGAATCCGGCGCGGCGCATCTTTTCGGCGCCCGGGAAACACGGTACCTTCCCTGCCATGGATTTGTTGCGCCACAAAAAGACGGCTGCTGGAGGCGGCTTTCTCGACGATCAGTTCCTGATTGCCATGCCCGGCATGAAGGACGATCGTTTCACGCGCTCGGTCATCTACATCTGCGCGCACAGCGACGAAGGCGCGATGGGCCTGATCATCAACCAGACGCAGCAGATGCTGTTTCCGGACCTGTTGGTGCAACTCGGCATCATGAACGAGCAGGAGGCGATCCGCTTGCCGGCGCAGGCGCGCGACTTCGTCGTTCGCAATGGCGGGCCTGTCGATCGCAGCCGGGGCTTCGTCCTGCATTCGGGCGACTATCGCGTGGAATCGTCGCTGACCGTTTCCGACGATATCTGCCTGACCGCGACCGTCGACATTTTGCGCGCCATATCGTCGGGCCGCGGCCCGCGTCACGCACTGATGGCGCTGGGCTATTCGGGCTGGGGTGCGGGCCAGCTGGAAACCGAGATCGCCGAGAATGGCTGGCTGACCTGCCCGGCCAGCCCCGAGCTTCTGTTCGACGCCGACATCGAGCGCAAATACGATCGCATCCTCGCCTCGATCGGCATCGACCTCGCCCATCTCAGCCTCGCCGCCGGACACGCCTGAGCCGTCAAGCCGACGCGGAGGCCGTTTCGAAACTCGCTCATGCGAGTCATATGATGGTGATTTCGAGAACCGGAGCGGAGCGTCTTTGGTACGTGAGCACCGGAAGCGCAGAAAGCGCCATCAGATGGCCGCAGGAGTAGAGTTTCGAAACGGCCTCTAAGCCTGCGTCAGCGGATATTGCTCCTTCAGCGTCTTCAGCACCTGGTCGCCCGGCATCGGTGCGCCGAACATGAAGCTCTGCACATATTCGCAGCCCATCTGGCGCAGCTCCAGCGCGTCGCGCTCGTCCGAAATACCCTCGGCGACCACCGACAGGCCGAGCTCATGCGCCATGTTGACCATGGATTTGAGCAGCACGGCGCGTTTGGGCGTGCTGTCGTCGACAAAGCTCTTGTCGATCTTGATCGTGTCGAACGGGAAACGCGTCAGATAGGCGAGCGACGAATAGCCGGTGCCGAAATCGTCCAGCGACAGGCCGATGCCGAGCTGCTTCAGCTTGGTCAGCACATGCGCGGTCTGTTCCGGATTATCCATGACCAGGGACTCGGTGAGTTCGAGCCGAAAACAGCGCGGTTTCAGATTGGCCCGCGCGATGACCGAGCGGACGTCGCTGACCAGGTCGCGGCGGATGAGCTGGCGGCTGGACAAGTTGACCGAGACCGATAGCGGCGCGTCGCCGATCTGCTTTTGCCATCCGGCCAGGTCCTCGGCCGCCTGCTGCATGGCAAACAGCCCAAGCTGCACGATCAGTCCGCAGCTTTCGGCGACCGGGATGAAATCGGCCGGCGGGATCATGCCGCGGCGCGGATGGTCCCAGCGCAGCAAGGCTTCGAAGCCGGCGACGCTGCCGTCTTCCAGACGCACGATCGGCTGGTAGGCAAGGGTGAATTCGCGCCGCTCGATGGCGCGCCGCAGGTCGGATTCGAACTGCAGCCGATCGGTGCCAACGGTGCGGAACGCCGGGCGGAACGGCTCGATCCGGTCGCCGCCGAAACGCTTGGCCTGATGCATGGCGAGCTCGGCATCCTTGACCATGTCCTCGGCCGAGGTCTGCGCCGAAGTCCAGGTGATCAGGCCGATCGAAGCGGTCAGCACGATCTCGCGCTTGGCAAAGGTAATCGGGTTGTTGATCGCATGCTTGATGGCATCCGCGACGCCGGCGATGCGGGCAGGGTCCTGTTCGGACAAAAGCATCAGCGCGAACTGGTCGCCGGCAAAGCGCGACAGCGAATCCTTCGGCTTGAGCAACCGGTGCAGGCGGCGCGCTATGGTGAGCAGGATGGTGTCGCCGGCCGAGATGCCGAGCCCGTCATTGACCTGCTTGAAGCGATCGATGTCGATGACGAAGACGGTCGGACGCACCTTCTCCTCGGTGCGGGCGATCGAGATGATCGCTTCCAGCCGGTTCATGTACAATTCGCGGTTCGGCAGGCCGGTCAGATTGTCGTGCACGGCGTCGTGCAGCAGCCGCTCCTCGGACTTCTTCTGCTCGGTGACGTCGACCATGGTGCCGACGCAGCGGATGACCTCGCCGTCCGATCCGATGACCGGCCGCGCGCGCAAGTTGAACCAGTGATAATGCCCGTCGGCGCCGCGCAGGCGGAAGTTCTGCGACACCCGGCCACGCCGGTGTTCCAGCACCACGTCGAGCGTCGTCCGGAACGTGTCGCGGTCGTCGGCATGCAGCACGGGCAGCCAGTTGCGCGCGGCACCCCCAAGGCTGTTGGGCGCAAGGCCGAGCTGGATGCTGACATCTGGCTTGGTGACGACGCGGTCGCGCAGCACGTCCCAGTCCCACACCGTGTCACCCGATCCGGCAACCGCCAGCGCCTGCCGTTCAAGGTCGGAGAACAGCCCTTGGTGCAGCGCGCCGCCGGCAAAGGCGTGCTGCATGACGGTGAAGCCGATCAACAGGATGATCAGGATCAGCCCGCCGCCGAGCGCCGGCTGGGCGATGTCGTTGTCGAGCATGCCGGTGATCGCCATCCACGACCCGCACAGCCACAACAGCACCATGACCCAACTGGGCACCAGCATGATGGCGCGATCATAGCCGCGTATGCCGAGGAAGATGATCAGGCCGAGCCCGGTCAACGCGGTGGCGGCAAAGGAGATGCGGGCGATGCCGGCGGCGACCGCCGGATCGACGATGGCGACGCCGGCGATCAGCACCAGCCCGAGGATCCAGACCAGGGCGCCATAGCTGAAATGGCCGTGCCATCGGTTGAGGTTGAGATAGGCGAACAGGAAGACCACGAAGGTCGCTGCCAGCGCCACCTCCGTTCCCGCCCGCCACATCTGCTCATTGCCGGGCGAAATCTCGATGACCTTGTTGAGGAAACCGAAATCGACGCAGATATAGGCAAGCACTGCCCAGGCAAGTGCCGCGGTCGCCGGGAACATCGAGGTCCCCTTGACGACGAACAGGATGGTCAGGAACAGCGCCAGAAGCCCTGCGATGCCGATGACGATGCCGCGAAACAGTGTGTAGGAGTTGACCGAGTCCTTGTAGGCTTCCGGCTCCCACAGATAGACCTGCGGCAGCTTGGGTGAGGCGAGTTCGGCGATGAAGGTGATCACCGTTCCCGGGTTCAGCGTCACCCGGAACACATCGGCGTCGGGGCTGGTCTGGCGGTCGAGCGCGAAGCCCTCGCTGGGCGTGATCGCGGCAATGCGGGTGGCGCCGAGATCGGGCCAGAAGATGCCGGAATTGACCAGTCGGAAATGCGGCGCCACGATCAGCCTGTCGAGCTGCTGGTCGGTGGTGTTGGCCAGCGCGAACACCGCCCAGTCGCCGGTCGAGCGGGCGTCATTGGCCTCGACCTCGATGCGCCGCACGATGCCGTCCGGCCCGGGCGCGGTCGATACCTGGAAGTTTTCGCCCTGGTTGCGGTAGATCTCGAAGGCGCGCGACAGGTCGAGCGCGACATCGTCGCGGGCAATCTTGATCGGTTCGACGGCCAAGGCCGACGAAGCCGCGCACAGCGTCAGGATTGCCGCGAGGACAAAGGCGAACAGCGGCCCGTTTCGCAGGAAATTCGTCAAAAATCAGTCCTTCGTTCCTGCGCCGCCCAGCGGATCGTCCGCGATCCGGGCGTAGAGGTAGTGGTCCTGCCAGATGCCGTTGATCCTGAGATAGGATCTTAACAGTCCTTCGCGCCGGAATCCGGCTTTTTCAAGCACGCGGATCGACCTGATGTTGTCGGGAATACAGGCCGCTTCGATCCGGTGCAACCTCAGCGTATCAAAGGCGAAGCGCGCCACCACCTTGACCGCGTCGGTCATCAACCCGCGCCCGCCGAAGCGCTCGCCGATCCAGTAGCCGACATGGCCACTTTGCGAGACACCGTGGCGTATGTTGCCGAGCGTGATGCCGCCGGCCAGCTTGCCGCTCGACTTCTCGAAGATGAAGAAGGCAATCGCCGTCCCTTGCGCATAGTCTTCGCGGTAGCGGCTGATGCGCAGGCGCCATGCCGTGCGGTCGAGTTCATCCGGGGTCCAGCGTGGCTCCCACGGCTCCAGGAAGCCCCGGCTTTCGCCGCGCAGCGTCGACCATTCCCGGAAGTCATTGGTGAATGGCACGCGCAGCGTGACAAGGTTGCCCTTCAGCGCCGGCAGGTCACGGCGAAAGAAAGGGAGCGCGAACACGACGCTTGGGGGGCTTAGACGGCGAGCTTGCGGGCCGTGGTCTGCGTGCCCGGAAGCGAATCGAGGATCGCCTCATATGGTGCCAGCGTACCCACAGGCCCGACAGCGGTAAGCGTCGGCTTGGTCGAGAACATCCGCGACGACAGGTCGGTCAGCCGCTCGATCGTCAGCGCCGACAGGCGCTCCATCAATTCCTCCTTGGCGATCGGCCTGCCGAACAAAAGCAGCTGCCGAGCGATCTGCGAGGCGCGGCTGGCCGGGCTTTCGGCGGACATGATCAGCCCGGCGCGATACTGGGCACGCGCGCGGTCCAGTTCTTCCTGCAGGATGTTCTCGCCGGCCTTCTGCAACTCGTCGATGATGACAGGCACGAGTTCGGCGATGTCGCTCTGCCCGGTCGCGGCGTGGACGCCGAAGATGCCGGTGTCGGAAAAGCCCCAATGGAAGGCATAGACCGAATAACACAGGCCGCGTTTCTCGCGGACTTCCTGGAACAGGCGCGATGACATGCCGCCGCCGAGGATCATCGACAGCACCTGCGAGGCGTAGAAATCGCGCACATGATAGGCACGGCCCTCGAAGCCCAGCACGATCTGCGCGTCCATCAGGTCGCGGTCCTCGCGGAAATCGCCGCCGACATATTGTGCGTATTGCGGGATGGTGCTGTCGGCCTTGCTGCGGAAACCGCCGAGCTGCTTCTCGACCTCGCGCACGAAATTGTCGTGCTTGATGTCGCCGGCAGCCACGATCACCATCCGCTCGGCGCCATATTGCCGTTCGATGAAATCGTGCAATTGCTTGGAGGTGAAGGATTTGACGGTTTCCGGCGTGCCCAGGATCGAGCGGCCGATTGTCTGGTGGCGAAAGGCCGTCTCGGTGAAACGGTCGAAGACGATATCGTCTGGTGTGTCGTGCGCGGCGCCGATCTCCTGCAGGATCACGTGCTGTTCACGTTCGAGTTCCTGCGGGTCGAATTCGGATTCCTGCAGGATGTCGGCGAGAATATCCACCGCCAGCGGTACGTCATCGCTGAGCACCCTGGCATAGTAGGAGGTGGTCTCGACACTTGTGGCGGCATTGATCTCGCCGCCGACATCCTCGATTTCCGAGGCGATTTCGAAGGCCGTCCGCCGCTTCGTGCCCTTGAACGCCATATGCTCGAGCAGATGGGCCATGCCATGCTCGTCGTCACGTTCATTGCGGGCACCAGACTTGACCCAGGCACCCAAGGCAACCGATTCGATACTTGGAAGGGTTTCGGTGGCGACTGTCAGGCCGTTCGACAGACGGCTTACCTCAACACCCATATGGCTCGTACTCCCTAACGCGCCGCCCGCGCGCGGCGGCTGACGTAATCTTCCACCATTTTGAGGTCGGATGGAAGTACCGTGTATTTTTCCTCAAATGTCATCAATCCCCCTAGCCATGCGGGCAGGGCAGGCGAAACCCCGCTGGCGGCCTCGACGGCGGCCGGGAATTTTGCCGGATGGGCAGTGCCTAGCACCACCATCGGCACCGCGCCTGACGCCTTGCCCGCCGCCACATGCACGGCTGCCGCCGTATGCGGATCCAGAAGATAATTGCTGGCCGCAAGCGTCGAACGGATGGTGGCGGCGACCTCGTCCATGGTCGCACGGCTGGCGTCGAATTCGGACCGCATCCCATTGATTTCGCGGGCTTCTATGGTGAAGGCGCCGGACTGCTTCAGGCCATCCATGTAGCGCCGCACGGTCGCCGCGTCGCGGTTCGAGGCCTCGAACAGCAGGCGCTCGAAATTCGACGAAACCTGGATGTCCATCGACGGCGAAGTGGTCGCAAAGACACCCTTGGTACGGTATTCGCCGGTCGCGAAGGTGCGCGCCAATATGTCGTTGTCGTTGGTGGCGATGACCAGCCGCTCGATCGGCAGGCCCATCTTCTTGGCGGCGTAGCCGGCGAAGATATCGCCGAAATTGCCGGTCGGCACGGTGAACGACACCGGCCTGTCCGGTGCGCCGAGCGACAGCGCCGAGGAGAAATAGTAGACGATCTGGGCCATGATACGCGCCCAGTTGATCGAATTGACCCCCGACAGCGCCACCCGATCCCGGAATGGGTGGTCGTTGAACATGTCCTTGAGCAGACCCTGACAGTCGTCGAAATTGCCTTCGATCGCCAGCGCATGGACGTTCTCGGCCTTCGACGTCGTCATCTGCCGCTGCTGCACTGGCGAAACGCGGCCATGCGGGAACAGGATGAAGATGTCGGTGCGGCTGCGCCCGGCAAAGGCGTCGATGGCCGCGCCGCCGGTATCGCCCGACGTAGCGCCGACGATGGTGGCATGCTGGTCGCGTTCGGCAAGTACATGGTCCATCAGCCGGGCGAGCAACTGCATCGCCACATCCTTGAACGCCAGCGTCGGCCCGTGGAAGAGTTCTAGGACAAAGGTGTTGGAGCCGGTCTGCACCAGCGGGCAGACGGCCTCGTGGCGGAAGGTGGCGTAGGCTTCTCGGACCAGGCGTTCGAAGACCGGTGCTGCGATTTCACCGCCAAGGAACGGCGACAGCACACGGATGGCAAGGTCGGGATATGCAAGGCCACGCATGGCGCGAATCTCGGAGGCGGAAAACTGCGGCCACTCGCGCGGCACGTAAAGCCCACCATCGCGCGCCAGCCCCGCCAGCACGGCATCGGAAAATCCAAGCGCGGGTGCTTCCCCACGCGTACTCACATATTGCATGTCTCAGTTCCGTTGCCGCTTGGCTTTTGCGTTCACCACAAGGTGGTTAATTTCTGTGCCGGCTCCAGTCGCATTTTTGCCGCGCCGTTGATATACGTCACCAGCTTTGCGAGAGGGAAGTGGGAGTTTCATGGCGTTTCGTACATTCAGTGGTCGCTTTTTGGCGGGTCTTGCGCTCACCGGCTTTATGCTCGCCGCCGCCGGCTGCCAATCGGGCGACAATGGCATCCTGAACCTCGGCTTGGGCGGCAAGAAGGATCCGACCGCGCCGCCACCTCCGCAGGATCCCAGGGTGCTGGCCAGCCAGTTGAATGCCTATTGCCCGCGGGTGACGGTGCGTGACGGCACGGCCTTCTTCAACACCTATGTCAATGAGGTCAAGAAGGCCAAGCCGAAGTCCAAGCCAATGCGCAAGCCGAGGAACCAGGCCGAAGCCGAGCAGCAGGCGCAGGAGGCGCAGGCACAGGCCGCTGCCGACGCCGCCGCCGCTGCTGCCGCACCCGACGATTCCCAGAGGATCATTTATCAGGCCTCGATCAGCGACGTGACCCGCGATTGCAGCCGCGCCGACGGCCAGCTGACGATGAAGATCGCGGTCGCCGGCAAGATTGTGCCGGGACCGAAGTTCACACCCGGCACCATCACCATGCCGATCCGCACCGCGGTGATGCACGGCACCGACGTGCTTTATTCGCAGATTCACCAGTATCAGGTCCAGGTCACCGATCCCTCGGTCGCCACCCAGTTCGTCTTCACCGATTCCAATGTCGTCGTGCCGGCGCCGGCGGCGCAGGACTATCAGGCCTATGCCGGCTATGACGAAACCGCGCCGAAGGCGACGACGGACAAACCGAAGAAGACCCACCGGAAGAAGGCCCCCGCGACGAACTAGTCCCGGTCCGGTCTCAGTATTCTAGGGGCAGCGTGCGTCGCGGCGCGCGCTGCTCAGGCGTCAGCCGACCATTCAGACAGTGCCGCGATGACGCTTTTCAGCTCTGCCCAGCGGCGGATCACCGTCTCGGCGCCGGCCTCGGTCAGCGCGTCGGCATGGCCAGGATAGCTGTGGCTGGCGCCGGTGAAGCCGATCACACGCATGCCTGCTGCCCTGGCGCCGGCAACGCCGTGCACGGAATCCTCGATGACGAAAGTGTTGGCCGGGTTCGCGCCGAGTTTTTCGGCCGCGAGCAGGAACACGTCCGGCGCGGGCTTGGTCTTTTTGCCCGGTATTTCCAGCGCCGAGAAGATGCGGCCGGCGAAAAACGGCAGCAGATGCACCTTCTCCAGCATGAATTCTATGCGCTCCGAGCGTGAGTTGGAGCAGATGCAGCGTTGCGCCGTGACCGAGGCGACCGCTTCGCGCACCCCCTCGATGGCACGAACATCGCTGCGCAGCTTGCGGTCGACGAGCTCCTCGGCGCGGTCGATCAGCGACGCCTGGAAAGGGATTTTGGACTTCTCCTCGATCCGCATCAGGATGTCCTTGAACGTCAGGCCCGCATATGTCTCGGCAATTTCCTCGGCGGAGATTTCATATCCGGCCAAGGTTATCAGCTCGGCCTCGACCCGCGCGGCGATGATTTCGGAATCGACGAGCACGCCGTCGCAATCGAAGATGACAAGGTCTGGCTGGGGCATGGTGATCCGGAACAAGGTGGATGAGGAATGGCCGCTATGGGCTCAGGCGGCGCGGCATACACCAATGGGCCGGCCTTCGCAAACCTGGGAGGTCATCGCGCGGGCCTTCACCGAATATTTACGCTGATCGGTAACCATAACGGGGAGTAAACAGTAACGCGTGCCCTGGGTGTAAAAATGTCTGCCGTGCGTCTTCTCGCCGACCTTTCCCATGCTCCCCAGCAATCCGAATGGCTGGACACGATCCTGAAAGGCGACTGCGTCGCGGCGCTCGACCGCCTGCCCGAAAAATCGATCGACGTCATTTTCGCCGATCCGCCCTACAATCTGCAGCTCGACGGCGATCTGCACCGCCCCGACCAGTCCAAGGTCGACGCGGTCGACGATGACTGGGACCAGTTCGAGAGTTTTGAAGCCTATGACGCGTTCACCCGGGCCTGGCTGCTAGCGGCGCGGCGGGTGCTGAAGCCCAATGGCACCATCTGGGTCATCGGCTCCTATCACAACATCTTCCGGGTCGGTGCCAAGATGCAGGATCTGGGCTTCTGGATCCTCAACGATGTGGTCTGGCGCAAGACCAATCCGATGCCGAATTTCCGTGGCCGCCGTTTCCAGAACGCCCATGAGACGATGATCTGGGCCACGCGCGACCAGAAGGGCAAGGGCTACACCTTCAACTACGAAGCCATGAAGGCGTCCAACGACGACATCCAGATGCGCTCCGACTGGCTGTTTCCGATCTGCACCGGCGGCGAGCGGCTGAAGAACGACAATGGCGACAAATTGCACCCGACGCAGAAGCCGGAAGCGCTGCTCGCCCGCATCATGATGGCATCGACCAAGCCGGGTGACATCGTGCTCGATCCCTTCTTCGGCTCCGGTACGACGGGTGCGGTTGCCAAGCGCCTTGGCCGCCATTTCGTCGGCATCGAGCGCGAGCAGGCCTATATCGACGCCGCCAACGAGCGCATCGATGCGGTGCGGCCGCTTGAGGATGCGGATCTGACGGTATTGACCGGCAAGCGCTCCGAGCCGCGTGTCGCCTTCGTCAGCCTGATCGACACCGGGTTGATGACGCCGGGCGCCACGCTCTATGACGCCAAGAAGCGCTGGGCCGCCAAGGTGCGTGCCGACGGCACGGTGGCGATCGGCGACAGCGCCGGCTCGATCCACAAGATCGGCGCCGAAGTGCAGGGACTGGACGCCTGCAATGGCTGGACCTTCTGGCACTATGAGCGCAGCGGCGGGCTCACCCCGATCGACGAACTGCGCCGCATTGCTCGGTTGGGCATGGAGCGGGCAGGGGCCTGAACCCCCTGCCGATTGCCACTTTCGCGTTGATTCAAGATATGAGCGGATCGCTGGAAGCGATTCAGATCACGCCTTGATTCCGAGGCGTTCAAGATCTGCTTGAAGCGTCTTGGCATCGGTGAACAGCACCGCTTGCCAGCCTGCGGCCTTGGCGCCGTCGACATTCTTCTGGCTGTCGTCGATGAACAGCGATGCAGCCGGATCAAGGTCGAATGCAGCGACGTGATGGTCGTAGATCCTGCGATCCGGTTTGATCAGCCCGATCTCGGCCGACACGGTTATGCCACGCGGGCGGTCGAGGAATGGAAAGCGGCCGCGCGCCTCGATGAACGTGTCGGCGGCCCAGTTGGTCAGCAGCGTCACATCGTGGCCGGTGTCGATCAAGCCCTCCAGGATAGCAACACTGTCCGCATAGGCATGCGGCGCCATCTCGTGCCAGTGCCGTCGGAAATTACGAATGTTTTCCGCATGGTCCGGATGATCGGCGATGGCAAGCGCCTCGGCCTCTTCCCACGTCCGGCCGCGGTCCTGCTCGATGTTCCAGTCATGCGTGCAGACATTGTCGAAGAACCATTTCCGCTCATTCTCATCGGGAATCAGCCGGCTGAAGGGGATGTTGGGGTCGTAGTGGACCAGCACCTTGCCGATGTCGAAAACGATGTGGCGGATCTCAGTCATGAAGCCTCTTTCAATGCGGACGTTGCTTTTTCGTCGCCCCGGGTATCGCAGCCTCGATTGCCTTTTTCATGACAGTTGGCAGGGCCTCCCCGGAAATGTCCTGACGCAATGACCAGAAATGGTTGGCCGGCGTCTCGCCATTGCTACGGGCCAGGAAGATTTCGAGTTCCAGGGCGAAATGGGTGAAGACATGCGAAATTGCCCCGGCGCGCTTCCAGTCAGCCGGGAACGGAGCTGCCGTTTGCGTGGTGGCGCCGTCAATGCGTGCGGTCCAGGCGGTGGTCGGCACCTCGGTCATGCCGCCCAAGAGGCCCTTGTCCGGCCGTTTGCGCAGAAGAATGGCACCGTCCTCGCGCACAGCCACGAAAGCAGCGCCGCGTCGCTGCGGTTTGTCGGCCTTTGGCAGCCGCACCGGGAAGTTTTCGGGGTTGCCTGAAACGACGGCGCTGCAGTTCTCGCGCAGCGGACACAGCATGCAGCGCGGCCGGCGCGGCGTGCAGATCGTGGCGCCGAGATCCATCATTGCCTGGGCGAAGTCGCCCGGCCTTGACGTCGGCACCATGGCCTCGACATGGGCGCGTATCTCAGGCTTGGCTTCGCTCAACGGCGTCGTGATCGAAAACAGCCTCGAAATGACGCGTTCGACATTGCCGTCGACCACGGCGGCGGGGCGGTCGAAGGCGATCGCCGTGATGGCCGCCGAGGTGTAGGCGCCGATGCCGGGCAGGTCTCGCAGAGCAGCCTCGGTGTCGGGAAACCGGCCGCCACGCGCCGCCACGAGATCGGCGCAGGCCTTGAGGTTGCGTGCGCGGGAATAGTAGCCGAGCCCCGCCCAGGCCTTCATCACGTCCTCGGTTGGCGCCGCGGCCAGCGCTCCGACATCGGGCCATTTCTCGACAAAGGCGCGGAAATAGGACTTCACCGCCTCGACCGTGGTCTGCTGCAGCATGACTTCGGACAGCCAGATGCGGTAGGGATCGGGCCGCACGCCGCGTGCATGCTCGCGTGGGCTCACGCGCCACGGCAACTCGCGATGATGCACGTCGTACCAGGCCAGAAGGAGCGACGCGGTATCGTCCGGCATAGCCTCAGGGGTCTGGGCCTTGGGGGGATGGGCCTTGCGGGTCTGGTCTGCTGGTGCCATTGATCGTGTATTGGCCTGGCCGGTATCTGCTGGGGTCGTGGCTGGAGAACGTACATGGCAGGGAGAACGCCCTACGGCAATCCCGTCCCGGTGAGCGATCTTGCGACCAAAATCCTCGATCCGGTGCTGCGCAAGCGGGCCGGCATCTCGATTGGTCTCGTCCAGTCCTGGGAAGAGATCGCCGGACCGCGCCTCGCCAGCCGATCGCGGCCTGAAAAGATCCAGTGGCCGCGCCGCTTGCATGAGGACGATCCGTTCGAGCCGGCCGTGCTGGTCATTGCCTGTGAGGGCATGGCGGCGCTGCATTTGCAGCACGAGACCGGCGAGATCATCAACCGGGTCAACGCTTTTCTCGGCTTTACGGCAATAGGCCGCATCAGGATCGTGCAAAAACCGGTGACGGCGGACAAAGGACGGCCTAAACCGACCTTCAGGCCTTTGACGGCAGCGGAGAAGACGAAGTTGTCCAGTACGGTCGAACTGATCGAGGATGACGGGCTGCGCGCCTCTCTGGAAAGGCTTGGCGCAACCATTCTGGGTGAAAGGAAGTCAAAAACCCCTTGAAGACAGTCATCGATTTGTCGTCAACATCTCGCATTCGTGATCGACTTAGTCAGGTTTCGCGATTGGATTGGGGATGGAGATGCCTTAATTCGCGCCAACTCTCGCCTTTTCGTGCCTTTGCATTGCAAAATTCAACCCTTGTCAGGTGATTCGTATGAACCGTCCTCCGTTCGGCAAAAGTCTGTCTCGCAGAAACGTCCTGTCGTCGCTGGCCGCCATTCCGGCGGTGGCTCTGCTCGCCGCCTGCAGCAACTCCGGCGAAGAGGCCAAGGCGGCGGATGTGAAGCCGGCGGATCCGGCCGCTCCCGCAAAGCCGGCCACGCCGGCTGCCGTTCAGGTTCCCGAGTCTCAGGGCAACGTCGACATGGCCGAATTGCTGAAGCCGGGCGCATTGCCTGACAAGCAGCTCGGCAAGGACGACGCCAAGGTCACCATTGTCGAATACGCCTCGATGACCTGTCCGCACTGCGCGCATTTCGCCGCAACCACCTTTCCGGACCTGAAGAAGAAGTATATCGACAGCGGCAAGGCGCGCTATATCCTGCGCGAATTCCCGTTCGATCCGAGCGCCGAAGCCGGTTTCATGCTGGCGCGCTGCGCCAAGGATAACTATTTCCCGATGGTGGACGTGCTGTTTGCGCAGCAGGCGAACTGGGTTGGCGTGTCCAACACCAAGGATGCGCTGCTGCAAATCTCGAAGCTCGCCGGTTTTACACAGGAGTCCTTCGAGGCCTGCTTGACGGACCAGAAACTTCTGGACGATGTGAGATCGGTCCAGAAGCGCGGCGCCAATGAATTCAAGGTCGACTCGACACCGACCTTCTTCATCAACGGTAAGACCTACAAAGGGGCGATGTCGATTGAGGAAATGTCGGCCATCATCGACCCTCTGCTCTGACATCAGGTCAGCGCTGAAGCGGCAGCGTTTCGGCGCTCGCCTTTATGGGGCGCGTGAATGAAATTTTCACGCCTCCGCCTCCTCGGTTTCAAGTCTTTCGTCGAGCCCGGCGAGTTCGTCATCGAACGCGGCCTGACGGGTATTGTCGGGCCGAACGGCTGCGGCAAGTCCAACCTTGTCGAGGCGCTGCGCTGGGTGATGGGCGAAAGCTCCTACAAGAACATGCGTGCGTCCGGCATGGACGACGTGATCTTTTCGGGTTCGGGAACGCGCCCGGCAAGAAACACCGCCGAAGTCACGCTCTTCCTCGACAACAGCGACCGCTCGGCGCCATCAGCCTTCAACGATGCCGACGAATTGCAGGTCTCGCGCCGCATCGAGCGCGAGGCCGGCTCGCTCTACCGCATCAACGGCAAGGAAGCGCGCGCCAAGGATGTGCAGCTTCTGTTTGCCGATCAGTCGACCGGCGCGCGCTCGCCCTCGATGGTCGGGCAGGGCCGTATCGGCGAGCTGATCCAGGCCAAACCGCAGGCGCGCCGGGCCCTGCTCGAAGAGGCCGCCGGTATTTCCGGCCTGCACACCCGCCGCCACGAGGCGGAACTGCGGCTGAAGGCGGCAGAACAGAACCTCGAACGCCTGGACGACGTCGTCGGCGAACTGGAAAGCCAGATCGAAAGCCTCAAGCGCCAGGCGCGCCAGGCTTCCCGCTTCAAGAACCTGTCGGCCGATATCCGCAAGGCCGAAGCGACATTGCTGCATCTGCGCTGGACGCTGGCCAAGACGCAGGAAGGCGAGGCGCGCTCGGCGTTGGCGGTTGCCACGGCACTTGTCGGCGACCGCGCCGCCGCGCAGATGGCCGCCGCCAGGGAGCAAGGCATCGGCGCTCACCGCATGCCGGACCTGCGCGACGCCGAGGCCGCGGCCGCGGCTGCCTTCCAGCGCCTGTCGATCGCCAAGTCGCAGATCGAGGAAGAGGCTGGCCGCATCCGCAATCGCCAGGCCGAAATCGAGCGACGATTGCAGCAGCTCGACGGCGACATCGCCCGCGAGGAGCGGATGGTGCGCGATAATGCCGATGTTCTCGAACGCCTGCGCACCGAAGAATCCACACTCAATTCCGAAAATGCCGGCGCCGCCGAGCGCGAAGCAACCACCCGCGCGGCCTTCGAACAGGCCGCATCGACGCTTGCACAGAGCGAAGCCAAGCTCGCTGCGCTGACCGCCGAGCGCGCCGAGGCCGCCGCCTCGCGCCATCAGATCGAACGGACTTTGCGCGAAACCGCCGAGCGCCGCGACCGCTTCACCCGCCAGCTCGCCGAGGTCGACCGCGAACTGTCTGATATTCTCTCCAAGGTCGCCGGCCTGCCGGATCCGGCCGAAAAGCGCGTTCTGGTCGAGCAGGCGGTGGAGATTCTCGAGGAATCCGAGGCCGCTGTGGCGCAGGCCGAGCAGTCGGTCATCGATGCCCGTGCCGCCGAAAGCACTGCCCGTCCGCCGCTTCAGGATGCCCGGGCCGAACTGGCGCGGATTGAGACCGAAGCACGCACGCTGGCCAAGATCCTCAACGCCGCCAGCGGCGATCTCTTCCCTTCGGTGCTCGAACAGATCAGCGTCGAGCGCGGCTTCGAGACGGCGCTGGGCGCGGCCCTTGGCGAAGACCTCGACGTGCCGCTTGATCGCAGCGCGCCGGCGCATTGGGGTGAAAGCGAAATCCAGCCCGGCGACGCCGCGCTGCCGGAAGGCATCAAGAGCCTTGCCAGCGTGGTGCGTGCCCCAGCGCAACTTGCCCGCCGCCTGGCGCAGATCGGCATCGTCGACGCTGGGGATGGCCGCCGGTTGCAAGGGCTTCTCGCTCTCGGCCAGCGTCTGGTCAGCCGCGAGGGCGCGCTCTGGCGCTGGGACGGTCTTACCGCCAGCGCCGATGCGCCGACGGCCGCGGCACAAAGGCTGGCGCAGAAGAACCGGCTTGCCGAACTCGATGCCGAGGCGGTGCAGGCGACGCTTGTGCTGCGCCAGGCCGAGGAAGCGCTGGCACAGGCTGAGCAGGCGCTTCGCCAGGCGAGCGAGTCCGAACGCAACACGCGCCAGGCCGGACGCGATGCCCAGCATCGGCTGGATGCTGCCCGCAATGCGCTGGCCGAAGCCGAAAAAGCCGGAGGCGAACTGTCGAGCCGGCGCGCGGCACTCGACGAGGCACGCGCGCGCATCGTCGACAGCCACGAGGAGACCTCGGCGGCTTTCGTCGAGGCCGAGATGCTGCTGCAGGACGCGCCCGATCTTGGCGACCTGCAATTGCAGCTCGAACAGTCCTCGGCCAATGTCTCCCGCGACCGCGCCACGCTGGCCGACGCGCGTGCCGTGCATGAGGGGCTGCGGCGCGAAGCCGAGGCACGCGTACGCCGGCTCGATGCCATTGGCGCCGAGCGCAGCAACTGGCTGGTGCGTGCCGAAAACGCCTCGACGCAGATTGCATCGCTCGGCGAGCGCAAGGCCGAGGCAGAAGCCGAGCGCGAGCGGCTGGCCGATGCGCCCGACGAGATCGACGCCAAGCGCCGTGCGCTGCTGTCGCAGCTCACCGAGGCCGAGACCTTGCGCAAGGCGGCTGCCGACCGTCTGCAGGAAGCGGAGAACAGGCAATCCGAACTGGACAAGGCGGCCACCGGCGCCATCCAGTCGCTCGCCGAGGCGCGCGAGACCCGCGTGCGCGCCGAGGAGCGGCTGACGGCGGCCGACGAGCGCCGGCTCGAAGTCGAGGCGCGTATCCAGGAAACGCTGAACACGCCGCCGCATTTGGTCATCCGCCATACGGGCCTGGAAGCCGACGATCCGATGCCCGACATGCCCGAGACCGAACGCCAGCTCGATCGGCTGAAGATCGAGCGCGAGCGGCTCGGCGCAGTCAATCTGCGTGCCGAGGAAGAGCAAAAAGAGCTGTCCGACCGGCTGGAGGCGATCGTCACCGAACGCGAGGACATCATCGAGGCGATCCGCAAACTGCGGCAAGCGATCCAGAGCCTCAATCGCGAGGGCCGCGAAAGGCTTCTCGCTGCCTTCGATGTCGTCAACAGCCATTTCCAGCGGCTGTTCTCACACCTGTTCGGCGGCGGCACGGCGGAGTTGCAGCTGATCGAATCCGAGGATCCGCTCGAGGCAGGGCTTGAAATCCTGGCCCGCCCGCCCGGCAAGAAGCCGCAGACCATGACGCTGCTGTCGGGTGGCGAGCAGGCGCTGACGGCGATGTCGCTGATCTTCGCCGTCTTCCTGACCAATCCGGCGCCGATCTGCGTGCTCGACGAAGTCGACGCGCCGCTCGACGATCACAATGTCGAACGCTTCTGCAATCTCATGGACGAGATGGCCAAGACCACCGAAACGCGCTTCGTCATCATCACCCACAATCCCATCACCATGGCGCGCATGGACCGGCTATTCGGCGTGACCATGGCCGAGCAGGGCGTCAGCCAGCTGGTGTCGGTCGATCTGCAGGCCGCCGAAGCGATGCGCGAGGCGAGCTGACGGCGCTCGGGCCAACGCGTCCGGATTTGCTTGAAGGATCAGGCGATTGGCCATCGGCTGCGCAGGACTCAGTTTGCGCTCGGGCCAACCGTTTCTGTGTGGACCCCATTTGCCTCGGAACTCGATGGTGCCTTGGGTATTTACGCAAGATGGTCGTTTGCCGGGCATAGAGGCGATGGAGGGCGAACAGGTTGATTGAATCCGTTTGTCCTGCTTGCGGGGCCGGCGCGCCAATGAGGCTGGCGCTGCCCCATCCATCCCTTTCGATGACGAGCGATGGCGCAATTCTCAGCCGCCCCCTGCAGAAGGCCTCATGTCTGAGGTGCGGACATGGTTTTCATCTCACCCCACTGAAGCGCGAAGACCGGGATGCTGTGTACAGCGACGGATACGATCTCGGCCTGGCTGATCCGGCCGCCGATGCCGCTCGTGCCGAAGGATTTGCCGCTTGCATAGACGAATCCGCGGTCACGCTTCTCGGACGCACTCTTCGCCCTCGCAGCGTCGTCGAGTTTGGGGCGGGGACCGGTGCCCTGCTCGAAGAGCTTGCGCGGCGATGGCAATTGAGGGAGGCGCTGGGCTTCGAAGCGGCATCTCAACTGGTCGCTGCTGCTCGGCAGCGGAATCAAGTACGGGCGACGATCCGGCAAGGCTATGCCGAGGAAGCCCTTGGTGAGATTGCCGGGCGGTACGACCTCTGCCTCTCGGTGAACGTCCTTGAGCACGCCCTCAGCCCGGAAGTCTTCCTCTCCGTGTCCAGGCGGGCCCTCGCCGATGAAGGCACCGTGGTGGTGATCTGCCCGGACGGTGATGTTGCCGACACGGAGCTGTTGTTCCTCGATCATGTGTCGAGTTTCTCTCAACTGTCCCTGCGGATGGTCGCGGCGGCAGCGGGATTGCACGTCATTGGAAGCGTCGAACTGCGTGGACAGCAAAAGGGCTTTCGATTGACCCTTCTGAATCCCGATCCGACCGCGCTGGAGGATCCCATGGACCTCCAATACCTGTCGCTGGCGCAGGCGCGATCGGATTTCCTGAAGGGCTGGTCGGAAATTGATGATGGCGCGTCAGAATGGCTGGACGACAAGCCCTACGCGATGTTTGGAGCCGGGGAATTCCGGAATCTGCTGCGCGCCTATGCCCCCCGGCTCGTCAAAGGAGCCGAAGCATTCCTGACGGACGAGCCGCTCGCGACCACTCTCGACGACCGGCCGTGGGCGAGAGCCAAGGAATATGCTTCCGCGCATCCCCAGACTATCATAGTGGCCGCCGTGAATTCGCGAAGCTGGCCGGCGCTGGCCGGAAAGTTTCGGGGCAGCGGCATGCAGATCGTCCATCCCTACCTCTTCTCCAGCCGTCTCAAGGAGCAGCTGTGACCGAGATCGATCGCTACGGTGTCAAGGAAACCGCAGTCGTTCGCGACGAGATCGATGTCCTGATCGAAGATCTCCGGCTCACCGGCTATACGACGCTCGACGCAGGGCTGACCGGCGAGCAACTGGACGCGTTGTCCCGTGACTTCGACGCTGCTGAAGTGGAATACGCTGAACAAGCCGCGACTGCGGGCTACGACCTTTCGACGATCGGCGAGCGCGACACGATCCGCGTTCTCCCCAAATACGCTCCGGCGTTCATGGCCATCGCCTTCAATGAGCGGCTGGCGCAGTTGCTCTCAAGGATGCTCGGTGGCTACTACATCCTCAATCAGGTCAATGGGCTGATCAATCGCGCCAACAGCAGCCAATACGGACAGGCGGCCTTCCATCGCGACATTCCCTACCAGCACTTCGTCAGTTCACGGCCGCTTGCCATAAATGCGCTGTTCGCGCTTGACGATTTCACGGCCGAAAATGGAGCCACCCGGGTCATCCCCGCCAGCCATCATCGCGAGGCTTTTCCCTCGGACGAGACGGTGCGGCGGAGGCAGACCCAGATAACCGTGCCGCGGGGGACATTCATCATTCTGGATTGCATGCTCTACCACGGCGGATCGACCAACCACACGGACCGGAACCGGCGCGGCGTAAACCACGTTTTCACCATCCCGATGCTGCGGCAACAGCTTCATCTTCCGTCGGTCCTGTCCGATTTCCCGGGATTAAGCGCGGATCAGAAGAAGATTCTCGGATTTGGTCTGGACGAGTATCGCTCGGTGGACGCGTGGTTCGGCGCGCGGGCAAAGAAGTAGATGCCGCGAAAGCGGCACGCCCTTGCTTCCGATGCTACGGAACTGCCCGCTCGATGGTGACCGATTTGAACGCCGCCGTGCCGGTTCCCAGGGTCCAGACCCGAAACTCCATAACCGATGTGTGGTCGAGCGAGAAGAGCAGCTGTTGGGGGCCGTGACTTTCCGTCAAATCCTTCTGAGCTATAACTATTCCGCCCGGTGATGCAGCTGCGTCAATGCGCAGCGCGGCAGTCGGACTGCTGTTGGCTTCGACGTCAAAGATAAGGCGATACGTTCCCGGGGCGACGCTCACATAGGGACCATAGTACAGCGCGCCGTTCGCTTCCGGCGGCGCCACCAGCGCCTTCCCGTCGCCGCGCTCTTGCAGGGAGCCCACTTGTGTAAGCGCCTGGGCGTCCGCATGAAATGTTACCGGCTGTGTGAACCGAACATCCCAGCCCGGCAGCTTCGCAGCTATGTTTTCCGCGAATACAAAGATGCCAAGATTGCCGAATTGAAGTTTCCGCGAAACGGGTAAGCCGAGTGCCGCCAGCCGCTTCCAGTCGATCTTGTTTGCTTCCTCCTGTGTCAGCAGAAGAAACGTCTCGCCCTTCCACGTATCGGCATTGTACCAACGGTCAGCAGACAGGAAGCGCATGGGCTTCGGCAGGGCGCTGTCCAGGGCAATCTGCCGAACCAGGACATGTTCGTCGGACAACACGCTGAGCGTGCCGGCGTTCCAATAGGTGGCGTAGCCATAGGCCAGCCCATTGTCTTGGAGGTAGCGCGCCAGGTCCGACAGATCGACGGCACGTGTTTTCTGCTGCTCCGGGTTCAGACGCGACCACGCATCCGACCTGACAAACGTCGGATAGGCACTTGTCAGCAATCCGGCAAGGACGACCGCTACGCTGAGGAACTCGATGGGTCTCTGTCGCATGTCGAGAGGCGTGGCCAACGCAACGATGGCCATCGTGACCAGTGACGGTACCAGGTAGCGGGAACTGCCGATCGGATCGGCAAGGTTGGGGATGGTCGTTGCCACTTGCAGAAGGCAAACCGACAGAAGCGCCAACGATCCATAGATGGCGAGCGGCCTGACCTCGTCGTCCGGCCTTGCCGATGCTGCCACCGACCGCACGATCAAGGACACCAACAGGACTGCCACAATCAATCGCAGCGCGCCGTAGAGGCCGACCACGGTCAGAAGCCCGCTGCCTCCGGGCGGAGACCCGCCGAAAACTGCCAGGACCTCCTTGCCCAGGACCACGAGGTTGCTGACGATCGTCTCGTATGGCAGCCATTGGACGGAGGACGCGTCGCGCGCGGCGTTGTTTACATGCGCAAAGGTCACTCCATAGAGGATGGTGCCGCCACCTATCGCTGCGCCGATCGAAGCGGCCGCGCCCACCAAGGAAGCTCTTCCAACACCTGCGGGATGCAGCCTGTGTGTCGACCACAGCGCGGCGGCGATGAGCGGCATCCCTATGGTAACGATTGCGCGCTGAGGATTGCCCCAGAACTCGGCCGTAATCAGCGCACAGAGCGAAACGCTCCACATGACGACGTTCTTCGTCGACGTCTCTCTCATCAGCCTGACGAGGCAGTATATCGAATACAGCGACATGTAGAGGATCGTGCCGTATGACGCCTGTCCGTAGAGATTTTCAGCCAGAACTCCGGATATTCCCGCCGCTACCGATGCGGTTATCAGCGTCCGCCGTGTCTTGCCGATCGGCGCCAGGCCGGCAGCCAGCCAGACGCTGTGCAGCACGAGTATGGATGTGACGAGGCCCGAGATCGCATGAACTGTAAAGCCGGCAGGAAGAAAAGCCAGGGCCGGTATGATAAAGAGATGGCCGAATACAACGACAATGTCATTGTTTCCATAATACCAATCCGGCGGGAAGAAATTCCGACTTTGGACGATTTCTCGCGCCAGCAGCACCTTCATTGCGCTGTCGGAGTGAAACAGGGTTTTGTATTTCACGAAAACATAAAATACGAGGAAGCAGAAATTGATCGCCAGAATTAATACAGCCGCAGGAAACCAATAGGACCTGGCTTTGAACAATCCCTCTGCTGGCAAATTCTGCTCAGCCGGGATTGTCCGGGACTGCTCCTGGATTGCCATGGTTCGGTTGGGCTCCCCCTAGAGCAGTTCACCGTTTCACGGAAACGGCGAGCCACTCCAACTTTTTGTTTTGACGCAATTCCTATGGGAAAACCGTTACACACTTTTCCTGGAATTGCTCTATGCCGTGCACGCAGCCCGAAACCTGGGCCGGGCACGACAACTGGCCTAGATGGACCGTTTGGCTTCGCCTTTGTCAACCTGAACCGGCCAATCGAAGCCGGCATCAACGGTTCCTGGTCGACGGGGAGGCTTGCCGGGAGGGTACGCCGCGCCTGCAGCCGCCAGCTCAGCCCAAAATGGACAGCTGGCATGCTACAGTCCAAAGGCTAAGGTGCCGGCCGATTCGAGCAGATGGAGAAGCAAACTGGATAACCGTGCCACCGGCATTGCCCTTATTGTTGCGGCTGTGCTTCTGCTCACCACAGCCCAGATCATCATCAAGTCTCGCCTGACCGAACATGGGACGGTGCCGTTCAGCTTTGAGCAGGGCTGGCCCTATTTGCTTGGTTTGCTCGCCGACTGGAAGGTTTGGATAGGCGGCCTTGGCCTCGTCATCTCGAGCGCTCTTTGGTACGCCGCGATCTCAAGAATTCCGCTATCGGTAGCCTTCCCGTTTGCGGCGCTGGCTTATCCCCTGGTCTTTGCCAGTTCGGTTCTGTTCCTGCACGAGCGATTTAGCTGGCAGTCCCTTGCGGGTAACGGCTTGATTGTCCTCGGTGTAGTGCTGGCGGCGGCCCGATTGCCGTAGGGCAAGGCTGCTGTTGTCGGTAAGGTGCCGGCTGCTTTCCCGACGAGCACCAACGGTCATGGACGCTTTGCCACCACCAATCTGGATCCGCCGACAGGAAGGGTGAGGCCTGTCGCCAGGATCAGGCCCTCGATCCCCATCACGGATCGCAAGGAAGCATTCACGGCCGGCCCGAGACGCAATTCCCTGCCGGCGTCGGGTTCGAGGCTCTTGCGCCGCCGCGACAGGAACATCAGCGGCAATAGAAGCGACACGAAGGACGTGCTGTAGACGATCTCCAGCCCCACGCCTTCGATCTTTTCGTGCAGTTCCCGCTTTTCATAGCGACGGAAATGAAACGACTGTTTGTCGATGTCGCTCCAAAGCCATTTGTGCTGCGGCACGGAAATGATGACACCCCCGCCGGGTTTTACCGCGCGTTTCAGGTTCTCCAACGCATCGACATCCTCCTCGATGTGCTCGATCACGTCGAACGCCCCCACGACGTCGAATTCCGCAGCATAGGGCAATCGTCTTGCGTCCATCTGCGCAAAACTTGCCGACGGCACGCGGGCAGCGGCAAAGGGTAAGCCGGCAATGAAGATTTCGGTCCCGGCGAGCCGGACATCGGGAAAGGCGCGGGCGATGCCGCTCAGCACAAACCCAGTGCCGCAGCCGATCTCGAGGAATGACTGCAACTGCGGAAAGAAACGCCGCAGGGTGCGAACGATGATGGCATTGCGGGACTCGAACCAGAAATTCCCGGCCTCGCGCCGAGCGAGTTCGGCAAAGAAACTCTCGTGGAACCCGCCGCCTTCGTTTGCCATTTCGGGTGCCCAGGCAGGGAAGCCGTTCAGGCTGGCCGGAGCGAAGCCGCAGGCCGGACAGACAGCGCCCGGGGATGCATGGTGTAGACTGCAGCACGGACAAATAATCATATGTCCGCTCAAGCCCCGCTAGACGAGCACGGCCAAGCCGAAGCCTGTATTCCCGTAGCCATTGCCGTTGTAGAGCATGTAGCGGTGCCCCCCATGATCGAACACAAAGGGATATTCGATCATCTCACAATCCCAGCCTGACTCCGAGCGCGCGATGCCCGCGTCCTGGTCCATCCGGGTCCAGTTCAGGCCATCGGCCGACTCGGCATAGCCGATGCGATAGCTGTCGCCGCGATAAGCATACCACATGCGCCACAGGTCGCCGTCTCGCTTAACCGCCGGGCGAGATATAGCGTATTCCTGGTCGTTCGCGAAATCGATGGCAACCCGTCCGTCACGGCGCCAGTGGATGCCGTCGTCGGAGCTCGCATATTTGATGTGGTAGCGATGGATTGGTCCATTCGCCGATGGGCTCCAATCGACGCAGGACGTGTACCACATATGCCAGAGGCCGGCCTCATGCAGCACGCAGCAACTGCCGACAAAATGCGGCTCTGTCATCGAACGATCAACCAGCGGACCCGTCGCGAACCGTGAAAACGAACCATCGGGCGGGGCCGTGGCGAGGCCGATGGCGTTGCGAAAGGGAACGGTGACGCCCAGATTCCAGCCGACATAGTAGAGATATCGCGTCGGACCCGCGACCGTGAGCCAACTGGCCAAGGCGCCGCTGTCGTCAAATTCGCCGAGGGCTCCTGGCACCAGGACAGGCGACCGGGCTACCTCGATGATCCGCGCCGGCGACGACAGGTCGACGATGACATAGCCGGTATGCGAGCGTTGCGATGCATCCCGAGAGCCGAAATAGATTTTGAACAGATCGCCCGAAAAATGCTCGGCGATCGGCATGGTGGCGTGCGAGCGCATCCACTCGATATCACCAGTCGGGCAGAACAGGCGGCCGAGCTTCTCCCATCGCACCGGGTCATATCCCCCTGAGCCGCGAACGCGGCACTGTCGACCGCCCCGTCATGGTTCCAGGATGGCGACGCCGACCCCATCCCTCCCATAACCATTGCCGTTGTAAAGCAGGAAGCTGGCCTCGGCGGTGTGCAACAAGCTGGCATAGCAGACCATCTCGCAATCCCATCCGCTGGCGCTGGTGTCGAGCAGTGGCACCCTGTCGCGCTCCCAATGTACCCCGTCGACGGATGTGGCGCGGTACACGCGGTAGGTTTCGCCCAAACGCCTTGCACAATAGAGCATTTCGTAGCCGGCATCGGTCCTCTGGACGACCGGTCGGGCGATGGCGTGCTCTCCCTCATGGAAGGGCAGGCAGATTTGCTCGTTGGTCGTCCAATTCATGCCGTCGCGGCTCGTCGCGTGCTTGACGGTGTAGTAGTGGATCGGGGCATTCTTCCCTTCCGGGTCGACCTCCCATCGCAGGCCGGACACATACCACATGCGGAAATTGCCGTTTTCGACGAGCACCCAGGGCGCGCCGGCAAGCAGAGGATCGTAGTGGTTCCGGCCGAGCACAGGCGCTTCGGACAGACGATCGAAATGCCGGCCTCCGTCGCGCGATTCCGCGATCCCGATGGAGAAGGTGAATGGCACCGTGCGGGTGAGCGACCAGCCGGTATAGTAGAGCAACAAGCTGCCTTCGTGATTGACGAGACAGCCGGGCATGGCGCCGGAATCATCGAATGTCCCCGGCTGGCCAATATCGAGGGATGGACGCTCCGAGCGGGCGGTCTCGGTCAGGCCGTCAGCCGTCGCGGTGACCTCGGCCCAGCCGCCTCGCGAGCGATTGCTGTCATCGCGGCTGGCAAAATGAATACGGTACTTTTCGTCGCCCAGCCTCTGGGCAAAAGGATTCTGGCAATGTGAGCGCTCCCAGGACGAGCCGCCAGGCCGGCATACCAATCCGGCGCGCTTGAAGCGTAGTCGCGTCATATCTTTCTCAGCCGAGAGCTCGGCACTTTCGACCGCTCCGTCGCGTTGCCGAGATAGACCCCGTCGGGCGCCGCATCCGCCAGGATCAACGCTCCGGCGCCGATCACACACCTCTCGCCGACACGGATATGATCGCGCAGCGTCGCGTTGACACCCAGGAAGCAGGCCTCACCGATATCGACCCCACCTGAGACCACGATATGCGAGGCAAGAAAGCAATGATCGGCAATGCGCGAGTGGTGCCCGATGTGATTGCCGCTCCACAGCGTCACATTGTTGCCGATCGATGCGAAAGGCTGAATCACGTTGTTTTCGAGAATGAAGCAGTTTTCGCCGATTTTGCCGTCGTTGAGCACTGTTGCCCTGGAGCTGATGTAGCTGGCGAAATCGTAGCCCAGCGCCTTGAGCGCCAGGTATTTTTCGCGGCGGACCTCGTTCAGTTTGCTGTAGCTGAGCGCCACGAACACACTATGGCTGTTCGGCGGATAGTCCCGGGTCAATGTCTCGAATGGCACGACAGGAAGGCCCGCCAGCTGGTCCTGGGTCAGGTATGCACTGTCCACGGTAAAGGCGGCGACGTCGTAAGAGGAATCGCGTGTAAAATAGTAGTGGGCGAGTTCAGCGATATCGCCTGCTCCGAATATGACGATGGGCCGCTTCATGACTTCCTGACCAGGATGGTGAATTCATAGAGACCATAATCGTGCAGCAATGCCACGCGCTGCGCGTATTTTTTCTTGCAGATGTCGAAAAGCTGCCTTGGATCGGCATAGAAAAGATCGGCTCTTTTCTTGTCCGGGTCCGAATAGGAGGTAAGGCAATTGAAGGCGAAGCCGCGCCGGCTGGTGGCATTGAGGACATCCAGCGTCGACTCCAGATAAGCCGCCCATTCATCGTCCGGACGTGTGAGCTTGACGTTGAAGATACCGCTGGCAAAGCCGAAATCGGCAATCTGCGCCGGGACTGATCCGACGGCAAACTGCGCTTGCGAATGATCACCAAAAAGTGTGGCTGCTGCTTCGATCATCTCTGCAGCCACGTCGCAGCCATAGTATCGTACGCCGGGAAAGCGATCGGCGAGGAACGGCAGCAAGGCACCGTAGCCACACCCCAGGTCGTTGACCGTGAAGTCGCCCGGCAGGTCGATCAACGATGCCAATTGCCTGAAGCGAAGGATCTGGCCTTCTTCCGTATTCCAATCCACACCCTTGGGGCTGGGGCCGTGCGCCTGCACTTTGTCGCCATAGTAGCGGGCGACCTCAAGCAACATTGCTCCGCTTTTGTCCGTTGCAGGGGTGCCAATAGACGTCATGGGCATAACCATCAGTGGGTTTTCGCTCACAGAATCGTGTTTCCAAGTCTAAATGGGCGGTTCCGCGAATGATACCGGAATTGAATTTTGTTTCCCCCTTGACAAGGCAGCCGCTGACAGAGGCGCCGGACGGCTCCGCTTTGCTGGGCGGGCCAGATGAGCGCTATCCCCTGATCGACGGCATTCCGCAACTGCTCATCCGCTCCGGTCAGGCGCAGGCCTCTTCCGAGAGCCAGGCCTATTACCGCGAGCGGGCAAGCGAATATGATCGCGGCATCGAGGCGCTATTTGCCACCCTGCTGGCGGACGAGGAGCAAACGCGCAGGGACATGTTTGCCCATCTCGAGCTTCGGCCGGACAGCAGAGTGCTCGAGATCGGTTGTGGGACCTGCCGCGACACCATCCATCTGCTCGATATGCCCATTGACGTATTTGCCGGCGACCTCTCACTCGAGATGCTGCTGACGGGCCAGGATCGCCTGCGCCGCGCCAAGAAGGACACTTCACGCCTGCAGTTGTTCTGCGCCGACGTGATGCACTTGCCTTTCGCCGACGGCTTCTTCGATGCGGCCTATCATTTCGGCGGCTTCAACCTATTCCCCGACCGCAAGGAAGCCCTGGCGGAAATCACCCGCGTCGTGAAGCCGAACGGCCGGGTCGTGGTCGGCGACGAAGGAATCGCGCCCTGGCTGGCGAACAGCGAGTTCGCCAGGGTCCTGGAGAACTCCAATCCCCTGTTTCGCCATCGTGCGCCGCTGGACTGCATCCCGGTCGATGCGCGACAGGTCGCCTGCCGGTGGATTCTCGGCGGCTCCTTCTATCTGATCAGCTTCGTGAAGGGCCAGGGAGAGCCGCGGCTCGATCTCGACGTCACATTCCCCGGGCGACGGGGCGGATCGCACCGGACCCGCTATTTCGGCAAACTGGAGGGCGTTTCCCCGGAATTGCGCGACCAGGTGCTGGATGCGGCTGCGGCCGAGGGGGTATCGGTGGTCGACTGGCTGGAAAGAACACTTGGCGGAGCCGTGCAGAATACCGAACGTGATGGCGTCGAAGACCAGCTAGTCGCGAACACGCTCCGACCCAAGGGATGATCGATCTTCAGCGACGGCATTGCCATCGGCCTGCCCCTCGATCCCCATCGCTGCGCCGCGATGAATATCTCGAATTATCGTGTAGGGACGGCGTTTGGTTTCGGACAATATATTGGCAATGTAGACGCTGAGAAGGCCAAGAACAAGCATCGTCATTCCACCGAAGAACCAAATCGAAATGATTATGGATGTAAATCCTGTAACGCCAATGCCATGGGCGAGATATCTTATGAGGTAAAACGCCATCGTCAACACCGATAAAATCGAAATCGTTAATCCAAAATACAATATCAGGTAAAGTATTCTAGTCGAAGTCGTCATAAGATAACGCACCGCCATTTGAATGCGGCGACTGATCGAATACGTCGTTGGGGACAGGGCGTGCTTGACGACGATCTGTGAATCCTGCCGGAAGCCGGTCAGCTGAAACAGATGGGCGATGATAAACTCATGATCCTGATGGCTGACGAGCGCGGCGACGTAAGCGCGAGTCATCAGCCGCGCGATCACCAGATTGCGCGGCAGATGGAAGTCGCTCAGCCAGTCATTGATTGTGAAGAATAGCGCGCCGGTCCATCGTTCAAAGGCGCCGCCACGGCGAGCTTCCTGCACCCCATAGACCACATCGAGCTTGTGTTCCGACATCTGCTCCGCAAAGGGCAGCAGGCACTCGGGCTCTTCCTCGAGATCGCTGTCGATGAGGAACACCCGATCGCCCTTGGCGTGGGCCAGCCCGGTCATGATCGCCTTGTGGTGACCGAAATTCCGCGACAGGTCGATGACGGTCACGTGCCGATCAACCACGCTGCGCGCCACCGCAAGGTCCAGGCTGCCATCGGGAGAGCCGTCATTGACGAGAATGATCTCGAACTCATCCCCGACCAGGCGACGCGCCGCGGCAGAGACCCGGTCGCAAAACTCGGCGATATAGGGCTCTGACTTGTAGAGCGTGCTGACGACGGAAAGCTTCATGACGGGGGAACCGGTCCATTGCCGCGCCAGGCGCTTCCGCCCAACGTCTCATTTCAGCTATCGTTGCCCCAGGAAAAGCAACACCGTCAACCTGGCTTCCTTCATTCTACGCCCTCAATGCCAAAATCGGATGTCTTCACATCCAATTTCGCAAGTTGGCTTGCTCAAGCCGGCAATTAATGGAACTGTCCTGGTTGAAGTACAGGAGGTGCTTTCTTTCGGCGACACCAGTAGCGCCGTTTGGCGGGGGGACGACAGTGTCCGATTCTTTGAACAAGCCTTTGCGGACTGCCGGGTCGCTGCCTGTTGCATTCAATCGCCTGCATTTGACCGGGCGGGAGATGCTCTACATCGCTGAGGCGCGGGTCGCCCAGCACATGTCCGGTGACGGGGCTTTCACCAAACGCTGCCATGCCTGGATCGAGGAGCATGTCGGGTGCGCAAAGGCGCTGCTCACCCATTCATGCACGGCGGCGCTGGAGATGTCGGCTCTCCTGCTGGATATTGTTCCCGGCGACGAAATCATCATGCCGTCCTACACATTCACATCGACGGCGAATGCGTTTGTGCTGCGCGGCGGCGTGCCGGTATTCGTCGACATAAGAGAGGATACCCTCAATCTCGACGAGCGCCTGATAGAGGCCGCGATAACCCCAAGGACACGGGCGATCGTGGTGGTCCACTATGCCGGAGTGGGCTGCGAGATGGACACCATCCTCGATATCGCGCACCGGCACGGGCTGAAGGTCGTCGAAGACGCTGCCCAGGGCGCGATGGCGCGCTACAAGGGGCGGCCGCTCGGCAACATCGGCGATCTTGGGACGCTGAGCTTCCATGAGACCAAGAACCTGATTTCGGGTGAGGGCGGCGCGCTGTTGATCAACGACCCAGAACTCAGCCATCGGGCCGAGATCATCCGCGAAAAAGGAACCGACCGCAGCCGGTTCTTCCGTGGTGAGGTCGACAAATACACCTGGCAGGACGTCGGCTCCTCCTATCTGCCCAGCGATTTGCTGGCGGCATTCCTGCTCGCCCAGCTCGAGGATGCGGAATCGATCACCGCCGAACGTTTACGGGTATGGAACCGCTATCACGAGCTGCTGGCGCCGCTGGAGCAGGCCGGACAGCTTCGCCGGCCAATCGTTCCGGCCGAGTGCGAGCACAATGCGCACCTCTACTACGTGCTGCTGCCCGAAGGAGTGGACAGGCGTGGCGTGCTGGCCCGCCTCCGGGAAAATGGCATCGACGCCATTTTCCACTATGTTCCGCTGCACGAAGCGCCGGCGGGCCGACGCTACTGCCGGACCCACGGCGACCTGCGCGTCACCACCGAAGCCGCCGCGCGCCTGATCAGACTGCCGCTGTGGTATGGCCTCAGTCTCGCCGCCCAGGAGGGCGTGGCCGCGGTGCTGAGCGCCGGTCACCGCTGAACAATCCGCAAGGACGTTGAGCTATTCCTGGGATTCTTGGGTGGGTGAAGCTGCGAGCAGATGACGAAGCGGGTGGCCATTCTCCAATCGAACTATATCCCCTGGAAGGGATATTTCGACCTCATCGCGTCGGTCGACGAGTTCATCCTCTACGACGACATGCAATATACCCGTCGCGACTGGCGCAATCGCAACAAGATCAAGACACCCGCCGGAGCCCAATGGCTGACCGTGCCTGTCGTGACCAAGGGAAAATACCTTCAGAAGATCGTGGAAACCGAGATAGACGGCGCCGACTGGGCTCAATCCCACTGGCGGCAGCTACAGCTAAACTATCGCCGGGCGAGCTGCTTTTCGGAAATAGCCGAATGGCTGGAGCCGCTCTATAGCCGCCACTACACGCACATATCGGAGCTGAACCGCTGCTTCATCGCGGCAATATGCGGGTATTTGGGGATCACCACGGCCATCACATCGTCCAGCGCATACCAGCTCAACGGTGCCAAAACCGAGCGGTTGGCCGATATTTGTGCCCAGGCCGGAGGGACGGTCTACGTTTCCGGGCCGTCCGCGAAGGACTACATCGTGCCTGATATCTTCGAGCTCAAGGGCATCGATCTCGAATGGTTCGACTACGAGGGCTATCCTGCCTATCCCCAGCTCTGGGAGGGGTTCATTCACCAGGTGTCGATCCTCGATCTGCTGTTCAATTGCGGCAAGCAGTCCCCTCGGTTCATGCGGTTCGTCACCAAGTGAGCTTAGTTTCGGATCCCTGTTGCGCATGGACCGGCTGTTCGCCGTGACCATGGCCGAGCAGGGCGTCAGCCAGCTTGTGTCGGTCGATCTGCAGGCGGCAGAGGCGATGCGCGAGGCGAACTGACGCGCCCGGCTGAAGGATCGTTTGGACAATCTGGAAGCGATTGGCCACTTCAGTCTCTGCCACGCAGAACCCAATTATCTCCCTTTGGGGGTCTTGTTTTAGGACATGTAGGAAGGTGTCAAGGAAACCCTTTGCGCTCGGAAAACGGCCGACCTCCTTCTGCCCGCGCGCTTGAATTCTGCATGCAGGACTTTGGGCGCGCGGGCCAATTCCTCATGCTCCGCCGTGATTGATGCAGATTCTCATACTGGTTGGTTCCAGCGTCTGTCGACGCGAGCGGCGTTAAGGCGCACGTCAGATTTGATGAAATTCCGTCAATCAAGTATTTGTGTACAGGGAAACTTGCGGCCGAATCGCAAATAGGCCGTAGGTCGGTTGACTTAATGTGCGGCTTTTATAACTGTTGCTATTGGCTAAAAGCGAGTTGTTCGGATGGTCTAAGGAGACGCTTTAACGAGCATCGGAGCACCGTAACTGTTCTGAAATGTCGTTGCTAGGGCAGAGATTCCTGCACAAATCGCAGATGGATCGTGTGGACTTACTGTAAATTCAGAAGTCTTAAATCCCGCGTGGATCGTAACAATGATTAATCCATCAAAGTACACAATAATAATTCTGACCGTGGCCTGCGTCGGAATGTCATTTTTCATTCCCTCGTCACACTCTATCGCAGGCGAGCTTATTGTCACCCAACAATTGGCATGTGGAACGATCGGGGGTTCAGAGCGACAGCAATGGGAAAATGACGCTGCCTTAGGCAAGACGGCGGCGCTAAACAATCTCGGGTTTATTTACTTATCGGGTTGCGGCGTGAAGCCGGACGCCCAACGGGCAAGGGACTACTTAGAGCAAGCCGCCGGCCAGGGCGACGCGCATGCAGAGCACAATCTGGGATACCTCTATGATAAGGGCGGCATCGGCGTGGCTCAGAACAGCGCTCTCGCCTTTGCCTGGTATACTAAGGCGGCGGCCCAGGGATTTGCTAAATCCGAATTGAGCCTGGCCCAAATGTATCAGATCGGACGAGCAGTACCAAAGGACCCGGTCAGGGCCGCCGAACTCCTCCGCCAGGCGGCGGACCAAGGGTTTGCCCCTGCCCAATTTCAGCTCGGCGCAGCCTATGAAAGCGGCGAAGGCGTTGGGCGAGATTATGGGCAAGCGATGATGTGGTATCAGAAAGCGGCAGCCCAGAACGATCCCGCGGCGCTGGCGGCAATTGCCTATTTGTATGAATATGCCCGGGGTGTCCCACAGGACTTCGCTGCTGCCATGCGCTGGTATCGGGCTGCTGCCGCGGTAGGCAGCCCTATCGGGGAAAACAATCTAGGCGGACTTTATGACAGCGGTAAAGGCGTCGCACCCGATGCCGCACAGGCCGCCATTTGGTACGCAAAGGCCGCGGCGCAGGGATTTTCCGCGGCCAGTGCCAACCTTGGTGTCCTCTACGCAGCTGGCAAAGGAGTGCCGCAAGATTATCGACGCGCTGCGGAATTGTTTTCGAGCGCGGCTCAAAGCGGGGATGTTCAGGGTGAGTATAATCTCGGAGTGGCGTATTTAGCCGGCAAAGGCGTTGGGCAAGATTATGCCCTTGCTCGTCACTGGCTTGAAAAATCGTCAGATCAAAACAATCCTAGGGCGCAATATGATCTGGCTATGATATATATGAATGGCATGGGTCTTCAAAAGAATACTGAAAAATCAATAAAATTGTTTGAAGAAAGTGCCAAAAATGGCGACGCAAACGCCCAAAGTGCGCTTGGTACCATTTTTGAGTTTGGTATTGGTGTAACAAGAGATCGATCAACGGCTATTATGTACTACAAAAAAGCTGCGGATGGCGGCAATTTAAAAGCAAAAGAGGCCATTAAGCGTCTTTTGTAATGAATTTGAATTCATAATTCGTCCCTACGGAACGGACCCACAATTTCTGGCTGGGGCGCCAGGATTCGAACCTGGGAATGTCGGTACCAAAAACCGATGCCTTACCACTTGGCGACGCCCCAATTGCCGTCAGAGTCGCTTGTGCGGCGCGTTATTAGCAGAGCAGCCGAAAAGCACAATGCTTTATGAGCGAGGGCAAGAACGCCCAAAATCGAGCAATCCACAATGCCACCGGATCCTGTCCGAGCGGGCTATTCACCCCAGACAGCCAGCTCGTTCCCGCCCGGATCGACGAAGTGGAAGCGCCGGCCGCCGGGGAACGGGAAGATCGGCTTGACGATCGTGCCACCGGCGCTTTCGACGGCGCTCAGCGTTTCCTCGATGTTCTCGCTATAGAGCACCGGCAGAGGCTTGGCCGCTGCTTCCGCGGCATCGGCCTGAAAACCGCCATCCAGGCCTTCGGCAAAGGCCGAATAGGTTGGCCCATAGTCGGTGAACGACCAGGCAAAGGCGGAACTGTAGAAAGCCTTCAACCGGTCCAGCGTGCCGCCGGTCGCCGGCATTTCCAGATAGTCGAGTTTTCCAGTCAGTTTCATGGGGCACCTCTGTGTTCCCTTTATGTTCTATTCGTCTAACCGTGAGGTGGCAAGTCTTTTTGCCGCATGCCCGGGCAGGGCTTTTTCTTAATCGATTGTAGCGGCAGGACGGCTTTGCCGGCGCTTGCCTTTCGCACTGCAGCATCATATCGCTCCAAAGTCGGAGCAGGGCGGAACTTTCCGTTTCGCCAATCTTTCCAATCTCCTGCAACCGGAGAGCAAAGCATGACCAAATGGGTTTTCACCTTTGGCGATGGTGCGGCGGAAGGCCGTGCCAGCGACAGGAATCTGCTGGGCGGCAAGGGCGCCAACCTGGCCGAGATGTGCAGCCTGGGCCTGCCGGTGCCGCCGGGCTTCACCATCACCACCGAGGTCTGCAACGCCTACTACGCCAATGGCCGCGCCTATCCGGCAGGGTTGGAAGCCGATGTCGCGGTCGCGCTCGATCAGGTCGGCCGGCTGACCGGCCGCCGGTTCGGCGATCCGTCGAAGCTGCTGCTGGTTTCAGTGCGTTCCGGCGCTCGCGCGTCGATGCCCGGCATGATGGATACCGTGCTCAATCTCGGGCTTAACGATGAGACCGTCGAGGCGCTGGCCGCCGATTCCGGCGATGCCCGCTTTGCCTATGACAGCTATCGCCGCTTCATCCAGATGTATTCCGATGTCGTCATGGGCCTCGACCACGAGGTGTTCGAGGAAATCCTGGAGGACCAGAAGGGCGGATTGGGCTATGAGCTCGACACCGAGTTGACGGCAGCCGAATGGCAGGGCGTCATCGAACTCTACAAGGCCAAGGTGGAGGAGGAACTCGGCAAACCCTTCCCGCAGGATCCGAACGAACAGCTCTGGGGCGCCATCGGTGCGGTGTTCTCGAGCTGGATGAACAACCGCGCCATCACCTATCGGCGTCTGCACGACATCCCCGAAAGCTGGGGCACGGCGGTCAATGTCCAGGCCATGGTGTTCGGCAATATGGGCGAGACCTCGGCCACCGGCGTCGCATTCACCCGCAACCCGTCGACCGGCGAAAAGCAGCTCTATGGCGAGTTTCTGGTCAACGCGCAGGGTGAGGATGTCGTCGCCGGCATCCGCACGCCGCAGAATATCACCGAGGCCGCGCGCATCGCCGCCGGCTCCGACAAGCCTTCACTGCAGAAGCTGATGCCGGACGCCTTCCAGTCCTTCGTCACCGTCTCCGACAGTCTGGAAAAGCACTACCGCGACATGCAGGATCTCGAATTCACCATCGAGCGCGGCAAATTGTGGATGCTGCAGACCCGGTCGGGCAAGCGTACCGCCAAGGCGGCGCTGAAGATTGCGGTCGAAATGGCAAGGGACGGCCTGATCACGAAGGAGGAAGCCGTCGCGCGCATCGACCCCGCCTCGCTCGACCAGTTGCTGCACCCAACGATCGACCCGAAGGCCGCGCGCGACGTCATCGGCGTCGGCCTGCCGGCGTCGCCGGGAGCTGCCACCGGCGAGATCGTCTTTTCCTCCGGCGATGCCGAGGATCTGAAGACGCAAGGCCGCAAGGCGATCCTGGTGCGTATCGAGACCAGCCCTGAGGACATCCACGGCATGCATGCGGCCGAAGGCATCCTGACGACGCGCGGCGGCATGACCAGCCATGCCGCCGTCGTCGCGCGCGGGATGGGCAAGCCTTGCGTGTCTGGCGCCGGCTCGCTGCGCGTCGACTACAAGGCCGGCACGCTGCTCTCGATGGGACAGACGTTCCGCAAGGGCGACATCATCACCATCGATGGCAGCAATGGCCAGGTGTTGAAGGGCGCCGTATCGATGCTGCAGCCCGAACTGTCAGGCGATTTCGCCGCCATCATGGAATGGGCTGACGCGGTGCGCCGCATGAAGGTGCGCACCAACGCCGAAACGCCGCTCGATGCCCGCATGGCCCGTTCTTTCGGCGCCGAAGGCATCGGTCTCTGTCGCACCGAACACATGTTCTTCGACGGCGAGCGCATCGTCGCCATGCGTGAGATGATCCTGGCCGACACCGAGAAGGAGCGGCGCGCCGCCCTTGCCAAGCTTCTGCCCATGCAGCGCTCGGATTTCCTGGAATTGTTCGAGATCATGGCCGGCCTTCCGGTGACGATCCGCCTGCTCGATCCGCCGCTGCACGAATTCCTGCCCAAGACCGAAGCCGAAATCGCCGAGGTCGCGGCCGTCATGAATGTATCGCCCGACAAACTCAGGCAGCGTACCGAGGCCTTGCACGAATTCAACCCGATGCTCGGCCATCGCGGCTGCCGGCTGGCCGTCTCCTATCCGGAGATTGCCGAGATGCAGGCGCGCGCCATTTTCGAGGCCGCCGTCGAGGCCGGCAAGAAAGCCGGCGCGCTGGTCGTGCCCGAGATCATGGTGCCGCTGGTCGGCCTGGTGAAGGAACTCGATTATGTGAAGGCGCGTATCGATGCAGTCGCCAAAAGCGTCATGGAGGAGACCGGCGTCAAGATCGACTATCTGACCGGAACCATGATTGAGCTGCCTCGCGCGGCGATCCGTGCCCATGTCATCGCCGAATCGGCCGAGTTCTTTTCCTTCGGCACCAACGATCTCACCCAGACCACCTTTGGCATCTCGCGCGACGATGCGGCCTCGTTCCTGGAGACCTACCGCCAGAAGGGCATCATCGAGCAGGACCCATTCGTCTCGCTCGACATCGACGGCGTCGGCGAACTGGTGCGCATGGCGGCGCAAAAGGGCAGGGCGACGCGACCCGACATCAAGCTCGGCATCTGCGGCGAACATGGCGGCGACCCTGCATCGATCCGTTTCTGCGAGGAGGTCGGTCTCGACTATGTGTCGTGCTCGCCCTATCGCGTGCCGATCGCCAGGCTGGCGGCCGCGCAGGCCGCGGTGCTGGTCGCGAAGGCAGGCAAAGGTTAGGAACTTAGGCCTCACTAAAATTTACCGTTTTGTATGAAAACTCACGCGAACGTGCTGAAGGCATTGCGTAATCTCGACATTGTTCCTGCCCAATTTGCGGATGGCCCGCCAATTGCACCCGGAATCACATGTTGCAGATCTCACCCGCGCCATTTCGCTCGATCCTGATCATTCAAACGAAGTTCATCGGCGATATTGTTCTCGCCTCGACGCTCGCCAGGAACCTGCAACTCGAATTCCCCGGCGCCAGGATCGTGTTCCTTTGCGAGGCTCATTTCGAAAGCTTCGTGGTGACGCATGGCATTGCTTCCGAGGTGGTTCCGTTCAGGCGGTCCCGCATGCGGGGCACCCCGCTGGAGCGTGGGAAAGAGCTCTATGCCATGGTGCGGGCTCTGCGCCGCTTTCGATTCGACCTGACGATCGACCTGACTGATTCCAAGACCTCGCGCCTCGTTAGCGGGCTCGTCAACGCCAAGACACGCATCGGCTACAATCCGCCCGAGAGGCCCCTGAAACTGCTGGAGCGGCAGCCCGCCAATCTGTTTGCAAAACCACAGGGGTTTGGCGGCCAGCATTTTGTCTATCGCTATCTGTCGCCCCTTGAAGCGCTTGGCATCGATCTGCGCGTGACGGTGCCCACCATTCAGCCGCTGCCGTCAGAGACCATGAAAGCCCTGGCGCTTCTGAGCAAGCACCGTCTCCACCCAAACGGCTTCGTCGCCGTGCATGCGGGTGCGAGCTTCAAGGGCCGGCAATGGCAGCCGGAACGATTTGCCGAGGCGATCGACGAGATTGCCACCGACAGCGGATTGGCCGTTGCCCTGGTGGGAGGTCCGGACGAACGCGAGATCGCCGGGCGGATCATCGCCAGGACGGCGACGCCGGTCGTCGACCTTGTCGGGACGCTGTCGCTCGAGACCTTGCTGGCTGTCCTCAAACAGGCGCGGCTGTTTGTTGGCAATGAGAGCGGCCCGATGCATATGGCCGCTGCCGTGGGCACGCCGGTTGTCGGGCTTTTCGGCCTGACGCATCCGTCGCGATGGGGGCCTGTCGGCGTGCCCAGCATCGCGCTTCGGCCGTCGATGCCGTGCGATTGCGTGGCCAAGGGCTTGTGCCGCCCGAAGGACCCCAGCAAGGCATGCTGCGTCTGGCGGCTTGAGGTGCAGCCCGTCGTCGAAGCAGCGCGCGAACTCCTCGCGCGCACCGAGATGAAGCGGGAACGCGCTGTCTGAGCGGCAATCGAACGTCGAGGGCTGTCGAATGGCTCGTGCACCAGTGCGCGGTCAAATTGCCGCGCCAGGCAATTTTCTGCTATCCATCGTCCCGATTTCCGCCTTCATGCGGGTCTTGGGATACCGGCTTGAAATCGCTGCTCGGGAATTTGGTTTGATGCGTCTGCTGCAAAAACATCTCTGTATGATCGCCATGTCGTTGGCGGTGGTGTCCAGCACCCATGCCGCGCCGCTGGTCGAACCCACGCTGCACATCAAGCCGGCGGCAAGTGGGGCCGGCCGCGTCGCGCTCACGCTCGATGCCTGCGGCGGACAGACCGACACACGCATTCTCTCGGCGCTGGTGGAAAACAAGATCCCCGCCACCATTTTCGTCACCGGCATCTGGCTGAAGCGCAACGCCGCGGCGGTCGAGATCATGCGGGCGCACCCTGACCTGTTCGAACTGGAAAATCACGGCGGGCGCCATGTTCCGGCGGTCGACACGCCGCAGAAGATCTATGGCATAAAGAGCGCCGGCAGCCCGGAGGCTGTGCTGGCCGAGGTCGAGTCGGGGGCCGCGGCGCTTGCCAGGACCGGCGAGCCGGTGCCGAAATGGTTCCGCGGCGCAACCGCCGAATACAGCCCCTCGGCGATCGCGATGATCCGCAAGCTCGGCTTCAAGATTGCCGGCTTCTCGATCAATGGCGATGGCGGTTCGCTGCTGGGCGCCAAGGAGACCGCCAGGCGCATCGCCGCAGCCAAGGACGGCGACGTCATCATCTCGCACATCAACCAGCCGACCCATGCAGCTGGCGAGGGCGTGGTTCAGGGCCTGCTGGCGCTGAAGGAAAAGGGCATGACCTTCGTGCGTCTCGACGACGCCGATGGCACAGGCAATCACGGCACGACCGACTGAGGGTGGTGCCTTCAAGTCGAAGCGTTTAGCCCGGCGTGGCTTCGATCGTCACCTTGCTGGCGTAGAACGCACCGTGGTCGCGGATTTCGGTCATTTCGTCGAAAGGCCGCTCGTAGGCCCACATCGCATTCTGGCCGGTCTCGCCGGCCGGCAGCACGCTCCAATAGCTGGCATCGCCCTTGTAGGGGCAATGCGTCGAGTGTTCGGTGCCGCTCAGAGCGTCGAAATCGATGTCGGCGAACGGAACGTAGAAGGCGGGGGAATAGGGGGCTTCGGTCAACACCTTGGCCTTGGTGGATGATGCGATAACCGTATCGCCGGCGCGCACCGTGACGGTGCCGACATAGGGCTCGATGGTGATGATCTTGTCGGGATTGCGCTGGAAGCCCGGTGCCGGGTTGGCGATTTTGTCCATGCTGGTTCTCCTTGCCTGGCCCCTTAAAGTGTGGCGGGCACAGCTGTTGCGCAAGGTCGGTTCGCATCACGAAAACAGGAGCCAACCGCCGAGGCGTGGAGCACCAGCGTTTTCGAGTGCCGGCCGAAGCTCAGGCGGCGGTTTTGAATGCGTCCATCAGTCCGGCATAGGCGGCCGCGATGCCCGCGACCGGATTGCTGCTTCTCGAAACGGTCTCAACTTTCAGCGAGCCGCCGCCGGTCGGCAAGGTGAGCAGCAGGAACTGGCGATTGCCGCCAGCACCGACGGAGGCGGCCGCGACGTGCTGGCCTGCCCCTTCGTTATCCACGCACATCTTGAACAGCAGCGTGCCGCCGACCGCTTCGAGCGCGCCGCCGACCACTTCAACAAATTCGTCTTCGGAAACAGTCTTTTCGTCCGGCACCAGATCGGCCAGACTTTCGGCCAGTGTGCTCTCCAAGACCTTGTCGTCGAGTTGCGCGTCCATGCGAACCTCTTTCAGTCGCCAATCGCACCCCTTTGCCCGTTAACGAAACTTAACGCCGAGAATGGCCGGATTGTGGCGGATTTCCCGGTGATTTCACGGGGTAGAACACCGCCGCCATTGTGGTGATTTTGATCCTCCTGCCATCGCGTTGGCACGAGTGCCCAGCAACCCGAAATCCAAAACATGCCAGAATTCAACCGCTTGCCGTTGCGGCAGGGACTTTGAAATTCGTGTCCCGCGCAAGCGGATGACTGGACAATCCGCCGGTTCGCTTCACAATGAACCAAAGCTACGACGCAAAATGCGCGAGGGAGGAGGAACCAGATGCTGGGGCTGATGCAGGAATGGCCGCTGCTGTGCCACAAGCTTATCGACAACGCTGAACGGCAGCATGGGGTGCGCGAGATCGTGTCGCGCTCGATCGAGGGACCGATCGTGCGCACCACCTACGCCGACATCCATCGTCGTTCTCTCAAGGTCGCCCAGCGGCTGGAGCGCGACGGCTATGGGTTGGGCGACCGCATCGCCACGCTCGCCTGGAACACGGCGCGCCACATCGAGGCCTGGTACGGCATCATGGGCATCGGCGCGATCTATCACACGCTCAATCCGCGGCTGTTTCCCGAGCAGATCGTCTGGATCATGAACCATGCCGAAGACAAGGTTGTCTTCGTCGACCTCACCTTCATACCGTTGCTCGAGAAGATCGCCGGTGCCGTCAAATCGCTGAAAAAGGTGATCGTGCTGACCGACAAGGCGCACATGCCGCAAACGACCTTGCCCAATGCCGTCGCCTATGAGGACTGGCTTGATGAGGCCGATGGCGATTTCGCCTGGAAGACCTTCGACGAAGGCACCGCCGCCGGCATGTGCTACACATCGGGCACGACGGGCGATCCCAAGGGCGTCGTCTACAGCCACCGCTCGAACGTGCTGCACGCCATGATCGCCGCCATGCCCGACGCGATGGGCCTGTCGTCGCGCGACACGATCCTGCCGGTGGTGCCGATGTTCCACGCCAATGCCTGGGGCCTTGGCCAAGCCGGCCCGATGATCGGCGCCAAGCTGGTCATGCCCGGCTGCAAGATGGACGGCGCCTCGATCTATGAATTGCTCGACACCGAGAAGGTGACCTTCAGCGCCGCCGTGCCGACGGTATGGATGATGCTGCTGCAATATCTGGAGGAGACCGGCAAGAAGCTGCCCTATCTGAACAAGGTCGTGATCGGCGGCTCGTCCTGCCCGCGGGCGATCATGACCAAATTCCAGGACAATTACGACGTCCAGGTCATCCACGCCTGGGGCATGACAGAAATGTCGCCGCTCGGCACGCTGTGCACCTTGAAGCCCGAATATGACGATCTCCAGGGCGAGGCCCGGCTCGATGTCAAGCAGAAGCAGGGCTACCCGCCCTTCGGCGTCGAAATGAAGGTGACCGATGACGAGAACAATGCGCAACCCTGGGATGGCAAGACCTTTGGCCGCCTGAAGGTGCGCGGCCCGGCGGTCGCTCGTGCGTACTATGGTGGCGTCGGCGCGGAGCAATTCGATGAGGACGGCTGGTTCGATACCGGAGACGTCGCTCACATCGATGCCGGCGGCTACATGCAGATCACCGACCGGGCCAAGGACGTCATCAAGTCCGGCGGCGAATGGATTTCGACCATCGATCTCGAGAATCTGGCCGTCGGCCATCCGGACGTAGCAGAAGCGGCGGCCATCGGCGTCCATCACTCGAAATGGGGCGAGCGGCCCTTGCTGGTCGTCGTTGCCAAGCCGGGCAAGGAACCGACCAAGGCGGATATTCTCGGCTTCATGGATGGCAAGGTAGCCAAGTGGTGGATGCCCGACGATGTCGCTTTTGTCGGCGAAATACCGCACACCGCCACCGGCAAGATCCAGAAAATCACCTTGCGCCAGCAGTTCAGGGATTATCGCTTGCCGACGGATTGAGGGGATGTTGCGTGTTTCGGCTTCAAGCCGCCGCGAAAATTCACTAAACCTCCGTCCGGGTTGGGGCAGCGCAGAGAACAATGGTTAGCATTCCCGAACGGCAAACGTCGAAGGCTGCCGGCTGGTCGCGGCGCACGGCGGCATTTTCAGCGGTGCTTTTGCTGACCGACTTCGTCGGCCATCGCTTCGATCTCGTCGAAACGCCGGTGTTCCTGTGGGTGTTGGGCATTGTCGCGCTGCTGGCGGCGCTGGCGCTGCTGTTTGCCGCCTTTGCCTTTTCGAGGCTGTGGAAATTTGGCGACCGCGGCGGCCGCGACCTCACCGTCGGCGCCTTGCTGGCACTGCTGGTGCTGGTCCCCTATGGCGTTGCCGCCTACTGGGCGACGATCTATCCGCCGCTCAGGGATATCTCGACCGATTTCGAAGATCCGCCCGTGCTCGATGTCAGCGACCGGACAAAGGACATGAATGTGCTTGTCCCATCCACACCAGGCGAACAGCGGCTGCAGACCGACAGCTATCCGCTGGTCACCGCACGCAGCTACGACCTGCCATTCGAGACCATCGTCAATGCCGTCGAAACCGTGCTCGACCGGCGCAGCTGGGAACTTTCCGAACCCTATCCCGACCTCGCCGGGCAAACCGACGTCACCATTACCGCTGTCGCCAAGGGCTTTGTGCTCGGCCTGCCAGCTGATGTGGCGATCCGCGTGACGGACGACGGCGATACGGTGATCGTCGACATGCGGTCGGCTTCGCGTTACGGCCGCTATGACCTTGGCGACAATGCCGCGCGCGTCACCGATTTCCTGGCGGAACTGGACCAGGAAGTCGCCGGCCAGGTCGGGGCGGCGCCTGCCGAATAGTCATCTTTCCTGCGAATTCCGCGCCTGCGGGGAGGTAGGGCTCGGGCCGCGCAGGGCTACCGGGTTGGCGTGAAAATGCCGTCGATGGCGGGGGCGTCTTCCGTCGACACCATGCCGCGCGCCACCAGGTCCTCGAGATGGGCAAGCACCGACAGTCCGGCGGCGCCATGCAGCCGGGGATCGGTGTCGCGATAGATTGCCTTGACCATGTCGGGAATGGTCCGGTCGCCGGCTCTGACCCGCTCCAATATGGCCCGCTCGCGCATCTTGCGATGCGTCTTCAACCCGCGCATGAAAGCGCGTGGCTTCGTCACCGGCCCGCCATGGCCAGGCAGCAGCAGGCTGTCGTCGCGCGCGATGAGCCTGTCCAGCGATGCCATGTAATCGGCCATCGCTCCGTCCGGCGGCGCGACAATGGATGTCGCCCACGCCATGACATGATCGGCCGAAAACAGGATGCCGGTTCCTTCCAGGGCGAACACCGCATGATTGGCGGTGTGGCCGGGGGTCAGAACCGTGCGGATCGCCCAGCCGTCGCCGTCGACCAACGCCCCGTCCGGCAGCGCGATGTCGGGAACGAAAGCGGTGTCGGCGCTGGCGTCGAGCGCATTGGTCTCGCCGATATGCAATGGTCTTGCCGGCCGGTGCGGCCCTTCCGCCATCACCAAAGCGCCAGTGCGTTCCTTCAGCCGGGCCGCCAGAGGCGAATGGTCACGATGCGTGTGGCTGACGAAGATATGGCTGACCGGCCTGCCGGCGATCACGTCGAGCAAGGTCTGAAGATGTGCCTCGTCTTCCGGCCCGGGATCGATCACCGCCAGCGTATCGCGCCCGACGACATAGCTGTTGGTGCCATGAAAAGTGAAGGGGCTGGGATTTCGAACCGTGACGCGCTGTATGTCCGGTGCCACGCTCACGCCCTGGCCGTAGTGCGGATCGAAGCTGGTATCGAATTTGAGAGCCATATCGGCACAATGTTCCCGGAACGGCAAAACCGATTGCCGCATAGCACGCAAGCCAATATAGGAAAACGCTGAGACCGCGATTATCGGATCGCGACAGATCGGATTGGGGAAGATCATGGCAACTGCAACGACGATGCGCCCGCTTGTTTTTCTGGCTTTGCCGCAAGAAGGCGCGGCGCGACTGGCAACACAGCTTTTGCTGGCGATCGCCGGCACGCTGCTTTTGACCCTGTCGGCCAAGACCAAGGTCGTGCTGGGCCCCGTCGACATCTCGATGCAGACGCTCGCCGTCTTGCTGATCGCCGCAGCCTTCGGCATGCGCCTCGGCGTCGCCACGCTGCTGCTCTACATGGCGGAGGGCGCGATGGGCTTCCCGGTCTTCCAGGGTACGCCGGAAAAGGGCGTCGGCATCGCCTACATGCTCGGCTCGACCGGTGGCTATCTCGCTGGCTTCGTGGTCATGGCGGCGATTGTCGGCTGGGCTGCCGATCGCGGCTGGGATCGCCACCCGATCAAGCTTTTCAACGCGATGCTGGTTGCCGAAGTGGTGATGATGGCGATGGGCTTCGCCTGGCTGGCGCTGCTGATCGGTCCGGAAAAGTCCTGGCAGTTCGGCGTGGTGCCGTTCATCGTCGGCGACCTGATCAAGGTTGCGCTGGCGGCAAGCCTTGTGCCGGCCGTGTGGTCGCTGCTGAAGCGCTCCTGAGGTCTGTCGGAAGCTTGGCGTGCCATAGACGGCAGGGGTCCATTCCCGAGGGCGGGCGCTTCTGATGAAGGTTCTGGTCACCGGCGCCGCCGGCTTCATAGGCTATCACGTCGCCAGGCGGCTCCTGGAGCGTGGCGACGAGGTTGTCGGCATCGACAGCGTCAACGACTACTACGATCCAGCGATCAAGCAGGCGCGACTGCGGCTGCTGACCGAAGCAAGCCGAAGCACCAATGCCGGATATCATTTCATCCACGGCAATCTTGCCGACAGAGAGATCGTGGACGGCTGCTTTGCCGACCACGCCTTCGACCGGGTGATCCATCTCGCCGCCCAGGCCGGGGTCCGCTACAGCCTGGAAAACCCCCGCGCCTATGTCGAAAGCAACATCGTCGCTTTCACCAACATGCTGGAGGCTTGTCGCAGCGGCGGCATAGCGCATCTGACCTATGCCAGCACCTCGAGTGTCTACGGCGCCAACACCGACATGCCGTTTTCCGAGCACCGCCCGGCCGATCATCCGCTGCAGTTCTACGCCGCGACCAAGCGCGCCAACGAACTGATGGCGCACAGTTACAGCCATCTGTTCGGGCTGCCGACCACCGGGCTGCGGTTCTTCACTGTGTACGGCCCCTGGGGGCGTCCCGACATGGCGCTGTTCCTGTTCACCAGGAGCATCCTGGCCGGCGAGCCGATCAAGCTGTTCAACAATGGCAACCACACGCGCGACTTCACCTATGTCGATGACATCGCCGAAGGCGTGATCCGAACCAGCGACAGCCCTGCCGCCGGCAACCCTGCCTGGGATTCCGGCCATCCGGATCCGGCAACGAGCAGTGCGCCCTGGCGCATCTTCAACATCGGCAACAACAATCCGGTGAAGCTGACCGCCTATGTCGAGGCGCTGGAAAACGCGCTTGGCCGCAAGGCCATCATCGAGTTCTTGCCGCTGCAGCCCGGCGACGTGCCGGACACCTTCGCCGACACCTCGGCTCTCCAAGCGGCGGTCGGCTATCGGCCCGGTACGTCGGTGTCCGACGGGGTAGGGCGGTTCGTCGAGTGGTACCAGGCGTATTTTGGTAACGACTCTAGGGTATAAGCGGGCGCTGGCAGCAGCTTTTCAGGTGTCGTATGGCTACCACTGCTGCCGAGGGGATTTGGGCATGTCAGGGAGAGCTTCTTGAAAGGAATTATCCTTGCGGGAGGTAGTGGAACGCGCCTTTATCCGCTGACATTGGCAGTCTCTAAACAAATTCTTCCGGTATACGACAAGCCGATGATCTACTATCCGCTGAGCGTACTGATGCTCGCGGAAATTCGCGAGATCCTGGTTATTTCGACGCCCCGTGATCTGCCCGTTTTCCGCGATTTACTCGGCGACGGATCGGATTTTGGGCTGGATATCTCTTATGCGGAGCAGCCGCAACCCAATGGGCTCGCGGAAGCTTTCATCATCGGCCGCGACTTCATCGGCAAGGACAGCGTGTCGATGATCCTGGGCGACAACATCTATTTTGGCGACGGGCTGTCGCAGCTTTGCCGCAGCGCCGCTGCGCGGGAGACCGGCGCTTCGGTGTTCGCCTACCGCGTCGATGATCCAGAACGATATGGCGTCGTGTCCTTCGACAAGGCCACCGGAACCGCGCTCACGATCGAGGAAAAGCCGCAAAAGCCGAAATCCAACTGGGCTGTCACAGGGCTGTATTTCTACGACAACACCGTCGTCGATATCGCTTCCTCCATTAAACCTTCGGCCCGCGGCGAGCTCGAGATCACCGCGGTCAACAACGCCTATCTCGATCGCGGCCTGCTGCATGTGCACCGATTGGGGCGCGGCTATGCCTGGCTCGACACCGGGACCCATGACAGTCTGAACGACGCGTCTTCCTTCGTGCGTACGATCGAGCATCGGCAAGGCATCAAGGTCGCTTGCCCTGAGGAGATCGCCTTCGAGCAGGGCTGGTTGACGGCAGACCAAGTGCTGGAACGGGCAACCCGGTTGGGCAAAAATGAATATGCCGCCTATCTGCGCCGGCGCGTCGCCGATCTGTCGGAGGGCTGAGCGTTGGAGATCAGGTCCCTCGGCCTCGAAGGCGTGCTGGAAATCGTTCCAAAGCGGCATGGCGATGCACGTGGCTTCTTCATGGAGACATACAATGCCGAGCGCTTTGCGCAGGCCGGAATAAAATTGCATTTCATCCAGGACAACCATTCCTATTCCGCGGCGGCGGGCGTCTTGCGCGGGCTGCATTATCAGCTTGCGCCCCGCACCCAGGACAAGTTGCTGCGTGTGATCCGCGGCCGGATTCTGGATGTTTGTGTCGACATCCGCCGCAGCTCGAAGACCTTTGGAAAATGGATCGCCCACGAGATTTCGGCCGAAAAGGGCAACCAGATTCTGGTGCCAAGAGGCTTTGCACATGGTTTTGTGACGCTCGTGCCCGACACCGAGGTCCTCTACAAGGTCACCGACACCTATTCGCCCGACCATGAACGCTCGATCCGTTTCGATGATCCCGCCATCGGCATCAAGTGGCCGTCGATCGCTGGTGGGTTCCAGCTTTCGGACAAGGACCTCAAGGCACCGATGCTTGCTGCCGCAGAGGTGTTTGCCTGATGGGGATAGGGGCATGAACTTTCTGGTGACAGGCGGTGCCGGCTTCATCGGTTCGGCGGTGTGCCGGCATCTGTGCGCCAATCCGGCCTACCGGGTGACCAATCTCGACAAGCTGACCTATGCCGGCAACCTGGCTTCGCTGCGGCCGATCGAAAACGCGCATAATTACAGCTTCGCCCATGCCGATATCTGCGACGAGAGGGCGGTGCTCGATCTCCTGCGCCACGACGATATCGACATCGTCATGAACCTTGCCGCCGAGAGCCATGTCGACCGTTCGATCGACGGGCCTGGCGCCTTCATCGAGACCAACATCGTCGGCACCTACCGGATCCTCAATGCGGCGCTCGAATACTGGCGCGGCCTTGCCGATGACAGGAAAAACCGCTTCCGCTTCCATCATGTCTCGACCGACGAGGTGTTCGGCGATCTGCCTTTTGATGGCGGCATGTTCGTCGAGGAGACGCCTTACGCACCGTCCTCGCCCTATTCCGCCTCGAAGGCAGCCTCGGACCATCTGGTGCGGGCCTGGCACGAGACCTATGGCTTGCCGGTCGTGCTCTCCAATTGTTCGAACAATTACGGCCCCTATCATTTTCCCGAAAAACTGATCCCCCTCGTCATTCTCAACGCGCTCGACGAAAAGCCGCTGCCGGTCTATGGCGCCGGCGCCAATGTGCGCGATTGGCTGTTCGTCGAGGATCATGCGCGGGCCCTGGAACTCGTCGCCACCAAGGGCACACCGGGCGAGAGCTACAATGTCGGCGGCAATTCGGAACGGACGAACCTCGCCGTCGTCGAGACGATCTGCGACCTGCTCGATGTCAGGCGTCCTCGGGCCGGGGGCAAGAGCTACCGCGACCTGATCTCCTTCGTCACCGATCGCCCCGGCCACGACCGCCGCTACGCCATCGATGCCTCCAAGATCGGCCGCGAACTCGGCTGGGCGCCGAGGGAGAATTTCGACAGCGGCCTGACCAGAACCGTGGACTGGTTCCTCGACAACAAATGGTGGTGGGGGCCGATCCGCGAGCAGCGCTACGCCGGTGAAAGACTGGGCGAAGCGCGCAAGGGTGGCGCGTGAGGCTCGTCGTCACCGGACGCGACGGTCAGGTTGCGGCAAGCCTGCTGGAGGCCCGCCAGGCGCGCACCGGCGTGGAGGTCGTCGCCATCGGCCGTCCGGATCTCGACCTGGCAAGACCTGGGACGATCATCGACGCCATCGCGGCGGGCAAACCGGATATCGTCGTCTCGGCCGCCGCTTACACGGCCGTGGATCAGGCCGAGGACGAGCCCGACCTTGCCTTTGCGGTCAACGCGACCGGCGCCGGCAAGGTGGCGCAGGCAGCCGCACGCCTTGGCGTTCCGATCATCCATCTTTCGACCGACTATGTTTTCGACGGCAGTGGCCCTCACGCGTATGTCGAGACCGACGCGACGGCACCCCTTGGCGTCTACGGCGCCTCCAAGCTCGCCGGCGAGCAGGCGGTGGCCGCTGCCGGCCCGCGTCACCTGATCCTGCGAACCGCATGGGTCTACAGCCCGTTCGGCAAGAATTTCGTCAAAACCATGCTGCGGCTGGCTGCCGACCGCGACGAGATTTCGGTGGTGGCCGATCAGTGGGGCAATCCCACCTCGGCGCTCGATATCGCCGACGCTATCCTGCATGCGGCGGCGATGCTGCATGACGACAAGAGTGGTGCGTTCGGTACTTATCACCTGGCCGGCACGGGTGAGACCAACTGGAGCGGCTTTGCCCGTCACATCCTGGACACAAGCCAAGCGGCTGGCGGTCCCTGGGCGCAGGTGCGGGATATTGCCACCAAGGACTATCCGACCAAGGCGCGACGCCCGGCCAGTTCGCGCCTGTCGAGCGCGAAATTCGCGGCCATATTCGGATGGAACGCGCCGGAATGGCGAAAATCCACCGAGCGGGTCGTGCGCCGCATCCTGGATCGTCAGTGAGCTCGAGGGTTCGATCGGCGTTCGATTTGCCTGAACTCGGTAGGCTTGCTCAATAGCTTTTCACGGCCGAGGTCACCTGAATCTCCCGCAGCGTGTTGAAATCGAACTCGGTCCCGCGTCCGAGATTGACAAGCCATTGCCTGAAACCTAAGCACGGGCAACTCGGGTGTCAGGTGGGGGCTTGGCAATTCACGGAGAGCTTCTTGAAAGGAAAAATCCTTGCTGGAGGCAATGAGAGCCGGCTGTACCCAATAATATTAGCGGCCTCTAAGCAAAAACTGCCCATTCATGAAGATCAGGTCGCGTGGCTTTGATCTATAGTAGCACGCTGTCCGACGTCTCCGCTCACCAGGACAGGCTGCGGCAGGTGAGGGGCCTTGCCGCAATTTGTGCTGGGGCGGCATTCCCGGAAAAAGGGAGCAATCAGTGACTTTGAAGTTCGGCACCAGCGGGCTGCGCGGTCTCGTCAGCGAGCTCATGGGACCACCGGCGCGCACCTATACGATTGCCTTCGCACGCATGCTTATGGCGCGTGGTGTGTTGAGCGCGGGCGACCAGATCCTTGTCGGGCGCGACCTTCGCTCTTCCAGTCCCGAGATTGCGGGGATTGTCCATGCAGCGATCGCCGAAGCCGGTTTGGTGCCGGTCGATTGCGGAGCCTTGCCCACGCCAGCACTCGCACTTTATGCAGCAGGCAGAGCTCCGGCGATCATGGTGACCGGCAGTCATATTCCCGACGACAGGAATGGGCTGAAATTCTACCGGGCGGACGGCGAGATCGACAAGCGCGATGAGCTTGAAATTGTGGCCATCCACGCAGGCTTGCAGATAGCCGACCGATCACAGCCATCCGTCGAACCCGTACAGCCGGGCTCCGAACCGTCCGCAGGCTACAAGGATCATTTTCTTGGTTTCTTTCAGCCAGGTAGCCTGTCTGGTCTCCGTGTCGGGGTCTACCAGCATTCGTCGGTAGCAAGGGACATCATTGTCGATATCCTTCGTGCGCTGGGGGCCGAGGCGGTGCCGCTCGGCAGGTCCACGCATTTCATTCCGGTGGACACCGAAGCACTCAGGCAAGAGGATCTACTGCTTCTCAAGAACTGGGCGGCGGCGGGGCCGTTCGATGCCATCGTGTCGGCTGATGGCGATGGCGACCGGCCGCTTGTGGCGGATGCGCAGGGCAGTTTCGTGCGCGGCGACCTGATCGGCGCGATCACGGCGCGTTTTCTTGATGCCGACTGCATCGTTACGCCGGTCAGCTCCAACTCTGCCTTGGAGCGTTGCGGGCATTTCGCAACCGTGCTGCGCACACGCATAGGTTCGCCCTATGTCATCGAGGGGATCGGCGCAGCTTTCGCTCAAGGGGCAAAATGCGTCGTTGGCTTCGAGGCAAATGGCGGCGTTCTTCTGGGGTCATCCGTCGAGAAGGATGGCCGCAGGCTCGCAGCCTTGCGAACCCGGGATTCGCTGTTGCCAATTCTCTGTGCGCTATCAACGATTGCGGCGACAGGTCGCCCGCTCGCCGAGATCGCGGCCGGTTTCGGATTCCTTGCCGCGTCAAGTGGCCGGCTTGAAGGCGTATCGGCGGAAAATAGCGCGTCCTTCCTCAAAAGACTGGCAACGGATGCCGTCTATGCCGACACTCTCTTCGAGGTTCTGGGCGGCGTCGCTGATATTGACAATCGCGACGGCGTGCGTATCACCGCCCGCAACGGAGAGGTTGTTCACTTCCGTGCGTCAGGCAACGCGCCCGAATTGCGGTGCTACATCGAGGCAAAGACAGAAACCCGCGCAGACGAATTGCTCGGTTGGGGTCTTGACCTCAGCCGAACTCAAATCCTGGAAAGCTGAAGTTTGACCAATATCGTTCCTGTCATCATAAGTGGCGGTGTCGGTTCCCGCCTCTGGCCTATTTCGCGTGCCTTGCACCCCAAGCCGTTCATCCCCTTGCCGGGAGGCGGGACCCTCATTCGCAGGACCTACGCCCGCGCAGCCGGACTTGCAGGCGTTGATCAAATTGTGACGGTCACCAATCGCGATCTGCTGTTCCTGACGGCGGACGAGTATGCGGAGGTGGCGGCGCCAGGTGTAAGGAACACGTTCCTGCTGGAGCCTTTCGGCCGTGACACGGCAGCCGCGGTCGCGCTCGCTGCGTTGCAGGTCGCCCGCGACAATCCAGACGCGGTTCTGGTTGTGCTGCCTGCGGATCACCTGATCATGGACGAAGCAGGCTTTGGCGCGGCCGTGGCGAAGGCGGCGGCGATCGCGGCCACGGGACGGATCGTCACGTTTGGCATGAAGGCAGAAAGCCCTGAAACGGGGTTTGGCTATATCGAGGCCGAGGGAGATACGGTCCTTCGGTTCGTGGAAAAGCCGAATGCGGAACGAGCGGCCCAATTCATCGCCAGCGGTCGGTTCTTCTGGAATTCGGGCATGTTCTGTTTTGCGGCCCGCTCCATGATCGCCGCGATGCAGGAACTGTGTCCGGATGTGTTGTCCAATGCGCGCACGGCGCTTGAGGCGGCCAGGACAAGCGAGGCCGCGGACCGCACCACTGTTGAGATAGACAAGGATGGTTTCGCGGCTGTTCCTGCTGTTTCCATCGACTATGCGGTCATGGAGAAAGCAAAGAACGTGGGTTTCGTGCCCTGCAGTTTCGATTGGTCCGACATCGGCTCCTGGACCGTTTTGTCGAAGCTTGTTCCCGCCGACGACAACGGCAACCGCACGATCGGCGAGACAATACTCCATGGCGTGACCAACTGTTACGTGCACAGCGAAGACCGGCTTGTCGGTCTTGTCGGCGTTTCGGATCTGTTGATCGTCGACACGCCGGATGCGCTTCTTATTGCCCACAAGGACAAGGCGCAGGAAGTCAAGGACCTCTACAACCGCCTCAAGGCGGAGGGGCATGAGTCGGCAACCGTGCATCGCACCGTGCATCGCCCTTGGGGTACCTACACCGTCCTGGAGGAAGGTCCGCGCTTCAAGATCAAGCGGATCGAGGTGAAACCGAACGCGCGCCTGAGCCTTCAGGCGCATCATCACCGCTCCGAGCACTGGGTGGTGGTGAGCGGGACCGCGAAGGTCGTCAATGGCCAGAGTGAAATCCTGCTGGCGACCAACCAGTCCACCTATATCCCTTGCGGCCACAAGCACCGCCTCGAAAATCCCGGCATTCTTCCGCTCGTCATGATCGAAGTGCAAAGCGGGGAATATCTTGGCGAAGACGATATTGTGCGGTTCGATGATGTTTACGGACGCACGTAACTTGTAAGGTTGCCCAGGCAACATCCCGATCTGGATATGTTTCTGTTATCGGGCAGATGGTTTGCATTCCTGAAGATGGCGATCAAGAAAGTAGAGACAGGTTCATCATGACTTCCAAAATAGCGTTTATCACCGGCGTGACCGGGCAGGATGGAGCCTATCTCTCGAAGTTTCTGCTTGAGAAGGGATACGAGGTCCACGGCCTTCTGCGGCGCAGTGCCTCGGCCGATGTGGTCGGTTCACGGCTGAAATGGCTTGGAATTGCCGACAAGATCGTGCTTCACGACGGCAATCTGACGGATCTCTCCGGTCTCATCCGGGTCCTCCAGGACGTTCGTCCGGCCGAAGTCTACAATCTTGCCGCGCAATCTTTCGTCAAATCGTCTTGGCAGCAACCGCTTTTGACTGGCAACGTGACGGGCATTGGCGCCGCCAATGTGCTGGAAGCGGTGCGGATAACGTGTCCTGAAACCCGTTTCTACCAGGCATCTTCTTCGGAAATGTTTGGGCTGATCCAGGAACCCATCCAGTCGGAAAAAACCCCCTTTTACCCGCGCTCTCCCTACGCCGCAGCCAAGCTCTATGCACATTGGATGACGGTCAATTATCGCGAAAGCTTTGGGCTCCACGCGTCGAGCGGCATTCTCTTCAATCATGAATCGCCCCTGCGCGGCATCGAATTCGTCACCCGCAAGATTACCGACGCTGTCGCCCGCATTAAGCTTGGACTGCAGGACAAGCTGGCGCTCGGCAATTTGGACGCCAAGCGCGACTGGGGCCACGCACGCGACTATGTCGAAGCCATGTGGCTGATGGTGCAGCAAGACACGGCAAGCGACTATGTGGTCGCCACGGGCAAGACCGTCTCCGTTCGGGACTTCTGCAAGCTCGCCTTCGAACATGCCGGTCTCAATATGGAGGATCACGTCTCCATCGACGAACGCTTCCTGCGGCCTGCGGAAGTTGAAGTCCTGCATGGCAATCCGACCAAGGCCAAGGAGAAATTGGGCTGGGAGGCAAAGACGAGCCTCAAGGAACTCGTCATCGAGATGGTCGAAGCCGATCTTGAGCGTGTAAGACGTGACCAACACCTTTGAGGTGCGGTTAGCGAGGTCGGCATGCGAGTTTTGATCACGGGCGCACGGGGCTTTGTCGGTCCCTATGTCTATGAAGCGTTGCACAGCATCTGCGGTCGCGACCTGACGATTATTGCGACCTCCAAGGATGCAGGACCGCATCCCGTGTTCGGTCAAATCGCAGCGCTCGACGTGACGGACAAGGCCGCCGTTCATGAGGCGATTGCCCGTCACAAGCCGACCCATGTTGTCCACCTGGCGGCCGTCGCCGCGCTTGGCGCCGCCCAGGCTGATCCTGAAAACACCTGGCGCATCCACGTCCAGGGCGCGCTCAACGTGGCCCATTCCATTCTTGACGAGGCGCCGGGATGTTGGCTGCTCTACGTCGGATCGGGCCTGGTCTATGGCGAGAGCGCGAAAGCTGGCCGGCCGCTTGATGAAAATGCGCTGCTTGCGCCGATGGACGATTATGCCGTGACCAAGGCCGCGGCCGACCTCGCATTGGGTGCGCTTTCCCGTCACGGCCTTAAATGCATTCGTCTGCGCCCCTTCAATCACACCGGACCAGGGCAAACCGAGGCCTTTGCCGTACCTGCCTTCGCCATGCAGATCGCGCGGATTGAAGCAGGCCTGGCCCCGCCCGTCATTCGCGTCGGCAATCTTGACGCGGAGCGGGATTTCCTGGACGCGCGAGACGTCGCCAGTGCTTATGCGCACGTCGCCTTGAACAGCGATGGTCTCCAGCCAAACACCATCTTCAATGTTGCATCCGGCATCTCATGGCGGATGGGAGATATTTTGGACCAGCTCCTGGCGCAAAGCAGTGTCAAGATCGTCACCGAACAAGATCCGCTGCGGCTGCGACCGAGTGATCTGCCGTCTATTGTGGGGGATGCAACCCGCGCCCGAACGCGTCTTGGCTGGGTGCCGGAGCATCCCTTCGAGGAGGCCCTTGCCGCGGTTCTGAAGGATTGCCGCGCACGGGTGGCCCAAGCTTAGAGAACTGCAATCAATGCCCTTTCACCAACAAATTGAGAGTCAGAATTCATGAACGAGGTAAGGTATCACGCCATCGAGACCTGCCGTGTCGGCAAGGCCAAGGATCTGGTCTCCGTGCTCAATCTCGGCGAGCAGGCGCTCACCGGGGTGTTTCCCAAATCGGCGTCTGAACCTGTGACCAAAGGGCCGCTCGAACTGGTCTGGTCTGCCTCCAGCGGACTTCTGCAGTTGAGACATTCCTATGAGCCGAGCGAAATGTACGGCGACAATTACGGCTATCGCTCGGGTCTGAACCAGTCGATGGTCGATCATCTGACGCACAAGGTTCGCTTCCTGGAGAGGCTGGCCTCGCCACGCGGCGGTGACGTCGTTCTCGACATCGGTAGCAACGATTGCACGACCCTCAAGGCCTATTCGACCGCAGGGTTGACGCGCATAGGCATCGATCCGACGGGCAAGAAGTTTGCGCAGTATTATCCGGACGATGTGAAACTGGTGCCGGACTTTTTCTCGGCCGAAGCCTATCGTGGCATCTCACAAAAGCGCGCCAAGATCGTGACATCCATTGCGATGTTCTATGATCTTGAGGATCCCATCGCCTTTGCGCGTCAGGTGGCCGAGGTCCTCGCCGAAGACGGCATCTGGCATTTCGAACAAAGCTACATGCCGTCGATGCTTCGCCTCAACTCCTATGACACGATTTGCCACGAGCATGTCGAGTATTACTCCCTCGGAGTCGTGGCGAAGATACTGGAGGCGGCTGGTCTCAAGGTCGTCAACGTTGTCATGAACAACATCAACGGCGGCAGTTTCGCTGTCACGGCCACCCATAAGGGCAACACAAGTCTCAAATCCGATCAGCCGGTCATCGATTGGCTGCTGCAACAGGAAGACCGCATGGGCCTGTCCACACCGCGGCCTTTTCGCGACTTCGAGGAGCGCGTGTTCCGGCACAAGGACGACCTGTCACGTCTTATCAGGACACTCGTGGCCGACGGCAAGAAAGTGCTGGGCTACGGCGCCTCGACCAAAGGCAATGTCGTCCTGCAATTCTGCAACTTCACGTCAGCCGAAATCCCGGCCATCGCCGAAGTCAATCCGGAGAAGTTTGGCCGCATGACCCCTGGGACGCACATACCGATCATTTCTGAAGCCGAAGCGCGTGCGATGAAGCCGGACTATTTTCTGGTCCTGCCTTGGCATTTCAAGGACGGTATCCTGCGTCGTGAGCGCGAATATCTCGCCGACGGCGGGCGGTTTATTTTCCCGTTCCCCGAGATAGAGATAATCTAGATCGGCAGTTGGAGAGCGCGTGCTTTTTACAAGCGCTGCTCTGGGCGCCGTCCAGCGCCGCGTCCGCGTCGTGATCAGATGATGAGGCCTGGCATGGGGAGTCAAATGGCCGCATCATAGAGTTCCTGGTCAACTCGCGTGAGGTCTCGCAGTCTCCGAAGCGCTTCCTCCGGCAGTTCCTCGGCGTCGTCGCGTTCGGTGCCGTTCGCACGAGGTACTTCCGCCGCAATGGGTGGAGGGATATCTGCCACTTCCGCGACCCGGACAAGGAAGTCGTGAAGGCGCTCGGTCACTCCGACGACCGCCATACCCTTGAGCACTGCCCTGGCCCCCTCCAGCAGCTCCGGCTTAAGCAGAGGCAGTGACGTTTGCTCCAGCGCCTCGGAGAGGGCGAACAGTGCGTGATCGGCCTCTGAGTAGCGGCTACCGAGCACCGCCAGGCTGAGCGGCAGTTTCACAAGGTAGCGAGCCTGATATTCCTCGATCATAACCCGATTAAGATCGTCCATCACGAAGTCGGTGAACGTTTGGCCCAATACCCTGAGATGATGCGGGTGCTCACGCGCCCGGCGAACGTGGTGCCAGTGCGAGCGCGTCCTGGCGACGGGCTCCCGCAAGACAGTCACCGTCACGACGTCGCGACCAAGATAGGGCTTGAGATAGCTATGGAAGTGGCCGGCGAATGCCTGGTAGTCGCGAAGCGTTTCCGGTGGACACATCACCAAATCGTCCGCAAGCCAAGCCGGGCAGAGGTTGTCGCCGTAGTGGGAATGCAGCCACGTCCTGACAGAAACGCCGGCCGTTTTCGGGATATGCTGGAAGTAGATCGGGAGGCCCTGCAAGCGTGCGCGTGCCCGCCTTTCGATCCAGCCTCTGACGCGAGATACCATAGTCTTTTTCCTTCTGCGCCGGCCACTTGTAGCCTCTCCCGACGATTTCGTAAGAAGCCTTCCATTGAATGCGTCGTGCAATTTCGCCGCGAATCGCGCGCTTTGCTCAATCAGTTTGATAAAGCCATCAACTTGATGTCCTGGAGGCAATAATGTATCGAACCTGTCGCACACCGCCGGGCCTGGGCAGAACACACGATCGGGATATCTCGACATATGCTGCCGACTGAGACAGGCGTCCTCGCAGAGGCTTTCGCCGACATAAGAGCCTCGCTGAAGAAACACCACCTGGCGACAACTTTCAGCTGGCAGGACGTGGCCCAGCGATATCGGCGTTCACGGGTCGGAGCGTTTTGGCTGACCATCAATATGGGCGTCCTGATCAGCGCGCTTGGGCTCGTCTTCGGCACGCTCTTCCGTGCGCCGATGCAGGAGTTTCTGCCCTACATCTGCGTCAGCTTGATCTTCTGGGGGTACATTTCGTCGTCGATCAACGAGGGGTGCACCACCTTTATCGGTGCCGAAGGCATCATCCTTCAGGTGCGCATGCCATTGTTCACGCACGTACTGCGCACGCTCTACCGCAACGCCATCATTCTCGGCCACAACATCCTCATCTATCCTCTCGTTCTCCTGGTCTTCTGGCGCGTGCCGACATGGCACGTTTTCCTGGCGCTGCCGGGCTTTGTCATCTTGTCGCTCAATTTGCTCTGGATCATGGTGATCCTGGGTGTCTTATGCGCCCGCTATCGCGACATGACGCAGGTCATGCAGAATCTCCTGCAGGTCATCATGTACCTGACCCCGGTGATGTGGATGGCACGAACGCTGCCCGGGGGCATTTCGCGGCTGTTGCTGGATCTCAATCCCTTCTACCACCTCATCAGCGTCGTGCGCGACCCGCTGCTGGGCGAGCTTGCGTCCGCGACGAGCTGGATGGCGTGCATCGTGTTTGCGATCATTGGCTGGACGGTCGCCCTGTTGCTGTTCGGCCGTTATCGTCATCGCATCCCCTATTGGCTATGATCCCTGCTATGACCTCAATCATACTGACCGGTGTCTCGGTCGAATTTCCGGTCTTCAACGCGGCAAGCCGCTCTCTCAAGAACAGGGTGCTGAGCGTCGCCACAGGAGGTGCGATCGACCGTCGGGTTGATGGTCATGTCATCGTGCGCGGACTGGAGGATGTGAGCTTTTCTGTGAACGAGGGGGACCGGATCGGCCTCGTCGGCCACAATGGTTCCGGCAAGACGACACTGCTGCGCGTGCTGTCGGGCATCTACAAGCCGACGAGCGGATCGGCGGTGATCGACGGCGAATGCGTATCCCTTATCAACATCTCTCTGGGTATCGACCCGGAAGCAACGGGCCGCGAAAACATCAGGCTGCGGGCAGCGATGATGGGCATGCGGCCGATCGAATTGCGCGAGCAGTTCGATGGGATTGCCGAGTTCACCGGACTGGGTGATTTTCTTGACATGCCGTTCCGGACCTACTCGTCGGGCATGCAGCTTCGCCTGGCTTTCTCGACATCCACGGCGATCCGGCCGGAAATACTCGTCATGGACGAATGGCTTTCGACCGGGGACGAGGACTTCAAGCAAAAGGCCGACAGGCGGCTGCGCGAGATTGTGGAGACGACCAAGATACTTGTGCTTGCCAGCCACTCACGCGAGCTGCTGCAAAAGAATTGCAACCGCATCCTGTGGATGGAACATGGTCGAGTGCGGATGGACGGTCCCCCCAATGAGGTTCTGCCAGCTTATTTCGGTTGATAGTTTTTCGAATGGAGGTAGAACGATCTCGGTTGAGATCGACAATAGCAATCAATAGTCATGCGGTCGCTGGAACTCGTACGATTCGAATGAAATGTACGGAGAAATAATGGAGATCCAGGCAATGCCCGCACGGGATGCATTCACCGTTGCCGCCGCCTCGAGCCTACCGCCGGAACCGGCGTCTCATGGCTAGCAGCGAGCAAGGCTGGTGGCGCAGCAGGAAGGCTGCATTGATCGTTGCTCATCCGGGGCATGAATTGCGGGTCCATCATTGGATGGAGACCAGCAAGCCTCTGGTCCTGGTGCTGACAGACGGCTCGGGGCATCTCGATGCCGGCCGGCTCGACCGCACGGCCGAAGTGCTGGCCGGCGCCGGCGCGCGTCCAGCGGCAACGTTCTTCGGCAGGATGGCGGACCGCGATCTCTACCGGGCCATTCTGGCCGGCGAAGTGGAGACGTTCAGGGTGCTCGTTGACGAAATAGCCGAGATCCTCGCCGATGAGGCGATCGACTATGTCGCTGCCGACGCGGTCGAGGGGTTCAATCCGGGGCATGACGTCTGTCGGCTGCTCGTCAACGCAGCGCTGGCGCGGCTGCGCGACCGAAATGGCCGCGATCTGCCCAATCTCGAATTTCCGCTCGAGGCGGTTGTACTGCGGCGCCAAACCGCCACACGGGAGGGAATAGAGCTTCATCTCGACGCCGGCGCCTTCGAGCGCAAGCTCAGGGCCGTCGACAATTATCCGGAATTGACCGAGGAGGCCGACCGTCTGCGCGCTGCGCATGGTCTTACGAGCTTCAGCGTGGAACACCTCACCCCGGTCGACTACCACCTGGACATTTCAGAATGTTCCGAGCAGCCGCCGGCCTATGAGCGTTGGGGCACGGAGCGAGTGAAAAGCGGCTACTACAAGACGGTGCTTCGCTTCAAGGAACACGTCGAGCCGCTAGCCAGGCGACTGGCGATCTGAATCCCGAACGAGCGTCCTGGCCGAAGGTCAGGACCTCATTCGCCAAGTTCGATCAGGCATAGCCCCAATCCAAGCCGCCGCCGATCGTCTGACAGCCCCACCTCCAGCGGACTTGCCGGGTTCTCAATCCGCAGACCAACGGAGAGACTGCGGGCCAGTGCAGCGTCGGGCGGCAACGCCACCTGCCAGTCTTGCTGAAGGAAAAGCGGTACGCCGGGAGTGGTCGACCCAAACACCCGTCGTTCAATCGAGATTCCGTTGATGAAGAGCTCAGCGGACACTTCCGGATGGTTCTCATGAAGAAAAGCCACCAAACCCAGTCTTAACCAGGTCGGCGCAGCCGTGGAGGACATTTTGAATTCGACTGTCGCCAGGTCGCCGTCAGTCCAGACTCCCCAATGTTCAACCGCGGAGAATCCCGTCAGGCGCACAAATCTTTGGGGATCGTCGGCCTTGGCGAACGATAACACCTTGCTCGCCTCGACCGGTTGCAGCGCACCCTGTTCCGGCCCGGCTTGTTCCGGTTCGGCTTGCGCCAGCTCGGCCTGCGCCAGCTTGGCCTGTTCCAACGCGGCCTGCGTCATCATCTCGGCCTGCTCCAACTCGGCCCGCATGCGAGCCAGCTGCGCCAGCAGATCCTCACGCTCCGTCATCCACGGCCATATCGGCCCGGGCTTCGGCAGCCAGGTCTGCATGTGACGCGCCAGCGACAGGTTCAATTCGTCCTTGTCCGCAGGCGCGGCGCGGTGTTGGCTCAGTGCTTCGCGATAGAGCGACAGGCAAGTGTTCAGCCACTTTGACATGCCTGCCTCTTGGCGGGTTCTGCTCGAGATTTCCGCCGCATCGACGGCATCGTAGCGGTCGATCTCGGCTGCGACCGCCTCGGTCGACAGGCGCTGTTGCAGCACCCGCAGTCCGAAGTTGCGCCGCCGCCATCCATCCCAAGTGTCGGAACGAGCCATTCCGGCAAGGCCGCGGCCGTCGCAGACGATGACTGCGCGTCCGCATGCCATGGCTTCAAGGGCGCTTAGCGCAGACGCGAACACGAGGTCATATTGCGGCAGCAGGGTTTCGGGTTCGCTCGCGATGCTGCCGATGGAGGCTCCTATCACATCGAGCTCAATGCCGCGCTCCGCGCAGGCGGCGCGCACCGCGTGCAAATGCTGCGTGTTCTTGGCAAAAGCCAGGGCTCGGCGTGGACGCTCCGGCAGCGGCGGCCCGGGGACGAAACGGTCGGTGTCGACAGCATTGAGCAGCGTGACGATACGGTCTGCCGGAATGCCGGCTTCGAACTGCAGCCGCTCGGCAACCGTGTCGTCGACGGCAACGTATTTGCGGATGTTGGCGAGAAGCGGCGGGGCGCTGTGCCAGGCGACGAAATCGTGTGCGAAGTAAACGGCCGGGGCATTCGGAAAGCGCGCCGTGGCGATCGCAGTAACCTGGGTGTGATTGCCGTGGATGATGTCAATGTCTGCGGCGATGGTCGAGATGTCGTCGGTGACAGGTATGCCGCGAGCCTGAATCTCTTCCGCGATCGGTCCCAGCCCGGGCGCATAGACGATCGGCCTGTGCCCGGCGCGCATGAGGGCGAAGGCGACTTCCCGGGTGACGATCTCGGTTCCCGAGCGGCCTGTCAGATAAATGTTGGCGATCAGGACCGTCAGCGGCTGTTCGAAGGTCATGGATCTGCAGGCTCCCTACGACGAACTGTCCGCTCAGGCAGTCCACGGCGCACGGCGCCACGACCAACTCTATAACTTATCAACGCTATTCGGATCGCCGAATTCCTCGACAAAGCGCTTACGCCAGCTTTCGGTGATTTCGTCACGCTGCACAATGACGCCGACCTGACGCGAATCGATGTGCACAGGATGCAGGTCGAAGAGCCCGGCTACCCTATCGATTGCCTGCTGCGGAGCATCAACGATCTCCTCGTAGACGAAGTGAAGCGCTGCTATCTCGTTTCTGGCGAAATACATTTCCCACCGGGCATATTCGGTCGCGATCGCGCGAAGACGGCCCAAAATTGCCTCACCATCAAATTCCGCTTCACCCGTCGACGTTTGCCCATGCCGATACTGGCCGGTCTGCAAAGCCCGCGCCCAGGACATCGCCTGGCCCAGCATATCGCGCCTGCGCAGGAATATGAATCGCAGGTTCGGAAGCATCGAGGTCCATTGGGTTTGGCCTTCGATCCAGTCGTACTGATGCGCGAAGATCTTCAGCCCGTAGATCCCGTTGGACGTGGCGCCCATGGTCAGGATTCTGTCGATCTGCATGCCCCTGTCGTCGGGGTAGTCCGGATCGTCGAAATAGCGTCGTCCCGGGCCGTTGAAATATTCCAGCGGACGGCCGAGTTGGCCGGTACTGGAAAGCAGTTGTGACAGGAAATTGCTGCCCGACCGTGGCGCCGTGCAGATCGCGAAACCGCGCAAGAGAGGACGATCCTGATCCATCGGCAGGTTTTTAGCCGATGTCCCGTTTTCAGCAAACAGTTCGACAATTTTCGGACACGGCAGCATGCGACCAGCAAAGCGCAGCCGACCGCAGGTGTGCTGATGGACGGTCCAACAAAGAGGGGCTGCAGACCTGCCTCGGTTGCGAGTTTCCCGCTGATGTCAAACGGCTTCAGCTAAGTTAGAAAACAACGGGGCTGCGGGGCCCAATGGAGCTTTTTCGATTCGAATGAAATGCACGGAAAAACCATGGGCGCCGACGCAACCCCGCCGGCAGCGCCCGCAATGATCAGCTACGCGCAAAATTGTGAAGACGTTCTGCTCGAGCGCGTTTTCAAGGACGCCGCGACAGGTTTCTATATCGACATCGGCGCCTATCACCCGACCATAGGATCCGTCACCAAAACTTTCTACGATCGCGGATGGTCCGGCATAAACGTCGAACCGGGAGCGGTTTTCGACGAGTTGGCGCGGGAGCGATCGCGTGACACGAATGTAAAGGCCGTGGTCACGGATCAGGACGGTGAAGTCGGTTTCTTCCAGAATCGATCCGATCCCGGCATGTCCAAAGTGGCCGAAGAGCCGGTCACGGCGGACGGCGAAGGGGAGATGCTTCGAGTTCGGGCTGTGACGCTCGACGGTCTCGTCGCCCAGCATGCCATTGGACAAGAGATCAACTTTCTCAAGATCGATGCGGAAGGGTCGGAAGCTGCAATCATTGGAGCGACAGACTGGAGCTTGATTCGACCGCTGGTTCTGGTGATCGAAGCAACTGCGCCGTGGTCGAACGAGCTCGTCAATCAGAGTTGGGAGCCAGTTCTGCTCGCGAGCGGGTTCTTGCGTGCGTACTTCGACGGCATCAATGTCTTTTATGTGAGGGCCGAGAGCAAAGAGCTGCTCCGCCACTTCCATGTGCCGGTAAACGTTCTCGATGGCCATGTTACATTCGAACAATGGCATTCGAGCGTAGCCGTGGAACAACTGACGGCCGAACGCAGTGAGATCATTGCGCAGCGAGATCAATTTTCCGCGGAATGCGAAGCCCAACGCCAAGAGAGCGCGGAAATTCAAAAACGATCGGTTGAGCTCACGGCGGCAATCGAGCAGGTGAAGGCAGAAAGCCAGCGTCTGACAGTCCACGCAGCGGCTCTGACCAAACGCCTTGCGCGGGAACAAAAGCAGGCGGAGGCCGAACGCAAGCGCCTGACAGCCCAAGCGGCGGCCCTGTCTGCGCAACTGGAGCAAGAACAGCGGCAGGCCGGAGCCGAGGGCATACGCCTGACGACCCACGCGGCAGCTCTGTCCAAGCAACTGGAGCAAGAACGCGAGCGGGCGGAGGAGGACGGCAGGCGTCAGGCGGCCGATATTGCAGCCCTGTCCGGACAGCTGGAGCAGGAGCGTCATTCACGTGCTTCGGCGACCTCGCTTGCCGCACGTTACGATCGCCTCGTCCTTGAACTTCGTGATGAGGCGGCGCCGCGTGCCTTGGGGAGCGTTCTGCCATTGGCGAGGCTTTTACGCCGGTTTCATCATGCTGTCGGTCGTGATAATGCGATTGATGTCACTCCTATGGAGAGTTCCATGGTTTCACAGGCTAGTTCTGAGCCGCCCTCCAGCCCTGCTCCAGGTCGCCTGCGCTCAACCGTGAAGAAGGGCGCTCTCGCCGTCTACAAGGCTCTTTTCAGGCCTTTCGTGCGTCCAGTGATGTGGCGGACCAGAACATTTCTGTTGCGACCCGTCCAGGAACACCTCGATCGCTCATATGAGCTTGCGAGGAGCTTGGAAAATCATGCACGCTCGGATGACATCCAGGCGCTGCGACAGGAGCAGGCCCAGCTCGCGAGGAGCCTGGAAAATCATGCACGCTCGGATGACATCCAGGCATTGCGACAAGAGCAGGCTCAACTCGTGAGGAGCTTGGAAGCGCTAGCTCTGACGATAGCGTCAAACCCGCCGCGAGGCCGTTAGAGCAATTTCAGCAAAAGCGTGAAACGGCTTTCTCGGGAAAAGTGGACAGCGCTTTCCCTGGGGAGTTGCGTCAAAACAAGGACTTGGAGCGATTCGCTGTTTCCGTGAAGCGGTGAACTGCTCTAGCCTGCGCCGTGCAGCCACGATGCAAGTTTGTGCACAAACCCGTCCCAAGTCGGTATTCGCAGTCTCGTCACCTCACCCCAAAGCCTTTCCGCGAACGGATCGTCAAGCAGTTGATGCACCGCGCTGGCAATCGCGGTGGGGCTTATCTCGTCGAGGATGACACGGCCGCCTGGTGGCAGCACGTCGAGGCTGGGCAGGTTTGCGGATGCAATGACCGGAATGCCGCTTGCCAGGCTTTCATAGGGCGGAATGCCAAAGCCCTCCAGTGAACTGACGAACAGGGTTGCTCGCGTTTTTTCCAGGGTTTGCCTGATCGCATCATCGCTTGCATGCCCCAGATATCTGAAGCGCGGTTCGGCCTTGAGGCGTTCCAGGATCACAGGCTCGCGCGTCGATCGGCTTTCTATCCGACCAATGACGGTCAATTCGACGTCGATATCTTGCTGCCAAAGCAGCTCAAAGGCCTCGAGAATATCGGCAACGTTTTTCCTGGGCTCGATTGTCCCGACATATGTGAACATTCGCTTTTGGGCGTCGAACGTTTGCCGGGACATCGCTACGCCATCGCCGCCCAGCGGGATCGCGGGACCTGCGCGACCAACCTTTCGTATGACGCGATGCACGTACTCGCGGCGGGTCTGTTCACTGATAAACGCAGCGCGCGGTATTTCGCGAAGCGCGCGCAGATAGTGCATCAGTCGCCCTGTCGTGCGCGGCTCCCAGTCCTGCGGATGAAGATAGGGCAGGAAATCGTATACCAGCCAACTGACCGAGGCGGTGTCCTCATGGCACAGAGCCCGGTATGCTTCGGCACGTTGCGGATCGAAAAACACCTCGGGGTTGTGCAGTCCGGCTTTCAGATCGGTCGTGGAAATCGAGGTGCCCTTTTGGAGATGTGGCAGAAGTCGTTCTGTTTCGTCCTCGACCGAGTGCTCGCTGTCACTGGTGAGTATTTCCACCACCGCGTCCGGGAGCGCGCAAAAACCCAATTTCTCCGAGTCGAACCGACACGGGACGAGCGGCCGCGGACCGCTCCAGCGGCGCAAGATCTCGCGTTCCACCCGCTGGATACCCGTGCGCAACGGATGGGCCGTCAGCTCGGTCAGATCGACAAAGATTGGGGCTCGTGACAATTCGCTTCTCTTTACGGTCTTTGGCGACAGTCTCAGAATCCTAGCCCCTCGCACAGCTGCTGCGCATAGTTTTTGAAACTATGAACGTCGCAGTAATGTCGCCGCTCATCGTCGAATTGGGACCGACTGGCACCTTTCCGGCTGATCTTGGCCAGCGCTTCCGCGATGAGAACGGGGCTAGGGTGATCCGGCACGGTAGAGACAAATGTCGGCCCCTCCATTGCCAGCGCCAAGTCCTCGTTTGCGACGGTGGGCAGCCCAACGGCGATGCAGTCGAGCAGCGCACCGGACAAGCCTCCGAAGAAGTGGGTTCTCAGCTGAACGGCGGCGTCGGCTGCAAGCAGATAGTCTCGATATTGCGCCTCGCCGACAAAGTCGGCTGAGAACACGACATGATCTGCCAAGCCGACGTTGGAAACCAAATCCCTGAACGGACCTTCATCCGATGCAAATCCGCCAACAAAATACAGTTTTGCGGGAATGCCCCAGCTGCGCAGAAGATCAACGGCCCAAATGCACTCCTCGGCCGCTTTATTGGAGTGGACAAAACCAAGCGATATGATCGCAAATTCTTTTTTGGCGATGCCGAGCCTCAGTCTGGCGGCTGATTTTAGCCGTCGATCGGTGGGATCGGTCTCCCACTGCCGATAGATCGAAAAGGGCAGATAGATCGCCATTTTGGAAAAGCGCTCTTGAACGATCCGAGCCGTCACGCGCGAGTGCACGAACATCGGCGAAGCCCACTCGGCGATTTCGCCGAGAAACGTTGCTGGAAGCCTCGATTCATCTTGCAGCCAGGAGCCGACCTCTTGCGCAGTCACGGATCGTCCGAGTTCACGCTCCGCAACCGCGCAAGCGCGCGGCGAACCGAGCAGACTTCCGTAGAAGCCGAGGAGGCGATTGTCGTGCTCGATGCAAGCTCCGCCATACCGTTCAAGCAGCTGGAACACCTCCAGATGAAAATATGAGTTCCCCACCACCCCGACCACTCGATCAAAGCCCGAAGACAAGCACGGAAGGGTGGTGATCTGCTGCGCCGATGCTGCTCCATCAGGTGTGGTTACAGGCGCATGTTTCGAGAACACATGGACATCGGCCAGTTTGCCCAGTTCCCTGATTGTTGCGGCGGAATAGTCAGCGACACCGGATTGGTCAGGCGGCATCGGACTGAGGAATGCAATTTGTGGTCGCGCGCCTCTGAGGATGCCGGTGGGCTTCGGATGGCGACGCGCCACCAAATCGCCCACCGTCGACCAGAACTCCCCCGCGATTTGGTCGGCCCGAAACCGCTGCCACCGTGTCGACTGATCCTGGATAATCTTGCCGCGCTCCGCTTGATCGACGGCAATCGCTTCGAGCTTCTGTCTGAGTTCCTCGGCGCTGTCTGGAGAAAACGTCAAATCGTCGCGCTCGATCAGTTCCCTGTGAGCAGGGATGGAAGACGCGATTACCGGTGAGCCAGCCGCCATTGCCTCGACGACCGGAATCGAGAACCCTTCCATGTACGTTGCAACGACCGTGCAGAGCGCGCCACGGTAGATCGATACGAGTTCGTCTTCGTCGACAAAACCCGGGAAAACAAGAAGCTCGGACCTGCCGCCATTGCCGGTGTACAGGTCGCGCAAGATTGTCTGCCAAATCGGCGGGTAATTCCCGGTGACCACGAGCTGAATGCCGGCGTCTTGCATCACGGCACTTCCGGCGTGAGCGAGGATAGGGCACTCGACATTCTTGCGCGGTTCGGCTCCGCCGCAGGCAAGAACATAGCGCTTGGAAAGTCTTTCCCGCCGCCCGGAAGTGTCGGCGCGCTCGAACGCGCTGTCTATCGGCGCCCCGGTCTTCGTAATGCGCATCGGGCTTACGCCGAGAATGCGCCGGAGTTCGTCGGATGTATGCTGCGAGATGGGAAAGAAATGATCGTAGCGAGAAAGCCAAATGAGCTGGGTGTGATAGTCGAGGCGATTGGAAGCCGTCGGCAGGTAACGTTCCGGCTTCATGAGCGGGATGAAGTCGTAGACAATCGCGAGCTTGAGAATGTCGGGGTCGTTCACGATGCGACCCAGGAAGAAAGGGTCATGGGTCATAGGGGACAGTTCGAAGAACACCGTCGAACATGCTTTGGCGCCTAGATAGGCGTTGCTGCGAACCTGATCGACGAGATGTAGGAAACGATCCTCAAGCGGTGGCAAGGCGGGATCAACCAGCCCTACAGTCGACACATCAACTCTTTCGCGAAGGTGGCCGACAGCCCTGACCAGATTCGCCGACAGCTTGCCGACGCCGCGATCCTTATAGGAAGGGTCTTGCAGGCATCTCAAATCGAATACAATTTCGCAATTGTCCATGCCGCAACCCAACCCGTCGTAGCTCACTTCCTACTCGCTGCAAACGGAAGATGACAAGCGAAAAGGGCCTGGGATATCGCGCCTATGGGAAGAGGCCACCCGGAAATCGATTCGATGATTAGTCCTGATTAATATAATGGTCGAGAAGAAGCTTGGCTATCGCTTTGGCCGCGTGACGTAAAAGGCCCGGTGACGTGGGACTTATTTGCTGTTGCCGAGGAAGTATTAGATATTCGTGATGAGATCCCGGTAGAGATTCATATAGGAGATTGCCATTTTCTCGGACGTGAACAGGCTCTCGTATCGCTCTACTGCATTTTGCCCGAAGCGTTGCGCCATGTCCGTGTCGTTCCACATCTGAGCCATGGCGGCGGCCAGGGCCGGCGCATCGGCGGGTGGGACGACCAATCCCGTCACCTTGTCCAGGTTGACAAAGCTCGTGCCCGTGCCGATCTCGCAGGAGATCATCGGTTTGCCGAACATCGCTGCCTCGACAAGAGACAACCCGAAAGCTTCCGAGCGCAGATGGGACGGGAAGACGACTCCGCTGCACAGGGTCAGAAGCGCGATCTTGTCTTCTTCTTCGAGCGCACCGACGAAATGCACATTCGACAGCCGGCTTGCGTCAGCTTGCGCGTGCAGGGCCTGCTCCATCGGACCTGAACCGACGATAACCACCGGATAGCCGCTCAGGCGCGCCGCCTCGATCAGCACATGCAGGCCTTTGTAATAACGCAGCACACCGGTGAACAGGAAAAACCTGCCGGGAAACCGCGCGCGCCATTGTTGCAGCCGTGCTTCGGGGGGAGCCGGATAAGTCTTCGCATCCAGGCCGTTCGGAATGACGACTGTCTTGGCACGCCGTCCTCGCAGGACAGCGCTCGTTTCCAGATAATTGGGCGAGGCCACGACAATGCGGTCAACGCTGTTGAGGAAGAGGTGCATCAGCGGACGATAGACCTGCAGGAGCATGCTCTGCTTGACTATGTCAGACTGATAGGTGACCACGGTCGGCTTTCGCACCCGCATGCCGAAATGAACCAGGTCCATGAAGGGCCAGGGGAAGTGATAGTGAATGATGTCGGCTTGCGCCGCCAGTTCGCCGAAGCGCTTGAAGGCGCCAAGCGAAAAACCCGTCGAGGCGATCTCCAGATCGAGCCGTGCCTTGTAGGCCCAATGCCCGTCGAAGAAGACGCTGTTCTCGTCCGGCTTGCGGCTGAGTGAAAGCACCGTTGGCTCAACGCCCAGTTTCGACGTTCCACAGGCGATCGCATGGATCGCTCGTTCCATGCCGCCGAACGTGTCAGGCCAGTACGTCTTGAAAAAATGGAGGACGCGCATGTCAGCGGCTTTTCCGCTTGGCAATGGCCTGGTCGAAAACCGCGATCAAACGCTTTGCGCTGAGATGCCAGTCGAAACGCGCCGCATTGGCCTTGGCGACCGCGGCCCGTCGTGCAAGGTCGCGATCGTCGGTAAGCAGTTGCTTCAGCTTTGCGGTGAGGTCGCTCACTGACAGCGGATCGACCAGCAGGGCGCCTTCGCCGGCAACTTCGGGCATTGAAGAGACGTTGGAGGTCAGAACCGGTACCCCAAAACCGTTTGCCTCCAGAATGGGCAAGCCGAACCCTTCATAGAGCGACGGCATCGTAAGCGCCCGGGCCCCAGCATAGAGCGATGCCAGATCGGTGTCATCCAGGTACCCGGTGAGCCGCACTTGATCGGAAATGCCGAGATCCGTCAGGCGAGATCGGAGATCGCCGAGGCGCCAACCCTGTCCTCCGGCGATAACCAGCAGATGTCCGGAGCGGACCTCCGGGCCGAGGCCGGCCCAGGCCTCCAAGAGGCGAATGAGGTTCTTGCGTGGCTCAAGGGTCCCCACAAACAGCAGATAGGGCCGGTCAATTCCAAAACGCGTGCGCACGGCCGCAATATCGCCCGGCACGAGGTGGGTGTAACCGGGATAGATCGTTGTCACGGGAGCTTCCAGGCCAGGGTATCTCTCACGGAGCGCCCCCTTCGTTGAATTGGAGTCAACGACAATTGCGTCAGCCCGGCGCACTGCCGAGCCGACAAAGGCGCGCTCCGCGCCCCATGTCTGCCAACGCATGGTTTCGGGCGCATAGGCCCAGACCAGATCATGAATGGTGACCACCCGCGGCATCGGCGCCGGTAGACGGAAGGGGAGCCTGTGGGCGGGACCCCAAAAGATGTCGACCGCGTCGTTGACCGCAGCGCGTGGTAGTGCCGTTTGCGACCAGATCATGCGAGCGAGAGCGCCTGGAAAAGCCGCGACGCGCATGTCGGCTCCAACCAATTCGCCAAGTGCCTTGGCCGGCGGCTCCGGCAGATAGAGAATTGGCCGGTGTCCGGCCGCGACGAGCTCCCGCGTCATCTCGACGACATATCTTCCGATACCCGTGAGGCCAGGCACTAGGTTGCGTGCGTCGATTGCGATTTTCATTTACGATCTGGGTATAATGAACTGCGTGCGGTGCAGGTAGCGAGCACTTCTGCTGTCATATCAGGGTTGCCGCCGACTTTTCATGCCTATCGCCGGCACTTCCTTTCGCATAGCAGAGTCGAACTCCATTGCAACATCGTCCGCGATGAGCGCGAAGGTCGATATCACACTTGGCGACCGAAGCCGGCCAAGCTTCCGATCTCTCATTTGACAAGCGATGGTGCACTGCAATACCAGACACAGCCTTCCGGGGGCCGGAAAGCGGATGATCGAGCGGATGATCAAGAAGAAACGAATTTTTTGGCTGGGCATGCACAAGGTGCTGTCGCAGACCGAACTTCCTCACCTGCGGGCGCTGGGCTACGAGGTGTTCAATCCGCCCTATCTGAGCGACGTTTATGATCAGTCCGCTGTCTACGATTGGGCTCCATCAGCTTCCAGCCTGCCCAAAGAGGCACTGGAGATCCTGGAGAGGACCAACTTCTTCTACGATGAGGTTCCGCCGGAAGCAGCTGAGATTCTGAATGCATATTTCGATGCGGCTATCGTTACCATCAACCCGCTATGGCTGGTACATTTCCTGAAAGCCTACCGTGGCCGGGTCATCTATCGCACCTATGGTCAGCCCTACAGTCTGTCGGATGAGCTCATCAATATTGGAGGGCTGCCGCTTGTCACAGAGCGGGACGATTTCTGGTTCATGCCGCACTCCGAAAAGGTTGCCGACATAGAGGACGATTGGCTGCGATCGCGCATGACGATCGTTCCCTATTGCCTTACGCAGGACGTCGTCGATCTGCGCGATACATGGGATGTCGGGGCGACGACGGCAGAGATGGGGTTGCTATGTCCAAGAGCGGCGGACATCCCTTATTACTCCGCCAACTACCGTCACCTTAAGCACTATTTCCCTGCCAAAGGTTACAGGATCTTCGGTGCGCAGAACGTGCCCGTCCGGGATGAACAGGTGATTGGCACCGTCGAGCGTCCCGAGTTCCTGAGACGATTCGCAGAGATGCGTGGCTTTGCCTATCACTATGAGGAGCCGACCGTCTGCTATCTGCCGCCGATAGAATTCATGACGCTTGGCGGTCCGGTGCTTTTCAAAAAGGAATCTTTGCTCAGCCGGTATTTCCCCGCCGACGCGCCCGGCAGGACGGACAGCATTGAAGATCTGGTGAGGCGGTCGGAGCAGTTGAGGAAGGGTGACCACGCTCTCTCCCGCGAACTGATCGAAAGCCAGGCCGAGGTACGCAAACTCTACCAGCCGGAATTTGTGTGGCCCGTATTCGACCGGGCGATAGAGATGGCGCTTGGTGAAGCAGGATCGAACCGGGCACAGGAATTGATTTATACGCCTACCGTGAAGGTGGAAGCGCCTGCCGCTGAAACTGTTCTTGTAGCCTTCCACGGTTTCGGTCCGCTGGTCGTTCGCCACAATGGCGAATACCACTGCTCAGAGGGGATCGCGCGCGTTGTCCGTCAAATCATTCGTGCGTTAAGCGATCTTGGTTTCAAGATTGTCGTCACGAGCCGCAAGCAGGACATCGGCCGCGTTCATGGCTTCCTCAGTTCCGCCGCCGGGCGCGATCTGAGGATCATGGTTGTGGAAGAAGAGGTTGCCGGTGGAGGAAACGCCATGAAGGCGCTAGGCCGCCTTCGCCAGCTTGCAAGGACGCGGCCATTCTCCGCCAACCTCGATCATCTCAGGACGCTCTACCGAACGAGAGATTTCAGGAAGATGCCGCGCGCGCTGGCATCCACGGCATTGTTGGCAATTTTCAAGATTTTGGCCAAGGTGGAGCAGAAAGTAAATAATATAAGACTCGCGAACGGAACCATACCGCGCGCCAAATATGTCGATTTGATAAATGCAGACCCGAACATCGCGCATGTACTGATCTCACATTATTACATGTTCCCTGAGCTTGCCCATCTGAATGGTAAGAATGTTGTTCTGTATCTTCCCGACTACATGCCTCATTTCTACCAGGGATCGGCTGAGATGGGGGCTACACGGCAATCGGCCATGATCGGCAAAAAGATGGTCGCCAAGGCCCGCCGCATTTTGACGAACTCCGCGTTCACCGCGTCTTATCTGCCCAAGACCGCCTTGGCGCCAAGGCCCGAGACTATCGCCCACATTCCCTTGCCGTTCCTGAATGACGGTGCAAGCAGCGTGGAATCCCTCGATCGGTTTGGAGCGCTGCCCGCGCACTATGTATTTTACCCCACGAGGAACCGGCCCTCAAAGCGGCTCGCAGATTTCGCAAAGACCGTGGCGATCGTCAACGAACGGCTGAAGGCGGCCGGAGGCAAGGATCAGCTCGTTGGGATTTTGACCACGCCCTTGACAGGCCAGGCGGCAGCCGGGGCGGGTGAGCATCTGATTTCGCTTTCGGAGCTGACGGACGCGGAACTCGGATATTTGTACAAGAACGCGCTCTGTCTGCTGTTTACATCTGAAATGGAAGGGAACTTTCCAACCCAGATAACCGAGGCGCTGCACTTGGGCGTGCCGGTGGTTGCAACGAACATCCCTCTCATTACCTTGGAGATGGAGGATGCATCGGCCTCCCTGGATTTGGTCGATGTCGGCGACTGCGAGGGATTCGCGAACCGGGTTATGTCGATCCTCGCGGATCGCTCGGCGGTGGTGCGCCGGCAGGAAGGCGCCAGGCAACTTTCGTCCCGGAAGTTCGCCTACGACAACTTCAAGCACGGATTGTTCGAGCTCTTCAGGCCATAGGCTATTTCGTGCATAGGCGACAAACTGTTGAAGCTCCAAATGCCGCCTGATTTGGAACTCATAAGGCGGCACGGCGCGCGCGTATCGAGCGGGTGGAATGTGGGGGCGTGACAGCGCGCCCGAAATCAGCTTTTGTTGGTTTGACAGATGTGCGCGTCCGCTGCCGCTGTTGATATACGATCGGGATCGCTCATAATTGAGGGCGAAACCATGGGGGATAAGAACGCATAAGGTCGCACGGCGAATGTTTCATTCGCGCATTTCGCATGACCAAAGGCGCAGTCTGGAGAAGCGCATTCTGGAAGGTCTTCGTCAGTTCATGATCCGCAACGCAAGGCCATACTTCGTGCGCGGCAGTGCGGCTTTGGCGCGCGCGTCAGCTTTTGTCGGTCTGACACCGCCTGCTGAACCGATTGAGTCGCCGGCTCCTGATGCACTCGAGACCGCGCTCGCTGCCGCTGTCGATTTGACACCGCTTGCGGAACAGAGCGTGGCGCCGGCTCCTGATACGCCCGATATGGCATCCGCTGCAGCTGGTGATGTCCGATCGGGGTCGCTCAAGTTCGCGCTTGATGATCGATATCGTCTGCCTGCCGCAACATGGTCAGCTTATTTGGATCATATCCATTCGGCCGTCCCGGACGATGCGGGAGAATTGCAGGCTTTGATCACCGTTTATGTGGCGATCGTCCTTACGCCGGGCCAGAGTGAACAGGAGCAAGATAGCTGCGTTGAGGCCACGCTGACCTCTATTCGAGCCGCTGGTTCCCATGAGTTGGTCGACATTCAGCCGGTAATGCTGGGGGAGTCCGCTTCCAAGAAGCTGGAGTGCTACTCTTCTGCCAAGGAACTTGCAGAGAAAATTTCAGGCGGGCGTACCTACGTTCTCTTCCTGAAGGCCGGCGACGAAGTGTCCGATAAGTTCTCCGCTGTGCTTGCTTATGGGCTGAGCGACGACAAGGACCTGTTGTTATTCGATATGTGGCAGCGATCGAATGACAAGGTCCTTCCAATTTTTTTGCCGGGCGTAAATCCGATACTTGCTTTGAATAAGGATTATTTTCATTCCCGGTTCTTGATCTCCATCTCTGCAATAAAGCAAGAATCCGCGAATGCGGAGGTCAAAACGCCCTATGACCTGGCTCTTGGCGTGCTCGGAAAAGCATACGAGGCGAAGAAATTTCAAAAATACGGGCATTTGCCGTTTCCCGTCATTTGTCTTCCTGGGGAAGAAGCGGTCTCGGCGCCTTTGGCGTTGTCGGAACCGTTCCGTTATCGCTTTCCCGGCGCCAAAAAACATGGCGTGAGCAAGTCGGAGGAGGAGCGGATACCGTCGGTGTCGGTCGTCATCTGTACGCGGAACAAAGGACAGCTTCTCTTTCAGCTGGTGAATGGCATCCTCAACCAGAAAAACAGTTTCATTGAGGACGTCATCATTGTTGCCAACAACACGGATAATCCGCTGGCGATTGAGAGACATCGGCTTCTTTCAAAAAATACAAAAGTCAAATTTTTAGAATTTCCGCAGCCGTTTAATTTCTCTGCCCAGAGCAACCTTGGCGCCAGGAACGCGAAGGGGAATACCCTCCTCTTCCTGAATGATGACATCGTGCCTGTCACGGAAGATTGGGTGGGTGAATTGTTGCGGCCGCTTGAAAGCGAACGCATTGCAATGGCTGGAGCGTTGCTGCTTTACCCGAATGAACGGGTGCAGCATGCCGGTATGTTTCTCGGCTTCGATGGGATTTGTGGCCACACCTTCAGGCATGCTGCATTGCCAGAAGAGGATTATTGCGGGCTGCTGTCTGCACCGCGCAACGTCAGCTGCACGACAGGGGCATGCCAGATGATTAAGCGCGATGTTTTCGAGGATCTGAATGGATTTGATGAAACCTTCGCGACGTACATACAAGATGTCGACCTTTGCCTGCGGGTGCGCGAACGTGGTTACGACATAGCTTGGACACCCTCGGCTGTTCTCCTGCATGTGGAATCTCCCTCCGTGAGAGAAATTCTCGCAGACGCGAGTATTGAGTTCACGCGGAAACGCGAACGCGACATCTTCACGGAGCGTTGGGGGCATGCATATCTAACGAAAGATCCATTTCACAATCCGAACTTTTCTATCGACGACGAGCGTCTTCGCGAAATCGTTTAACCGCAGAGCACGGAAAAGCAGACGGCTCGCCATTTGACCGCCTCTCTAACAGGCAAGTCGGCAGCGAGGACGCAGGGCATCTGACTTCACTTCGGAGCTGACGACCGAGATAATCCCTTTCATTGCCCTGGACATGGGGATGCGTCTGCTTCCTTGGATCTGGTCGATGGTGGCGACTGCGCAGGATTTGCGGATCCGCGCAAATCCTCCGCCGATTCCATGTGATTGATCGCGTGGCTCATCGTCTTCACCCTGCACGATCTGTGTTTCAGACCGAAAAGCTGGTCATCGATGCACGGCGGTATGAGGCGTCTGACGCTCAGCCCAAAAAAACTCTGGCGATGGCCGCAACTCCACGCTATGCGATGATTGCAGCGGGGGCTGAGGACAGAGCTACGGAACGAGCGATCGATGAGGGATGTCATTCGATCGCTCGAGGCTGTAATGTTCAAGTCCTCTGCCCGGAGTATAGTACTGGCCAATGACTTCCTATGTAAAAGCCGTATCCGGAAGTCGGCCGAAGATGCGGCGCGCCTTCATCATGGTCCAGGATATGGCCATGGTCCTGGTCGCGGTGGCACTTAGTCTCGTCCTCTCCAGGTCAGACCTTTCGTTCGATGCATTCTCCTACGAAGGCTTTGTCACCTGGGCGGGGGTCATTCTCATCAGCCACCTGCTGTTCAGATATTGTGGCCTCTACACGACGATCTGGCGCTTTGCCTCGACCCCGGACTTTTTCAACATTTTGAAGAGCTGTGGGATTCTGACGGTCGTGCTTTACGGCGTCTCGCTGATGTCTCGCCTCTTCCAGCCCGTGGCCGGCCTCAATGAGCGCCAATTCATCGTCTTCTTCCTCGTTTCCTTCACCATCATATCGGCGCCTCGGCTGTTCTACCGATTCCTTCGCGACGGCGCGAGCTGGGGCATCCTCACCCAGAAGGGCAATAAAACGCAGGCCAAGCGGGCGCTGTTCGTCGGTCGGCTTGGCGAGGCCGACCTGATCATCCGCTTCACGCGCACGGCGGAGCCGGCCGACTATTCCATCGCCGGCATCATGGCGACCGAGCGCGGTGCACCGTTGGGCACACGGATTCAAGGTGTTCCCGTGGTGGCGTCGCGGCCGCGCCTGATCGATGTTCTGGAGGACTACGCCGCCGGTACCAAAAGCATCGACCTGCTTATTTTCGGCAGCGGCGTCGAGCATGAAATCGAGGAATATTCCGAGCTTGTGCGTGTCGCCCGCCATGGCGGCATAGCCGTCGTACAGTTCTCGCGGCTTTCGCAACTGGGGCAGGAGGGAAAGATCGTTCTCGACGAAGTCGAGATGGAAACGATCCTGCGCCGCCCGACGGTGCCGTCCGATATCGAACGCATTGGTGCCTTTGTCGGCGGCAGGCGCGTCCTGGTGACGGGAGGCGCCGGGTCTATCGGCCGCACGCTGGTCAAGCGGTCACTGGAGCTGGGGGCAGGGGCGGTGCTCGTCGCCGACAATTCCGAGTTCGGCATCTTCCAGTTGAGCCAGTATGTCGACGAGAAGGACCACGATCGCCTCAAGGTCCGCATTGTCGATGTCGCGGACCGGCGTCAGATGACGCGTGTCGTCACGGAATTCAAACCGGACATCATCTTTCATGCCGCGGCGCTCAAGCACGTTCCGCTGCTCGAGGAGAACTGGGAATCGGCCATTCAGACCAATGTTTTCGGCACGCTTGTCTGCGCTGAGGTTGCCGCCAAATGTGGCGTTCCGCAGTTCCTGCTCATCTCGAGCGACAAGGCCGTGGATCCGACCTCGGTGCTTGGCATCACCAAGAGAGCGGCCGAGCAGCTCGTCAGTTCCCTGCATGAAAGCCACGCAGTCGCGCCCGACGGGCGCCGTTCTGGCACCAAGTTCATAGCCGTGCGGTTCGGCAACGTGTTTGGCTCCAACGGTTCGGTGGCGACCATCTTCCAGGCACAGATCGAAGCCGGCGGCCCGGTCACGATTACCGATCGACGCATGACGCGGTATTTCATGACGGTGGCGGAAGCTGTCGACCTGGTCATCATGGCGGCCGCCGACGCACAGTCGCGTGACGGCAAGGACGACTATGCCATCTACATGCTGGACATGGGCAAACCCGTGCCGATTCTCGAAGTCGCGGAAACCATGATCCGCATGGCCGGCAAGACGCCCTATGCGGATATCCCGATCCGCTTCACAGGCATCAGGCCCGGCGAGAAGCTGCATGAGACGCTGCAGGGCGCCAATGAAGAGATCGTCACGCTCGACATCGCCAAGATCTTCGGCCTCAGGACCGATGTCGTGGCGTGGCCGGCGGTTCAGGCCGCGCTGGCTGCGCTGCAGGCGGCAATGAAGAACCAGGACAAGGCTTCCGCCCTTGCGGTGCTGGCGGAACTGCATCGGCCGGAGACATCAGGGCCCGACACGACGCCAGCGCCCGACACGCGGCAGGAAACGGGCTCGAGAACAGTCGGGCAGGCAGGTTAGATACGTTGCAGCTGACGGTTGAATGACGAGATCTTGCCTGGATATCGATACCGAGGCGTTGTCAGAGCAATTCCCAAGGCAAAACGCTACGCGCTTTTCCCGGGAAAACCGGTTCACACTTTTCCTGGAATTGCTCTCGTGATCAGGGGATGGCCGTGAAGGGACTGAAGCGGGCCTTCGATCTCGTCGCGACAACCCTGCTGCTGTTGGTGACGTCGCCTGTTCTGTTGCTCTGCGCGCTTGCGGTGCGGGCATCGTCGCCCGGTCCGGTGATCTTTTCGCAAACGCGGGTCGGTCGCGATGGCGTGTTGTTTCGCTGCCACAAGTTGCGGACGATGGTCCAGGGAACGCCGTCCTTGCCCTCGCACGAAGCGCCGGCGAATGCCGTGACCGCGGTCGGAAGGACCTTGCGGAAGTTCAAGCTTGATGAGCTGCCGCAATTCTGGAACGTCCTGCGGGGCGAGATGAGCCTGGTCGGGCCACGCCCTTGCCTGCCGACACAGACGGAACTGATCGAGAGTCGCAGGCGCTTGGGCGTCTTGGCGGCACTTCCGGGCATTACCGGCATGGCCCAGGTCAGGGGCATCGACATGTCGAACCCGCAGCTTCTGGCCGAAACGGATGCCGCCTATCTCAGGACGGCGTCGTTCTGGCTCGACCTGCGCATCCTGTTTGCAACGCTCTATCGCAAAGGAGGCGACTGAGTGTTTCCGAGCCGCACTATCTCGGCCAGCCGCTCCAGCGTCGTGGTTTCCGGCAGCCAGCCTTCGGATACCAGCAGGGAAGGGTCGCATATCTGTGTCGCCGTCATGCTGTCCCAGGACGTCCGCTTGCCCAGCAGAACCGCGGCTGCCCGCAATGGCCCGGCTGGCACAGCCATCAGCCGCGGAGGCCGTCCAAAACCGTTGCGAAAAGCGCCGACAATGGCCGCGACCGAAACCGGCGGCACATCGCTGGCAACATAGATCGGGCGCAGTCGCCCCGGACGGTTCAGCAGATGCCACACCGCGCCTGCCGCCGCTTGCGATGACAGCAGCGAGCGGGTTCCTGTCAACGCGCCTGCCGGCAGCGGCAGGCCGGTATCGGCCAGTCGCATCAGCGTCGCCAGGTTTCCTTTCATGCCGGTTCCGTAGACCGGAGGCAGCCGCAATACGGTGGCGTCGGAACGGCCATGCGACGCATAGGCGTCCAGCACCATGATCTCTGCTTCGCGCTTCGAGCGCCCATAGGCGCATTGCGGATCGGGTATCGTGTCCGCGTCGATCGCAGCACTGACGCGCGCACCGATCACGGCCCGGATCGAGGAGAGCTGGATGAAGCGTCCGCTTGCCTGCTCGGCGGCGGCTTGCGCCAGCCGTGCACTCAATTCCGTATTGGCCGCCCGAAAATCGGCTTCGGTGGCATTGCCTTCATCATTGTTCAGGCCCGCGCAATGCACGACATCCGTAACGTCCCTGGTAAGCGCCAGGAAGGCAGCCGCCGGCGCATCGAAACCGGGCATCTGCATGGCATCCTGTCCCGGACCAATCCTCTCAGGATAGCGTGACGCGAGACGAAGCTCCGCGCCCGCATCACGAAGCTGATGCACCACCTGACGGCCGATGAAGCCTGTCGCGCCTGTGACCAGGACTTTCATGGCCTTTGCCCTGAACGGCTATTGGGTGGATGGAAGCGCCTGGTCTTGCGCCTGACGTCCTGACGCAAGATACGTTCCCGACACCAGGAAGACCATCAGCACCGAGTCCAGAATGTCGTGACCAACCAGGATGCCCGTCATCCCGGATGTGAGATAGGTGATCACCACGATGACAATCATCGTGGCGCCAAAACGCTCGATCGGATCGGTGCTGTTTCGCAGGACCCGGGCGGCATTTGTGGCGGCCACGACAAAGATCGCCGCCAGCGTCAACGCGCCCAGGAGCCCTGCCTGCACCAGGGCGGTCAGGATGCCGTTGTGAAAATGATTGAAGCCGGCATCCATCCCGAACTGATCCCGGAAGCCTTGTCTTATCAAGAACTGGGTGGCACCCACGCCATGTCCAAACAATGGGGTCTCACGGAACGCCTTGAGGCCTATCTCCCAAAGGGCAACACGGAATCCCAACGAGGTGTCGTAGTGGCTTTGTGCCCCAAGCGCATTCCAGTCGGCGCGCAGAAAGTCGATGCGCCCGGATATCGTCTGGAAGCCGACAGCGCCGACCACGACGCCGACCGCGACCAGCAACAAGAGCAGCCGAACGGCATTCCTGCCTCTCAGCCTGCGCTGGTTGATCAACAGAACGGCGATGCCGGCAATCAGCAGGGCTAGCCAGACGATGCGCGTCTCGGAATAGATGATGGCGATCGTTCCGCCAAGCGCTGCGCAAAGGAGGGCAATCCTGTGTCTCTCGATGCCCGACAAGGCGCCAGCCACACAGACCATCACGGCAAGGCACAGGACCTCCGCGAACACGATCGCATTGCCCGCCCCGCCCTTGGCCCTCATCCCCACCCAATATTGCTGCGCAACGGCCAGCAGCAGTGCGGCGAAACAGGCCGCCAAGCTGCTGAGCACGATGATGCGAACCAGCGTGGTCTTCCGCGAGATGCTCCAGGTCGAATAGGAGGCGGGAAAAAACAGGAAGGTTATGAGCGGAATAAGGCGTGGCGCATCCTGGACGAGCGCGTTGTTGACGATGGACGCCACGAGATTGGCCGCACAATAGGCATAGATCGCGATCGTCAGCGCCATCATCGCCCGGTCGGTGTTGAAGCGCCTCTTCTTGAAGGCGATCAGCAGAACGGACCACAGACCGCCGCCATTGAACACGAAGCTGACCACCGATCCCAGAACCGGTGGAAAAAAGAAGCAAAGGGTGGAGAAGTAGATATTGATCCGCGAAGGCGTGAGTTGCTGTCTTGCAGACGAAAGCCGGTTCAAGTTTCGGGCTCGCTATTCTCGAGTGGCTTTGTGCGGCACATCCTGTTCAGCCGAACCGAATGTGCTCGCCTCGAAATTGCCCATGCCTGATGACGCATCTTGCCCGCTTCCGGGGCTTGTATAGCGGCTGGGCTGCCTTTTCGATAGTGCGCCGCGGCTCGTTGTCACCGAAAATCGGCGACCGGCGGCCGTCGATTGGGAAAGGGCTCCAGGAGCATTTACCGCCATGGTCTTCCGAGCAATATTTTTCCTGCCTTTTCCCGGCTGGAGGCCTTGCGAACAGAAATTTCCGGGTTATGGCGAAAGCGTGGAAAATTCGTTCTCAAACTGGCCGTTGCCGGGCTCGTCTTGCATTGTTCTGCTCTGCAACGATCTGCTAGAACGCCCGCACGAAACAAGTTTGTCCAGAAGCGATGCTTGAACCGGGCGCAAAAAGCCCGATGATTTGACGCAAGGTCTTCTGGCGCAAGGCACGAGAGAACGCTCACAGTCTATGACCATAGCGCTTACGCATCTGCAGCGGCTTGAAGCCGAATCCATCCACATATTCCGCGAGGTGGCGGCCGCCTTCTCCAAGCCGGTCATGCTCTACTCCGTCGGCAAGGATTCATCCGTGCTGATGCATCTGGCAATGAAGGCGTTCTATCCCGCCAAGCCGCCGTTCCCGTTCCTTCACGTCGACACCACCTGGAAGTTCCGCGAAATGATCGCTTTTCGCGATCAGATGGCGCAGAAACTCGGCTTCGACCTTTTGGTTCATGTCAACGAAGACGGCGTGCGCGACAACATCAATCCGTTCGACCATGGCTCGAACACCCACACCCATGTGATGAAGACCGTGGCGCTGCGCCAGGCCCTCGACAAATACGGTTTCGATGCCGCCTTTGGCGGTGCCCGTCGCGACGAGGAGAAGTCGCGCGCCAAGGAGCGCATATTCTCCTTCCGCAATGCCCAGCATGTCTGGGATCCGAAGAACCAGCGCCCCGAAATGTGGAAGATCTTCAACACCCGCATCGCATCGGGCGAATCGATCCGCGTCTTCCCGCTGTCGAACTGGACCGAGCTCGATATCTGGCAGTACATCCTGCAGGAGAACATCCCGATCGTGCCGCTCTATTTCGCCAAGGAACGGCCGGTGGTGGAACGCGACGGGATGCTGATCCTCAAGGACGACGATCGCATGAAACTGCGCCCCGGCGAGACAGTCGAGAACCGGCTGGTCCGGTTCCGCACTTTGGGCTGCTATCCGCTGACCGGCGCCATCGAATCCGATGCCGACACGCTCGAAGCCATCGTCGGCGAGATGCTGACCGCGCGCACCTCCGAGCGCCAGGGCCGCCTGATCGACCGCGATGAGGCAGGCTCGATGGAAAAGAAGAAGCGCGAGGGGTATTTCTGACCATGCGCCACATCATGGCAAAGAGCCTCGCCCCCACCGACGGCGTCCGCGACTATCTGGCGGCGCAGGAGAAGAAGTCGCTGCTGCGCTTTCTGACCTGCGGTTCGGTCGATGACGGCAAGTCGACGCTGATCGGGCGTTTGCTATCCGACACCAAACAGATCTTCGAGGACCAGCTTGCCGCGCTCGAACGCGATTCGCGCAAGCACGGCACCACCGGCGATGACATCGATTTCGCATTGCTCGTCGACGGTCTCGAGGCCGAACGCGAGCAAGGCATCACCATCGACGTCGCCTACCGCTTCTTCGCCACACCGAAGCGCAAGTTCATCGTCGCCGACACGCCCGGCCACGAGCAGTATACGCGCAACATGGCAACCGGCGCCTCGACCGCCGACCTGGCGATCGTGCTGATCGATGCGCGGCAAGGGGTGCTGCGCCAGACCCGGCGCCATTCGATCATCGCCTCGCTGCTCGGCATCCGCCATGTCGTGCTGGCCGTCAACAAGATCGATCTCGTCGATTTCGACCAGGCGGTTTTCGATCGGATCGTCGAAGACTACGGACAATTCTCGCGCGATCTCGGCTTCCAGACCATCGTGCCGATCCCGATGTCGGCCCGCTATGGCGACAATGTCAGCAGCCGTTCTGACAAGATGCAATGGTATTCCGGTCCGACGCTGATCGAGCACCTCGAGACCGTTTCGGTCGAAGAGGCCGCTGTCGAGCAGCCGTTCCGGTTTCCGGTTCAATACGTCAATCGCCCCAATCTCGATTTCCGCGGCTTTGCCGGCACGATCGCGTCGGGCGCCATCGCGCAAGGCGACGAGGTCGTCGTCGCCAAATCCGGCAAGTCGTCGCATGTCAAACGCATTGTCGCCTATGGCGGCGATCTCAAACAGGCGGTCGCCGGTCAGGCCATCACGCTCGTTCTTGACGACGAGGTTGAGGTCTCACGCGGCAACATGCTGGTTTCGCCGGCCGCCAGGCCGCAGGTCGCCGATCAGTTCGCCGCCAACATCGTCTGGTTCGACGAGCATGCGCTGCTGCCCGGCCGTTCCTACATCCTGCGCACCGAAACCGACCAGACCAGCGCCACCGTCACCGACCTGAAATACCGCATCAACGTCAACGACTTCGCCCACGAGGCGGCCAAGTCGCTTGAAATGAACGAAGTCGGCATCTGCAACATCTCGACGCGGGCGCCGATTGCCTTCGATCCCTTCGCCGAGAACCGCACCACCGGCGCCTTCATCCTGATCGATCGCATCAGCAATGCCACGGTCGGCGCCGGCATGATCGTGCACTCGCTGCGTCGTGCCGAAAACATCCACTGGCAATCGCTCGACGTCGGCAAGCGCGTGCGCGCCGACATGAAGAACCAGCGGCCCGCCGTGTTCTGGTTCACCGGGCTGTCAGGCTCCGGCAAGTCGACCATCGCCAATTTGTTTGAGAAGAAGCTGTTCGCCACCGGCCGGCACACCTACATTCTGGATGGCGACAATGTCCGCCACGGTCTCAACCGTGATCTCGGCTTCACCGATGCCGACCGCGTCGAGAACATCCGCCGCGTGGCCGAAGTGGCCAAGCTGATGGCCGATGCCGGGTTGATCGTCATTGTTTCGTTCATTTCGCCGTTCAGCGCCGAGCGGCGCATGGCGCGCGAGTTGATGGCCGATGGCGAATTCATCGAGGTGTTTGTCGACACGCCCTTCGAGGAGTGCGCCAGGCGTGACCCGAAGGGCCTCTATGCCCGCGCGCTGAACGGCGAGATCAAGAACTTCACCGGTGTCGATTCACCTTACGAGGCGCCGGAAAACCCGGAAATCCATCTGAAGACACTCGGCAAATCGGCCGAAGAGATGGTAGATGCCCTTGAACACTGGCTGAACGAGCGTGACATTGCCGAAGACCAATATGACAATGGCGGCGGTATCTGACAGGTCGATGCTAGACATCTTCGAGCGGCTGGCCCTGGCCGCCGGACGCGAAGTCATGCGCGTGTTCCACGCCGGCTGTGCGGTCGACCGCAAATCGGACTCCTCGCCGGTCACCGAAGCGGACCGCGAGAGCGAGAAGATCATCCTCGCCGGCCTGCGCGCCGCATTTCCCGACATTCCCTGCGTGGCCGAAGAGGAAGCCGCGGCCGGAATCATGCCGGCTGATCTCGGTGACGCCTTCTTCCTCATCGATCCGCTCGACGGCACCAAGGAATTCGTCAACCGCCGCACCGACTTCACCGTCAACATCGCGCTTGTCCGCCATGGCGTGCCGGAAGTCGGCGTCGTCTTCGCACCTTGCATAGGTCGCTTCTTTTCCGGCTTGCCGGGCAGGGCGGAGAGCCTCGAAATCGATGGTGACTACCAGATCGTCGCCCGCCGACCGATTTCGGTGAGAACGGCAGCGGTGCCGCTGGCCGTCGTTGCCAGCCGCTCCCACAACACGCCGGAAACCGAAGCCTATATTCGTGACCTCGGCGCCGCCGAGATCGTCTCGGTCGGATCGTCCTTGAAATTCTGCCTTCTGGCCAGCGCCGAGGCGGATGTCTATCCGCGCTTCGGCCGCACCATGGAATGGGACACCGCGGCGGGCGACGCGGTGCTGCGCGCGGCGGGCGGCACGACACGCACGCTGGATGGCAAACCCTTGGCCTACGGCAAGCGCGACCAGGCCGATGACGAGGATTTCGCCAATCCGCATTTCATCGCCAGCGGCAGGGCAGGGGCCAGCCCCGCCTGAGACCGGTTACCGATTACTCGGCTGCGGCCTGCGCCGAGTTCGAGCCGATATAGTTGCGGATCGTCTCGATGATCCGGTCTTGGTCGGCTTCGCTGAGATATGGGTGCATCGGCAGGCACAGGATGCGCTTCGGCAGGTCCTCCGAGACGGCAAGACCGGTCGGCGTGCGCAGGTAGTCGCGATAGGCGACCTGGGCATGCAGCGGCTTGACGTAGTAGATGACGGACGGGATGCCCTTTTCGCCCAGATGCGCCTTCAGACCATCGCGCTTGGGCGTCTCGATCGCGTACTGCGCCCAGGCCGAACGGCTGCCGTCTAGGTTGCGGGCAGCTGTGACGATATCGCCAAGCCCTTCGGCATAGCGGTTTGCCACCACCTGGCGCGCCACCATCTCGTCTTCGAGAATGGCAAGCTTTTCGATCAGGATCGCCGCCTGGATCGTGTCGAGCCGTGAATTGATGCCGACGCGGACATTGTCATATTGCGTCTCGCCCTTGCCGTGGAAGGCGAAGGAACGCAGCTTGTCGGCCAGCGCGTCATCATTGGTGAACATCGCCCCGCCGTCGCCGTAGCAGCCGAGCGGCTTGGCCGGATAGAAGCTGGTCGAGCCGACATGGCCGAAGGCACCGCACATCTTGCCGTCAAGCGACCCGCCCATCGACTGGGCGGCGTCCTCGATCACCAGCAGCCCTTCGCGGTCGGCGATCGCCATGATGGCATCATAGTCGGCGGCAAGGCCGAACAGGTCGACCGGGATGATCGCCTTAGGCTTCAGCCGGCCTTCCTTCTTGATCATGGCGATGGCCGCCTCGAGGCTGGCGATGTCGATGTTGTAGGTCACCGGATCGACATCGACGAAGACAGGTTCGGCCTTGGCCAGCGCCACCACTTCGGCGGTGGCGGCGAAAGTGAAGCTGGGCACGAACACCGCGTCGCCCGGGCCGATGCCGGCGGCAAACAGCGGCAACAGCAGCGCATCGGTGCCGTTGGCGCAGGCCACGACATGCTTGGTGCCGATATAGGCGGCGAGCTTGTTCTCGAATTCGGTGACCTGCGGGCCGAGGATATAGCGCCCTTCTTCGACGACACGGTCGATCGCGGCCTTCAGCCGGTCGCGGATGCGTTCGCGCTGCGCGCCAAGATCAATGAACTGCATGTCGGCCTCAAAAACGGTTCTAACCAGGCGGTTTAGCCAGATAACGGCCCGCTGGTACCAGAGTTGCGCCTGCCGAGAAAGCCGGGAAGCCAGAGCCGCCAATTGCCGAGATATCGCAGTCTGTTACCGCTGATTTCCGGCGTATATCAGCAAGATGCCGGAAATCCGGGCTTCGTCGGGCGCAATCGGGCCTTTATAGTCCCACTGAGCGGTCCTGCGAAACATAAAGTGATCGGCTGTCTCAACTTAAGTTGAGCGCTGTTCAGGCGATTTCATGCCGCCACGGCGGATTGGCGCCCGCGCGTGACACGGTCACCGCCGCAGCCTTTGCACCAAGCGCCAGCGCCTTGTGGATGGCCTCTTGCGTGAGGTCGCCTATGGCCGCCTTCGTCAGCAGGCCCTGCTCATGCAGGGAGGCGAGGATGCCGGCATTGAACGTGTCGCCGGCGCCGACCGTGTCGACCACCTCGACCTTTTCCGGCATCACGGTGACTGCGTGGTCCTTGGTATAGCCGACAGCACCTTCGCTGCCATGGGTCACGACGATCAGCTTGGGGCCACGGTCGAGCCAGTTGCGGATGACATCCTCATGCGAGCCGGCTTCGCCGAACCAATGGAGGTCTTCGTCCGACAGCTTCACGATGTCGGCCATCGCCATCATGGCGCGGATGCGTCTGAGGTGCTTGGCCTTGTCCGGGATGAAGTTCGGCCGGATGTTGGGATCGAGCATCATGACGCGGCTTGCATGCTCGCGCCGCATGAACTCTTCATAAGCACTGCCGGCGGGCTCCGAGATCAGACTGATCGCGCCGAACAGCATGGCCTCGATCTCGTTGCCAAGCGCTGGCAGGTCATCGATGGTCAACAGGCGTCCGGCTGTGTTCTCGTCGTAGAATGTGTAGGTCGCCTGACCGTTGGTGAGCTTCACGAAGGCCAGCGTCGTTGGCCTTGGCGAGGTGTGGGCATAGGTGGAACTGACCTTGCTCGCCCCCAGCGCGTCCCTGAACTGGCCGCCGAACAGATCCGACGACAGGCCGGAAAAGAAACCGGCCGGTGCGCCAAGCCGGCCAAGAGCGATCGCCGAATTGAACACCGCGCCGCCGACATAGGGGGCGAAGGCCGGCTCGCCCTGCGTCGTGGTGCGCGGCAGCATGTCGATCAGGGCTTCGCCGCAGCAGAGGATCATGGCTTCCTGGTCTCCGGCGGATAGATCACGCCCTTGCGGATGATGATGTTGGCGTAAAGCCTGGGTTCGCTCGTCGCGACGATGGCATGCGCCGATTTGACCCGTGCATAGAAGTCGGCTCCGGCCAGTGCAACCACCTTGCGGCCCGGCGCGTGTTTGGCGCAGATCGCCTCGATCTCGTGATGAACTGGATCGGCGAGCGACGGGTCGCCTTTCACGGACGCGCGAAACAGCGCCTCCGGAACTGCGTCGTCGACCGGCAGGATGCTCAGGATCGCGTCGAGCACCGGAATGAGCGGATGACCGTCGGCGCGGATCAGGCGCCTTGCCTGCTCCTCGGCCGGATAGTTTCCATCGACAAGGGCGATCTCGTCGCCATGGCCCATGGCGCGCAGTGTCGCCAGAAGTTCCGGACCGAGCAGCGTCGGGATCCCGATCAGCATTCAGGCGCTCCTGGAAATCGTCGTCGAACCGATCAGGAAGCGTTCGGACAGCGGCAGGCTGGCGCCGCCGAGCGCTCGGGCATGGATGCCGACGGTTCCCTCGCGAACGGCGGGAAGTTTCAGACCTTCGCCGTCGATTGTCGCGATGGCCGCGATGATGGCATCGACCAGCCGGCGGCGCACCGCCTTCGGCATCCAGCCGTCGATCACCGCCGCCTCGAAATCGATGACCGAGGACGCCGCGACGATGGCATAGGCAAGCGCCTGTGAGGCACTGGCGATCCAGTCGTCGAGTTCGGAACCGATGTCGCCCCAGTCTTCCGGCGATGTCCACAGATGCGAGGCCTCGACGCCCCGCGCATTGAGCGCTTTTTCCAGCATGGCGATGGACGCCACGTCGATCAGCTGGGTCGGCTTGCCGTCCGGTCCCGGCACCGGCATGGAGCCGAGCGCGCCGGCATTGCCGGTCGGGCCGCCGAACAACCGGCCGTTGAGCACGATGCCGCCGCCGGCGAAGGCGCCGATATAGAAATAGACGAAGTCACGCGCGCCGCCCGCCTGGCCGAAGACGAGCTCGGCGCCGCAGGCCGAGGTGGCGTCGTTCTGCAGATAGACCGGAAACTCGCATTGCGCCTGAATGTCGGCCTTGATGTCGCGGTGGCGCCATTCGTCCATGACGTCGCGCGGCGCGCCAGCGGTGTCGGCCCAGTTCCACAGTTCGAACGGCATGGCGATGCCGAGGCCGGCGATGCGCTTGTCCTGCGCCGGTGTCAGTTCGCCACGCATCTTCTTCATCCCTGATGTGACGAATTCCACCGTCTCGCGCGGTGCCGGATAGCGATAGGAGTGCTGCAGCATCGCGCGCACATGGCCAAGAAAATCGATCAGCACCAGTTCCGCGCTGCGGCGGCCGATCTTGAGGCCGATGAAGAAAGCGCCCTCGGGGTTGAGCGCCATCGGGATGGACGGCTGGCCGATCTTGCCGCGCAGCGGCGCCTGACGCACGAGCAGGCCTTCTTCCTCGAGTTCGCGCATGATGACCGAAACCGTCTGCGCCGAAAGCCCGGTCATGCGGGCGATGTCGGATTTCGCCAGGCTGCCATGCTGGCGCACCAGCGAGAGCACCAACCGCTCGTTGTGGTCGCGCATGCCACTCTGGTTGGTGCCGCGGTGAATCAGGCTGTCATTCGCTTCGGGCGAACCGTGCCTCGCAATGGCGGTCTCCACCCTGTTCCTCCCGTCGTTTCTTCTCGATGCTTTTGGGCCAGAATGAGTGAACGAAGCAAGGCTGTCAATAATAAATAAGAGTGATTTAATTATTGACAGAGGTCCCGGTCTGGTGTCTGTTGGAGCCGCGTCCACGCTGGGAGAAATTCGTTGGATGCGCTGTGGATGTCGGTTGGCCGGCATCCGGAATTGGTTCCACTGGGAGGAAATATCGTGACCAATACAAAACTGTTGAAGTCCACCGTGTTTGCGGCGGCGGCCCTGGGCCTGATGGCGTTTGCCTCGTCCGCATCCGCGGCCGGTGTCGGCGCCTGCCTGATCACCAAGACCGACACCAACCCCTTCTTCGTCAAGATGAAGGAAGGCGCGACCGCAAAGGCCAAGGAACTCGGCGTCGACCTCAAGACCTACGCCGGCAAGATCGACGGCGACAGCGAGAGCCAGGTGGCGGCCATCGAAAGCTGCATTGCCGACGGCGCCAAGGGTATCCTGATCACCGCATCCGACACCAAGGGCATCGTGCCGACCGTGAAGAAGGCGCGTGATGCCGGCCTGCTGGTGATCGCGCTCGACACGCCGCTCGACCCGATCGACGCGGCCGATGCGACCTTCGCCACCGACAATCTCGAGGCCGGCAAACTGATCGGCGCCTGGGCCGCCGCGACGCTCGGCGATAAGGCCAAGGACGCCAAGATCGGCTTCCTCGACCTGACGCCCTCGCAGCCGACCGTGGACGTGCTGCGCGACCAGGGCTTCATGATGGGCTACGGCATCGACGTGAAGGACCCCAACAAGATCGGCGACGAAACCGATCCGCGCATCGTCGGCCACGACGTCACCAACGGCAACGAGGAAGGCGGCCGCAAGGCGATGGAGAACCTGCTTCAGAAGGACTCCGGCATCACCGTCATCCACACCATCAACGAGCCGGCCGCTGTCGGTGCCTACCAGGCGCTCAAGGCCGTCGGCCTTGAAAAGCAGGTGCTGATCGTCTCGGTCGACGGTGGCTGCCCCGGCGTGAAGTCGGTTACAGAAGGCGTGATCGGCGCGACCTCGCAGCAGTATCCGCTGCAGATGGCGGCGCTCGGCATCGAGGCGATCGCAGCCTTCGCCAAGGACGGAACCAAGCCGAAGCCGACCGAAGGCAAGAACTTCTTCGACACCGGCGTCAACCTGGTCACCGACAAGCCGGCCACCGGCGTGAAGTCCATCGACACCAAGGAAGGCCTCGCCAAGTGCTGGGGCTGATGCCGGTCTGACTGGCAACAAAACAACCGAAACGGCCGGGGGGACTTGATCCCCGGCCGCTTCGGGTGGACGATGGGTCGCGTGACCGCGAACAATCCCGGCGATAGACCGGAAAGGCGTGGACGGGCGTCAGCGTTTGGCTGACCGCTCACGGGGAGGAAACATGGCTCAAGCTCAGGAATTCGAGAAGGTTCTCTCGAGCAGCGACACCAGCGTCGCCGCTTTTGACGAGCACAAATCGGCCGTCAAGCGCATCCAGCATTTCCTGCATTCGACGCCGGCCGCTGTGCCGCTGATCGTGCTGGTCCTGTCGATCGTCATCTTCGGTATCGCCATCGGCGGACGTTTCTTTTCGTCCTACACGCTGACGCTGATCCTGCAGCAGATCGCCATCATCGGCATTCTCGGTGCCGCGCAGACGCTGGTCATCCTGACCGCCGGCATCGACCTGTCGATTGGCGTGATCATGGTTATTTCCGCCGTGATCATGGGCAATTGCGCGGTCAGTTATGGTATGCCGGCCATTCTCGCCGTGACGATCGGGCTCGCCGCCGGTGCGGCCTGCGGGCTGCTCAACGGGCTGCTGGTCGCCTACATGAAGCTGCCGCCCTTCATCGTGACGCTTGGCACCTGGAACATCGTCATGGCCACGAACTTCATCTATTCGGCCAATGAGACGATCCGCGACACCGACGTCGACGCCCAGGCGCCGCTGCTGCATCTCTTCGCCCTGAGCTTCAAGATCGGCACGGCGGTGCTGACGCTTGGCGTCATCGCCACGGTCGTGCTCGTTCTGATCCTCTGGTACGTGCTCAATCACACGGCATGGGGTCGCCATGTCTATGCTGTTGGTGACGATCAGGAAGCGGCGAAGCTCTCGGGCATCCAGACCAAGAAGGTGCTGATGACGGTCTACACCCTTGCCGGGCTGATCGCCGCTTTCGCTGCCTGGGTCTCCATCGGCCGCAACGGCTCGATCTCGCCGTCAGCCGCCGTCACCGACTACAATCTGCAGGCCATCACCGCGACGGTGATTGGCGGTATTTCCCTGTTCGGCGGGCGCGGCTCGATCCTGGGCACGCTGTTTGGTGCGATGATCGTCGGCGTCGTCTCCATGGGTCTCAACATGATGGGCGCCGATCCGCAGTGGAAAGTGCTGCTAACCGGTGTGCTGATCATCGGCGCCGTGGCGATCGATCAATGGATCAGAAAGGTTTCGGCATAGTCATGACCCAGGAACCCATCCTCACCGCGCGCGGGCTGGTCAAACGTTATGGCCGCGTCACCGCGCTCGACAATGCCGACTTCGACCTTTATCCCGGCGAAATCCTCGCCGTCATCGGCGACAATGGCGCCGGCAAGTCGTCGCTCATCAAGGCGATTTCCGGCGCGGCCGCGCCGGACGAAGGCGAGATCAGGCTCGAAGGCAAACCCGTCGCCTTCAAGTCGCCGATGGAAGCCCGCGAAGCCGGCATCGAGACGGTCTACCAGAATCTGGCGCTGTCGCCGGCCCTGTCGATCGCCGACAACATGTTCCTCGGCCGCGAGATCCGCAAACCAGGCTTCCTCGGCCAGTGGTTGCGCATGCTCGACCGCCCGGCGATGGAAAAGCGTGCCCGCGACAAGCTCACCGAACTTGGCCTGATGACCATCCAGAACATCAGCCAGGCGGTGGAGACGCTCTCGGGCGGCCAGCGCCAGGGCGTGGCGGTGGCGCGCGCCGCTGCCTTCGGCAGCCGGGTGGTGATCATGGACGAGCCGACGGCTGCCCTCGGCGTCAAGGAGAGCCGCCGCGTGCTCGAACTGATCCTCGACGTCAAGAAGCGCGGCCTGCCGATCGTGCTGATCTCGCACAACATGCCGCATGTCTTCGAGGTGGCCGACCGCATCCACATCCACCGCCTGGGCCGTCGCCTCTGCGTCATAGACCCCAAGCAGTATACGATGTCCGATGCCGTTGCCTTCATGACCGGTGCGAAGACACCTCCGGAAGCCGCATTGGCCGCCTGATTTGTCAAATTGCCGCAGGGTAAGCCGGCACGCGCCCATCTAAATCGATTGAATATATGTTGCGATGCGGTAACATGGGCTGGGATGAATGGTGAAAGCCGGTATGATCATTGCAACCGCACGAGAGGCAGCATGACGCGCGCGATGACATCCGAAACCCTTCCCCCACTGCTCGAAAATCCTGATCCGAAGACCCTCGCAAGGGAAGTCTTGATGGCCCTCAAATACAGGGTCGGCAAGGACACCACCGTTGCGACCCAGTACGACTGGCTCACCGCTTCGATCAAGGTCGTGCGCGACCGTATCGTCGATCACTGGATGCAGGCGACCAAAGAGGCCTACGACCAGCAGGAAAAGCGCGTCTATTACCTGTCACTGGAATTCCTCATCGGCCGCCTGATGCGCGACGCCTTTTCCAATCTCGGCTTGATGGACAATATGCGCGAGGCGCTGTCGTCGCTCGGCGTCGACCTCGATCTCATCGCGGCGCTAGAACCCGATGCCGCGCTCGGCAATGGCGGCCTCGGCCGGCTCGCCGCCTGCTTCATGGAAAGCATGGCAACGGTCGACATTCCTGCGCATGGCTACGGCATCCGCTACGCCAACGGCATGTTCCGCCAGGAGATTCAAGGAGGCTGGCAGGTCGAATTGCCCGAGACCTGGCTCGATCACGGCAACCCCTGGGAATTCGAACGGCGCGAACGCTCCTTCGAGGTCGGCTTCGGCGGCTCGGTGGAATCGATCACGTCGAAGGACGGCCGGCTCGAGCGCCATGTCTGGAAGCCGACCGAGCATGTCCTGGCTGTTGCCTACGACACGCCTGTCGTCGGCTGGCGGGCAAACCGCGTCAACACGCTGCGGCTCTGGTCCGGCATGCCGATCGATCCGATCCTGCTCGACAAGTTCAATGCCGGCGACCACATCGGCGCGCTCGCCGAAAGCAACAAGGCCGACGCCCTGTCGCGCGTCCTTTACCCCGCCGATTCCCACAAGGCAGGGCAGGAGCTGCGGCTCAGGCAAGAGTACTTCTTCTCCACGGCTTCGCTGCAGGACATCGTGCAGCGGCATCTCAGCCAATATGGTGACCTGAAGTCGCTGCCCGACAAGGCGGCGATCCACTTGAACGACACCCATCCGGCGATCGCGGTGCCGGAGCTGATGCGGCTCTTGATGGATGTCCACGGCATGGACTTCGACCTTGCCTGGGATGTCACCAAACGCACCTTCGGCTACACCAACCACACGCTTCTTCCCGAGGCGCTGGAAAGCTGGCCGGTGCCGCTGTTCGAGCGGCTTTTGCCGCGCCACATGCAGATCGTCTACGCCATCAACGCGCAGGTGCTTCTGGAAGCGCGCGCCACCAACCTGTTCTCGGATGAGCAGATCAGCCGCATCTCGCTGATCCAGGAGAATGGCGACCGCCGCGTGCGTATGGGCAATCTGGCTTTTGTTGGCTCGCACTCGATCAACGGCGTCTCGGCGCTGCACACCGAGCTGATGAAGGAAACGGTGTTCGCCGACCTGCACAAGCTCTATCCCGATCGCATCAACAACAAGACCAACGGCATCACGCCGCGGCGCTGGCTGATCCAGTGCAACCCCGGGCTGACCTCGCTCGCCCGCGAGGCGATCGGCGACCGCTTTCTCGACGACATCGACGCCATCAAGGGGCTCGACGGCTTTGCCGATGACAGCGCGTTCCGGGAGAAGTTCGCGGGCGTCAAGCGGCAGAACAAGGCGCGCCTGGCCAATCTCGTCGCCGACCGGCTCGGCATCAAGGTCGACCCCTCGGCGCTGTTCGACATCCAGGTCAAGCGCATCCACGAATACAAGCGCCAGCTTCTCAACATCCTCGAGGCGATCGCGCTTTACGACCAGATCCGTTCGCATCCCGAGCGCGACTGGATGCCGCGCGTGAAATTCTTCGGCGGCAAGGCGGCGCCCAGCTATCACAACGCCAAGCTGATCATCAAACTTGCCAACGACGTCGCCAGGGTCATCAACCGCGACCCGGCCGTTCGCGGTTTGCTGAAGGTGGTGTTCGTGCCGAACTACAACGTCAGCCTGGCCGAGGTGCTGATGCCGGCCGCTGACCTGTCCGAGCAGATATCGACCGCCGGCATGGAAGCGTCGGGCACCGGCAACATGAAGTTCGCGCTCAACGGCGCACTGACCATCGGCACGCTCGACGGCGCCAATGTCGAGATCAAGGACTGCGTCGGCGACGACAACATCTTCATCTTCGGCCTCACCACGGCCGAGGTCGCCGAGCGGCGCAACAATGGCTACAACCCGCGCGCCGTGATCGAGGGCTCCCCCGAACTGGCGCAGGCGGTCGCGGCCGTTTCATCGGGTGTCTTCTCGCCCGACGATCCCGATCGCTATCGCGACCTGATGAACGGCCTCTACAACACCGACTGGTTCATGGTTGCCGCCGATTTCGACGCCTACGCCGCCGCCCAGCGTGATGTCGACGCTGTCTGGCGCAACAGCCCGGACTGGTATGCCAAGGCAATCCGCAATGTCGCGCGCGTCGGCTGGTTCTCGTCCGATCGTACGATCCGCCAATATGCGAAAGAAATCTGGAACGTGCCTGTCTGATGTGATTGCATGAGGCCACGAACAATGTGGTCCCGGTGATGCGGGTTGACTGCCAACTCGCATCGCCAGAAACAAACACCTGGTGCCCTGGGAGGGACACTGCCTGATGAGGAAACCGCGCGCGACCGCTACGACAAGCGGGCCGGACGGACTGGCGCCAGCCGGCGATGTTGCGGCGATTGTCGCCGGCACGCACGGAGATCCGTTTGCGGTCCTTGGTGTCCATGAGGTCGGCAAGGGCCTGTTTGCCCGTTGTTTCGTTCCGCATGCCGAGACCGTAACGGCCTATACGCTGACCGACATCGAGGCTGGTCAATTGTCCAGGCGAGACGATGCCGGCTTCTTCGAAGGCAAGCTGTCGATCAAGAAGCGGCAGCCGCTGCGCTATCACGCTAGGAACGCCGGCGGCGACTGGTGGCTGACCGATCCCTATTCATTCGGCCCGGTGCTCGGGCCTCTGGACGATTATTATATCGCCGAGGGTTCGCACCTCCGGCTGTTCGACAAGCTTGGCGCGCATGTCATCGAGCACGAAGGCGCCACCGGCGTGCATTTCGCCGTCTGGGCTCCCAATGCAAAACGCGTCTCGGTGGTCGGCGATTTCAACGACTGGGACGGCCGCCGCCACACGATGCGCGATCGCCGCGACACTGGCATCTGGGAATTGTTCGTGCCCGACATCGGTGCCGGGCGGCCCTACAAATACGAGATCATCGCACCCGATGGCGTCAGGCTGCCGCTGAAGGCGGACCCGTTTGCGTTCAAGTCCGAACTGCGTCCGGCCACGGCTTCGGTTGTTGCCGTGCCGCCGGCGCATGAGTGGGGCGATGAGGCGCACCGCAATTTCTGGCGCAATGCCGATCACCGCCGCGAAGCCATCTCGATCTACGAAGTCCATGCCGGTTCCTGGCAGCTTCGCGACGACGGCACGTTCCTGTCATGGGACGAACTGGCCGACCGGCTGATCCCCTATGCGGTCGAGACCGGCTTTACCCACATCGAGTTCATGCCGATCTCCGAACATCCCTATGACCCGTCCTGGGGTTATCAGACAACCGGGCTTTACGCGCCGTCGGCCCGTTTCGGCGATCCGGACGGCTTTGCCCGTTTTGTCGATGGGGCGCATCGCGCCGGCGTCGGCGTCATCCTCGACTGGGTGCCGGCGCATTTTCCGGTCGACGCGCATGGCCTTGCCCATTTCGACGGCACCGCGCTCTACGAGCATGCCGATCCGCGCAAGGGCTTCCATCCCGACTGGAACACCGCGATCTACAATTTCGGCCGCCGCGAGGTGGTGTCGTTCCTCGTCAACAACGCATTGTTCTGGGCCGAGAAATACCATGTCGACGGTTTGCGCGTCGATGCGGTCGCCTCGATGCTCTACCTCGACTATTCGCGCAAGGCCGGCGAATGGATCCCCAACGAGAAGGGCGGCCGCGAGAACCTCGAGGCGGTCTCGTTCCTGCAGAAGATGAACAAGGAGGTCTACGGCCACCATCCGGGCGTCATGACCATCGCCGAGGAATCGACCTCATGGCCGAAAGTCTCGGCGCCGGTGCACGAAGGCGGGCTGGGCTTCGGCTTCAAGTGGAACATGGGCTTCATGCACGACACGCTGGAGTATTTCGCCAAGGAGCCGATCTTCCGCAAGCACCACCACAACGACCTGACCTTTGGCCTGACCTACGCCTTTTCGGAGAATTTCGTGCTGCCGCTCTCGCATGACGAGGTCGTGCACGGCAAAGGCACGCTGCTGGGCAAGATGGCCGGCGACGACTGGCAGAAATTCGCAACACTGCGGGCCTATTACGGCTTCATGTGGGGCTATCCTGGCAAGAAGCTCTTGTTCATGGGCCAGGAATTCGCGCAGCGCCGCGAATGGAGCGAGGCGCGTGCGCTCGACTGGAACCTGCTTGATTTCCGCCCGCATCGCGGCGTCTGGCAGACGGTGCGCGATCTCAACTATCTCTATCGTTCGCGCCCGGCGCTGCATGGCCGCGATTGCGAGCCGGAAGGCTTCTCCTGGCTGATCGTCGACGACAGCCAGAATTCGGTTTTTGCCTGGGTGCGCAACGCGCCGGGCGGCAGCCCGGTGGCCGTCATCTCCAACTTCACGCCGGTGCCGCGCGACAATTATCGTGTGCCGCTGCCCAAGGCTGGCAAGTGGCGCGAGATCATCAACACCGACGCATCCGAATATGGCGGCTCCGGCATGGGCAATGGCGGCATTGTCGAGGCAAGGGCAGAGGGCAAGAGCATCTCGGCAACGATGCTTCTGCCGCCGCTGTCGACGATCATGCTCGAACTCATTGCCGACTGAGGCCGGCAAGGCCGAGCACCGTGGCGAGACTTGAGTAACTTGGGAGGGTAGAAATGGCAGACTTGAAACGGACCCAGCCGCTGGCACGCGATGCCATGGCCTATGTACTGGCCGGCGGCCGTGGCAGCCGCCTCAAGGAACTGACGGACCGTCGCGCCAAGCCGGCGGTCTATTTCGGCGGCAAGACGCGCATCATCGATTTCGCGCTCTCCAACGCGCTCAACTCGGGTATCCGCCGCCTCGGCGTCGCCACCCAGTACAAGGCGCATTCGCTGATCCGCCATCTGCAGCGCGGCTGGAACTTCCTGCGGCCGGAACGAAACGAAAGCTTCGACATCCTGCCGGCCAGCCAGCGCGTCTCTGAAACGCAGTGGTATGAAGGCACGGCCGATGCCGTCTATCAGAACATCGACATCATCGAGGCCTATGGCCCGGAATACATGGTCATCCTGGCCGGCGACCACATCTACAAGATGGATTACGAGCTGATGCTTCGCCAGCACGTCGACGCCAATGCCGACGTCACCGTCGGCTGCCTCGAAGTGCCGCGCATGGAAGCGACCGGCTTCGGCGTCATGCATGTCGACGGCAAGGACAACATCATCGCCTTCGTCGAAAAGCCTGCTGATCCGCCCGGCATTCCGGGCAATCCGGAACTCGCTTTGGCCTCGATGGGCATCTATGTCTTCAAAACCAAGTTCCTGATGGAACAGCTGCGCCGCGACGCCGCCGAGCCTGGCTCGAGCCGCGACTTCGGCAAGGACATCATCCCCTATATCGTCCAGCACGGTAAGGCGATTGCCCACCGCTTCACCAAGTCATGCGTGCGCTCGACGATGGAAAACGAGGCCTACTGGCGCGACGTCGGCACTGTCGATGCCTATTGGGAAGCCAATATCGACCTGACGGATATCACCCCGGAACTCGATCTCTACGACCGCGACTGGCCGATCTGGACCTATGCCGAATTGAAGCCGCCGGCAAAGTTCGTGCATGACGAGGATGGCCGCCGTGGCTCGGCCGTTTCTTCACTCGTGTCGGGCGACTGCATCGTATCCGGTGCTTCGCTGAAGAAAAGCCTGATCTTCACCGGCGCGCGCATCAATTCCTATTCGACGCTGGAAGAGGTCGTCATGCTGCCCGACGTTCATGTCGGCCGGAACGCAAAGTTGAAGCGCGTGGTCATCGACCATGGTGTTAGGATACCGGAAGGGCTGGTCGTTGGCGAAGATCCGGTTCTCGACGCCAAGCGTTTTCGTGTTTCCGAAAAGGGCATCTGCCTGGTCACGCAGGATATGATCGACAAGTTGAAGCTGTAGAGCATTCCAGGAAAGTGTGAGACGGTTTCCGTCCGGAATTGCTTGGAACCAAGAGTTAGACAGGATCGGACCATAAACGCATGCAGGTTCTGTCGGTCACGCCCGAGATTTTCCCGCTGATCAAGACCGGCGGGCTTGCCGACGTGACCGGCGCGCTGCCCATCGCGCTCGCAGCCAAGGGCGTGACAATGCGCACGCTCATTCCGGGCTTTCCGACCGTGATGGCGGCCTTCAAGAAAAGGAAGGCTGTCTACCAATATCCGCTGCTGCAGGGCGGCAAGGCTTCGGTCCATGCCGTCCAGATTGCCGGGCTCGAGCTGTTCGTTCTCGACGCGCCGCATCTGTTCGACCGCCCCGGCGGCCCCTACGGCAATGCTGCGGGCGCGGATTGGCCGGACAATTGGCGGCGCTTCGCGGCACTGAGCCAGGTTGGCGGCGATATCGCCGGCGGCGCCATCTCCGGCTACCAGCCTGATATCGTCCACGCCCATGACTGGCAGTCGGCGATGACGCTGGCCTATATGCGCTACGGCAAGGCGGTCGGCGTCCCGTCGATGATGACGGTCCACAATCTCGCCTTCCAGGGCCAGTTCGGCGCCGGCATCTTTGGCGAACTCGGTCTGCCGGCGGTGGCGATGGCGCTCGACGGCGTCGAATATTATGGCGGCGTCGGCTTCCTCAAGGCCGGCCTGCAGGCGGCCTGGGCGATCACCACGGTGAGCCCGACCTATGCGCAGGAAATCTGCTCGCCGGAATTCGGCATGGGTCTCGACGGCCTCATCAACATGCGCTCCAGTGATCTCTACGGCATCGTCAACGGCATCGACACCGCCATTTGGGATCCGGAGACGGACAAGCATCTGGTGTCGAACTATACAGCCGCCACGCTCAAGGCACGGGCGCCCAACAGGGCGGCGGTGGAGGACCGCTTCGGCCTCGACCGCGACGACAGCCCGATCGTCTGCGTCATCAGCCGGCTGACCTGGCAAAAGGGCATGGACATATTGGCGACGGTGGTTGACGGCATCGTGGCGACCGGTGCGCGGCTGGCCATACTGGGCTCGGGCGATGCAGGACTGGAAGGCGCGCTGCTTGCTGCCGCCGCACGCCACCGCGGCCGCATCGGCGTGGTCGTTGGCTATGACGAGGGGCTATCGCACACCATGCAGGGCGGCTGCGACGCCATCATCGTCCCTTCGCGCTTCGAACCCTGTGGGCTGACCCAGCTTTACGGTCTGCGCTATGGCTGCGTGCCGATCGTTGCCCGCACCGGCGGCCTGGCGGACACGGTCATCGATGCCAATGAAGCCGCCGTCTCCGCCGGCGTCGCCACCGGCTTTCAGTTCGCGCCCAACAATGGCCTTGCCATGCTGCACGCCATCCGCCGCCTCGTCGACGCACATGCCAATCCGGTGATCTGGGAATCGCTGCAGCGCCAGGGCATGAAGGCCGATGTGTCATGGGACAAGAGCGCGGAAAAATATGTCGAACTCTATCGCCTGCTGCTTTCGAAAAGGGTTGCCTGAAGCATGATCCGGACCGTCCCCACCAAACCCTACTCAGACCAGAAGCCCGGCACGTCGGGCCTGCGCAAGAAGGTGCCCGTGTTCCAGCAGGAGCACTATGCCGAGAACTTCATCCAGTCGATCTTCGATGCGCTCGACGGCTTCAAGGGCAAGACGCTGGTGATCGGCGGCGACGGCCGCTTCTACAACCGCGAGGTCATCCAGAAGGCGATCGCCATGGCCGCCGCCAACGGCTTCGGCAAGGTCATGGTCGGGCAGGGCGGCATATTGTCGACGCCGGCCGCCTCGCATGTCATCCGCAAATACAAGACCTTCGGCGGCATCATCCTGTCGGCCAGCCACAATCCCGGCGGCCCGCATGAGGATTTCGGCATCAAGTACAATGCCGGCAATGGCGGCCCGGCGCCGGAGAAGCTGACTGATGCGATCTTCGCCAAGACCAAGGCGATTTCGAGCTTCAAGACTGCCGATATCGCCCAGATCGACATCGACACGATCGGCACCGTCGAGGCCGGCGGCATGACGGTCGAGATCATCGACCCGGTCGCCGACTATGCCGATCTCATGGAAACCCTGTTCGACTTCGACGCCATCCGTGCCAATTTCAAATACGGTTTTCGCATGCGCTTCGACGCGATGCATGCGGTCACCGGTCCCTATGCCAAGGAGATCCTCGAGCGCCGGCTTGGCGCGGAGAACGGCACCTGCCGCAACTACAAGCCACTGCCGGATTTCGGCGGCCATCACCCCGACCCGAACCTGGTCCACGCCAAGCATCTCTATGATGAGATGATGGGACCGGACGCGCCGGATTTTGGTGCGGCTTCGGACGGCGACGGCGACCGCAATTTGATCATCGGCAAGGGCATCTTCGTCACCCCGTCGGATTCGGTTGCGATGCTGGCCGCCAATGCCCAGCTGGCGCCGGGCTACAAGGACGGCCTCAAAGGCATCGCCCGTTCGATGCCGACCAGTGGCGCGGCTGACCGCGTCGCCGAAAAACTCGGCATCGGCATCTATGAGACGCCGACCGGCTGGAAGTTCTTCGGCAATCTGCTCGATGCCGGCATGGCGACGATCTGCGGCGAGGAAAGCGCCGGCACCGGCTCCAACCATGTCCGCGAAAAGGACGGCCTTTGGGCCGTGCTGTTGTGGCTCAACATCCTTGCCGTGCGCGGCGAAAGCTGCAAGCAGGTCGTCACTGAGCATTGGGCCGCCTATGGGCGCAACTACTATTCCCGCCACGACTATGAAGAGGTCGAGAGCGACCGTGCCAACGCGCTGGTCGATGAACTGCGTGCCAAGCTCGGTTCGCTGCCAGGCACCAGCGTACGCGGCCTGAAGATCGCCACTGCCGACGATTTTGCCTATCACGACCCGGTCGACGGCTCAACCAGCGAGCATCAGGGCATCAGAGTGCTGTTCGAAGGCGGCTCGCGCGTCGTCTTCCGGCTTTCCGGCACCGGCACATCGGGCGCCACTCTGCGCGTCTATATCGAGCGCTACGAGCCGGACAAGGCGAGGCACGATCTCGACACGCAGGTTGCACTCGCCGATCTCATCGCCGCCGCCGACGACATTGCCGGTATCAAGAGCCACACCGGCCGCAATAAGCCGAGCGTGATTACTTGAGGGTGGTGCCGCGCGCCTTTCCTTCTCCCCTTGTGGGAGAAGGTGGCCTCGCGAAGCGAGGTCGGATGAGGGGTGCTCTAGCTTGGCGCGCTCTTCGATCCAGATTGCCAACGCCTCGTTCCGTCACGCACCCCTCATCCGTCTCGGCGCTGCGCGCCGATCCACCTTCTCCCACAAGGGGAGAAGGGAAGGCGCATCCGTGACCCAACTCGGCGCCACCGTCACCCCCGAAGGCATTCGCTTCGCCACATGGTCCGCGTCGGCCCGTCGCCTCTGGGTGTCGATCTTCGACGGGCAGGGCAACCGTGAACTCGACCGGCTGGAGATGAAGCCGGAAGGCAACGGCATCCATGCGCTCTTCGTTTCCGGCCTTGCCGCCGGCACTCGCTACGGCTTTCGCGCCGATGGCGATTATGCGCCAGAGCGTGGGCTGTGGTTCGACCCCGACAAGCTGCTCACCGATCCCTACGCCATCGAAATCGACCGGCCCTATGCCTATCACTGGCGGCTTGCCGCGCGGCGCAACGAGGGCGCCGACACCGCGCCGCTGATGCCGAAGACCGTGGCCAAGGCCTTGCCCATTGCGGCGCCTGTGTTGCCGCCGCTGTTTCGCCCGGGCGGACTGATTTATGAGCTGAATATCCGCGCGTTCACCAAGCTGCATCCGGACATTCCGGAAGCGCAGCGCGGTACGATCGCGGCACTTGCTCATCCTGTCATCATCGAACATCTCAAAAAGCTCGGCGTGTCAGCCGTCGAACTGATGCCGGTGACGGCATCGATCGACGAGCGGCATCTGCCGCCACTGGGCTTGAGCAATGCCTGGGGCTACAACCCCGTCACCTTCATGGCGCTCGACCCGCGCCTGGCCCCCGGCGGCCTGGCGGAATTGCGCGACACCGTCGCGGTTTTGCGTCAGGCCGGCATCGGCACCATCCTCGATCTCGTCTTCAACCACACAGGCGAGAGCGACCGGCTGGGGCCGACGCTGTCGCTGCGCGGCCTCGACAATCAGGCCTACTACCGGCATCTGCCGGATGGCAGGCTGGTCAATGACACCGGCACCGGCAACACGGTCGCCTGCGATCACCCGGTGGTGCGGGACATGGTGCTCGACACGCTTCGCCACTTTGTCCGCCATGCCGGCGTCGACGGTTTTCGCTTCGATCTGGCGCCGGTGCTGGGGCGGGTCGACGGAACATTCGATACCCAGGCGCCGTTGTTGAAGGCGATGCACGAGGATACGCTGCTGGCAAATCGCGTGTTGATCGCCGAGCCCTGGGACATCGGGCCGGATGGCTACCAGCTTGGCAATTTTCAGCCGCCCTTCCTCGAGTGGAACGATAGATACCGCGACGATGCCAGGCGTTTCTGGCGCGGCGATGCCGGCGCGCTTGGAGCGCTGGCGACACGGCTTGCCGGTTCGTCCGACGTGTTTGCCAAAGCAGGGCAACAGACCAGCCGCACGGTCAATTTCATCGCCGCCCATGACGGCATGACGCTGGCCGACATCGCCCGCTACGAGCGCAAGCACAACGCCGCCAATGGCGAGCAGAACCGCGATGGCCACAATGAGAACCTGTCGTGGAACAGCGGCGTCGAGGGCGATGCGGACGACGCGGCGATCATCCTCGCCCGCTTCGACGACCAGTGCGCGCTGCTTGCGACGCTGTTTGCCTCGCGCGGCACCATCATGCTGACCGCGGGCGACGAATTCGGCCGCAGCCAGAAAGGCAACAACAACGCCTACGCGCAGGACAACGCCATCACCTGGCTCGACTGGGCCGGTCGCGATCAGGTGCTGGAGGGCTACGCGTCGGCGCTCGGCATGCTTCGCCGCGCCATCCCCGCTTTGTCGGACACACCTTTCCTGACGGGACAATCAGCCGATGCGACAGGCATCCCCGACGTCGCCTGGCTGACCGAGACCGGCATGCCGCTTGCCGAGACGGATTGGAACGACCCCGCCCGGCATCGCCTCGTCATGCTGCTCAGCGATGCAGGCGGCGGCCGCCTTGCCGTCATCGTCAATGGCGACCGCCGCCAATGTGTCTTCACCTTGCCCGTACGGGATGGGTTCCGATGGCAGCCGGCGATCGAAACGCAGCCGGTCGACCTTGCACGGCCGCTGCCGGGTCGCAGCGTCAATTTCATGATCGAACGTCGGGCCGCAAAGGGCCGCGCCGGGAAGGGGTCGTAATGGCCAACAACGATGCCAGCCCTTGGGCCGATCCGGTGGCCGGGCAGGGAGCCGAATGGTGGCGCGGCTGCGTCATCTATCAGGTCTATCCGCGCTCTTTCCAGGACACCACCGGCAACGGCAGCGGCGATCTCAAGGGGATCACGGCAAGGCTTGCCCACATCGCCTCGCTCGGCGTCGATGCCGTCTGGCTGTCGCCCTTCTTCAAGTCGCCTATGGCCGACATGGGCTATGACGTGTCGGATTACCGCGACGTCGATCCAATGTTCGGTTCGCTGGAAGATTTCGACGCTCTGGTCGCCGAGGCTCATCGGCTGGGCCTGAAGGTGGTCATCGACCAGGTGCTGTCGCACTCATCCGACAAGCACGAATGGTTCATCGAAAGCCGCGCCAGCCGCGACAATCCTAGGGCTGATTGGTACGTCTGGGCCGATACCAAGCCCGATGGCAACGCGCCCAACAACTGGCTGTCCGTATTCGGTGGCCCGTCCTGGGAGTGGGATTCGACCCGCCGCCAATATTACATGCACAATTTCCTTGCCTCGCAGCCCGACCTGAATTTCCACAATCGCGAGGTCCAGGATGCGCTGCTGGACACGGTGCGCTTCTGGCTCGAGCGCGGCGTCGACGGTTTCCGGCTCGACACGGTCAACTACTATGTCCACGACCGCTGGCTGCGCAGCAATCCGCCTTTGGCGTCGAGTGTCGCCGGCACCAACAGCGAGACCAACACCTACCTTTACCAGGAGCATCTGTTCGACAAGACACAGCCGGAGAACCTGGCTTTCCTCAGGCGCTTCCGAGCGCTGCTCGACGAGTATCAGGACCGCGCCGCCGTCGGCGAAGTCGGCGATGAGGGCCGCTCGCTGCAGACGCTGGCCGCCTACACCTCCGGCGGCGACAAGCTGCAGATGTGCTACACGTTCGACCTGCTTGGTTCGCAGTTTTCCGCGGCGCATGTGCGCGGCTGCGTCGAGGCCTTCGAACATGCGGTCGCCGACGGCTGGGTCTGCTGGGCGTTTTCCAACCATGACGTGGTGCGCCATGTCAGCCGCTGGACGCGGCCGGACGGCGATGCCGAAGCTGTGGCCAGATTCTCGATCATGCTGCTCGCCTGCCTGCGCGGCTCGATCTGCCTCTACCAGGGCGAGGAGCTCGGCCTGGAGGAAGCGGAGCTTGCCTATGAGGATCTGCGCGATCCCGTCGGCATTCGCTTCTGGCCCGGCGTGAAGGGGAGGGATGGCTGCCGCACGCCGATGGTCTGGGAAGCCGGCGCCGACAATGCGGGTTTCTCGACGGGCAAGCCCTGGCTGCCGGTCCCCGACAGCCACCGCGCCCGTGCCGCGGATGTGCAGAACGGCAACGATGATTCTGTGCTGTCCGCCTACCGTTCGACGCTCGCCTTGCGAAAGCGCCATCCGGCACTGGTCAGCGGTTCGATCCGATTTCTCGACACCGAAGGCGACGTGCTCGCCTTCATCCGCGAAGGTAGCGGCGAAAGGCTGCTCTGTGTCTTCAATTTCGCTGGAGAGCCGGCGAATTGGCCGTTGCCCGGGGATATCGGAGCTGTCGCGCCTGTCTTGGATGGCGGCGTTGCTGTCGAGGAAGAGGCGCTCTCGTTGCCGGCCCTCGGTCGCTTCCTTGGTAGGCTCGATTGACGGCGTTCAGCAGTCGTACGGCCAAGCGATCCGCTTGGCCGTAGAATGCCCTACTGAACCAGCACTGCGCGTCCGCAGGTCGCTCCGGTGACGCGCACGTCGGCCTGGCCGACACCGACACCGAGGGCCGACAGCACATTGTAGAGCAAGTCGTCGACGGGCGCCGTTACAGTGTTGAGCAGGGCCACCACTGCCGGTTTGACCGTTCCGAGCAGGGCGGTCAGATCGATGCCGAGACCAAGCGCATTGACCGAAAGCGACAGGTTGTTGACCAGCGACGTGGTGAGCGACTGCGAGATGTTTCGCGTCGAAACGGTCTTGATCGTCTTGTTGGCGATGTCGGTCGCGTTGAAGGTCAGGGTCTGCGGGCTGTTGTTGGTGATCGCCGTCGCGGCCGAACCCATCACCTGGATCAGCGGGATGTTGATCAGCAGGATCCTCAGGCTCACATCGGCGATCTCGGCGTTGGTGAAGGTCTGTGGCTGGCTGAAATCGGCGAAGCCGGAGGGGTTGTTGCTGTTGGCCAGGTTCAGCTGGGCAATGCCGGGGTGTGCGGCGATGGAAACGCTGATGCTGGAAGCCCCTGTCGGACAGGTGATGTCGGTCAGCTTGGCCTCGGCGTAGGCGACTTCCACATTGAGCGGCAGATTGACGGCCAAAAGGCTGATGCCGCCGCCGAGGCCGGGCGTGCCGACACCGACGGAGGCCGTCAGTTTGATGCGCGTCTGGGCCGTCCGCACGGTGGTGCCGATGCCGTCGATCGCCAGCCAGGGCGAGGATTGCGCCGGCTCCCCAATGGCTATGGCGAGCTGGGTGTTGAGCAGCCCCGGGATGGCGGCGCCGAGATTGATCGCTGCCTGGTTGGTGCCGTTCGCCAGCACGGCGGCGGCGGTCAGCATCCCCATGGCGCTTGCGTCGACGCCGAGGCCGGACGGCTGTTGCCCGAGGCCCAGGCTGCCGACGGAACCAAGGTCGATGAGACTGCTGAGCGGGATCTTGACCGTGCTCGTCGACTTGGAGGCGATGGTCTGCAGGGCGACCTTGGCCGTGTTGCCGAGGCCGGGAACATTGGCCATGGCGGTGGCGATCTGGCCGACCGTCGCCTTCGAGGCCAGCACGTCCGAATAGGTACCGGCCGTGATGTTCAGCTGTGTGCCGAGCGCACTGATGAAGGAAAGCACGCTGACATCGGCTGAGATCAGTCCGTTATAGTCCATGACGCTGAGCGAGATGTTGCCGCCGAGAAGCCCGCTCAGAAGAGCGTTGAGGATGCCGCCATTGACGCTGAGCAGTCTCGATCCGACCGAGAATGTCGCCTGCGGTGTCATGCTCGCCGTGGCTTGGGTGCCGATGACCGGACTGGGGATGATCGAGCTGGCGAAATAGCGGGCGGGGATTTTCGTCAGCGTGACACGCACCGCGTTGTAGGGTGTCACGCCTGCCTGGAAGCGCTGGGTGACATTGGTGGTCGACGAGGCATATCGGCCTTGCGTGACCGTCACCACCGTCTTTCCGACAGCCGGGGCAATGGTCTGGCCCGAAGCTTGAACGACGACACCAGGCATGCCGTTGTCGGTGAGCGTGGTGACGACCGCCGTGTTGACATTGTTGATGTTCGAGGCGGCGGTGATCGCCGCCAGGTCGACCATCGCCTGGGCTTGCCGACGCTCGCCGTAGATGGAGGCTTCGTCGATGGCCACCGCGGCCAGCGCCAGCGCGACCGGCGCGCTCAGTGCGGTCATGACGGCGAAGTTTGCTTTCCTGTCTCCCACCATCGACCGTGCAAGCCGGCCGATGCCCTTGCCCGCACGCTGCAGCATTTAGATACCTCCGACCCTGATCGTTGACTGGCGCGTGATCGTGGTTCCCGGCATCGCTATGCCCGGGAAAAGATTCCAGATCGGCAGGTTGCGGGCATCGTACGAGATCGACACCACGAACTGGCTTCCATCAGCCACGCTGTCATTGGCCTGGTAGGTCAGTTTGCTGGCGTCCACGAACGGGTAGCCACCGGCATTTGTGGTCAGGTAGCTGGCCACCAGCGTCTGGCGCTCGGTCTGGTTCAAACCGGCTATGGCCGTCCGGGCGGCATCGGCCGCGATCTGCTGGATCGAGTTGGCGGCACCAAAGTAGATGCCATATGCAACCATTCCGAGCAGAATAAGGATGAAGAGCGGCGACAGCAGAGCGAACTCGACCGCTGAAGTTCCCGAACTGTCTGTCCGGAACGCGAGCCTTCGGACCCTGGAAATGAGGTTCTGAACCATGATACTAGCATGCCAAAGTTCGCATGCAGAAAGCGAAAACTCCGGGCACAACCTGAGGATGTGCGCGATTGAAAATGCGGCTCTAATTTAGCCGTTGCTTCTTCGATTATGAGGATTGACTTAGGGTCAATCAGTACTCGGTTGAAAAGAGCTTACCTCCTGTCTAGTCTCCTGCCACCAGCTGCCGGAGGGAACCGGCGGCGCGCTCAAAGGGGCCAGATATCGGCTCCGGGGCGTCAACACGAAAAGGCGCGCCGACGGCAGCGCCGACAGGGAGAACTTCATGCTGAAAAACATGCTGAAGGCGACGGTATTCGCCACCACCATGGCGGTAGCCGCCGGGGCATTCTACACGCCGGCCTTCGCCGAGACCGTCTATAACAGGGGCACCGCCGCTGAATCGGAATCGGTCGACCCGCACAAGACCTCGACGGTCTATGAAGCGAATGTGCTGCGTGACCTGTTCCAGGGCCTGGTCATGCAGGACGAGAAGGCGAACCTCATCCCGGGCGCCGCCGAAAGCTGGACGGTATCGGATGACGGCACCGTCTACACCTTCAAGCTGCGCAAGGACGGCCAATGGTCGGACGGCAGCCCGGTGACGGCGGACGACTTCGTCTACGCCTTCCACCGGCTGGAAGACCCGGCGACCGGCGCCGAATACGCCTCGATGCTGTACCCGGTGAAGGGTGCCGAGGACGTCAACACCAAGAAGGGCAAGCCCGAGGACATGGGCGTCAAGGCAATCGACGCCAACACCCTGGAAGTGACCTTGAAGGCGCCGACCCCGTACTTCCTGGAGATGTTGACCCATCAGGCGACCTATCCGGTCTCGAAGGCCTCGATTGAAAAGCTCGGCGCCGACTGGATCAAGCCCGGCAATCTTGTTTCGAACGGCGCCTATACGCTGGCCGAATGGGTTCCCAACGACCACATGAAACTGGTCAAGAACCCGAAATTCTGGGACGCCGCTACCGTCAAGTTCGACGTGGTCAACTACATCCCGACCGAAGACCGTTCATCGGCGATGAAGCGCTTCGAGGCGGGCGAACTCGACAGCTATGACGATCTGCCGACCGAACAGCTTGCCGATCTCAAGACCAAGTTCGGCGACCAGATCCACGTCGGCCCGTATCTCGGTACCTACTATTACGCGATCAAAACCGACAAGGCGCCGTGGAACAACCCCGAGCTGCGCAACGCCATTTCGATGGCGATCGACCGTGACTTCATCGCCGAAAAGGTCTGGCAGAACTCGATGCTGCCCGGCTATTCGATGGTGCCTCCCGGCATCGAGGGCTACACGCCCGCAATGGCCAAATACGCCGACATGCCGCAGATCGACCGCGAGGATGCCGCCAAGAAAATCCTGGAGAAGCTCGGCTATACGCCCGAAAAACCCTTGAAGATGGAAATCCGCTACAACACCTCGGAGAACCATAAGAACACCGCGGTTGCCATCCAGGAGCAGCTGAAGCCGCTCGGCGTCGACGTCACGCTGCTCAACACCGACACCAAGACCCACTACTCCTTCCTTGAGCAGAAGGGCGACTACGACGTGGCGCGAGCCGCCTGGATCGCCGACTACAAGGATCCGGAGACCTTCCTCGGCATCTCGCGCAAGGCGAGCGGCAACAACTACTCGAACTACAACAGCGCGCCATACGAAGCGGCCATGGACAAGGCGGCCGCCGCCGGCGGCAAGCCCGAGGAGCGCATGAAGGAGCTCTCCGAGGCCGAGCGCATTCTCGTCGACGACGTCGGCCAGATCCCGCTGCTCTACTACAGCTACCACGACATCGTTTCCTCGAAGCTGCATGGCTTCGTCGACAACGTGATGGACGTCCATCCGTCGCGTTTCGTCAGCAAGGACTGATCCCTGGCCAAGCCGCCGCGTCCTTCAGGGCGCGGCGGTGCTGGTTTGCCATCGCATCGGCCGGGAAGCGCAATCGATTTTCGGAAAATCCGGTGCGAAGATTTGAAGACTGGAGCACAATCGTCCGACTTGACGGGTGTGTTCCGGATCAAGTGGGGCACCGATGCTGCGATACGTCTTCCGGCGGCTTTTGACCGCCATCCCGACGCTGTTCGTCATCGTGACGATGGCGTTCTTCCTGATGCGCGTCGCGCCAGGCGGGCCATTCAACCAGGAGCGGGGGCTGAGCCCCGAGATCAAGGCCAACCTTGAAGCCCAGTTCGGCCTCAACGATCCGCTCTGGCTGCAATATGTCCACTATCTCGGCAATCTGTTGCGCGGCAATTTCGGCCCGAGCTACAACATGCCGGATTTCACCGTCACCGAACTGTTTGCCAAGGGCCTGCCCATTTCGATCCAGCTCGGTGCCTCGGCGCTGATCCTGGCGCTCCTGCTCGGTTCCGTGCTCGGCACCATTGCCGCCCTCAACCAGAACAAGCTTGGCGACTATACGGTGATTGCGCTGGCGACGGCGGGCAGCACCATCCCCACCTTCGTCATCGCGCCCGTGATCCAGCTGCTGTTCGGGCTGACCTGGAAGCTGCTGCCGATCGGTGGCTGGGGTGATGGCGCCTTCATCAACAAAGTCGGCCCGGTGCTGACCCTTGCCTTGCCGCAGATCGCCATCGTTGCCCGCCTGATGCGCGGCTCGATGATCGAATCATTGCGTTCCCACCATATCCGCACGGCACGCGCGCTCGGCCTTTCCGACTGGTCGGTGGTGGTCAAGCACGCCCTGCGCGGCGCCATCCTGCCGATCGTCTCATTCACTGGCCCGGCGGCGGCGGCCCTTTTGACCGGATCGGTCATTGTCGAGACGATCTTCTCCATTCCTGGCGTCGGCCGCTATTTCGTCGATGCCGCGCTCAACCGCGACTACACGCTGGTGATGGGAACGGTGGTGGTGATCGCCATCTTCACCATCGTCTTCAACCTGATCGTCGACGTCATGTACGCGGTCGTCGACCCGAGGGTGCGCTATGACTGACATCGCAGCCGCAGCAGCTCCCGCCATCGTTGGCCGTTCGCTCTGGGGCGATGCATGGGCGCGCCTCAAGGCCAACCGCGCCGCCATGTTCAGCCTCTATTACCTTGCCTTGATCGGGCTCGTCAGCGTGTTCGGCCCCTGGTTCGTGCCGCATCAATACACGACCATCTATGCCGACTATGTCCGCATGCCGCCAAGCCTGTCGGCCTACCCGAAGCCCGAGATGATTCAGGGAGCACTCACGGACGCCATCAAGCGCATGCGGGTCGACCTCAAGGAATGGCATCAGGAAGGCAGCCGCGTCACGGTCACCGTCACCTCGACCAAACCGATCGATGATCGCAACATCCGCTACCTCGACCGCTCCGATGCCTTTGACGACACCAAGATCGAGAACAAATCGCCCGACGGGCTCGAGGTGACGATGAGCACATCGGTCAAGCAGCAATATTTCCTGTTCGGCACCGACAACACCGGCCGCGATCTTCTCTCGCGCACGCTGATGGCCGGGCGCATCTCGCTGGCCATCGGCCTGCTCGCCGGCGTCGTGGCGGTGGTGATCGGGGTGATCTACGGCGCCGCCGCCGGCTTTTCCGGCGGCAAAACCGACGAGGTGATGATGCGCATCGTCGATGTGCTCTATTCCTTGCCGTTCATCTTCTTCGTCATCATGCTGGTGGTGTTCTTCGGCCGCAACTTCGTGCTGATGTTCCTGGCGGTCGGCGCGGTGCTGTGGCTCGACATGGCGCGCATCGTGCGCGGCCAGGCGCTGTCGATCCGCCGCCAGGAATATGTCCAGGCGGCGGAAGCCATGGGCGTCGGCCAGCGCGGCATCCTGCTGCGCCAWGTCATCCCCAATCTGCTCGGCCCGGTGGTGATCTACATGACGCTGCTGGTGCCGCAGGTCATCATCCTGGAAAGCTTCCTGTCGTTCCTCGGCCTCGGCGTGCAGGAGCCGATGACCAGCTGGGGCGTACTGATCTCGGTCGGCGCCAAGAACATCGGCACCGCCAACTGGCTGCTGCTGTTCCCCGCCTTCTTCCTCGTCTCGACGCTGTTTGCGCTGAATTTCGTCGGCGACGGCCTGCGCGATGCGCTCGATCCAAGGGACCGCTGAGATGGAAACTCCCGAAACGATCCTCAGCGTCAAGGACCTGCGCGTGCGCTTCCGCACGCTCGACGGTGCCGTCGAAGCGGTGAAGGGCATAAACATCCACGTCAAATCAGGCGAGACCGTTGCCGTGGTCGGCGAGTCCGGCTCCGGCAAGAGCCAGACCATGATGGCGGCGATGAGCCTGCTGGCTTCTAACGGCGAAGCCACCGGCAGCGTCGACTATCGCGGCCGCAACCTGCTCACACTGAGCAAATCCGACCTGAACAAGGTCCGCGGCGCCAAGATCAGCATGATCTTCCAGGAGCCGATGACCTCGCTCGATCCGCTCTATTCGATCGGCAACCAGCTGATCGAACCGATCCGCCGGCATCGCGGCCTGAATGCCGCCGACGCACGCGAAGAGGCGCTCAAGCTTTTGCGGCTCGTGCATATTCCCGATCCGGAGCGGCGGATGAAATCCTATCCGCACGAAATGTCGGGCGGCCAGCGCCAGCGCGTGATGATCGCCATGGCGCTTGCCAATGCCCCCGACATCCTGATCGCCGACGAGCCGACGACCGCGCTCGACGTCACCATCCAGGCGCAGATCCTGATGCTGCTCGCCGAACTGCAGCGCAAGCTCGGCATGGCCATCGTCTTCATCACCCACGACCTCGGCATCGTCCGGCGCTTCGCCGACCGAGTCTATGTCATGCGCCAGGGCGAGGTCGTCGAGGAAGGCGAGGCCGAAGCGATCTTCGCCAACCCGCAGCACGCCTACACCAAGATGCTGCTGGCGGCCGAGCCGACGGGAACCAAGGCGCCTCCGCCCGCCAATGCACCCGTGGTGCTCGAAGGCAGGAATGTCGAAGTTACATTCAGGATCGGCGGCGGGTTTCTGGCCGGCGAGCCGCTGATGCTGCGCGCCGTCGATGACATCTCGATCCGGCTGCAGCGCAACCAGACCATCGGCATTGTCGGCGAATCCGGTTCAGGCAAATCGACGCTCGGCCGCGCCTTGCTGCGGCTGCTGCCGAGCGATGGGCTCATTCGTTTCGGCGATCGCGACATCTCCCAGGCCGACCGGCAGCAGATGCGGCCGCTGCGGCGCCAGATGCAACTCGTCTTCCAGGATCCGTTCGGCTCGCTGTCGCCGCGCATGACCGTCGGCCAGGTCATCACCGAAGGCCTGCTGGTGCATGAGCCAAACCTTTCGGGCAAACAGCGCGACCAGCGCGCGGTCGAGGCCTTGCTTGAGGTCGGCCTCGATCCCAACGCCCGCAACCGCTACCCGCACGAATTCTCCGGCGGCCAGCGGCAGCGCATCGCCATTGCCCGCGCCATGATCCTGAAGCCAAAGATGGTGGTACTGGACGAGCCGACCTCGGCGCTCGACCGTTCGGTGCAGAAACAGATCGTCGAACTGCTGCGCAAGCTGCAGGCCGATCACGAACTGTCCTACCTGTTCATCAGCCACGATCTCTCGGTCGTGCGCGCCATGGCCGACTACATCATCGTCATGAAACAGGGCAAGATCGTCGAGGAGGGACCGACCGAGGCGATCTTCAGCAACCCGCAGCATATTTACACGCAGACGCTGATGGCCGCGGCGATCGATGTCACGCGCTTCCGGCTGAGCGCGTGAGACGCGCTTCAATCATCGCGGCGGCAACTATTCGCTCAGCCCGCTGACCTCGGACATTTGCGCGCTCGCGCAGCGGCAATGGCATCCTGCTGCTGTTTCAGCCGGTCGATCCTTGCCGTTTCACGATTGGCCACTGCGGTTTTCACACGCGAACCGCCAAGCAGCCAGCGCGGAACACTGGTGTTGGCGACCTTGCCGCGGGTTATCGCGGTTTGCGAGATTTCGCCTGCATTGGTCCCCAGCGCGCTGTTAAGCTCGGTGCAGCTCATCGTGTCGTACTTCGCCGGGTCAGCCGTCCCGCTGAGGGAAGTGCAGCCCGCGACGACAAACAGTATGAGCACCAGCGTGAGCGGGTAGGCAACGGTAGAAGGCAATTTCATCGTCCAACCTTGCTCCCGCGCCGCCCTTAGAGCAATTCCAGGAAAAGTGTGAAACGGTTTCCCCGGGAAAAGCGCGTAGCGCTTTCCCTAGGGAATTGCGTCAAAACAAAGAGTTAGAGCAGGTTGCCGTTTTCGTGAAACGGTGAACTGCTCTAGCCATCCGATTGTTCCATGGAAGTAGAGCGGCTCGCTCGCATCGTCAAACGACATTCCTTGCCAACGAGATTGGATCTGACCGGCTCTGGGTTCCCATCGCGCCTGGTATCTTGCCCCGTCGAGACGATACTGATTTGCTCGGGCAGCAGATAAGAGTTCGATCGAAGGGGCAATCATTTGGGATACAAGCATGCGTCGATGGTTCTTCTGATTAGTCTAGCCCTGCTGGGATTGGGGTCAGAGCAAGCCGATGCCCGTTTGAGAGTGACGGAGACGACCAAATATTTTGCTGTCTCTGGAACGTCCGTTCCAGAGTTGCTCGACAGCCTGAGGCGCGCGCATTCAAATTTTGACGCGGAGACGCACTGGGACGCTTCTGTCAATCACACCTGGAGGCGGTCCGGCAAAACATGCCGGATGAAAAGCGTCGACGTTGCATTGAAGTTGACGGTGTTGTTGCCGAAGCTCGCTACGAAGGTTCCGCCCGATGTGCAAGTGAGGTGGGACAAATTCCTGGCTGGCGTGATCGTCCACGAGAATGGGCACGTAAAACTCTACAAATCGACGGCGGAGGATCTCGACAGAAGTCTCGGGGCACTCTCCCGGCCATGCGGTATCTTCCTACGCGATGCCGCTGCGGTGACCCAAGATGGTTACAAGAGAATGCAGAAGGCCAATGACGATTATGATGCCGAGACCGACCATGGCGTCAAACAGGGCGGGACCCTGTTTTGATTGCCGTCACCCGGTTTTCTTGGGCGGCTCGCGCTGGCAGTCCTTGCCAATTTGCCCTCGTGATGGAACCTCCCGCTGAACCGTGCCCGTCGTTGTATGATCACGTGGATTGCGGGCCAAAGTGGGAACGTTTTCGGCCACTCGAAGTTGATCTCGGTCGAGTGTCTTAATTCAATTACTGGTAACGGAGAGGGCCCGTCTCGGTTGACGCCGAGGCGGGCTTTTCGTCGGCTCTGGCCAACGGTCATGCTGCTTCGGCGATGAATGCGGTGGCAGCGCAACCGCCGAGCACTGCTTGCGCGATGTCAGTCTCATGGTCATCGACATGCGCCGTCACCAAGACGATCCGCTCGGCAACGGTGTGACGATCCAGCTTTGGGGTAGCGGCGATGGTTGCGCCGACCAACCCGCCAGCACCGCCGCCGCAGACCGCGCAGATCAGTGCTGGTGCCGATAGTCCGCCGTAAACGATCATGGCGCTCAGGCAGGCCAACACCGCACCGACTGCACCAAGGATGACACGCGGAGACATAAGAACTCCGACCTCGTCCTGGTAGGGCCCGATAACCGCAATCTGAACGCGAGGAACACCGACCGCCACCAGCGCTCCAGCAACCCGGGCAGCTTCGGCATGGGACTCAAAAAGCTTGCTGATTGTTGGCATAGTCTCAGGGCGTCTTCTTGTCGAGCAACGTGTCGGTAACGAAGGACGCGGCGATCAAATCGTCGCCATCGATACTGCCCCGTCCATCCTCCATCATGACAGCGACCTTTTGGAAGGTCTTCATTTCGCTCATCGTAATCCGAGCCTGCTGCATTCTGGCCTTGAGGTCCGCTACGCGCGTCCCCAAAGCATCGGATCTTGTGGCCTCACTGTTAGGCATGGTGACGTTCATCCAGTTCCGCTTCCTCGTTGATCGTCCTCGCGCCCAGCCAATCGAACAGGGCCGCAGCGCAAACGTTCCCTGGCTGGACTTCAGTCCGGTATGGCGCAGGACTTTGGTCTGGCCGCGAAATGCAATGGTCTTACACATGATGTTGCTCGGAACAGCCGCCATTCGTAGCCGTTGTTCGCTGCACGTTCAGGAGGAAGCTGATGGAGAAGAGTGTTGACCAAGCGCGCTGGTTGCTCGCGCTGATCTTCGCGGTGGCCATCACTTTCATGGCGATTGGAATTGCCGTTGGCTGACCATCCGCGAGGTCAAGCAGGATGATTTGCAGATTGGCGCAGCTACGTCCCTTCCTGCGCTGATAGGGTTCGCTCGCCGCGCCCGTGTGGCGAGCGAACCCTCAAATTTCAGCAACCCAGCAGCCTGTGTTCAAGCCAGTGAGGCGAAATTCCGCGAGCTTTTCGGAGGGCTGAATGGCGTCGTATTCACACGATAGTTCGTGATGATGCCTTTGTATTGGCACGCCGGATCACCAGCCACATTTCAGACCATTTGCCGGCAGGCCCGGCTGCAAAGAGCCGGGCCTCGGCGTCGATCAGTAATCGTTGTTTTCGATCACCACATGGCGGTGATGATGCTTGGAAACGGAGCCTGTCACGATGACGGCATCCGGACGATGGTGCCGGCGGCCATGGTCGTAGAACGCAACGGTACCATGGTGACGATGATGCAGGCGCTGGCCGTCCTCGTTGATGACCTTGACGTTGCTGTGGTGACGATGGTGGGTCTTGATGATGACGTCGGCTTCGGCCGCCGAAGCGATAGCCGGCACTCCGATGGAAAGCGCCAAAGCGCACATGATCATTGTTTTCATTGTAATTTCTCCATTATCTTGATGAGCCCTTCGTTGGATACAACTGCGGCTGGTCGCTTTGGTTCCGGGTTCCCAAGGCAGCAGGAAGACAATGGCGGGCGGTCGCGTGCCCAAGGCTGAGAGGGAGCCGCCGCTCGCTCAGGGTACTTGCAAGAACGATGTATCCCGACGCATCGGTCGTGCGCGCATAGGCAACACCGCGGCCAAAAACCCATTTCTCTCGATCCTTGCCACGTGACGGAACATTAGGCGTGTCTAATGGTTCTATCCCTCGCAGCAGATGCCCGGTGTCTGCTGAGGATCAGCCGGCGAAGGCTGGTCGGCCCGCATTCTCCGCCAGAGGCGCGGGCTCCCCCAACCGAAAGGAGAGAGATCATGAACAACATCATTTGGCTCGTTGGAGCGGTGGTCATCGTCGTAGCGATATTGAGCTTCTTCGGCCTGCGATAAGCGCGACTTTAGCTATGGCCATGGACCCCTTATCGGAAGATGACCAGCCGAAGCGGACGCTACGAAAGCGTCGCAGGCTACCAGCCGAAGAGCGAAACGGTGGCGGGGAGTTCATCGCCCCTTTTCCATCGGAAGACAGGAGCTTCCGCGTCTGGTTCCTGTCCAATGAAACAGGCATCAGCGTCGACCAGGCCAGCGAACTTGTCGACAGGATCGAGACAGATGGCGCGGCATTGTTGAATGCCGCGCGACAGATGAAAATCACGCGCAATAACCGATGAACCGCAGCCGGCTACGTCTCCGCGTTTTCAACAAGCCCACTGTGTAGCGCGTTGGCGACAAAGCGAAGGGCTGCGCCGAGCAGGCAGCTCATCTCGCCGTATTTTCGGCTGTGACATCAGTTTGAGCGCCAAAGTCGGGATGCGTGTACCGGGCGGCGAAGATCAATTTCGCGGCCTCGCTTCGCGTAAGCACGCGCCGGTAGACACCTCCTGTCTCGATTCGGAGCCAGCCAGCGCGCTGGGGTATTTTTGGGGCGCATTTGACGCCTCCCATCTGCCGGGCTAACGCTTGACCTCTTGGTGGGGGTGAAGCAATGCGGACTATCTTTTCTCTGGTTATTTTGGCGTGCATTGGTGTGGTCGGGTTCGTCGCACTCTCTTATGTTTCTATGAAGCAATCAGTACCGGAGACGGTGCAGCAATTGCTCGACAAGAATTTGCCGAAAAACAATCTGAAGGTCGCCTTTGTGAAGGTTCCTATCACGGCAGCGATCCCATTCATCGGCCCGGCCAAGAGTGAGGGCTATTTCATGCTCGAAAAGAAGAGCGGCGGCCAACTGGATGGCGGTTGCGCCTTTGATGCGTTCACTGTGGAAATTCGCGAAGCAGCTAATTCCTCCTACGCGATCTACGTGCCGGGCGAAGAAATGACGCGACTGAATGGATGCTACTACTCGGCAGGCGTAGGCCAGTGAGGCTCCGCCTGTGACAGGCGGTCGCCAAAGGTCCGTCTCTCCTGCCCGCGGGCTTTCAAGTCGTGAAGAGCGCGCGATCCCTGCCACCCTGCGACGAAGGAAGAGGCGCTCCAATTCCTCGTCGATCGCGTCGTGCGCGTCTGGCTTGAATGGAGCAGGACTGTCATAGGCGGCCGGACGGCTGCGTATGACTTCACCGGGAGCTTCCTTCAGGACAGTGTCGAGCCCATCACGAAAGAGCAGCACGGCCCGTTCGCTGGAATATAGTTTTGGTTTCACGGTGGCGCGCCGCCCGACGAAGATAAGGGCAAAGCGGTCCTTGAAGTCGAGCACGCCTTAATCCGCTATGTCGTCAAGGCGGACTGGCAGTAGTTCAGGTAGGTTGCATTTTTCGGGAATGCTAAGTATTTGATTTGTCTGGTCGGAGTGGCAGGATTTGAACCTGCGACCCCCTCGTCCCGAACGAGGTGCGCTACCAGGCTGCGCTACACTCCGTGACCAGTCGGCGGGCTTATAGCCGCCACACTCCGTTCCTGCAAGCGGCAATGGCAGCACTTCCGTCGCATTTCTTCAGCTTTCGCCACGCGCGTGGCTGGCATCCCACCGCGCTCCCGATCGGACTAACACCGCTTGAGGCTTGTGTGCTAGCAACCGGGCCACCAACGGCCTTCTGAGCGAGACCCCGAATGACCGAACGGATCGTCAGTTTTGTCATGAGCGGCGGCGTCGGCTCGCGGCTCTGGCCGCTGTCGCGCGAGGACAATCCGAAGCAGTTTCACGACCTGTCCGGCGATGGCTCCATGCTGGCCAAGACCTTGCGCCGGCTGACGGCAAGGCCGGCCGGTGAAACGCCGATCTTCCTGATCGCCTCCGAGCGCCATGCCGATCGTGTCCATGCCGACCTGGCCGGCCTCGATCTCGCGGGCGGTGGTCCATTGTTCGAGCCCACGGGGCGCAACACCGCCGCCGCGATCGCACTCGCAACGCTGCGCACCCTGTCCGAATTCGGCGACAGCCTGGTCCTGGTCGTGCCGTCTGATCACGAAATATCAACCCCAGGGCAATTCTGGCAGAGCGTCGAGGCAGGCGCCGAGGCGGCGCACGCCGGCCGGCTCGTGGTGTTCGGCATCAAACCGACACAGCCCGAGACCGGCTATGGCTATATCGAGGTGGCGGGCGCGCAGGGCGGCATCTTCGACGTCACGCGTTTCGTCGAGAAGCCGGACCTGGCGACGGCGCAGGCCTATCTCAAGGCGGAAAGCTTTTACTGGAACACCGGCATCTTCCTGTTTCGCGCCGCTGCCATGCGTGATGCCTTCGCCGCCTTCGAGCCCGACATCTGGCAGGCCACCGAAGCTGCCTACAAGGCGGCGATATCGGACCTGTCCGGCCTCTACATGCCGCTGGAACTCTATGAGGCCATCCCCTCGATCTCGGTCGACTATGCCATCATGGAGCGGGCGCAAGGCATTGCCATGGTGCCGGCCGATTTCCGCTGGAACGATCTCGGCTCCTGGCAGTCGCTGCTCGACGTCGGCCCGGCCGACGACCGAGGCAATGTCGTCATCGGAGATGTCGTCGCCATCGATTGCGAGAACTCCTACATCCGCAGCGACGGCCGCCTGCTGTCGGCGATCGGCATGAAGGATGTCGCCATCGTTTCGACCGCTGATGCCACTTTCGTCGCTCCGGTCAGCCACAGCCAGCACGTCAAGAAGATCGTCGAGCAGCTCGAAAAGTCGGGCCGGCTGGAAACCAGGTTCACGCCCGCGCATGACCGCGTCATCGAAAGCGGCGCCTGGCGGCGGCGTGTGCACCATTGGCTGTTTCAGGAGACCTTGCCGCTGTGGTCGACATCGGGTGTCGACCAGCGCCATGGCGGTTTCCATGAAGCGCTCAGCTTCGACGCCACGCCGCTGATGAAGCCCAAGCGCATGCGTACCCAAGCCAGGCAGGTCTATGCCTTCGCCGTCGCCAGCGCGCGCGGCTGGGACGGTTCGGCCGACCGGCTGATCAGTCACGGCATCGAGTTCATGGTCAGAAATGGCCGCACCGACAAAGGCGGTTGGGTGCGCACCCTGCATGTCGACGGCTCCGTTGCCGACGCCACCGAGGATGCCTACGATCATTCCTGCGTGCTGCTCGCGCTGGCGCATGCGCATATGTCGGGCAATCCCGATGCCTTGCGGCTCGGCGAGGAAACCTTCGCCTTCCTCGATGCCCATCTCGAGGACCATCGCATGACCGGCTTCCTCGAAACATCGGACGGCGAGGGCGAGCGGCGCTCCAACCCGCACATGCATCTGCTCGAAGCGTTCCTGGCCTGGCACCAGGCAACCGGCGAGCGTGCCCATCTGCGCCGCGCGGCGCGCATCATCGATCTCTTCCGCAGCCATTTCTTCGACCGGGAAAGCTGGACGCTGGGCGAATATTTCGATGACGAGTGGAAGCCGTCAGCCGGCGAGAAGGGCGCGTGGACCGAGCCTGGCCATCACTTCGAATGGGCTTCGCTGCTGGTCGATTTCGCCGGCCGCAGCGGCCAGGCCGAGTTGAGCGGCTTTGCCAGGAAACTCTATGCCTCGGCCATCGCCAACGGCCTCAACCGCGCCACCGGCCTTGCCTATGGCGCCGTCTCGCGGCAGGGGCTTCCGCTCGACCTGATCTCGCGCAGCTGGCCACAGGCCGAAGCGGTCAAGGCGGCGATTGCGCTGGACGGCTCGGGCGGACCCGATCTCAAGCCGGAGATCGAGGAACGTGTCGGCCGGCTGTTCCGCTGGCACATCGACCCGGCCCCGCTCGGCCTGTGGATCGACCGCATCGACGAACGCGGCCGTTCGCTGGCATCGGATGTTCCGGCCAGTATCTTTTATCACCTGGTCTGCGCGTTGACGCAGTATCTGGATGGGACGGCGGAGAAGACAAGGTTGAGCGGCTGAAGCTGCCAATCTCCCCCCTTGCGGGGGAGATGCCTGGCAAGGCAGAGGGGGGTGCTGTCCCGCCGGCCTCTCACCTATTCACGATCACCACGCATGTTCAGGGTGAATGGATCAGAGCAAGGTCGGCGATCCTTCACACCCCCCTCTGTCCTGCCGGACATCTCCCCCGCAAGGGGGAGATCAGCTGTCACGTCGGCTTTCGCCTATCGCCAATTCAATATGGGCTCGCGACATCCCCGGTCTCGACATAGATCGACTTCAGCTGCGAATAGAGCGCCAGTGCCGCAAGCGAATTCTCGCGGCCGATGCCGGATTGCTTGAAGCCGCCGAACGGGATTTCCACTGGCGTCAGATTGTAGGCGTTGATCCAGCACGTGCCGGCTTGCAATTCGGCGATGACACGGTGGGCGCGCGACAGGTCGCGGGTGAATACGCCGGCGGCAAGGCCGAATTCGGTGTCGTTGGCGCGGTCGATCACCTCGTCTTCGCCGTCGAATTTCAGCACGCTCATGACCGGCCCGAAAATCTCCTCGCGCGCGATCCGCATATTATCGGTGACGCCGGTGAAGACCGTGGGCTCGACGAAGAAGCCGCCGTCAAAACCTTGCAGCGAAGGCACATTGCCGCCGCAGGCCAGCGTGGCGCCATCCTGCTTGCCGATCGCGATATAGCCGACAACCTTGTCGTGCTGCGCCTTTGAGACCAGCGGCCCCATCTGGGTTTCGGGATCGAGCGGATCGCCGATGCGGATCTTTTTCGTCCGCTCGATCAGACGGTCGACGAAGCGGTCGTGGATGCCGCTTTGGACGAAGACGCGCGTGCCGTTGGAGCAGATCTGGCCGGTCGAGTAGAAATTGCCGAGCATGGCGCCGCCGATGGCGTTTTCGATGTCGGCATCGTCGAAGACGATCAGCGGCGACTTGCCGCCGAGTTCCATCGTCGCGTGCTTCATCTTCGAGCCGGCCAGCGACAGCACCTTGCGGCCGGTCGGCACCGAGCCGGTCACCGAAACCTTGGCAACGACATCATGGCCGACAAGCCCGGCGCCGACATCGCCATAGCCCTGCACGACGTTGAACAGCCCGTCGGGCAGGCCGGCCTCGCTGTAGATCTCGGCCAGCGCCAGCGCCGACAGCGGCGTGTTTTCCGATGGTTTGAACACCATGGCGTTGCCCATGGCGAGCGCCGGTGCCGATTTCCAGCCGGCGATCTGGATCGGGTAGTTCCAGGCGCCGATGCCGACGCAGACGCCAAGCGCCTCGCGCCGCGTGTAGGCGAAAGGTCCGCCGAGGTCGACGGACTCGCCATTGTAAGCGGCGACCGCGCCGCCGAAATATTCAAGGCAGTCTGCCGCCGATGGTGCGTCCGCCACCAGCGTCTCCTGGATCGCCTTGCCGGTATCGAGCGTCTCGATGCGGGCGAGATCGGCGTTGCGGGCACGCAGAATGTCGGCGGCGCGGCGCAGGATGCGGCCGCGCTCGACCGGCTTCAGCCGCGCCCAGGCCGGCTGCGCGGCCCGCGCGGCCTCGATGGCGAGCTCCAGCACGTTCGGCGTCGCCGAATGCAGGGTGGCGATGACCTCGCCAGTTGCCGGATAGATCACCGGCAGCGGCGCGCCGCCTTCGTCCTCTATGTAGCGTCCGTTGACATAGTGCGATGCCGTGGGCTGGGCGCGCATGGGGGGGTCTCCAAGTGGTCCGGCGCCCAAATGGGCGGCTCAATCTATCGGGCAGCTCGATTTGTCGTGTCGATCATGCGCTATCTGTCCGAGGTCTGCCAGCGCGGATTGATCCATGGTTCCTGGTTGGACGGCGCCAGCGGCGTGCGGCCAAGGATGTGGTCGGACGCCTTCTCGCCGGTCATGATCGAAGGCGCGTTGAGATTGCCATTGGTGACGCGCGGGAAGATCGAGGAATCGGCGACCCGCAGGCCGTCGACGCCGATGACCCGGCATTCCGGATCGACGACGCTCATCATCTCATCGGCGCGGCCCATCTTGCAGGTGCCGCAGGGATGGTAGGCGCTCTCGGCATGGTCACGAATGAAGACATCGAGATCGTCGTCCGACTGCACATGGCTGCCCGGCGAGATTTCCTGCCCGCGATAGGCGTCGAACGCCGACTGGCCGAAGATTTCGCGGGTCAGCCGGATGCAGTGGCGGAACTCCACCCAGTCGTCCGGATGCGACATGTAGTTGAAGCGGATCACCGGCTGTGCTTTCGGGTCCGGCGAGCGCAGTGTCACCGATCCGCGCGATTTCGACCGCATCGGCCCGACATGCGCCTGGAAACCATGCGACTTGGCCGCCGCCTTGCCGTCATAGCGCACCGCCGCCGGGATGAAGTGGTACTGGATATCAGGATAGTCGACGCCGGCGCGCGAGCGCACGAAAGCGGCCGCCTCGAAATGGTTGGTGGCGCCAAGGCCCGACTTGAAGAACAGCCACTGCGCGCCAATCAATGCTTTCGAGAACGGATTCAGCACCGAATTCAGCGTGATCGGCTTGGTCGATTCCTGCTGGATATAAAGCTCCATATGGTCCTGCAAATTGCGGCCGACGCCGGGCCGGTCGGCGACGACGGCGATGCCGTTTTCGCGCAAATGCTCGGACGGTCCAATGCCGGACAGCATCAAGATTTTTGGCGAGTTGATCGACGAGGCGGCGATGATCACCTCACGTCGCGCCTTAACGATTTGAATCTGTTTGTGAGCTTCGATCTCGACGCCGATGGCGCGTTGATTCTCTATGATCACCCGGCGGGCGAAACCCTTGAGCAGGCTAACATTCCCGCGTTTGAGAGCCGGCTTCAGATAGGCCGATGCCGCCGACCAGCGGCGGCCGCCATGGATGGTTTGTTCCATCGGCCCAAAGCCTTCCTGCTTGGCGCCGTTGTAGTCGTCGGTCAGTTCGAAACCGGCCTGGCGGCCCGCTTCGACGAAGGCGCCATAGAGCGGATTCTTGCGCGAGCCGCGCTGCACATGCAGCGGCCCGCTGTGACCGCGCCAGCCGTCCTCGCCGCCGTCATTGTCCTCCATGCGCTTGAAATAGGGGAGCACGTCGGCGAAGCCCCAGCCCGTTGCACCTTCTTCGGCCCAGTGGTCGAAATCGCGGGCATGGCCGCGCACATAGACCATGCCGTTGATCGAGGACGAGCCGCCGATCACCTTGCCGCGTGGCGTCGCCAGCACGCGACCGCCGAGATGCGGCTCCGGCTCGCTGGCAAAGCCCCAGTCGTAGAGGCTCATATTGAGCGGGATCGACAGCGCCGACGGCATCTGGATCAGCGGCCCGATATCGCTGCCGCCGAATTCGATGACGATGACCGAATGCTTGCCGTCCTCCGACAGGCGATAGGCCATGGCCGAGCCGGCCGAGCCGGAGCCGATGATGACGAAATCCGCTTCAAGCATGGTTCATATGCGCCATAAAATCGGCGAGCGAGACATTGCCGCCGGTTGCCACAACAAGGACGGTCTTGCCCGCCACATCCACCTTGCCGCCGAGCAGCGCCGCCAGCGACGCAGCCCCTGACGGCTCCAGCACCAGCTTCATCCGCTCGAAGGCGATCCGCATGGCGCTGCGCACCGATTGATCATCGACGGTGATGCCGCGAACGCCGGCGGTCTTGACCGCCGCGAACGGCGCATCGCCCGGCCGTCGCGACATCAGTCCGTCGCAGATCGATTTCGGCCCGATCGGCATCGTCTCGATGCTGCCATGCGCCAGTGACGAGCCCATGCCATTGAAACCTTCCGGCTCGACGCCGATGATCTCGGTCGTTGGCGACAGATAGTGGAAGGCGAGCGAAACGCCGCCGATCAGTCCACCACCGCCGACCGAGCAGAACAACAGGTCGGCGCTGGCATCCTTGGCCGCAAGCTGGTCGAGCGCTTCGAGGCCGGCGCCGGCCTGGCCGGCGACGATCTCCGGATCGTCGAAGGGGTGCAGCAAGGCCAGTCCCTCGGTCTCGGCGATCTCGCGCGCCTTGGCGGCGGCGACCTCTTCACGCGCGCGCTCGCCATGGTCGGTCAGCACGACGCGCGCGCCATAGCCTGCGGTGGCATCGCGCTTGGCGGCAGGCGCGTCGATCGGCATGACGATGGTGACCGGAATGCCCAGCGCCTGGCCGGCGGCGGCCAGCCCTTGCGCGAAATTGCCGGAGGAATAGGCGACGACGCCCTTTTTCGCTTCGTTAGCCGACAGCTGCTTCAGCCGCCAATAGGCACCGCGCACCTTGAAAGACCCGGCCCATTGCAGCGATTCCGGCTTGATGAAGACGCGGGCAGCCCCGGTCTCGCGGGCAAGTGCCGCCGACTCCAGCAGCGGCGTGATCTGCGTCGCCCTGGAGGTGACGGCATAGGCCTGTTTGAGATGGGCCAGCGAAGGAACGAGAAGGTTTGTCATCATTCGCCTCGCGGAAACCGTTTCTGCTCTTCGAGCACGTTGAGATCCATGTGGTTGCGCATGTAGCGTTCCGACGCCTTCTGCAGCGGCTGGAACTCCCAGGGGTAGTGCGTGCCGTTGCGCAGGGCGGGATAGACCACCCAGCGCCGCGCCTGGCTGGCGCGCACGGCGGCGTCAAAAGCCCCCATGTTCCAGCGCGCCCGGACCTTTTCCAGGAAAGCCGCCACCAGACCGGCATGCGCCGGATCGGCTGCAAGATTGCTCAACTCATGTGGGTCGGATTCGGTATCATAGAGTTGTGACGGATCGATCTCGCAATGGATGAACTTGTAGCGGCCATCGCGGATCGCGACCAAAGGCGCGTTGGAACCTTCGGCGGCATATTCCATCAGCACCGGTGCGGTGCGGTTTTTGCCGTCCAGCAGCGGCAGCAGCGACTGGCCATCGGTCCATGGCGCGATCGCGCTCATGTCGATGCCGGCGAGGTCACAAAGTGTCGGCGTCACGTCGAGATTGGAGACCGGCGTCTCGATCAGCCCTGCTGGTACGCCCTTGCCGGCGATCATCAGCGGCACCCGCGCCGAGCCCTCGAAGAAGCACATCTTGAACCACAGGCCACGCTCGCCGAGCATGTCGCCGTGATCCGAGCAGAACAGGATAATCGTGTCGTCGAGCATGCTCGTGCGTTCCAGCACCGACAGCAGCTTGCCGACCTTGTCGTCGAGATAGGAGATGTTGGCGAAGTAGCCGCGCCGCGAACGGCGGACCTGCTCGGCTGTGATGTTGAAACTGTCGTAGTCGGAAGCCTTGTAGAGCCGCTTCGAATGCGGATCCTGTTGGTCGTAGGGAATGAAGCCCACTTCAGGCTCGAGCGCCGGGCAGTCCTCGTAAAGATCCCAATATTGCCGCCGCGCCACATAAGGATCGTGCGGATGGGTGAAGGAAACGGTCAGGCACCAGGGCCGGTGTGACGCATCGTCGGAGACGCGGGCGAAGTCGTAGAGTTTCTGCACCGCATGGAAGGCGACCTCGTCGTCATACTCCATCTGGTTTGATATTTCGGCGACGCCGGCGCCGGTCACCGAACCCAGATTGTGGTACCACCAGTCGATGCGCTCGCCGGGCTTGCGGTAGTCCGGCGTCCAGCCGAAATCGGCGGGATAGATGTCGGTGGTCAGCCGTTCCTCGAAGCCATGCAACTGGTCGGGTCCGACGAAATGCATCTTGCCTGACAGGCAGGTGTGATAGCCGTCGGCGCGCAGATGGTGAGCAAAGGTCGGGATCGACGAGGCGAATTCGGCGGCGTTGTCATAGACCTCGGTGCGCGATGGCAACTGGCCGCTCATGAACGAGGCGCGGCCCGGCGCGCAGAGCGGCGAGGCCGTGTAGTTGTTGGCAAAGCGTGCCGAACGCGCCGCCAACGCTTTCAGATGCGGTGCGTGCAGAAACGCCGCCGGCCCATCGGGAAAAAAAGTCCCGTTGAGCTGATCGACCATGACGATCAGGAAATTGGGTCGCTTCATTGTCACTGTTTGCGCCGCTCGCCGAGTTTGGTTTCGAGATAGTCCTCGACCAGCGCGATCGCGGTCGCGGCGTCGGGCACGCCATCCTTCAGCGCACGCCTGATGTAGAGCCCGTCGATCATCGCCGCCGTCGCTTCGGCTGCGCGGTCGGCCTCTGCCCTGGGCAGGATGCCGGTCAGCCCGCTCATCAGGTTCGAGTGCAGCCTCCGTGCATAGACCCTGAGCAACCGGCGCAGCGCGGACGATTTCTGCGCCTCGACATAGAATGCGAGCCAGGCGGCGATGGTTTCCGGTTGGAACTGGATCTCGGAGAAGTTGACGGCAACCACGGCAGAAACGCGTTCTCGCGGGGAAGCGGCGGATTGCAGGGCGCGGCGCATGTCGATGGTCAGTTCGGCCAGGATGTGCCGCATCGTCGCCAGCAGCAGCTCGTCCTTGGCACCGAAATAGTGATGGGCTAGCGCAGACGACACTCCGGCACGGCCGGCGATCTCGGACATGGTTACGTCAAGCGAGCCGCGCTCGCCGATCGCCGAGATCGTCGCGTCGATGAGCGCCTTGCGGCGCAGTGGCTCCATTCCGACTTTTGGCATGTCGTTCCCGATTTTTGCGCGGAGATTATTTTTTATTGACGGGTCAATCAACAAAAAATCGACGCCGCCGCGACCTGTACCAAACGATTGTCGGCTTCCGGCCCTTCACGGCTTAGCCGAGAATGTTTATATTTGAACAATAACGCGAACTGCGCCATGAGCCCATAGGCTAGGCTGGCGCCAAGGATGGAGACCGCCATGACCGCATGCATCGTTGGCTGGGCGCATTCGCGCTTCGGCAAGCTCGAAGGCGAGACTCTCGAGAACCTGATCGTCAAGGTCGCGACGGACGCGCTCGACCACGCCGGCATCGGTCCGGACGAGGTCGACGAGATCGTGCTCGGCCATTTCAACGCCGGCTTTTCGGCGCAGGATTTCACCGCCAGCCTGGTGCTTCAGGCCGACGACCGGCTGCGCTTCAAGCCGGCGACGCGCGTCGAGAACGCTTGCGCCACGGGATCGGCGGCGGTCAGACAAGGCATCCGCGCCATCGATGCCAATGCCGCCCGCATCGTGCTGGTGGTCGGCGCCGAGCAGATGACGACGACGCCGGGACCGGAGATCGGCAAGAACCTGCTGAAAGCGTCCTATCTGCCGGAGGATGGCGAGACGCCTGCCGGTTTCGCCGGCGTCTTCGGCAAGATCGCGCAGGCCTATTTCCAGCGCTATGGCGACCAGTCGGATGCGCTGGCCATGATCGCCGCCAAGAACCACAAGAACGGCGTCGACAATCCCTACGCACAGATGCGCAAGGATTTTGGTTACGAGTTCTGCCGGCAGGAGAGCGAGAAGAACCCTTTCGTTGCCGGGCCTTTGAAGCGCACCGACTGCTCGCTGGTTTCGGATGGTGCTGCCGCCCTTATCCTTGCCGATACGGCAACCGCGCTGAAGATGCGTCGCGCCGTCGCCTTCCGCGCCAACGAGCACGTGCAGGATTTCCTGCCGATGTCGAAGCGCGACATCCTGTCCTTCGAAGGTTGCGAGCAGGCTTGGGGCAAGGCGCTGAAGAACGCCGGCATAACACTCGACGATCTCTCCTTTGTCGAGACACATGACTGCTTCACCATCGCCGAACTGATCGAGTACGAGGCGATGGGGCTGGCCAAGCCTGGCGAGGGCGCCAGACTGGCGCTGGACGGCACGACGGCCAAGGACGGCCGCCTGCCGGTCAATCCCTCCGGCGGGCTGAAGGCCAAGGGCCACCCGATCGGCGCCACTGGTGTCTCCATGCATGTCTTGACCGCCATGCAGCTCGTCGGCGAAGCCGGCGGCATCCAGGTGCCAGGCGCAAAGCTTGGCGGCATCTTCAACATGGGTGGCGCGGCGGTCGCCAACTACGTTTCCATTCTCGACCGGATCAGGTAAACCGCCCGCATTTACGGGAGGTGACATGACAAATCCGGTTCTGATCGAGGTTCTGCGCGGCGCGATCGTCGAGAGCGTGCATCGGGGTGCCGTCGCGGTCTTCGATGCCGACGGCAAGCCGGTCCTGGAGATCGGCGATACCTCGAAGCCGGTGTTTCCGCGCTCGGCGGTCAAGGTGATCCAGGCCTTGCCGCTGGTCGAAACGGGTGCTGCTGATGCCTATGGCTTCGGCAACCGCGAACTGGCGCTGGCCTGCGCCTCCCATTCCGGCGAGCCGGCGCATGTCGAACTGGCGCGGTCCATGCTGGCCAGGGCAGGGTTGGACGGCTCGGCGCTCGAATGCGGCGCGCATTGGCCCTCAAACCATGACGCGGAGATCGCGCTCGCGCGCGCCGGCAGTTCGCCCAACGCGCTGCACAACAATTGCTCCGGCAAGCACTCCGGCTTCCTCTGCACCTGCGTCCACTCGGGCATTGAGCACGGTGGCTACGTCAAGGCCGGACATGGCTTGCAGGAAATGGTGCGCGACGCCATGCAGGCAGTTACCGGCGCTGTCCATGGCCCGGATGAGCGGGCGACCGATGGCTGCTCGATCCCCACCTATGCAGTGCCGCTCAAGAGTTTCGCGCTCGGCTTTGCCCGTATGGCGACGACATCAGGTTTTGGTCCAGAACGGGCCAAGGCGGCGAAGCGGCTGTTTGCGGCCTGCATGGCAGAGCCCTTTTTCGTCGCTGGCACCGGCCGCGCCGATGTCGCTTTGATGGAAGCAGCGCCTGGCCGGATCTTTGCAAAAGGCGGTGCCGAAGGTGTCCACTGCAGCGCGATACCTGAACTTGGCCTCGGCATAGCGATCAAATGCGATGATGGTGCCGGCCGCGCCGGCGAGGCCATGGCGGCCGCCGTCCTTGCCAGGCTGTTGCGTGCCGACGAGGCCGTGGCGGTGAAGCTGCTCGAACTGGCGAACGCCCCGATCGAAAGCCGGATCGGCGCCAAGGTCGGGGCGCTGAGGCCGACGCCAGCCTTGAATTGAAAATTGCTCTCAGCTGACACGGTTGCGCTCAACCGTCAGATGCGCAAAGCCGCTATTGCTTGACTGGGTGAGGTCTGATGTCACCGGCTCGGCCCAGCGCTGGCCGATGACGGCGCCGTTCAACGCGCCGTCGATGACGTTGTCGGAGATGACGGCCGTGCCGGCGCCCTCGACCACGCTGACGACAATGCCGGTGCCTGCCTTGCGGATGATGTTGCCCGTGGCCACCACATTGCGCAGATACGGCCCCCAGCCGATCGACATGCCGTAGAGCGGCGCGCTCTCGATGACGTTGTTGGACGCGATGGTGTCGGCTTCGACGGCAATGCCGACGCCGAAGCCGGGCGGATCGGCGGTGTAGGGGCCGCTGGTCGACAGATTGCGCACGATGTTGCCCGAGCAGACACCCATGCGGCCGCCTTCGTTGAAGTTGACGATCGAGATGCCGTTGGCCGCGCCATCGACGATGTTGTTGCTGATGACGGCACCCTCGAAGGAGAATTCGGAATAGACCGCGGTTTCGCCCGAGCGCGAGCAGGTGTTGCCTGAAATCTGCAGATTGCTCGAACTGTTGGCGCGGATCGCCGAAAAAGCGCAGTCCGAAACGACATTGCCCGAGATGATGACATTGCCGGCGCGGAAGGCGTTGATGCCATTGCCGTTCTGGCCGGTTCCGCCGCTGCGCGCGCCGATGCGTTCGACACGGTTGCCGGTGACCATGGTGCCGTCTTCCGCCGCCTGCCAGCGGTGTACGAGGATGCCGCCATTGGCGCAGTCCGAAACGGTATTGCCTGTGATCGCCAGTCCAGCCGCCTCGACCGAATAGATGCCGGCGTCCGCCGCGCCCGATATGTCGGAGCGTTCGATGCGGCCTGCCGCATGTTCCAAGGCCAGTCCGTTCTTGCCGCTGCCGGTTATCTGGCAATTGTCGACGACGAGATGCGCGACCCGGCGCAGATCGAGCAGTCCTTGCGCATAGTCGCCCATCGAACGGTTCGAACCGTCGAAGACCAGCCCGCTCAGTTCGATATGGTCGGCCTGTTCGGTCATGAAGAGGTGGCCGTCGCCGCCATAGACGATCCGTGTTGCCCCCGGCACGCCGGAAAGACGCACGCGGCTGGGCAGCGACAGGTTGGACACCACATAGCTGCCCGCCGGCAGGAACACCAGTATGTCGCGCTCGTTCGCGTCACGCAGCAGCTTGGCGAAGGCCTTGCTCTGGTCGTCGAAAGTGCCGGGCTGCACGCCAAGCTCGGTGGCGTTGATCGAGCCGCGCATCAAGGCTTTTTCGATGCCGGCCAGGCTGGCGGCCATTGCCTTGCCGAGCGAAAGGCCCATGACGGCAAAGCCGGCGGTTCCGGTCAGCAGTGTTCGCCTGTTCAACATCGGCACAGAATCCCAGTGTTCAACCCCGACAGCGCAGTGTCAGCCCTGACACCGCAGGAATCGTGCCAGACGCCCTGTTCCGCTTCGCGACGTATCGACAATGGCTTGTCGAGCAGCCACTCGAGGCCTAGGTTCAGGAAATGAGCAGAGCTTTCACCCGCGAAGAAGACAGCGAAAATGCCATCGCCGGCGTCGGCGAACGGCCGATCAGCACGCACCGCAACCTGGTGACCGAGCGCGGTCTGGCGCAGATCGAGGACAATCTGGCCGATCTGCGCGATGTCCTGGCGAAAGCCGAGAGGAAAGCCGACCGCGAGCGCATCGCGGTCGTGTCGCGCGACCTGCGCTACTGGACGGCCAGGCGCGAAAACGCCGAGCTTTCGGTACCGGAGCCCGACAGCGATGTCGTACGCTTCGGCATGGGGGTCACGCTGGAAGGCGATGACAGCAAGAAGGTGCATTGGAAGATCGTCGGCGAGGACGAGGCAGATCCGGCCAAGGGCAGCATTTCACATGTCTCGCCAATGGCCGTAGCCCTGTTCGGCAAGAAGGTCGGCGAGGTCGTCACGGTCAACGGCAAGGAATGGGAAATCGTCAAGCTCTCGGACAGTTAGTCTTCGAGCTTGACGACGTGGTCGCGGAAGAACGCCGCCGCTCCTGCTTCGTCTATCTCGCCTGATGCAACGGCGATGACGAATTCGTAGAGCGTGCCGTTGTCGGCTGTGATGACGTGGCCGTTCACAATCAAAAATGCGCCGGCGGCAACGATGGCAGTCCGCTTGTTGCCATCGACAAAGGCATGATTCCTGGCAATGCCGAAGACATAGGCGGCTGCGAGATCCTCAACCGAAGGGTCTTCATAGCTGGCCTTGTTCTCCGCGCGGGCGAGCGCCGATTCAAGAGCGTTCTCATCTCTCAAACCCTGTGCTCCGCCATGCCTGCGCAGTTGCTCGGCATGCATCGCTTCGACTGCGCGACGCGACAGAAACTCCCAGCTCATTCTGCGAGCTTCTGAAGCGCGACCTTGTACTTGTCCATGACCTTGCGGGCCGCTTCCATCTGCCGCTCGAAACTGTCGTCCACCGGCTCAAGGGCAATGCCCTTGTCCGTTTCGACGATCTGAAGCTGATCACCCGTCTTCATATTCAGACGTTCAAGCAGTTCCTTCGGCAGGATCACACCTTCGGAATTGCCGATCTTGCGAATGGTCGTGTTCATGACGGATTATCCTGTTGCAACGCCAATTATAACTCGATTGGCGGCATGTTGCAACAAGGATTATAACAGACCTATTGGGTCGACAGCAGCCGATCCATCAGCCGGTCCGCCGCCTCCGGAATAACCGTTCCCGGCGGGAAGATTTCCGCCGCGCCGGCTTGCAGAACCGCCTCATAATCCTGCGGTGGGATGACGCCGCCGGCCACAATCAGCATGTCGCCACGGCCGAGCTTTTTAAGCGCGTCGCGCAATTCGGGGATCAGCGTCAGGTGCCCCGCCGCCAGCGACGAGGCGCCGATGACATGGACATCGTGCTGGACCGCCAGTTTCGCGATCTCTTCCGGCGTCTGGAACATCGCGCCGACGGTGACGTCGAAGCCGAGATCGGCGAAGGCGGTGGCGATCACCTTCTGCCCACGGTCGTGGCCATCCTGTCCCATCTTGGCAACGAGGATGCGCGGCTTGACGCCGTTTTTCTTCTCGAAGGCGCTAAGCTTGTCCTGCAGCCCGTCGACCACGGCATTGTCGCCAAGCGCCTTGCGATAGACGCCGGAAATGGTCTGCACCGTCGCAACGTGGCGGCCAAAGGCTCTTTCGAGCGCAAACGAAATCTCGCCGACTGTCGCATTGGCGCGCGCGGCGCGGATGGCGAATTCCAGCAGGTTCTCATTGCCCTGTGCGGCGCGGGTCAGCGCATCGAGTGCGCTCTCCACCGCGGCGACCTCGCGTGTGCCCTTCAGCCGTTGCAGCTTCGACAATTGCCGGGCCCGGACCTCGGCATTGTCGATCTTCAGCACGTCGACCTTGATGTCGTTCTCGGGGCGATGCGCATTGACGCCGACCAGCATCTGTTCGCCGGAATCGATGCGTGCCTGCGTGCGCGCCGCCGCCTCCTCGATGCGCAGCTTCGGAATGCCTTGTTCGGTCGCGGCGGCCATGCCACCGAGAGCCTCGACTTCCTCGATATGGGCAAGCGCGCGTGCCGCCAGATCGTGCGTCAGCCGTTCGAGATAGGCCGATCCGCCCCACGGGTCGATGATGCGCGTGGTGCCGGATTCCTTTTGCAGGATGAGCTGCGTGTTGCGGGCGATGCGCGCCGAATGGTCGGTCGGCAGCGCCATCGCTTCGTCGAAAGAGTTGGTGTGCAGTGATTGGGTGTGGCCCTGCGTGGCCGCCATCGCCTCGATCATGGTGCGGATGATGTTGTTGTAGGGGTCCTGCGCCGTCAGCGACCAGCCGGACGTCTGGCAATGGGTGCGCAGCGACAGCGAGCGCTCGTCCTTCGGCGCAAAATTCTTCTTCATCAGTGTCGCCCACAGCAGGCGCGCGGCCCTGAGCTTGGCGACTTCCATGAAGAAGTTCATGCCGATCGCCCAGAAGAACGACAGGCGTGGCGCGAAACGGTCGATATCGAGCCCCGCCGCGACACCGGCGCGGGCATATTCGATGCCGTCGGCGATCGTATAGGCAAGCTCCAGGTCGGCGGTCGCGCCGGCTTCCTGCATGTGGTARCCGGAGATCGATATCGAGTTGAATTTCGGCATATTCTTCGATGTGTAGGAGAAGATGTCCGAAACGATCCGCATCGAGGGCTTTGGCGGATAGATGTAGGTGTTGCGGACCATGAACTCCTTCAGAATGTCGTTCTGAATGGTCCCGGCCAGATCCTTCTGTGCAACGCCCTGTTCCTCAGCCGCGACGATGTAGAGCGCCATGATCGGCAGCACCGCCCCGTTCATCGTCATCGACACCGTCATGTCGCCGAGTGGAATGCCGTCGAACAACTGCCGCATGTCGAGGATGGAATCGATGGCGACACCAGCCATGCCGACATCGCCGGAAACGCGCGGATGGTCGCTGTCATAGCCGCGATGCGTGGCCAGATCGAAGGCGACAGACAAGCCTTTCTGACCGGCGGCAAGATTGCGCCGGTAAAACGCGTTGGACTCTTCGGCCGTGGAGAAACCGGCATATTGCCGGATCGTCCAGGGCTGCTGGACATACATGGTCGGGTAGGGGCCGCGCACGAAGGGCGGCAGGCCTGGATAGGTGTCGAGATGCGGCAGGCCCTTGAGGTCGCCCTGATTGTAGAGATGCTTGACGACAAGCCCTTCCGGCGTCGTCCGCTGGCCCTTGACCTCGACCGGCGCGCGGCGCGGCGACACCCAGCCGATCTGACTGAAATCCGGGATCAAGAGGCTGCCCCGATGGATTGGTCGATGCGGGCCGGAAACAGCGGTTCGCACAGGACGACACCTTCGGTGAAGGCAGGCCGCTGCTCCGCGTCCAGCGTCTCGACCGGACGCTCGCTCTTCTGCGGATAGAGTGTTGTGCCGATGATGGCTCGCTCGCCGGACTTGAAGGCGGCGTCGCGACGGGCGGCGGCAGCGCGAACGCGCTTCTGGATGTGTCCGTCCCGAAGGCTGAACAATACGCCCCCTTCGGCTTCGATCGTTTGCAACTCCGCCCAGGCAGCTTCGCAAAGGTCTGCCGTCAGCGTTTCGACCGCGCCGGATCCATAGGCGGGATCGGCGACGTGATCGACATGGCTTTCATTGGCCATGATCAGCTGCGCGTTGCGCGCGACGCGGCGGGCAAAAGCCGCCGGCAGGCCATGCGCGATCGTATGCGGCAGGATGGAGATCGAATCGGCTCCCCCCGCGGCCGCGGCGAAGCAGCCGATCGTCGTGCGCAGGATGTTGGTCTCGGGGTCCAATGCCGTCATCATGCGAAATGATGTCTCGGCATGGATGTTGGCCGTGGAATTGGGGATCGAGCAGGCTTCCTGCACCCGTGCCCACAGTCTGCGCAGCGCCCGGACCTTGGCCATCGACAGGAACTGGTCCTGGTCGACGCTGAGCGCGAAGCCGATATGCGGTGCCGCATAGACGAGCGGCTGCCGCGCTTTCTCGAACATTCTCAGATACGAGACCGCCGAAGCCAGCATGATGCCGAGTTCCTGCGCTTCCGTGGCGCCGGCATTGTGGAAGACGCGACCGTCCGCTTCCAGCAGCACGCCGGGAACGCCCATCGAGAAGAAATGCGCCAGCGATTGCGGCATCGATTCCTGCAGCGCCTCGATCGACATGCGCAGCCGGCCGGTACCGGCCAGGATAGCCGCCGGATCGATGCCGAACGACAGGTTGAGCTTTGCCGGATCGGAGCGGCGCTTGCTCAGGAACGCCACCAGCCAGTCGGCCATGGGGCGGCTCCACGGATGGGTATCGATGCGAATCTGGATCCGGTTGAGGGGCACACCCTCCAGCACCGTTTCCAGCGCCTGTGCGGTCCTCGGCAGACCGTAGCCGAATGCGTTCGGAGCACCTTCGAAGACGAGCGACAATCCCGTCGCGCCCTGCGCGATATCATCCAGAACCTGCGCCTTGGCGCGATCGACATCGGGGTCGTCGACGCGCTGGCTGACAATCCAGGGCGATCGGGGATTTGCGCGCACGATCGGCTCTGTTCTGGTAGCACGATCGTAGAGGGGCTCGATGCGGATGGTGTCGTCGGTGTGCGAGACCAGCTTTTCCTCGAAGGATGCGCCGGCCAACGCCTTTTCCGCCAGGGCCAGCCAACGCTGACGCTCGGCGTTCATGGGTTCAACATCCTTGGTCAAGGCTCCGGCGCCCATCCATCTTCCTCGTTTATGTGGCCGCACCAGCCGGGCGCTTCAGTCTACGGTCCCCGACCGGTTATCGCAATGCACGTAGAGGTCCGAATGCGATCCACCAGATATAGGGCGGCTTGCATGGACGAACCATGGACGATTGCCAAACACCAGTGAAATCCGCAAGTTCGAAAAATCCGATTTCGGCGATGGGTCCGATTGGGACGATTGGCCCGCTTTGGATGATCGGCCCCGATCTAGATGATCGGCTTGTCGCTGTGCAACAGCCTCACTATACCTTCGGGCAAAGGCTGGCTTTTTGACACATCAGTTTGCGGAGACCCTGGATATGGCTGACGACACCAGTATTTTTATCGGCGCCAGCCGCAAGCCCGACGACAGCTATCAGCGCGCCGAGCAGCTGTTGCTGCAATATGGGAATCGCCATGGCTTGGTGACCGGTGCGACCGGCACCGGCAAGACCGTTACCTTGCAGATCCTGGCCGAAGGTTTTTCGAATGCCGGCGTGCCGGTGTTCTGCGCCGACATCAAGGGCGACCTGTCCGGCATTTCCATGATGGGCACGGCGCAGGATTTCCTGGTCAAGCGGGCCGCGCAGGTCAAGCTCGACCGCTATGATTTCCAGGAGTTTCCGGTCATCTTCTGGGACCTGTTCGGCGAGCAGGGGCATCCGATCCGCGCCACCGTCTCCGAAATGGGGCCGCTGCTATTGTCGCGCCTGATGAACCTCACCGAGGCGCAGGAAGGCATCATGAACATCGCCTTCCGTCTGGCCGACGAGGAAGGACTGCTGCTGCTCGACATGAAGGATCTTCAGGCGCTGCTCTCCAACATCGCCCAGCGCGCCGACGAGATCGGCTCGCGCTACGGCAATGTGACCAAGCCTTCCGTGGGAGCAATCCAGCGCACGCTGCTGGTGCTGGAGCAGCAAGGTGCCGCGCATTTCTTCGGCGAGCCGGCACTGCGGATTTCCGACATCATGCGCACCACGCGTGATGGGCGCGGTGCGATCAGCGTGCTTGCCGCCGACAAGCTGATGATGAACCCGCGGCTCTACGCGACCTTCCTGTTGTGGCTGATGTCGGAACTCTTCGAGGTGTTGCCGGAAGTCGGCGATCCCGACAAGCCGAAGCTGGTGTTCTTCTTCGACGAGGCGCATCTTCTGTTCGACGAAGCGCCGAAAGTGCTGATCGACCGCGTCGAACAAGTCGTCCGCCTGATCCGCTCGAAAGGTGTCGGCGTCTATTTCGTCACGCAGAACCCTCTGGATATCCCTGAAAAGGTTCTGGCCCAGCTCGGCAATCGCGTCCAGCACGCGCTGCGCGCCTATACGCCGCGTGAGCAGCAGGCGGTGAGGACGGCAGCGGAAACGTTCCGTCCCAATCCCGATTTCGATTGCGCCGTCGCCATCACCCAGCTCGCCACCGGCGAAGCGCTGGTCTCGACGCTGGAGGCCAAAGGCATTCCGTCCATGGTTCAACGCACCTTGATCCGTCCGCCGTCGTCGCGGCTCGGGCCGATAACTCCCGCCGAGCGGCAAAAGCTGATCGCGGAAAGCCCCGTCACCGGACAGTACGACGAGGTCATCGACCGCGAATCGGCCTTCGAGATGCTGCAGAAGAAGGCCAAGGAGGCGCAAGACGCCGAAGCGCAGGCACAGCAGGCCGGCACTGGCGGCTCGCGCTGGACCATTCCGGGTTTTGGCAATGACGATCCGCCGTCGCAGTCGGGTGGCCGCCGCGCGCCGGCGCCGCGCCCCTCCAATCGCCAGACGGTGGCCGAGGCCGCAATCAAGTCGGTGGTGCGCTCGGTCGGTTCGTCGGTCGGACGCGCGATCGTGCGCGGGATACTGGGGAGCCTGTCGCGGGGCCGCTGAATTGTAGGCCAGAGCCAGAGCGATTCCAGGAAATGTGGACGGTTTCGGGGGAAAAGCGCGTAGCGCTTTCCCTGGGGAATTGCGTCAAAACAAAGAGTTAAAGGCTCCGCTGCTACAGCGCCGCGCGTGCCCTTGGACGCGTGGCGCTAAGCAGCTCCGCAGATGGCCAACTCAGAAGATCGCGTTGGTGACCGCCTTGACGGGTCCGAGCAGGATCGATCCGTCCGGCACGCCGGAATCGATCGGGATAGCCTTGCGGTTGGCCGTCGCCGCCATTGCCTGGCCGATATCAGCGGTCACGATGACCGGCGTCTTCTGGGGCACGCGATCATAGAGATCGATGATGTCCTGGTTCATGAAACGAACGCAGCCTGACGAAACCGACTTGCCGATCGATTTCCATTCCGGCGAACCGTGCAAGCGGTAGAGCGTGTCGACGTTGCCCTGGAAAAGATAGAGCGCGCGCGCACCGAGCGGGTTCTTCAGCCCGCCGGGCATGCCGCCATTGTCGGCGCTGTATGGCTTCAATTCCGGCTGCCGGGCGATCATTTCATCCGGCGGCGTCCATTTCGGCCACTTCTGCTTCCACTGGACGACGGCATCGCCAGACCATTCAAAGCCGGCGCGGCCGAGGCCGACACCATAGCGGATCGCCTGGCCGCCCGGTCGCACCAGATAGAGATGATGTCCGGTCGTATCGACGACGATGGTGCCAGGCTTCTGCCCCGTCGGATCGGGCACGATCTGGCGCAGGTACTGCGGATCGATTCTTTCGAACGGTATGGCCGGAAGGTCGAAACCGCCATCGCTGACGGCCGCATACATCGTCGCGTAGTCGGGCAGAGGCGGTTCAACATAGGCTGGCGGCGGCGGCTCGACCGGGCCCGGCCCTGTAGTGGCGCATGCGGAAACCGCGATCGAGGCGGCGCCTAATGCTGCGGCGTTCAGAAAGCCGCGACGGCTCAGGCGGTAGGATTCGATTTCGGTTATGGACATGATTGCCTTCTTTAAGACTCAAATCGCAACAAAGCGTCAATACGCCGACCGCTGTTACGGGTGCCTGACAACACCTGAGGCGATAGGCGGTTCCGATTCTGGCCCGAACGTGGACAAACAAAGGCGAAGCTGTGACTGCGCCGCCACTGTGGCGCTGGGGCCACAGCTTGTTGCCTAGGTGCCAGGCACCAACGCTTCGAGGGTTGGCAGGATCAGTGCCGGCGGGAAGTCCCGATATTCCTCGGGCTGGTTGGAGCGGTTGATCCACACCGTGCGGAAGCCGAATTTGGTGGCGCCCGCAATGTCCCAGCGGTTGGAGGACTGGAAGGACACCGCGCCGGGATAGAGGCGCCAGCCGGTGGCGACCATGTCGTAGACCGCCGGATCGGTCTTGAAACGCCGCACCGCATCGACCGAATAGATATCGTCCAGGACCTGGTCGAGCGCAGCGGACTTGACCGCCGCTTCCAGCATTTCCGGCGAGCCGTTGGAGAGGATCGCCAGCCTGGCTCCCGAGGCCTTGAGCGCCTTCAGCACGGCCGGCACTTCCGGGTAGCAATCCAGCCGCCAGTAGGCTTCCAGCAGCTTGGCCTTGAGGCTTGGATCGGCCGAAGGGACCTTGCGCAAGGCGAAGTCGAGCGCCTGTTCGGTCAACTGCCAGAAATCGGAATAGGCGCCCATCAGCGTGCGCACCCAGGAATATTCGAGCTGCTTGGCGCGCCAGATTTCGGACAGCAGCTGGCCATCGGGCCCGATCCGGTCGGCATGGCGGCGCACGGCGGCATGCACGTCGAACAGCGTACCGTAGGCGTCGAAAACATAGGCAGCGTATTGCATGGCGACAGTTTTGAGGCGAGGCGGGGCAAGGTGCAAGCCTTGATTGCATCACGCCTGTCGCTGGCCTCAACAAAACTCCCCGATGCCCGTTGACGGCAGCGGCCAAAGCATCATCCAATGTTGTCACACAAGATTGATCGGAACGGGACAACGCGATGACACTGGCGGCAACGGCGCAATCCGCGACATGGACTTTCGTCGACGGCGACTGGTACGAGGGCAACGTCGCCATCCTTGGGCCGCGCAGCCACGCCATGTGGCTCGGGACCAGCGTGTTCGACGGGGCGCGCTGGTTCGAGGGCGTGGCGCCCGACCTCGATCTCCATGCCCGGCGGGTGAATGCCTCGGCGATCGCGCTCGGCCTTAAGCCGACCATGACGCCAGAACAGATCGTCGGGCTGACCTGGGACGGATTGAAGAAATTCGACGGCAAGACGGCGGTCTATATCAGGCCGATGTACTGGGCCGAGCATGGCGGCTATATGGGTGTGCCGGCTGACCCCGCATCGACCCGTTTCTGCCTCTGCCTCTACGAATCGCCGATGATCTCGCCGACCGGGTTTTCGGTGACCGTGTCGCCGTTCCGGCGTCCGACCATCGAAACCATGCCGACCAATGCCAAGGCCGGTTGCCTCTACCCCAACAATGGCCGCGCCATCCTTGAAGCCAAGATCCGCGGCTTCGACAATGCGCTGGTGCTGGACATGCTGGGCAATGTCGCCGAGACCGGAAGCTCCAACATCTTCCTGGTCAAGGATGGCCACGTGCTGACGCCGGCGCCGAACGGCACCTTCCTGTCCGGCATCACCCGCTCGCGCACGATGACGCTGCTGGGCGAGTACGGTTTCAAGACGACGGAAAAGACGCTGTCGGTGCGCGATTTCCTCGAAGCGGACGAAATTTTCTCGACCGGCAATCACTCCAAGGTGGTGCCGATCACGCGCATCGAGGATCGCGATTTGCAACCCGGGCCGGTGGCCAAGAAGGCGCGCGAGCTCTATTGGGACTGGGCGCATTCGACGTCGGCTGGCTGATGCGCCAGCCTGGCCTTTTTGTCGCTGCGCGGTTCGTCGCGGGAAAACCGTGTGACAGTTTTCCAGAACCCGCTTAGAAAGGGTGCCGGCGCTTCACTTCCGGAGTTGTTCCAGCTCAATCCAGACCTATCTTAATCCGGTATCCACACCGGATTTTTCCACGAGGGAGTACTACCCATGGCTTTTGAATTGCCCGCTCTGCCCTACGACTATGAGGCCTTGCAGCCCTACATGTCGAAAGAGACGCTGGAGTATCACCACGACAAGCACCACAAGGCCTATGTCGACAACGGCAACAAGCTGGCCGCGGAAGCCGGCCTTGGCGATCTGTCGGTCGAAGAGGTGGTCAAGCAGTCGTTCGGCAAGAATGCCGGCCTCTTCAACAATGCAGCCCAGCACTACAACCACATCCATTTCTGGAAGTGGATGAAGAAGGGCGGCGGCGGCAACAAGCTGCCTGGCGCACTGCAGAAGGCGGTCGACAGCGACCTCGGTGGCTACGACAAGTTCAAGGCTGATTTCATCGCCGCCGGCACGACGCAGTTCGGTTCGGGCTGGGCCTGGGTTTCGGTCAAGGACGGCAAACTGGCGATCTCGAAGACCCCGAACGGCGAAAACCCGCTCGTTCATGGCGCCTCGCCGATCCTCGGCGTCGACGTTTGGGAGCACTCCTATTACATCGACTATCGCAACGCTCGCCCGAAATATCTCGAGGCCTTCGTCGACAGCCTGATCAACTGGGATCATGTGCTGGAACTGTACGAAAAGGCGAAGTGATCGATCGTCAGAAAGGCCCCGGCAATCCCGGGGCTTTTCTTTTTCTGTAGCGATGTCGGCGGCTGCGAAGGCCCGGCAAAAATCGTCCGGGCAAAGGGAATAATTCGCCCACCGCATCCGTTAACGTCCTGTCCTGAAATGCCTTCATCATGGAGCCAAATGAATGAGAAAGCTTGTCATCGCCATCTCAATGCTCGCCTTCGCCGGTTCGGCGGCCTTTGCCGATCCGATCCTCGACCGGCAGGCTCTGATGAAGGAGCGCGGAAAGATCGTCGGCGGCCTGTCGAAAGTGGCCAAGGGCGATGAGCCCTTTGATGCCGCTGCCGTGCTGACGCAGTTGCAGGCGCTGCAGGCGAACGCCGAGAAGTTCGATGTCGACGCGTTGTTCCCGAAAGGCAGCGATACCGGCGACACGACGGCAGGCCCGAAAATCTGGGAAGACACGGCCGGCTTCAAGGCCGCCGAGGACAAGTATCTCGCCGACGTCAAAGCGGCGGTCGCGGCGGCTCCCGCCGATGTCGACGCGCTGAAGGCGCAAGTTGGCGCCATCGGTTCGGACTGCGGCACCTGCCACCAGGGCTACAGGATCAAGAAGAGCTGATTGCCTGATATGGCATGGCTGAAAAAGCTCGTCGGCGCGGCCCTTATTCTGGGCGGCGTCGGCGCGGCTGCCGGTTGGTTTCTGTCGGCACCGGTCAAACTGGATGCGGCGGCCGTGGCGCAACTCGGGCCGGGCGATGCTAGCCGGGGCAAGCGTATTTTCTATGCCGGCGGCTGCACCTCCTGCCACGCAAAGCCGGGCTCACAGGGTGATGCGCGGCTCCAGCTCGTCGGCGGCCTCGAGCTCAAGACGCCGTTCGGCACTTTCGTGCCGCCCAACATTTCGCAAGATCCCAAGGACGGCATCGGTGCGTGGTCGGTCGAGGATCTCGCCAACGCCATGCTCAAGGGCGTGTCACCGTCCGGCGAGCATTTTTATCCGGCCTTTCCCTACGCGTCCTACGCCCGCATGAAGCCGTCGGACATCGCCGACCTTTATGCCTTCCTCAAGACGCTGCCCGCCGTCGCCGGCAAGGCGCCGGCCAATTCGCTCGGTTTCCCTTTCAACGTCCGTCGCGGCATCGGCCTGTGGAAGCTGCTCTATCTCAGCCACCAGCCTGTTGTTGCCTTGCCCGTTGGCACGCCTGAGCCGGTGATGGCCGGCCGCTACCTAGTCGAAGGACCGGGCCATTGCGGCGAATGCCACACGCCGCGGGATTTGGCGGGTGGGACGAAGAAGGGCGAATGGCTGGCGGGTGCCGTGGCCGCCGAAGGCTCGGGCGTCGTGCCGAACGTCACTTCGGGTGAGGGGGGTATCGGCAGCTGGTCCGCAGGCGATATCGCCAACTACCTCGAAACCGGCTTCACGCCTGATTTCGATTCCGTTGGCGGCGCGATGGTCGACGTGCAGCGCAACATGGCTGAGCTGGCACCAGAGGATCGGGCAGCGATTGCTGCCTATCTCAAGGCAGTACCGCCGCACCCGAACGGTTATCCCGCACGCAAGAAACCGGCGGGCTAATTATCGACTACGGATGGCGGTCGCCCAGGAAATCGAAGCCTGCCTCGAAGAAATGGTTGTAATTGCATGTCATCTCCTCGCCCGGAGCGATGTCGCGCAAGGCGTAGGTTTCCTCGGGTGACGAGACATCGCAATTCGGCTCGTCGTCATGGTTCATGTAGCGGGCGTCGTCGGCTTCAAAGACGATAAAGGCCGGATCGCGCCGGTCGGGGTAGGAATAGCGGTCGAGATAGTTCTTCACCGGCCCGGTCTCGCCTTCATAGGTCTCGACGTCGATGATCCGGTCGAACCGAGGGTCGAGCTTCCAGACCAGCGTGCCCTTGGCAATGTGGTTCTTGGCAAAGACGCCGATACCCTGGATGGGCGATTTGTCGAGATAGACGTCGACGAGCAGCATAATGGACCTTTGTGCGAGCGTGGGCTTTGTTGCCCCAGGAAAATCGTGCTTTGGGTAGCGCGCGAGCGTCGCAATTGCGAGTGGAAATGAGCGGCTTGGAATTCAAAAAGTCATGATCATCATGCCTGCCGGATGATGCGCGCTGGCCGCTGTCAGCGTTGCTGCAGGGCCAGGCGGACACCCAGGGCGCAGTAGATGCCGCCGACCACCTTGCCCTGCCATTTCAGCACTGTCGGATTTCGGCGCAGGAAACTGCCGAGCCGACCGGCGCATAACGCAAAGATGACCGTGCTGAAAAGGCCCAGCGCGACAAATACAATTCCCAACACGGCCAGTTGAAGTATCGCCGACCCGTTTTCGGGCCGCACGAACTGAGGCAGGAATGCGAGGAAGAAAAGCGCGGTCTTGGGGTTGAGCACCTCGGTCAGGACAGCCTGTCGAAATGCCTTGCCGGCGGGGATCGCGAGCGCGCCGGCGGTCGGATCGGTCGGCGTCTTCTCGATGATCGCGCGAATGCCGAGGTAAACCAGGTAGGCCGCGCCGATGTATTTTACGATGCTGAACAGTGTCGCCGACGTAGCGATGATCGCCGAGATGCCGACCATCGCCATGACCGTGTGAAACATGTCGCCGGCCGCGATCCCGGCACCGGTTGCGATCCCGACCTTCGTTCCCGAACTCGTTGCCCGTGCGATCGTCAACAGCGTGGCCGGACCCGGAATAAAGACAAAGCCGAGCACGACGGCGATGTAGGCGATCAATGTCGACAGATCGATCATCGGAGAGTTTCCTCGGCAAGCTGCGCCTTTCCCGTCACCTTCAGCGCGAAGGAGTAAGTATAGGCGATCTCCTCAAGCCTTGAAAACCGGCCCGACGCCCCGGCATGGCCGGAGTCCATGTTGATCTTGAACAGCACTGGATTGTCGCCGCTCTTGCGGTCGCGCAGCCGCGCCACCCATTTGGCCGGCTCCCAATAGGTGACGCGCGGATCGGTGAGGCCGGCGAGCGCCAGGATCGGCGGATAATCGAGGGCCGCGACATTGTCGTAGGGCGAGTAGGCGGCGATGGTGCGGTAGTCGTCGGCCGACGCGATCGGGTTGCCCCATTCCGGCCATTCCGGCGGTGTCAGCGGCAGGGTCGCGTCGAGCATGGTGGTGAGCACGTCGACGAACGGAACCTCGGCGACGATGCCGCCGAAGCACTCCGGCGCCATGTTGGCGATGGCACCCATCAGCATACCGCCGGCCGAGCCGCCTTGCGCGACCATGCGGTCATGCGCGGTATAGCGCTCGGAAACGAGGTGGCGCGCACAGGCGATGAAATCCGTGAAGGTGTTCATCTTGTGCTCCCGCTTGCCGTCATCGTACCAGCCGTAGCCCTTGTCCTTGCCGCCACGGACGTGGGCGATGGCGTAGACGAAGCCGCGGTCGACCAGCGACAGGCAGTTGGTGTTGAAGGCCGCCGGCACGGTGATGCCGTAGGAGCCGTAGCCATAGAGCAGGCAAGGTGCCGATCCATCGAGCGGCGTGTCGCGATGGTGCAGAAGCGAGATCGGCACCAGCTCGCCATCGGCGGCGGGCGCCATCAGCCGCCTGGTGACATAATGGTCCGCATCATGGCCGGACGGCACTTCCTGGGTCTTGAGCAACACGCGCTCGCGGGTGCGCATATTGTAGTCGAACACTTGGGCCGGGGTCGTCATCGACGAGTAGGAAAAGCGCATGATCTCGGTGTCGTATTCATAGGAACCCGACAGGCCGAGCGAGAAAGCCTCCTCGTCGAGAGACAGAAGATGCTCTTCACCGCTGGCGCGGTCGCGCACGACGATGCGCGGCAGGCCCTCCTTGCGTTCGAGCCGGACCATATGGTCCTTGAAGCCGATGACCGACAGGATCAGCCGGCCCGGCTCATGCGCCACCAGTTCCTTCCAGTTGGCGCGGACCGGGTCGCTTGCCGGCGCCGTCATGATCTTGAAGTCCTTGGCGCCGTCCGCATTGGTCAGGATGAAGAAGATGTCGCCGCCTTCCTCCAACTCGTATTGAAGGCCGGTCTCGCGCGCCGAAACCAGCCTGGGTTCGGCAAACGGGTCGCTGGCGCTCAGCAGGCGATATTCCGAAGTCTCGTGATCGTTGATGCCGATCATGATCCATCGGTTGTTGCGGGTGCCGTCGACATTCATGAAGAAGCCGGGATCGGTTTCCTCATAGATCAGGCGGTCGTTCTCAGGGTCTTGGCCCAATGCGTGGAACAGCACTTTCGACGGCCGGTGGTTGGGGTCGAGACGCGTATAGAAGAACCCGTCATTGCCCGCGTCCCACACGCCCGAACCGCCGGTTGCGGGAATCTGGTCCGCCAGTTCCTTGCCGTCGGCAAGGTCGCGCACGCGCAGCGTGTAGAACTCGGAACCCTTGTCGTCGAAGGCCCACAACAGCTTGCGATGATCTGCCGAATGATCGACGCCGCCGAGCCGGAAATAGGCCTTGCCTTCCGCCTCCAGGTCACCGTCGAGCAGTATGTGTTCAGCTCCGCCGTCGCGCGGCATGCGGAAATAGCGCGGCTGCTCGCCGCCGAGCTTGAAGGAAGAACCATAAGCATAGGGCCCGTCTTTCATCGGAACGGAAGAATCGTCTTCCTTGATGCGGGCCTTCATCTCCTTGAAAAGCTGCTTCCGCTGGTCTGAAGTGTCGGCCATCAGCTTCGACTGGTAGGCATTCTCGGCTTCGAGTTCGGCACGGATGCCGGCGTCGAGCAGGGAAGGGTCCCGAAACATCTCCTGCCAGTTGTCGGCCCGCAGCCAGGCATACTCGTCGGTTCGCGTGATGCCGTGATGCGTGTCGAAAACCGGCCGCTTCTCGGGTGTCGGCGGGCTGACGATCGGAAATCGGGGAGTGTTGGTCATTGCGTCTCGCTTGGGAACTATCTTGAATGGCGAATGAATACGCTGATCAGGGTGGGTTCAAGGGCCGCAGCCTAGAGCTGGTGCCGGCTCCATGAGATGAGTTGGGAGGAAAGATAATGACTGTTCGATCTCGGATTGCTGCGACTTTCGCCGTTGCTTCGCTAACGCTGGTCTTTGCCGGCCAGTCTCATGCGACCGTATTCGCGGCTTGGCAAGTGGCCAACGTGCCGTTCGGCGACACGCTCAATGTGCGCAAGTATCCGTCCGGCACATCCCAGAAGCAGGCCGCATACCCGAACGGGACCGTCCTGCAGATGACCGGACGCTGCACTGGCGGCATAAACCTGCTCGACATCGCCAATCAGCCGGCATGGAAGCAACAGCAGACGGTTCGTTATCGCTGGTGTGAGATCTGGCATGACCCGGCCAAGAACGGCGCCTTCGTCACCGGCTGGGCCTATGGCAAGTACATCACCCCGTATTGACCGGCCACCAGCGATTGACCTGATGCGGCCAGCCGGCGGAGCCGGTCGCCTCGTTGCCTGCAAAAAAAGATGAGCGGCAACCTGTGGTTTTGTGGACAGATGTGAACAACCAAGATTGTCGGCTCGATGGCAAAGCAAACCAGAGCATTGAAATCTGCTTTGTGAGTTATCTCGAATGTAACGATCAGCTGACGTAACGTCAGCCCTTGCCGGTTTGGCGGGGAAAATATCGAAAAATTACATGATGCACGAAAGATTGAAGCTAATTGCCGAATAGTTGATCAACATTCCCAAATATAATGCAAAGGGCGAATTGACTTACTTGTTCTTCGGTCGCATTGATGTGCCCGCGACACGAATCGCAGAAACTCTACCTGCTCAAAATTCGTGCAATGCCCTGCCTGTAAAAAAGGGCGCTGACCACGTAACTCTTGTTGGGGCCTGATGACCATGGATATTGTCGAAACACCTTCCAGAAACAATGATGCGCTGATCGAGCTGACCGCCGATGTGGTGGCCGCCTATGTCAGCAACAATCCCGTGCCGGTCGGCGAACTGCCGAACCTCATATCAGATGTCCATGCCGCTCTCGGGCGTGTGGGCGGAACCGCCGAACAGCCCCCTGCCGACAAGCAGAAGCCGGCTGTCAACCCGAAGCGCTCGGTTCATGACGACTACATTATCTGTCTTGAAGACGGTAAGAAGTTCAAGTCGCTCAAGCGTCATCTGATGACCCACTATGATCTGACGCCGGACCAGTATCGCGATAAGTGGAATCTCGACCCGAGCTATCCGATGGTTGCCCCGAACTATGCGGCAGCCCGCTCGCAGCTCGCCAAGAAGATGGGCCTCGGTCGCAAGCGCAAGGCGCGGTAGTCGGCTGCTCTGTCAAGTCGAACCGACATCAACGGCGCCTTCGGGCGCCGTTTGATTTTGGGGAAGTTACAGGGTCGTCGACCGATCGGCGCGGCGTCAGGCGGTCTGCGCGAGCGCCATTTCGGCATCGCGCTTGATGCGCTTGACCATCGAGCGAAGACCATTGGCGCGTTGCGGCGACAGGTGCTCGTCCAGGCCGAGCTCTTTGAGCGTCGCTTCCGCATCGGTTTTCTGGATCTCGCTGGCGGTCCTTCCGGAAAACAGTGCCAGCATGATCGCGACCAGCCCGCGCACGATATGGGCGTCTGAATCGCCCGTGAAGCTAATGACCGGATCGCTGCCCGGTCCCCGTTCGGTGGTCAGCCAGACCTGGCTGACGCAGCCCGGCACCTTGTTGGCTGCATTGCGCTGCTCATCGGGAAAGGGCGGCAGCGCCTCGCCCAGTTCGATCACATAGCGGTAGCGGTCTTCCCATTCATCGAGGAACGAAAAATCGTCGCGGATCGTCTGGATCGTGGTCGTCATGACCCCGGATATAGTCATGCAGCGGTGCCGCGTCACGAAAAAAACAAGGACACCGCGGGCGTCGAGAGGGCAGACGGCCCGCGGTGCGCCGTCGAGACGGCTTAATTCTTTATCGGCAGGTTGACGGTCTCGGGCAGGACAATCTCTTGCGGCACGCTGGCCGTCATCGTCGAGGTGTCGGGGCCGGCGGACTTGTCGTCCAGCATGGCGGCCGCGATCTTGGCGGTCTCCTTGGCGCGTGCGGTGATGGTGTGCATCGCCGATTTGCCAGTTTCACAGACATCGGGCTTGCGTTCGCAGATGCCGGCAATGTCGCCGACCGCGTCACGGGCCGCGAACAGGGCCTGGATCGGCCCGACGCTGTCCTGCCCCGGCTCGTCGGAACCGACGCTCAGCGGCAGCGCCAGCAGCACCAGTGAAAACCAGAAAGCCATTCTTATCAGGAAGAACATGCCTTGCCTCTCGTCGCGACCGGATCATGCATCATACGGCATGACCTCTTTTATGGGCAGGATGTTGGCACACAGGCACAAAGGACGGCTTGCAGGTTCGCCGAGAATTTTCCTCAAATTTTAGGCAAATTCGAAACGAAGCGTTTTGCGATGGATTTGTTTCATATCGGGACGATTTTGGTTACGCTCTGATAACCATTTATCTGGTTGTTCCCATTGCATTTTCTCTAGATTGAGCCGCTTCTCGCCGCGCCCACGGTCCGCTGACGGCAGGCGTTCTCGGATAACCCTCCATTTACTATGGCGGCATTTGCACGGGTTTTCGGCAGCAAGCATCCCGATATTTGCCACAGGCCGGGCTTTGGTCGGCCCTGCCTTATCCATTCCTTAAACGCTGGATGAGAGTTTCAGAGCCAATCAAAACAATCTGCAAAAGCAGAGCTGTTCACGATGAGTGCGAGTGCGTTGAGTTGATGCCGATCAAGGCCAGATACGCTGAATTGCCTGGCGCGATTGCCGCCGGTTGCGAACGTATGGTCCATCCCTCGATTCTTGGGCAGAGCGGCCGCGAGCGCCAGCGCCGCTTCATCGGCGTCATGCTGGCGGCGCCATTCTTTGCCGCTGGTGCCGCGGTCACGCTGGTGACGTCAGGCATGGGTGCCGCGGTGACCATGGCCGCCATCTTCGCGGCCTTCGGTCTGTGCTGGTTTATCGCCCTGCTGGTGGCGGCGACCGGCAGGATGGCCACGGCGGCACCGATCGCCCTGGCGATGGCGGCTGTTGCCCTTGGCGGTCTGATCGCCGCCGCTGGCGGGTTGAGTTCTCCTGTCGCCATGCTTGCCGTGGCGCTGCCGTTCGAAGCCTGGTGGATCGGCGCCTCGCGGCGTGCGGCCTTGTGGGGAGCGGTCTCGGCCATTGCCGCCATTGCCCTTCAGCCTCTGGCCGCGACTTTCTTGCCCTTCGCGGGTGCGCAGATAGCCGCCTGGCATTGGCTGGTGCCGTTGGCCTGGGCGCTGACACTGATCCCGCGCCTATCGGCGTTTCGCGATAGCACCGGTGTGGCTGATACGCTGGATAGCGGTGACCGGCTGGAAGACATCATCGACGCGGTGATCTTGCGGGTCGCCCGCCATGGCGAGGTGCTCGATGCCTCGGCCAAGGCGCGCACGCTTTTGAAATTGCCGCCGGAGCTGCTTTCCGGAACCGGCCTCTTCGACCGCGTCCACCTGTCGGACCGTGTCGCCTATCTCAGCGCCCTGGCCGACATGCGCGATGGTGCTGCCTCGCGCCGCCTCGAATTGCGCATCAGGCTGCCCCAGAACGGCAATGGCCAGAGCGGCAATCGCCAACATGACAGTCGCTTGATGGCTGACAACTATCGGCCGTTCCTGCTCGAACTGCTGCGCGCCGAGGAACAGGGCGACGCCTTCACGCTCATCCTGCGCGAGAATGATGAGACGGCCCGGCTGCGTGAGGAACTCGCGCAGGCCAATGAAGCGGCAGCCGCCGCGGAAGTGGCCAAGGGTCGGTTCCTGGCGGTGGTCAGCCATGAACTGCGCACGCCGTTGAACGCCATCATCGGCTTCTCGGACATGCTGCTGCACGAGATGTTCGGCGATTTCAAGGATCCGCGCCAGAAGGAATATGTCGGCCTGGTGCGGGATTCTGGTCAGCATCTGCTGGCCGTCGTGACATCCATACTCGACGTGTCGCGGATCGAATCCGGCGCCTACGCGGCGGAACCGGAGCCGTTCCGGTTCATGGAAGCCGTGGACATGTGCCAGTCGATGATGAGCCTGCAGGCGCAGGCCAAGAACATCAACCTGCAGACGCAGATCGCTCCCGACGCCGGCGACATCAATGCCGATCGCCGCGCCGTGCAGCAGATCCTCATCAACCTGGTCTCCAACGCGATCAAGTTCACGCCCGACGGCGGCGATGTCGTCGTCGGCGCCAAGCGGATCGGTTCGCGCCTGCATTTCTGGGTCAGGGATACCGGCATCGGCATCGCCGAGGAGGATTTCGCCAATCTCGGCAAGCCCTTCATGCAGATCCAGAACGACTATACGCGCCGTTTCGAGGGGACCGGCCTTGGCCTGTCCCTGGTGAAGGGGCTGGTGGCGCTGCACGAAGGCACCATGTCGATCGAAAGCATGCCGGGCGAGGGCACCACGGTGACCATCGGCCTGCCGGTCAACGGGCCGAAGGGGCGCCCGGCGCACCAGGCAGGGGTGCTGACGATGCCGGTGACGAGGGCGAAAGGGGACAGAAATGGCTCGCTCCGCAAAACAGGCTAAGGCGGTCAAACGCCGCAGCAATGCCTTTCAGGACGGCGCCATCGCCGTCGGCGGCATGATTTCGCGCAATCCCGTTCTGGTGGGCGGATCGACGGCATTCCTGGTGACGCTGTTCTATGTCTCGGCGAATGCGCTGTGGTATCAGCCTTTCCCGCATGCAGGCGCGTTCTTCGCCACCCGCAGCATTCAGGCTTTTCCGCGCGCCGCGGCTGACGAGCCGGAGACCACATTCAACATCGAACGACCCAGTGCCGCGCCGTCGCCGGTCAAGGGCGATCCGGTGGTCGAGCAGGTGCAGGGCATATTGAAGGACCTCGACTTCTATCCCGGCACGGTCGACGGCATTTCCGGCCCCAACACGCGCAAGGCCATACAGGCCTATCAGCAGAAGGTCGGGCTCAACGCCTCCGGCGAAATCGATGCGCTGCTGCTGGATCAGCTTGGCGCAACGCCGAAGACCGCTGCCGTGCCGAAACCGCAGCCTCGTCCCGACGTCGCGCCAGCCGCCGTTCCGGTGTCGTTGCAGACAAATTCCGGGCAGACAAATGCCGGGCAAACGAATTCAGGGCAGGCGGATGGGGCCCAGACCCAGGGACCCGATCCCCGCATCGTCAAGATCCAGGCCGGGCTCAAGGCGTTCGGCAATGACGATATGCAGTTGGACGGTGTGGTCGGTGCGCGCACCAAGGCGGCGATCAAGGAATTCCAGTCGCTGTTCGGGCTGCCGCAGACCGGCGAGCCCGACGAGATCGTCTACGTCAAGATGCGCGAGATCGGCCTGACCAACTAAGGCCTGAAACGACGGCTCGCCCAGCGGCGGAAACAGCGATACATAGCCCGCACACTTTGCGGAGTTTTCATGCGCGTCACATCGGATCTTTGGGTCTCGGCCTTGGTGCGCCGGGTTTTCGGCGCCGGCGGATTTGCCGCCGTGGTCAACCGTGGCGCGACCGAGGCCGGTGCTGTTTTCGTGCTGGCGCGGGGTAGGCTGGGCGAAATCGCGCTTTACGGACCGGCGCCGCAGACAAGCTACGATTCGGCCAAGCCGGACGACCGCTTCTTCAGCCTTCTCACAGCCGGCGATGATCAGGCTGTGCTCGATGCCCGTCTCGAGAGGGAAAAGAAATTCGATCCCGACATCTGGGTGGTCGAGATCGAGGCCGGCACCGTTCCCGTCGAGGAGCTTATTTCCGTGAAGACGCCCTGAGGCTGGGGGCGGCATCGTCGCTGTTCGAGGCCGTCCGGCTGTCGCTGTTTGCCGGGGAATCTTCACGGACCATCCTGGACAGCGTCTCGGCTTTCCATCCCCGCACCGTGTCCAGAGCCACATCGCGATGCAGCAGACGATAGCGGTCGAGATAGGTGCGGATGGCCTGCGGATGCGGGAACAGGCTGGGATAGATGGCGACCGTGATCAGGAAGGCCCTGTCTTCGCTGAAGTCGAGAGAGCGCAGCGCCGCCAACAATGAGGCGTAGTTCTGGTTGGCGGTCAGCGATCGCGCGGTCGAAAAATCAATGTCGAGCACGTCCGCCAGCGCGGTCTGGAAGAAGGCGGCGTTTCCCGTCAGCGCCGTCTCGCGCAGCTTGACATAGGTATCCGAACCGTGGAACGCATCGACCTTCGCCGCCAGTGCTTCATCACCGGTGTGCATCATGGAGCGCAGCCTGCGCCGCGCATTCTCGGCAGCAATGCCGGAGGGCTGTTGGCTCGTCGCGCTGTCTTCGGTCGCTTCCACATTGACGACTGCGACGGTTAGCGCCGCGGGAGCTTGCACCTCAGGATCCCGCTTCCGCACCAGCGTCGGTCTTTCGAGCACCCTGATCAGGTCGGCAATGGTCGGGTTCAGGTCCTTGCGGCGCGCGATGGCGCGCGCATGCGGCAGCCCATGCCTGCCGATCAGCGCGATCAGGTCGATATCGCTGACGGCGCGCGAGCGGATCAGCAGCGGCGCGGCAATGTCGACCGGTTCTTCGCACAGGCGCCGCACGAGTGCCGCGGGGGCATACTCACATTCGGAGAGGGCGGCTGCCACGTAGCGTCGCGATTCGACGGACACATCGTCGAACAGCGGCAGTGTCAGGTCTTCGAGCTGGCCGATCTCGCGGCGGGAGGGGCGGGTCAGCGAACAGAACGCCGACACCGCGGCGCGGAAAAGCCTTTCGGCCTTGCCCGATTCCGTCCGTATCGCGATTTGCCTGAAGTCCGAAGATGACACGAAGGATACCCGATACTCGACACACAGCCTTGATCACGCTCAACCGGGACTGTGTCGGTTTCGCGATTGCCTCGGTCAGAACCTCCTGACCTCTGGACAAAGATCAAGTTAGCGGTGATCCGTTAGCGCTCCGTTAACCCTCTGCCGTCCTTAATGATATTTGGAGGCGTTGCGTTGTGCTCCGGGGAAACCGAGAGGAATGCGCGAATCATGGGCATGGTACTGTCTTTCGTGCCGCGTGCGGCACCGACCAATCGAGCCAAGCAAACCACCGAAATACCGGCGGCGGTGATCATCTTTCCCGGCATCCGCTATGAGCGGTCCAGCGCCGGCGAAGCGCGGCCTGCCGGGCCCGACAAGCCGGGATCGCCACGGACGCCGATGCCGCACCACTGAGTCTTCCCTAGGCGGCGACTGGCTCGTCAGGCAGCATCCGCTGCCGGCTCTCCTGGTGCGGATATCAGGCCTCGATCTGGTCTAGAAATCCTGCAGCTCGCAGGAGCTTTGATCGAGAAAGCGCGACACGATCGGCTTCCAGCTGTCGTCCGGGACGAAGCTGCGGATGACGAAGATGCCCTCATCGATCGGCGCTTCGACGAAGATCGCCCCCTGCAGATCCTCGGGCAGATCCTTGCGCACGTCGATCATCTGCGCTGGCGTCAGCACCACGGCGTCCAGCCTGCCACCGGTCGCCGTATGGTCGTTGAAGGAATAGATGTTGTGGCCGTTGCGGTCATAGACCGACACCGACCAGAAGGGGACATTTCCCGGCGCCTTGATGCGGACCATGCCTTCCTCGAGATCGAACCGGCAGGCCGTGGCATAAAACAGCGGGTCGACCGATTTCACCACCGGCGCGCCGCCTGCCTCGGCATCGAGCCGGTTCATCCTGTAGAGATCCGACGCCATCGACAGTCGCGACCACGCGTCACGCTCGGAAAATTCCGGCACCAGAAGCAGCACCACGATATGCACGATGCCGGCACCGACGAGGCCGAGCAGGACGGCGTGAAATAGGCGGCGCAGTGCGGCCAGGAGATTACGCATCGCAACCGGCCTTCACGATCCTGGGCAGCGAAACGTCCGACAGGCCGGTACTGCTGGCGATCGGCGTGTCATAGAAGGTCAGGACGAAATACATCCGTCCGGAACCGTCGGTCAAAAGCCAGTTGCCTTGCATCGGGTGATGGCCGACCGAGATGATCACCGAATTGTCGGCCTGGCGCAGCACCTCGTAGGACTGAAGTGCTGCAAGCCGCGGCTTGCCGGTCTCGACGACGCCAAGCGATTGATCGGCGGCATAGAGCGTCCAGAAGCGGGCGGTCGGAAATCCGCCCTCTATTCTATAGGTGCATTCCCGCTTGAGCTGGTCGCCGGCAGCGTCATTTTCCGCGACGAAGGACAGGCCTTCGGCGCGGCCGAGCGCAAGCACGCCCTCGCGCGCCACGCGCGCCTTGGAATAGGGGTCGGCGGCCGGCGTGCCGATGTCGGGAAAGGCGGTCCACTGGCCGATGCGGATCGCGCCGACGCCGTCCTGGATCTTCAGCGCATACCAGACGCTAGCGCCGCCGCCGCCAATGGCTATGGCAAGCGAAAGCAGCGTCAGGAAGGCATTCTTGAGCATGAAGGGCCGGGTGAATGAAGGAGTGCCGTTCGGGGATATCGCGGCGCAGGCCCCTGTGGCAAGCCGGCGTGATGGATTTGCCTGTCGGCCTCGCCAGCGCCGGGGCCGATGTCATAGCGCCGAAAGCGTTTCGGGCGGCGTTGAGGCGTCGAGTTTGGGGGCGGACTGGAACAGCTGGGTCATGTCCCGCAGCGTCTGCGTTGTCCGGCTAGACAGCACCGCCGGGCGTTCGGCTGCCGCGTCGGCCGCAGCTTGGTCCTCGCTCTTCTTCTGCGCTTCCGCGGCCTTGGCCGCGATCTCCTCATCGACGAACGGCTTGTCGATGCCGGGGATCGGCTTCAGGTCGATGTTCTGGTGCGCGTAGACCATCAGGCGCTGCCACACCATCGCCGGCAGCGAGCCACCGGTCATGTTCTTGGTCGGGGTGAAATCGTCGTTGCCCAGCCACACGGCCGCCGTGTAGTTGCCGGTGAAGCCGACGAACCAGGCGTCGCGGTAGGATTGCGTCGTGCCGGTCTTGCCGGCGACGACGATGTTGGGAATGAGCGCCCGCCGCGCCGTGCCCATCACCGGTACGGCCGCCAGCATGGTGTTCATCGATTTCAGCGCCTGCTCGGACAGCACCCGGTGCGGCGGCGGCGCATCCTTCGTCCAGTCATAGACCACGTCGCCGGTGCGGGTGACGAGCTGGGTGATGCCGTGCCGGGAGCCGACGAAGCCGTTCTGGGCGAACACGCTGTAGCCCGTCGCCTGGTCCATCACGGTCATGCCCGAAGTGCCGAGCACCATGGTCTTGTGTGCCTCGAGCGGCGATTCCACCCCGAAGGATTCCGCCATCGCCTTGATCGGCGCGATGCCGAGATGGTCCTTGGCCAGCCGTACCGGCACCGTGTTGATCGACTTGGCCATCGCCATCAACAGCGTGATGTTGCCCGCCGACTCGCCGCTGTAATTGTGCGGCGACCAGTTGCCCCAACTGATCGGGCCGCCTGATATGATCGAGTTGGGCGTAAAGCCGTGTTCCATCGCCGTGGCGTAGACATAGGGTTTGAACGACGAGCCGGTCTGGCGCAGCGCCTTGGTGGCGCGGTTGAACTGGCTGGCGCCATAGTCGCGGCCACCGACGATCGCGCGCACCGCGCCGTTGGTCTCGATGACCACAACCGCGCCCTCGGTGACGTTGTACTCCTTGCCGAACTGGCGCAGGTGGAACTCTACGGACTCTTCCGCCGCCTTCTGGATGTTGGCGTCGAAGGTGGTGTGGGCAACCAACGAGTGCTGGCCCGGCTTGGCGATCTTCTTGACCTCGTCGAAGGCCCAGTCGAGGTAATAATCCGGGCTTTTTTGTTCGCCACGATCGACGACATCGGCCGGATGCAGCCTGGCCTGCAGCACCTGGCCTTCGGTCATGAAGCCGGAATCGACCAGGTTGGAGAGCACCACATTGGCGCGCGCACGCGCTGCAGGCAGGTTGATGTGGGGTGCGTATTTGGTCGGCGCCTTGAACAGGCCGGCCAGCATCGCCGCCTCGGCAAGGTTCAGGTCCTTGACGCTCTTGCCGAAATAGAAGTCGGCCGCCGCTTCGATGCCGAACGTGCCGCCGCCCATATAGGCGCGGTCGAGATAGAGCTGCAGAATTTCCTTCTTCGACAGATTGGCTTCGAGCCACAGCGACAGGAAGGCTTCCTTGATCTTGCGCTCGAAGGTGCGCTCATTGGTCAGGAACAGGTTCTTGGCCAACTGCTGGGTGATGCTGGAGCCGCCCTGGACGACGGAATTCGCCCGCACATTCTCGAAGATCGCGCGCGAAAGGCCCAGCACGTCGATGCCGTAGTGATCGAAGAAACGCCGATCCTCGGTGGCGAGCACCGCCTTGATGACGTGATCGGGCATCTCGTCGACCGGCACGGAATCGCGCTGGATGATGCCGCGCTGGCCGATCTCATTGCCGTAGCGGTCGAGGAAGGTGACGGCGAAGTCGCCCTGGGCACGCCAGTCGCCGGTCGTATCCTGGAAGGCGGGTATCGCAAGCGCCAGCATCACCACGATGCCGCCGGCGCCGAGCGTGAACCCTTCGCTCAAAACTTCGATGATGCCGCGCCGCCAGCCTTTCAGACGGAAGCGCCGCGAGAAGATCGTTGCGCCTTCCCAGAACTGCCGTGCCTTGAAACCGATCTCGTAGAGCGAGGAATCGATCCAGGCGTCCAGCGCCAGAAGGCGGGAGGCGATCGCACCTCTTCTCTTGCGCGGTTCAGGGCTGACCATTCAAAAACCCGGCTCGGCTGTGGCGTGACCTGAAAACCGCAAGCCGGCAATTTCAGGGCAGCGCCCTGTTCCGACTATTCATCCATTTTGTGGACGCTCACAAGGGCGCCGAGGACACAGCCGCAAGGTTTGTCGATGAAAAGGCAGGCAACCGGCAAGCTGGCCGCCCGCCCACCGGATTCTTGATCCGGCGGGCGAGGGCTGTTTGTCGTTCCTTGGCTGTCAGGCCGCTTCGCGCTTCAGCGCCTGCGCCATGCAGTGGATGCCGCCGCCGGTCTTGGAGATTTCGCTCATGTCGATCGCCGCGACCTCGAAGCCGCGTGCCTTGAGCTGGCCGATCAGCGCCTGGCTGGAGGTCGGCGCGATCACCCGGTCCTTGCCTAGAGACATGAAGTTGCAGCCGAGCGCCATCGTGTCCTGGAACGGTACGTCGATGATCTCATGGCCCTTGCCCTTCAGCCAGTCGACGATGCCGGGTTCGGTGCAGGCGAGGCAGACGGCGGTGAGCTTTTCGGCGATCGGCACCACCATCAGGTCGATATGGACGTAATATTCGTCGATGAAGGCGAGACGCGTCTCCCAGCCCTCCTTCTCGAACCAGGACTGGACCTGGCGGGCGCCTTCTTCCTGCGTGCGGGCGCCACCGCAGCCGATCAGCACCACGCCCTCTTCGATGACGTTGAAGTCACCGCCTTCGAACGTGCCGGCGGTCACCATGTCGTAGATCGGGATGCCGAGTTTCTCGTAGGTGCGGATGGCGGCATAGTTTTCGCCGCGCCGCCACCAGTTGGCCATGGCGGTGATGAAGGCGCCATAAGGCGTCATGACGCTGGAATCGCGGGAATAGACCTGCATCGGCAGTTCCGGCGTCGGCTCGTGCCAGTGGATGTTGACACCGAAATGCTCATAGGCGGCGACCAGATCCTTGTGCTGCGCCTGGGCGATCTGGACGTTGCAGGGCGCCTCGCGCAGATGCTTGCGCGACAGCGAGCTGGTCGACAAATGGCGCAAAAAATTCGGCGATCCGAGCAGCACGTCGGTCAACACATCGGTTTCGTTGGCGAAGCCCCAGGCGGTCAGCGGCTTGGTGCCGCCCGCCGGATTGCGGCGCTGCAGCGAAAACGGCTCGGCGACGATGCGATCATGAACGGTCATGCGGTTCTCCTCATGGGCTTGTTCTCAAGAGTTGGTCTGGTCATGCATTGCTTGGGATCCACCAGTCGCGGCCACGCGCTGTGGTGACATATTCCGGCCAGCGGAAATTGATCGGCGGATCGTAATCACAGAGCGGTGCGATCCAGTTCGTGCCGCCAATGCCGCCGCCGGTGCGGGTGACGAACTCTTCCATCGCCGCATCGCGGACGGTCTTGTCCTCGAGCAGGCGTAGTGCTGCCAGCGCGACCGTCTTCGCCGCGCAGGTGACCATCGGGTCGATGGTGGCGGAAATGCCGCCCAGCGCATTCATCACCCAGGCAGGATAGGCGTGGCCATTCGCCGAACGCAATGCCGGACGGGCGACATAGAAGCGTGCCGTCGGCCCATGCCAGCTCATGTCGGTATAGTCGTCGGAGGTCGAATTCACCTGCGAGGGCGGCAGGTCGCGGCGCAGGATCGCCTCGGCCTCCTGTGGCGAAATCAGCCGCTCCAGCTCATCGATGAACGGGTTCTCGGTCGCGGCAGCCCCGGCATTGACCTGGATTTCACGGCCGATCGCCCTGGCGGCCTCGTCCCAACGTGGCGGCCCGACCGTCGACAGCGCTTCATAGGCGATCTCGGCCATGGCGTGATTGGCCAGTCCCGGCCGCGACTTCGACACCCAGTGGCGTTCGTATCGGCAGCCACTCATCGTGGCGGCGGCCGCGGCATTGCGGTCGAGCACGGCGGTGACCTGCTCGGCCATGGCAATGGTCGGCACCCGGATCATATACTGGATCTCGGCCAGCCCCGCCGGCAGATTGTCAGCGGTGGCCTGGCCGGCGGTCAGGATCGCCTCGCTGATCGACCAGCCACCCTGATGCGGCAGCATGGAGTCGCGCAGCGCCTTGGAGGCCATATACATCATCATCAGCGCGTCGTTGGCACCCGGCGCCCGCACCGCTGAATGTGCCTGCGGGATCGGCGCGCCGTCGCCCGCAGCGCGCGCCCAATTCTGCGGCTCGTCGCAGATGAAGCGGTAGATCATGGCGTAGGCGGCGCCACAATGCGTATCCCAGCGCGCCGTGTTGCAGAGCGGCAGCATGTAGAAGGGATGGAAGGAGATCATCCCGGCAAGGCCGTCATAATAGCCTTTTGCCGCATGGATCGGCTTCGAGCCGCGCACCTTCTCGGCCGGCTCGCCGGTGAAGCGCAACGTGCCTGGAATGCCATGGCGCTGCATGGCGGCCTTGGTGGCCAGCAGGCCGCCGAGGCTCGCCATGCCGAGCCCCGAATGCGGGTCGGTGTGGCCGCCGGCCTCGACGCCAAGGCCGGGCCGCGGCTGCTTTACGGTCACTGCGTCCTGGCAGTTGCCGGGGACGGCATCATATTCGGCATACATACCGATCGTCGGCCCGGCGCCATTCGTCCAGTGGGCGCAAAATGCGGTCGGCATGCCGCCGGAACCTTCCTCGACGGAAAAGCCCTCAAGCTTCAGCCGTGCCACATACCAGGCGGCTGACTGGTATTCGCGCCAGGCGGTCTCGCCGAAATCGAAGATGGTGCGCGTCCACGCCGACAGCAGCGGCTGGATGCCGTCGAGGCAGGCAAGGGCCGTCTCTTGCGCCGATGTCGTCACCGGTTTGTCCATGCCGCAAAGAAAGCAGTGAAGCGGCTCGCCAAAAAGTGATATGTTTTCCCGGTTCATGCAAATTCGGTTCACCTCTTGAGAATTCCATCCACACAGGCGCTGCGCGCTCTCGACAGTTTCGCCCGCCACGGCAGCGTCTGGCGTGCCGCCGACGAACTGCACCTCACCCGCAGCGCGGTGAGCCACCAGTTGCGGCTGTTGGAACGCGATCTCGGCTTCGATCTGCTGCAGCGCATTGGCAAAGGGGTGGCGCTGACGCCGCGCGGCCAGCGCTACGCAGCCGATGTCAGGAAGGCGCTGACCGTGCTCGGCGACGCGGGGGCGCAAAACAGCGGCGCCGGCGTCGGTGGGTCCTTCGCCATTTCCTGCCCTCCGGGCTTCGCCTCGATGTTCCTGTGCAGCCATATCGGCGAGTTCCAGCAAATGTACCCAGACGTGGCGCTCTCGATCCTGACACCTCGCCGCCTCGACGACGTCTCGAATCCGGACGCTGACGCCTTCATCGCCTTCGGCGTCGGCAACTGGCCGAACCGGGCGGTGGAACTGCTCTGCGAAGTTCACTTCACGCCGCTCTGCAGCCCGACGCTGCTCAACAAGGTCGGCGGCTTTTCCAAACCGGCGGACGTGCTGCGCGCCAACCTGCTGCATCTCTCCGACACCGAGGACTGGGCGCGGTGGCTGGCGCTGTCCAAGGTGGAGAACCCCGATACCGAAGGCGGTATCTTCTTTTCCGACATGAACCTCGTCTTTTCGGCGGCGGTCGCCGGACAAGGCATTGCCATGGGCGACGAGTTGACCGGCCGCCGGGCGCTGAGCGAGGGCCGTCTGGTCAAGCCGTTTGAAGCTTCGGTGCCCTCGCCACGCTCCTATTTCCTGGTCTTCGAGCACGCCAAAGCCAACCATCCCGTGCTCAATGCCTTCAGCGACTGGCTAAGGGCAAAGCTGTCGGAGAACAGGCTCTAATCTCCCCTCTCGAGGGGGAGATGGCCGCGAAGCGGCCAGAGGGGGTCGGTTCGACCGGGCTCGGCCTGCTGCGGCGGATGAAGGTTGGCGCTCCATGCGCGGCGACCCCCTCTGTCGCCTTTGGCGACATCTCCCCCTCAAGGTGGGAGATTAGGCGCGCGCCATCTCCCACCCGTGAATCAAATTTGCCGATCAGGCGAAAACTATTCGGTTGCGGTGAGCCGTGAGCCTGCCTACGATTTCACCAGAGACTGAGGAAGAGGCAGGATGCAGCAACCCGGCCGGGCCGCAGAGATCAAGGCAATCGGGATCGGCAAGAGCTTCGGCTCGTTCCGTGCGCTGGACAATCTGTCGCTCAATATCGGCCGCGGCGAGTTCCTGACGCTGCTCGGCCCCTCCGGCTCGGGCAAGACCACCTTCCTGATGATCCTGGCCGGCTTCGTGCAGCCGACCGAAGGCAAGCTTTTCAGCGACGGCACCGACATCACCGATCGACCGGCCGAACAGCGCGCCGCCGGCATGGTGTTCCAGGGCTATGCGCTGTTCCCACACATGAGCGTCGAGGCCAACATCGCTTTCCCGCTCAAGGTCCGCAAGAAATCGGCCTCCGACATCAAGAAGCGCGTCGGTGAGATGATCGAGCGTGTCGGCCTGATCGGCCATGAAAAGAAACTGCCCTCGCAGCTCTCGGGCGGCCAGCAGCAGCGCGTGGCGCTTGCCCGCGCGCTGGTGTTCGAGCCGGGCGTGCTTCTGCTCGACGAGCCGTTCTCGGCGCTGGACAAGAGCCTGCGCGGCCAGATGCAGGCCGAGATGAAGCGCCTGCACCAGGAAACCGGCACCACCTTCGTCTTCGTCACCCACGACCAGAGCGAGGCGCTGGCGCTGTCGTCGCGCGTCGCCATCTTCAACCACGGCAAATTGCTGCAGGTCGGCGCGCCGGACGAAGTCTACGACCGGCCGGACAACCGCTTCGTCGCCGAGTTCCTCGGCGAGATCAACATGCTGCCATTGAAGGGCGTGCAACCCGCCGACAATGGCTCGACCGGCGTTTGCGAGGACCGCGCGGTCAGCATGCATTGCAAGGCCGAGAAAGTTCGGGGTGACGCCATCCTGGCGATCCGGCCCGAACATATGTCGATCGCGCGTGAGGCGACGGTCGGCGAGAACGGCATTGCTGCGACCGCCATTGCCTCGACCTATATGGGTGCCGCGACCAAGCTTGACCTGACGACGCGCCAGGGCGCCAAGGTGACCGTCTCGGTGCCGAACGAAGTCGCGGCCTCCGCATTGAGCAAAGGCAATTCCGTCTGGCTGACCTGGCCGGCGGAAAAGGGTTTCCTCCTTCCGGACGGAGGACAATGACCGCCGGCGTGGACCTATGGGACACGCAGGCTTCCGGGAATGATCAACGACAAAAAAGGGGAACTGACATGACAAACGATACCAAGAAACAAGCCATCGACAGCCTGTCCGCAAGGGCAGGTCGCGGCGAGATTTCGCGCCGCCAGTTCACGCAGCTCGCGGCCCTCGTGCTTGCCGGCACGCCGATGCTGCTGCGCTCGACCGGTGCCTTCGCCCAGGCCAAGGAACTGGTGCTGGTCAACTGGGGCGGCGATGCCATCACCGCCTATGATGCGGCCTATGGCCAGGCTTTCACCAAGGACACCGGCATCACCGTCAAGATGGACGGCTCCGGCCCGACCGAAGGCGCCATTTCGGCGCAGTTCAAGAGCGGCGCGCCGACCTGGGATCTGGTCGACGTCGACCCGTTCTCGGCCATTACACTCGGCGCCCAGGGCGCTCTCGAGCCGATCGACTACAAGATCGTCGACAAGACCAAGATGCGCCCCGGCTTCGGCTGGGAGTTTGCCGCTTCGACCTATTTCTTCTCCTATGTCATCGCCTATGATTCCGAGAAATACGGCAAGGACGCCCCAACCGGCATGGCCGACTTCTTCGATGTGAAGAAGTTCCCCGGCAAGCGCTCGCTCTACAAATGGGGCGTGTCGAGCTGGGAAGCGGCGCTTCTTGCAGACGGTATCGCGCCGGCTTCGCTCTACCCGCTCGACCTCAAGCGCGCGCATGACAAGATCGCCGCCTTCAAGGAAAACGTCGTCGCCTACTGGGGTGGCGGCGCCGAGAGCCAGAGCGTGCTGCTCAATGGTGAAGCCTCGATGGCCATCGTCTGGTCGACCCGCGCCTCGCTGATCGAGCAGGATTCCGGCGGCAAGATCAAGTTCATCTGGGACCAGGGCCTGATCTCGCCCGGCGCGCTGGCCGTGCTCAAGGGCAATCCCGGCGGCAAGGACGCGGCGATGAAGTTCATCGCCAGCGCCCAGGATCCGCAAAAGCAGCTCGTCATGTTCGACAAGCTCGGCCAGGGGCCGGCCAATCCGGCCGCCGACGCGCTGATCCCCGCCGACAAGAAGCGCATCAACCCCGTCGATCCGGAGAACATGAAGAAGCAGATCGCGCTCGACATGGATTGGTACGCCAAGAACTATGGCGCGGCCCTCGACGAATACACCAAGATCATTTCGGCCTGACCAAGGCCGGGATAATCGGGTCCAAATGAGAGCATATCTCTCCGACAGGATGGGCGCGGCGCTGTTGATGGCGCCGCTGCTCCTGTTCCTTGTGCTTGCCTATGCCTGGCCGTTTCTCGGTGTCGTCAAGTGGAGTTTTACTCTGCCGACGCCTGGGCTAGGCCAATACGAGGCATTGCTCACCGACGATCTGGTGCAGTCGGTGTTCATCCGCACGCTGCGCATCGCGGCGATCGTCACTGTTGTGTCCGTCGCCGCCGCCTATGCCATCACGGTCGTCTGGGTGCGCGGCAGCCCGGCGCAGCGCCTCGTCGCCGAATTCTGCATCCTGGTGCCGTTCTGGATCTCCGTGCTGACGCGCGCCTTCGGCTGGGTGGCGCTTTTGTCCAATCGCGGATTGATCAACACCTGGCTGCAGTCGATCGGCTTCATCTCCGAACCGCTGACGCTGGTGCGCAATGAGTTCGGCGTCATCGTCGGCATGACGCATTTCCTCATTCCATTCGCCGTCTTTCCGCTGGCATCCGCCATGCGCAGCCTCGACGACCGCGTGCTGTTGGCCGCGCGCGGGCTCGGCTCCAGCCGCATGCGCACCTTCTGGACGGTGTTCGTGCCGATGACGCGGTCCGGCATCATCGGCTCCGCGATGATCGTCTTCGTCTTCTCGCTTGGCTTCTTCGTCACGCCGGCAATCCTCGGCGGCGGCCGCAGCGTCATGATCGCCGAGCTGATCTATCTCAGGATATTCCAGAGCCCGGACTGGGGGCTGGGGGCTGCGATCAGCGTTGTGCTGGTGTTGTTCGTCGGCGGGCTGATGGCGCTGCTGTTCCGCTACGTCAAACCGAAGCAGTTGATCTGATGCCGACCTATCGCCCCGGACCCGTCTCGCTGATCCTCGCCGCGCTGGTGGCGCTGTTCCTGCTGCTGCCGCTGCTTGCGGTCATCCCGGTGTCGCTGACGCCGAGCCGTATGCTGGCGATGCCATCGGGCGAACTGTCGCTGCGCCACTACCGCTCGCTGATCGAGGATCCGCGTTGGCTCCAGTCGATCCTGCTGTCGATCCGCATCGGCGTCGTCAGCAGCGCCTTTTCCACCGTGCTCGCGCTGTGCTTCAGCCTCGGCGTCTGGATGTTCCAGCCGCGCTTTACCGCCGCTCTCGTCGGCTTCGTGCTGTTGCCGATGGTGGTGCCGCCGGTGGTTTCGGCGATCACACTCTATTTCCTGCTCACCTCGATGTCCGGCGTCAGCTCGTTTTTCGGCTACGACACCTGGCTTGGCGTCGCCATGGCGCATTCGGTGATGACGGTGCCTTTCGCCACGGTGCTAATCCTGGTCTCGCTCAGCCAGCTCGACCGCCGCATCGACCTTGCGGCGCGGGGCCTCGGCGCCAGCGTATGGGAGCGCGCCACCCGCATCATCATGCCCAACATCAAATTCGGCATCGTCACCGCCGCGTTGCTGTCCTTCGTGCTGTCTTGGGAAGAAATCGGCGTCACGCTGTTCATCACCTCGGTCAACGCCATCACGCTGCCGCGTCTGATGTGGATGGGCCTGCGCGACAACATCGACCCGGCGATCGCGGCGCTGTCGGTGATCCTGATCATCATCACGGTGCTGGTGTTGGCGGTGCGCAGTGTGGTCACCAGGCAGCGCGCCGGGCACTGATTGCTCTACATAAACCTGACCGAGACGCGGCCGAACCTGCCCAGATCGCCGATGATTTCGTCGCCGGCCTCGACACTGATCGGCGTGACACAGGTGCCTGTAATCACCACCTGTCCCGGCTGGAGCGCTATGCCAAGGCCCGACAGTTCATTGACGATCCATGTCAGTGCGATACGAGGGTCGCCCAGCACCGCCGCGCCCGATCCATTGTGTTGTGACTTGCCGGAAACGAAGCCGGTCACCGGGTGCTCCGCGAGGTTCACGTCGCGCCAATCGTCTTCGACGGCCTCGCCGATGACAAACAGATTGGCACAGGCATTGTCCGCTATGAGCTGTGCCGCCCCGACAGCGCAGAAATCGTCATAGCGCGAGTCCGGAATTTCGATCGCCGGGTGCAGGCTCGCCACCGCATCCATCACCTCGGCGATTTCATAAGGCGCCGGACGCGGCGGCAGCTGGCGTCCGAAGCGGAAAGCGAATTCGATCTCGGCCACGCGCATCTTGCTCGTCGCGAGCGAAACGGCCCCGCCAACCTCGACCGCCTTCTCGGCGATGAGACGCCCGGCCATCGGGCCATCGACATTGATGTGCCTTTGCCCGGCCAGGCTGGTCGCCGCGATCTTCCAGCCGAAAAGCGGCGCTGACGAACGCTCCATCACATGTGACTGGATGGCGTAGCCGTCGATCCGCGTCTGCGGCCGCAATTCCTGGGGTATGGCGTCGAGACGGGTGCCGTTGTCCCAATGGCCTACCAACAACCGGGACGCGGCCCTGGCCTTTTCTGCATCGAGCATCGTCAGCTCCGGAAATGTGGGAAATGCTCCGGTGCTCAGCCAAAACCGGCAAGGAACATTCCATCGAGTGGACCAGTCCATATGGGGCAAGATCTGGTGACCAGGCAAGCAGTACGCCACGGTTTGCAACGCGCGCCGGCAAGTCGTATTTCCGAGATCATCGGCATTCATCATTCTGATGACGAATCGCCATCGTCTTCGCGTGGCGAACCGCTATATCTGGCAAGGGTATGCAGACATGGACAGGCTTTGGAAAAGCAATGTCGGTGATGCAACGGCTTGAGGAATGACAAATGACCGCGCCCGGCGATTTGCTGCAGGCACTGTTTCTAAGGCTCAAAAGCGATAAGTCGCTGTCGGCGTTGCTGAGCGGCGCTGGCCTGCTCGAACAGGCGACCGACAATGCCGCCTTTCCCTATGTGACCTGCGGCCAGACCAGTGCCTTTGACTGGAACACCGGCGCCGACAACAATGACGATCAGCTGATCACGCTGCATGTCTGGTCGAAAGCCCAGGGCGAAGCCGAAACGCTTGCCATCATGGACGCCATCAAGACGCGCCTTGCCGACGCGGCGCTGGTGATCGGCCCGCGCGGCCACACGCGGCTGTCGCTTGAGTTCACCGAGGCCCGTTACGACGAGGATCTCCTCGTCCACCACGGACTGCTGCGGTTTCGTGCGCTGACGCAGGAAGATGCCTGACACGCTTTCAATCTGACCGAAACGGAGTCTAGACTGGCATCTCAGGGATTTCGTCGGGTTGGGGCGTCGAAATCGCCATCGGTCGTCTCGCGTTCAGGGGTTTAGCGGGCATGTTTTTCGCATCGATCACTGTTCATTTCACGTTCAGCACCGATGCGTTACAACGCCGACCATGAAAACGCTTCGCTCCCACTTTCGAACCGCGACCCTGGCGCTCTGTGCTGCCGGGCTGTTCGCGTCGCAGGCGACAGCGATGCCGGTGATCGCGCCCGACCAGGCCAGCCCGATCGTCCTGGCCGCATCCGACTGCTACGCGATCGGCCAGCAGGTGGCCGAGCAGAATGGCGGGACGCTGGCCAAGGCCTCGCAGTCGACACGCGGTGGCCAGCCGGTCTGCGTCATCGTCGTGCTGGTGCCTGGCAAGGACGGGCAGCGTCCGCGCCGGTCCGAGATCGTCGTTCCGCAGAACTGAGCCAATCTTTCAACTGACAAGGCTAAGTTTCCCAGGCCGCCGGAATCGGCCTATATCTGAACCAGTCCTTCAACAGGTATCGATCACCGCATGCGCGTACTCGTCGTCGAGGATGACAAGGATCTCAACCGGCAGATAGCGGATGCGCTGGTCGATGCCGGCTATGTCGTCGACCGTGCCTTTGACGGCGAGGAAGGCCATTTCCTCGGCGACACCGAACCCTACGACGCCGTCGTGCTCGATATCGGCCTTCCGCAGATGGACGGCATCAGCGTGGTCGAGCGCTGGCGCCGCGGCGGCCGCAAGATGCCGGTGCTGATCCTGACGGCGCGCGACCGCTGGAGCGACAAGGTCTCCGGCATCGACGCCGGCGCGGACGACTATGTCACCAAGCCGTTCCACATCGAGGAAGTGCTGGCGCGGCTCAGGGCCCTGATCCGACGTGCCGCCRGCCATGCCTCGTCCGAACTCACCTGCGGGCCGCTTCGCCTCGACACCAAGGCCTCGAAGGCCGATGTCGACGGCGTGCCGCTGAAGCTGACCTCGCACGAATTCCGCCTGCTTGCCTATCTGATGCACCATATGGGCGAGGTCGTCTCGCGCACCGAACTGGTCGAGCATCTCTACGACCAGGATTTCGACCGCGATTCCAACACCATCGAGGTCTTTGTCGGGCGGCTGCGCAAGAAGATGGGCATCGACATGATCGAAACCGTGCGTGGCATGGGCTACCGCATGCGTGAGCCGGAGGCGTAACTCGGAACCGCTCAAACCAACCGCAAGGGCGCCGCTTTCGCTGCGTTTGTGGCCGCGTTCGCTGACGTTCCGCGTCATCGCCTTTTCCACCGTGTGGGCGATCCTGACACTTGTCGTCATCTTCACCTTGATCACCACGCTCTATCGCCAGGCCAGCGAGCGCGGTTTCGACAGCCTGCTTTCGGCGCATCTGTTCAACCTGATCGGGTCCATCGGCATTTCCGACACGGGAGCTCTGACTGGCGCTCCCGACCTCGGCGACCTCCGCTTCTCGGAGCCGAATTCAGGCTGGTACTGGTCGGTGGAACCTGCCTCGGAAGGCGTGCATGGCGATCTTCATTCGTCCTCGATGACCACGACGATCCCATCGCCCAGCGTTGCCGAGGTGCCCTTCAATGCCAGCTTCCAGCGCAGCTATTCGGCCGAAGGCATCGACGGCGAGAAGCTCGAAGTGTTCGAGAGCGAATTCGTGCTCGACGCCAAGAACCGCGCCGCGCGTTTCCGCGTCATGGGCAACCAGAGCGAACTCGAACAGGAAATCTCCACCTTCCAGCGCCGCCTGTTGACCTATCTCAGCCTGTTCGGCGTCGGCATGATTGCCATCAACGCCATCGCCATCCTGCTCGGCCTGCAGCCGCTGCGCCGGGTCCGCAACGCACTTGCCATGGTGCGCGAAGGCACCGCGCAGCGGCTCGACGGCCGCTTCCCGGCGGAGATCGAACCATTAGCCAACGAAACCAACGCCTTGATCGAAAACAACAAACGCATCGTCGAGCGCTCGCGAACCCAGGTCGGCAATCTCGCCCATTCGCTGAAGACCCCGCTGGCGGTGCTGCTCAACGAAGGCCGGGCACTTGGCGGCGCCAAGGGACAATTGATCGCCGAGCAGGCCGCCTCGATGCAGAAGCAGGTCGACCACTATCTGCAGCGCGCCCGCGTCGCCGCGCAACGCGACAGCGTCGTCTACCGCACACCGGTGGCGCCGCTGATGCAGCGCATGGTGCGGGTCTTGCAGAAACTCAATCCGCAGACCAGCCTGTCGCTGTCGCTGCCGGCCACCGAGATCGTGTTTGCCGGTGAGCGCGAGGACCTCGAGGAATTGCTCGGCAATCTTCTCGAAAATGCGATGAAATGGGCAAAGAGCGCGGTGTCGGTCACGGTGGCGCCGTCGGCCGGCAAGGATGACAATCTTTTCGAGATCAGCATCGACGACGACGGCCCGGGCATTCCCGAGGACAAGGCGCGCGACGCGTTGAAGCGTGGAAGGCGCCTCGACGAGACAAAGCCGGGAACAGGTCTGGGGCTGGCCATTGTCGCCGATCTCGTCAACGAGTATGGAGGCGTTCTTGCGCTCGAACGGTCCGGCCTGGGCGGGTTGAAGGCAGTGGTGCGATTGCGGAGCCTTCAGTGACGCTTTCTCGGGGCCAATCGACAGCGATGGACGGCGTATGGTATGGCGGCATATCGATTCATCCTGGAGCAATACCGATTGCTCCAGAACCTGCCGGCAGCGGCCAAATTTCCGACAAATATCAATACTATGGCCACGCTTACTTTCTCCGATGACGCGGCCCCCGGCGCATCCATGGCAGGCTCCAACTCAAGAAAACCGGTTGTTGGCATGAAGATTCGCGTCGCGCTTGTTTCCGCCTTGCTGGCCGTGTCCGGCTGCTCCACGTTGAGCGGCAAGGGCCCAACGCTCGCGCCGACACCGGCCTCGACGCCTCCGTCAAGCGGCAAGGTCACCAAGTCGATCATTTCGGCAATGGACGGCGGTCTCATCGGCGGCTCGATCGGCAACGGCCTCAGTGAATCGGAAAAACGCAGCGCCCTCGAGGCCGAATACAAGGCGCTCGAATATACGACGAGCGGCCAGAAGGTGGCGTGGAAGGGCGATCAGGCATCGCGCTATGGCGAGGTGGTTCCGGCCCAACCCTATCGCGTCGGTTCGCAGGATTGCCGCCAATATACGCAGACGGTCTTCACCGGCGGAGCCGGCGTTACGGCGCGCGGAACCGCTTGCCGCAACGCCGATGGCAGTTGGACGCCGCTGACCTGATATCCAGACCGGCTCCGGCCGGTTGATGTCGATCAAGGACATCAGGCGCGGCTGCCGTCAAAGCGTCGCAGGATGCTTGTGTTGGCAGGGCAGGGCTCTGTCGTTATTGGAAGAACCATGCTGTTCTGGGTCATAGCCGCAATACTGACGCTGGGCGCGAGCCTGGCGGTGCTGCTGCCGCTGGCGGCCGGCTCGAAGAGCGACTCATCGAGCGGCGATCACGACCTGGAAGTCTACCGCGATCAATTGTCCGAGCTTGACCGCGACGCTGCGCGCGGCTTGATCCAGCCGGCGGAAGCGACCGAGGCGCGCGCCGAGATCGCGCGCCGGATCCTTCGCCTCGATAATTCAGATGCGGCCGGCAAGACATCGGCCAGGCAGGTCTCGGTCATGGCGCGGCTTGTCGCGACCGTGGCCGTGCTGGCGGTGCCGCTGGTCAGCTGGGGCCTTTACAGCCAGATCGGCTCGCCTGACCTGCCATCGCAGCCGCTCAGCGAACGTCTGGCCAAGAACCCGGCCGACAGTTCGGTCGACGAATTGGTGGCGCGGGCCGAGGCCCATCTTGCCGCCAACCCTTCCGACGGCAGGGGCTGGGACGTGCTGGCCCCGGTCTATCTGCGCATGCAGCGCTTTTCCGACGCGGTGGCCGCGTATCGCAACGCCATCCGCTTCGATGGCGACAGCGCTGTTCGCCAGGCTGGCCTCGGCGAGGCAATCGCCGGTGCGGCGGGCGGCATTGTTTCCGCCGATGCCCAGGATGCCTTCGAGGCGGCGCTGAAGTTCGATCCGGCCAACGCGAAAGCCAGCTTCTATCTGGCCATGGCCTTGGCGCAGGAGGGGCGGAACAAGGACGCGGTGACGGCCTGGCAGGCGATGCTGGGCGCTTTGCCGCCGGAATCGCCATGGCGCGGCGCGGTCGAGCAGGCATTGGCCAAATCCGGCGAAGTCGCTTCCGGCGCGGCAGCGAAAGGCCCTGACGCTGCGGATGTCGACAACGCATCCTCAATGTCGCCGCAGGATCGCGAAGCCATGATCAAGACGATGGTCGCCGGCCTTGACGAAAAATTGCGGCAAAATCCGCGTGACCCGGAAGGATGGATGCGGCTCGTTCGTTCCTATGTCGTGCTGGGCAAGGCCGATCAGGCGCGCGAGGCGCTGGGTCGCGCCATCGCCGTCTTTGGCGCCGGCAGTGACGAAGCCAAGAAATTCACCGCCTTTGCCGCCTCGCTCGGCCTGACGGCGACGGAGTAGACATGACGCGCAAGCAGAAACGGTTGTCGGTCATCGTAGGCGGCCTGGCTTTCCTGGGCGCCGCCACCGGGCTGACCTTCTACGCGCTTGGCCAGAAGGCATCCTATTTCTACATGCCGGCTGACCTCACCACGGCAAGCGTCCAGCCCGGCCAGCGCATCAGGCTGGGCGGCTTGGTCGAAAAAGGCACCATCCAGCGCGGGCTGGGGGCGACGGTCGCCTTTTCGGTTACCGACACGCATAAATCGGTCAAGGTCACCTATACCGGCATCCTGCCCGACCTTTTTCGCGAGGAGCAGGGCGTCATCACCGAGGGCACCTTCGGTCCGGACGGCGTCTTTGTTGCCGACAGCGTGCTGGCAAAGCATGATGAGCGCTACATGCCCAAGGAAGTGGCCGACGGGCTGAAGGCCAAGGGCGTCTGGCAGGAGAGCAAGAGTGAGTAGCGGGAGAGCAAACGTGGATTTCGGGAACAACCATGGTTGAAACTGGACATTTCGCCCTGGTCCTGGCGTTCGCGCTTTCGCTGGTGCAGACGATCGTGCCGCTGTATGGCGCGCGCCTCAACAACCAGCGCCTGATGTCTGTCGGCGGTCCCGTCGCGGTGACCGGTTTTGCCCTGACGGCGCTGTCCTTCGCGGCGCTGGCGAGTGCCTACGCGAACTCCGATTTCTCGGTGGCGAGTGTTTGGGAAAACTCGCATTCGCTGCAGCCGATGATCTACAAGATCACCGGAACCTGGGGCAATCACGAAGGCTCGATGCTGCTCTGGGTGCTGATCCTGACCTTTTTCGGCGCGCTGGTCGCTGCGTTCGGCTCCAACCTGCCGGCGACGCTGCGCGCCAATGTGCTGGCGGTGCAGGGCTCCATTGGCGCTGCCTTCTTCCTGTTCATCCTGGCGACGTCCAACCCCTTCATCCGGCTCAATCCGGCACCGATCGAAGGCCGTGACCTAAACCCGGTCCTGCAGGATCTCGGCCTCGCCATTCATCCGCCGCTGCTCTATCTCGGCTATGTCGGCTTCTCGATCTGCTTCTCCTTCTCGGTCGCAGCCCTCATCGAGGGCCGCATCGACGCCTCCTGGGCGCGCTGGGTGCGGCCATGGACACTGGTCGCCTGGATGTTCCTGACCGGCGGCATCGCCATGGGGTCATACTGGGCCTACTACGAGCTCGGCTGGGGTGGCTTCTGGTTCTGGGATCCGGTCGAGAACGCCTCCTTCATGCCGTGGCTGGCGGGCACCGCGCTGCTGCATTCGGCCATCGTCATGGAAAAGCGCTCGGCGCTGAAGATCTGGACGCTGCTGCTCGCCATCCTGACCTTCTCGCTGTCGCTGCTCGGCACCTTCCTGGTGCGCTCGGGCGTGCTCACCTCGGTGCACGCCTTTGCCACCGATCCGACGCGTGGTGTCTTCATCCTGTGCATCCTGACGCTGTTCATCGGCGGCTCGCTGGCGCTGTTTGCGCTCCGCGCCTCAAGGTTGACGGCCGGCGGCCTGTTCCACCCGATTTCGCGTGAAGGCGCACTCGTCCTCAACAATCTGTTCCTGACCACGGCGACCGCCACCGTGCTCGTCGGCACGCTCTATCCACTGGCGTTGGAGGCGCTCACCGGCGACAAGATCTCGGTCGGGGCACCGTTCTTCGACCTGACCTTCGGCCCCTTGATGCTGCCGCTTCTGGCCATTGTGCCGTTCGGTCCGCTGCTGGCCTGGAAGCGTGGCGATGTCTTCGCTGCATCGCAACGCCTGATGGCGGCCTTCGCCGTAGCGTTGGCGGCGATGCTGGTCACCGGCCTGTTTGTCGACGGCGCGTCGGTTTTCGCCGCCCTCGGCATCGGCCTTGCCGTCTGGCTGGTTGCCGGCGCGCTCACCGACCTTGCCGTCAAGTCCGGCGTCGGATCGGTCGCACCGGCCGTCATGTTCAGGCGCTTTGCCGGCCTGCCGCGCTCGGTCTTCGGCACGGCATTGGCCCATCTCGGCCTCGGCCTGACATTGCTCGGCATCGTCGCCACGCTCTCCTTCGGCACTGAGAAGATCCTCAGCATGCGTGCCGGCGAGACGGTCGAATTATCCGGCCATACGCTGCGTTTCGTCGGGCTCTATCCGGCGCAAGGGCCAAACTACAGCGAGGACCGCGGCCGCTTCGAGTTGATCGGTGTCGCCGGCAGTCCTGTCGGCGAAATCAGTTCCGCCAAGCGTTTCTTTCCGGTGCGGCAGACGACGACGACGGAGTCCGGTATCAAGACCCTTGGTTTTTCGCAGCTCTACATTTCGCTCGGTGATGAGAACAAGGACGGCTCCGTGGTGGTGCGCCTGTGGTGGAAACCTTTGGTGACGCTGATCTGGGGCGGCGGCCTGGTGATGATGGCAGGTGCTGCCATGTCGCTGATGGACAGGCGCCTGCGTGTCGGCGCGCCCTCGCGCCGGCGCAAGCAGGCGAGCGCCGTGGCGCCCGCGGCCCTGCCATGAATGTACGCCTTTCATTGACCTCGATTGTCCTTTTGCTGGCGCTGTTCATTGCCGGTACGGCAATGGCGGTGAAGCCTGACGAAATGCTGGCCGATCCGGCGCTCGAGGCGAGGGCGCGGGCGCTGTCGGAAGGCCTGCGCTGCATGGTCTGCCAGAACCAGTCGATCGACGAATCCGATGCCGATCTTGCCCGTGATCTGCGTATCCTGGTGCGCCAGCGCCTGGTCGCCGGCGATACCGACCAGCAGGTTATGGACTATGTCGTTTCGCGCTACGGCGAATTCGTGCTGCTGAAGCCGCGTTTCGACCTGCGCAACGCACTGCTTTGGTGCACGCCCGTATTGTTGCTGCTGGTCGGAGGCATATTCATTGTGCTGACCGCGCGGTCACGCCGGACACTGGCGACAAAGTCTCTGTCATCAGATGAACAGGCGGCACTGGACGCTATCCTTCACCGCGACTGAAGGCGGCGACCGCCCCACCAACATTACCAAAGTTTCATGTGTCGGAAATGGCGCCGTAATGTGCGCCTCTCTAAGTCTCTCTCCTCGAGGATGCCAATCAAGCAGCGTCCGTTTGAAAGAGGATAAGAGATCCATGAATATTGCCCCCAATTCATATTCCGTCACCCGCAAGCGTCTCATGGCAGCCGTCGCTTCGGTCGCCGTTGCCGGCGTGATCGGCGTTGGCGCGCTGACCACTGGAACCAGCCCCGTTCTGGCCGATGCCGTGCGCGTCGAGGCACCGCAGGTGCAAGGCTTCGCCGATGTCGTCGAGCGCGTTTCGCCGGCCGTGGTCAGCGTCAAGGTGAAGGCCAAGATCCAGCCGACCGCCGATGACGGCTCCGATGATCAGGACGGTCTCGACAATCTTCCCAACAATCCGCAGTTGCGCCGCTTCTTCAAGGAGTTCCGCGGCTTCGGCGACCAGAACGGCCAGAATGATGACGGCCATCGCCGCTTCGGTAATCGCGACCGCAACAACGACCAGCCGCGCCCGGTGGCGCAGGGCTCCGGCTTCTTCATTTCCGAGGATGGCTATCTCGTCACCAACAACCACGTCGTCGAGGAAGGCACCGCTTTCACCGTGGTGACCAGTGACGGCAAGGAACTCGATGCGAAGCTGGTCGGCACCGACCCGCGCACCGACCTCGCCGTGCTCAAGGTCGAAGGCAGTGGCAAGTTCACCTATGTCGACTTCGCCGACGATTCCAAGGTTCGCGTTGGCGACTGGGTCGTGGCCGTCGGCAATCCGTTCGGTCTCGGTGGCACTGTCACCGCCGGCATCGTATCGGCGCGCGGCCGTGACATCGGCGCTGGCCCCTATGACGATTTCCTCCAGATCGACGCCTCGGTCAACCGTGGCAATTCGGGCGGCCCGACCTTCAATCTCAACGGCCAGGTGGTCGGCATCAACACGGCGATCTTCTCCCCTTCCGGCGGCAGCGTCGGTATCGCCTTCGACATTCCTGCCTCGACCGCCAAGCAGGTCGTCGAAGACCTGATGAAGAACGGTGCGGTGCAGCGCGGCTGGCTCGGCGTCGAAATCCAGCCGGTTACCTCCGACATCGCCGAATCGCTCGGCCTGAAGTCCAACAATGGTGCGTTGGTGTCGAGCGCCCAGGACGATGGGCCCGGCAAGAAGGCCGGTATCATCGCTGGCGACGTGATCACCCAGGTCGAGGGCAAGGACGTCGCTTCGCCGAAGGAACTCGCCCGCCTGATCGGCGCCTATTCGCCGGGCAAGTCGGTTGACGTCACCGTCTGGCGCGACGGCAAGAGCCAGACGATCAAGGTCGATCTCGGCAAGCTGCCGGTAAGCGACAAGCAGGCCTCGAACGACCAGCAACAGCAGCCCGCCGCTCCGGCGAAGCCCGACACGCTGGCCGATCTCGGCCTCAAAGTCACCAAGTCCGAAAACGGCAAGGGTCTTGTGGTGACCGATGTCGATCCCGACAGCGATGCCGCCGACCGCGGCATCCAGCCGGGAGACATCATCACCGCTGTCAACTCGATCGAAGTCAACGGCACCGACGACGTCACCAAGGCGATGACCGAAGCGGTGAAGGCCGGACGCAAGGCCGTGTTGATGCAGATCACCCGCGACGACAACAACCGCTTCGTCGCGCTGCCCGTCGCCAAGGGCTGACAACGACTTTTCCGGTGCGGCGGTTTCAAACACCCCCGAGCCACCGCATGGGAAAGCATGGAGCCGGGTACGTTAGTCAGTCATCGTGCTCTCCTCCAGCGGCAGCGGGCCTCCCATCGCCCGCTGCCGCACATTTTGGAAGCCGCCTAAAAGCGCTCCCTCGGGCCTGGGCCGAGAGGACGTTATGATTGCAGGATCATGCCCTGAAACAGGCCCGAAACAGGCTTGTCCGGGATGAAGACAACCAGAGAATAAGATTTTATCGCGCGCGGTCCCGATCATCTTGATCGCGACGCGCTTTGGCAAAGGCTAAAATGCAGATGCCGGCTACTCAACCTTCCAACGAAATCGCGTATAACGGCCCTATGAAGATTCTCGTCATTGAAGACGATCGTGAGGCTGCGGATTATCTCCAGAAAGCCTTCGCCGAGGCTGGTCATACCGCGCATGTCGCCGGTGACGGCGAAACCGGTTTCGCGCTTGCCGACGCCGGCGACTATGACGTGATGGTCATCGACCGCATGATGCCGCGCCGCGACGGTCTTTCGGTCATTGCCGGCCTTCGCTCCCGGGGCAACACCACGCCGGTGCTGATCCTGTCGGCGCTGGGCGAGGTCGATGACCGGGTCACCGGCCTGCGCGCCGGCGGCGACGATTATCTGACCAAGCCCTATGCGTTCTCCGAACTTCTGGCCCGCGTCGAGGTGCTGAACCGCCGCGCCAGCGCCAAGGAGGCCGAGACCGTCTACCGGGTTGGCGACCTTGAACTCGACAGGCTGTCGCATTCGGTCCGCCGGGCGGCGCGCGAGATCACGCTGCAGCCGCGCGAGTTCCGCCTGCTCGAATATCTGATGCGCCATGCCGGCCAGGTGGTGACGCGCACCATGCTGCTCGAAAATGTCTGGGATTATCATTTCGACCCGCAGACCAATGTCATCGACGTCCACGTCTCGCGGCTGCGCGGCAAGATCGAAAAGGGCTTCGACAAGCCGATCCTGCATACGGTTCGCGGCGCCGGCTACATGCTGAAAAGCGGCTAGCAACAGCATGGCTCTTTCCGTGCCCGCCATCATGAAGACGACGGCAGCGCGGCTTTCGGCGCTCTATTTCCTGCTTTTCGCGCTGTGCGCCGTGCTGCTGGTCTTCTACATGACGTCGCTGTCAGCGAGCATGCTGACCGGGCAGACGCAGGACACAATCAATGATGAGATAATAGGCCTGGCCCGCGCCTACCAAAAGGGCGGCCTGCCGCTGCTGGTGCGCGTGGTCGAAAACCGCTCCCGTCAGCCTGGCGCCAACCTCTATCTGATCGCCGACACCAATGGCCAGATCCTGACCGGCAATGTGCAGGCCCTGGAACCTGGTGTGATCGATACCGAGGGCTGGACGACCGAGCCGTTCTCCTACAAGCGCTTCGGCGAAGGCGAGCTTGATCGTTTGCGCAGCGGAGCATCCGACCAGACGCCATCGCCTTCAACTGGCGACAACACGGCGCAGCAGGCCGAAGGCGAAAAGGGTCACAACGCCATTGCGCTGGTGCTGCGGCTGCCCAACCAGATGATCCTGCTGGTCGGGCGCGATCTTGGCGAACCGGAGCGCTTTCGCGCCGTCATCCGCCGCGCCCTGATGCTGGCGCTCGGCATGATGGGGCTCGGCGGACTGCTCATCTGGTTCTTTGTCGGCCATGCCGCGCTGAAACGCATCGACAGCGTGTCGGAGGCCAGCCGCCGCATCATGGGCGGCGATCTCTCGGGCCGGCTGCCGGTGACCGGCGCCGGCGACGAGTTCGACCGGCTTTCGGAAAACCTCAATTCCATGCTGGCCCGGATAGCCACGCTTAACGAAGGCCTGAAGCAGGTTTCCGACAACATCGCGCATGATCTGAAGACACCGCTGACCCGGCTGCGCAACCGGGCCGAAGCAACACTTTCCGGCAAGCACAAGCCGGCCGATTACCGCCAGGCTCTGGAAGGCACCATCACTGAGTCCGACCAGCTCATAAAGACCTTCAACGCCATCCTGATGATCTCCCGGCTCGAAGCCGGATATTCGTCGGAGCACACCAACCGCGTCGATCTGGCAGCGGCCGTGCGTGATGTCGTCGAGCTCTACGAGCCGGTGGCGGAAGAGGCTGGCGTTTCGCTCGAAGCCGACGTGAACGGCGCCTTTGTCGTCAACGGCAACCGCGAACTGATCGGCCAGGCGCTGTCCAACATCGTCGACAATGCGATCAAATATTCGACTGATTCCACGTCCAAGCCGGCGGTCCGGGTGACGCTTGAGCGCACCCATGGCGAGATCAGGCTTTGTGTCGCCGACAACGGCCAGGGCATTCCAGACGATGCCGATCGCGCTCGGGCGACCGAACGTTTCGTTCGGCTGGAGAAGAGCCGCTCGCAGCCTGGCTCCGGCCTAGGCCTCAGCCTCGCCAAGGCGGTCATGACCTTCCACTCTGGACGGCTTGATCTCTTGCCTGGCAATCCGGGACTATCCGTGGTCATGAGTTTCCCTGCACGGGAGGATCACTGATGGCTGCGGCCGCGAAACGGACGGCCACGGACTGGCTGCTGAAGCCGGTGCTGGAGCTTGTCCCTCTCGATGAAGGTCGGGCGCGACAGGAACTGACCGAAATCACTGCTGTGGCACGCGAAGAAGGGCTGACGCGGCTGGCCAAGTTCCTGGCCGGCAAAGGGAAGGGCGAAGATTTCCTTACCGCTGTCTTCGATCTCTCGCCATTTTTGCGCGACACGGCGCGTCGCCGGCCCCGGATTCTGGATGCTCTCTTCGACCAGCCGGTCGAGGCGCGTCTGAAGGCGATCGCCGCCGCGATCGAACAGGCGCCGCTGGCCGAGGCGGTCTCCGAATCCAGCCTGATGATGGAGCTGCGCCAGTGCAAGGCCGAAGCGCATTTCCTGATCGCGCTCGCCGACCTCGCCGGGGAGGCGGAAACGTCGCTGACGGTACGGCGGCTGAGCGACCTTGCCGACGCCTGCACCCGGGCGGCAGTCGACTTCCTGCTGCGCGACGCGCATGGCCAGGGCAAGCTCAAACTGCCCAATCTCGACAACCCGTCGCGGCAGTCGGGCTGGATCCTGCTCGGCATGGGCAAGCTCGGCGCGCATGAGCTGAATTTCTCCTCCGACATTGATCTCGTCGTCTTCTTCGATCCGGAAGCACCCGCAATTGTCGATCCTCTCGACGCCACAGAGCTGTTTTCGCGGCTGACGCGACGGCTGGTGCGCATCCTGCAGGATCGCACCGAGCACGGCTACGTCTTCCGCACCGATCTGCGGCTGCGCCCCGATCCCGGTTCGACTCCGCTGGCGATCCCCGTTGAAGCAGCACTGCGCTACTACGAAGCGCGTGGCCAGAACTGGGAACGCGCGGCGATGATCAAGGCGCGTCCGGTCGCCGGCGACCTCGCCGCGGGTGCAGCCTTCCTCAAGGAGTTGCAGCCCTATATCTGGCGCAAATACATGGACTACGCGGCGATTGCCGACGTCCATTCGATCAAGCGCCAGATCCACGCCCACAAGGGCCATGGCGAGATCGCCGTGAAGGGCCACAACGTCAAGCTCGGCCGTGGCGGCATCCGTGAGATCGAGTTCTTCGTCCAGACCCAGCAGCTCATCGCCGGCGGCCGCTTTCCGGAACTGCGCGGCCGCGAAACCGTGCCGATGCTCGGCCAACTCGCGGCCCGCGGATGGATCACCACTGAGGCGCGTGACGCACTCGCCCGCCAGTACTGGTTCCTGCGCCGCGTCGAGCACGCCATCCAGATGGTGGCCGACGAGCAGACCCACACGCTGCCGGAAGACGATGAGGGGCTGGAGCGCATCGCCCGCATGCTGGGCTTTGCCGATGCGGCTGCCTTTTCCCTGGCGTTTCGCGCCTCGTTGCAGCAGGTCGAACGCCATTATGCAGCACTTTTCGAAACGGCCCCCGAGCTTTCGGCGGGCATCGGCAATCTGGTCTTCACCGGCGATGTCGACGATCCCGACACGCTGCAGACCTTGCATGGCCTCGGTTTCCAGCGGCCAAGCGACATCTGCCGCGTCATCCGCGGCTGGCATTTTGGCCGCTACCGCGTCACCCAGTCGGCGGAAGCGCGCGAGCGGCTGACGGAATTGACGCCGGCGCTGCTCAAGGCCTTCGGCCAGACGCGCCGGGCGGACGAGGCGCTGATCCGCTTCGACGAGTTTCTTGCCGGCCTGCCGGCCGGCATCCAGCTGTTTTCATTGCTGCAGTCAAACCCGGCGCTGCTCAAGCTGATGGCAACGATCATGGGCGCAGCGCCCCGGCTGGCGGCGATCATCACACGCCGGCCGCATGTCTTCGACGGCCTGCTCGACCCGGCCTTGCTGAGTGAACTGCCGGACCGCGCGTATCTGTCGGCACGGCTGTCCGCCTTTGTCGAAGGCGATCGCCTTTATGAGGATGTGCTCGACCGATTGCGCATCTTTGCCTCGGAGCAGAAATTCCTCATCGGTGTGCGGCTGCTTGCGGGCTCGATCGATCCGGCCCGGGCCGGCCGCGCCTTTTCCGATCTGGCCGATCTCACCATCGAGGCGGCCTTGCAGGCGGTGATAACCGAATTCGCGGCGCGCCACGGCACGATCGCCGGCGGCGTTGTTTCGCTGCTAGGAATGGGCAAGCTTGGCAGTCGCGAATTGACCGCCGGGTCGGATGTCGACCTCATCCTGCTCTACGACCATGACGCGGATGCCGAGGATTCCGACGGCGACAAGCCGCTGGCGCCTTCGCATTACTACACCCGCATGACGCAGCGGCTGATCGCGGCCGTCTCGGCACCGACAGCCGAGGGTGTGCTCTACGAACTCGACCTGCGGCTGCGGCCGTCCGGCAACAAGGGTCCGGTGGCCACCCACATCGACGCCTTCAAGAAGTACCAGCGCCAGGAGGCCTGGACCTGGGAGCACATGGCACTGTCGCGGGCACGCGCCATTGCCGGCGATGCTGGCCTGTGCGCTGAAGTCGAAGCGGAGGTTGCCGCCGTGCTTGGCCAGCCGCGCGACGCGGCAAAGGCTAGGGCCGAGGCCTCGGACATGCGCGCCATGATCGATAAGGAAAAGCCGCCGCGCGATCTCTGGGACATCAAGCTGATCCCTGGCGGACTGATCGATCTCGAATTCATCGCCCAGGTGGCTGTCATCACCGGGCAGGTTGAGGCCGGGCCACGTGTCACCGGTACGGCCGAGATCCTGTCGCGCCTCGCGCCTGGCTTCGCTGATGCAGGAGTCAGAGAGGAACTTGGCGCCGCCTTCGCGCTCTATCTGGCGCTGACCCAGATGACGCGGCTGTGCCTCACTGGAGCGTTCGAGCGCGATGACGTTCCGCCGGGACTTTCGGATCTGCTTCTGGCGGTGACCGACCTGCCGGATTTCAGTGTGCTGGAAGCACATCTCAAGGAGACGTCGCAAAAGGTCAGGAAGGATTTCGACCTTTTGCTTCGTGCCGGACGACCGTGAAATAGCTGGTCCGGCCGCATCGGGGGTGACGATGCAACAGGAGAAGACCCATGAGAAAGTCAACCAAGCTTGCCCTTGCCTTCGCAGCACTTGCCGGCGCCGTCGGCACCACGGCCTATGCCGAAAACAATGCCAGCGCAAAAATGCGCGAGGACACGATGATGCGCCTCAACAAGGCGATGAGCGATTCAGATGGCGCCATCACCTTCGACCAGTTCTCCGAAGCCATGAACGCGCGGCTGAAGAAGCTCGTTGCCGCCAATGGCGGCAAGCTGACCGTCGCCCAGCTCGCCGACGCGCTGGAGAAGGCGCGCTTCGAGCGGACGGCAAAGCGCATCATCGCCCGCTACGACACCAAGGGCGACGGCACGCTGACGTCAGATGACATCACCGGTCGCGAGAAAAAGGTCTTCGCCATGCTCGACAAGAACAATGACGGCAAGATCGAGAAGGGTGAGCTACCGAAGGGCGACCATCACTCCCAATTGGATGACGAAGGCAACGACGGCAGCGTGCAGTGAGGTTTGTTCGAGGAAAGCTCCGGCGCGCCGGCCGGAGCCTGCTGCTTAAGCCGCGACCTTGACGGCCGCCGGCGCCCTTTTCACCGGAATGCGCACCGACACGATCGTGCCGACGCCTTCGGTCGAGCGGATTTTCAGGGCGCCGCCCTGAAGCTCGGCCAGCGAGCGTGAGATTGCAAGGCCAAGCCCGGACCCGGCATGGTTCTTGGAGAACTGGTTCTGCACCTGTTCGAAGGGTCGCCCGAGCTTGCCGAGCGCCGCTTTCGGGATGCCGCAGCCATTGTCCTCGATGGTCAGCACCAGCGCGCCGGACGTGTTGCGGGCCCGGACCGAAATATGGCCGCCCTGGCCGGTGAACTTCACCGCGTTGGACAGAAGGTTGATGACGATCTGCTTGATCGCCCGGCGATCGGCAAACAGCGTCAGCGCGTCGGCGATACGTGTTTCCACGGTGATCGCCTTTTGCGCGGCCTGCAGCGAGACGACGCGGACCGTTTCGCTGATCAGCGGACCGAGGTCGATCTGCTCCTGGTCCAGCGAGAACTGGCCCGCCTCGATCTTGGACATGTCGAGAATGTCGTTGATGACGCCCAGCAGATATTTACCGCTGCTGTTGATATCGGTGGCGTACTCCTCGTAGCGCTCCGAGCCGAGCGGGCCGAACAGCCCCTGTTCCATCAGTTCGGAGAAGCCGATGATGGCGTTCAGCGGCGTGCGCAATTCATGCGACATGTTGGCCAGGAATTCGGATTTCGCACGGTTCGCTGCTTCGGCGCGCTCGGTTTCCTTCATGTATTTGCGGTTGAGGTCGACCAACTCACTGGAGCGCTCCTCTTCGGAGCGCCTGGCGAGGCTGAGATCATGGATCGTTGCCATCAGCCGGCGTTCGCTGTCGACCAGCTTTTCCTGATGCAGCTTGATCTGAGTGATGTCGGATCCGACCGAGACGATACCGCCATCCCGGGTCCTGAGTTCGTTGACCTGCAGCCAGCGACCGTCTGACAGCTGCCGCTCGAAAGTGGCACCGCCTTGCGGACCATTGGTGTTGGCAAGCCGGCGCTCGGAAGCGAAGGCCAGCATCCGCTCTTCCAGGGAAGCGCGCGTCACACCCGGCATCACGTCGCGATCCGAGAGCCCGTTGTCCTGCTGATATTTGGAGTTGCACATGATCAGCCGCTGCGCCGAATCCCACAGCACGAAGGATTCGTTGATGTTCTCGATCGCGGTTCTCAGCCGCAGGTCAGCGGCCTCGGAGCGCAGCGCCAGATGGCGCTGCTCGGTGACGTCGACGGCGATGCCGATCAACTGGATTTCCGGTGCTTCCGGATCCATGACCTGGGCACGAGCGCGCATCCACACCCATTGACCATCGGCATGCCGCATCCGGAACACCTGGTCGATGTGGTCGATCTCGCGGGCGACAATTCTGTTGGCGAGCTCGAACAGGTCGCCGTCCTCGGGATGGATGATCTCGTCGACCTCGCCGAAGGACAGCATCGTGTCGCAGGGCTCGTAGCCCAGCATGTCGTACATCGAGCGCGACCAATACATCTTGCCGCGCACCATGTCCCAGTCCCACAGGCCGCAGCGGCCGCGAACCAGCGCCATGTCGATGCGCTGATGCGCTTCGAGATAGATGCGATCGGCAGCCTGTGCGCGCGCCGCCTGCCCGAAATAGGCGTAGAGGATGATGATCAGCACGCCGGCCGTCAGCACGAACAGGGTGACGTTGAGCGAGACGGTCTTGCGCCATGTGTCGAAGACCGCTTGCTGCGGCACCAGAGCCGCGGCGGCTCCCTTCCGGTCCTTGGCCACGCTGACCGCGGCGTACCAGTCCTGGCCGCCGATATTGACCTCCATGACGCCGGCGCGATCGCCGAACATGAACAGCGGCTGGCCGCCCTCGACAAGGCCGTCGAGAGCATGGCCTTGCCAAGGCATCGAGCGCGGCGTCACCGCGGTGATCTTGAAGGCGCTGTCGGTGATGACGAGCACATGGCTGCGGCCCATAGCACCTTGGCGGCTGGTGGTCTCCAGCAGGTCCTGTATGGCGCCGGGCACGGTGTCCGAGGTGGTGGCGAGCGAACTGGCCAGTTGCCCCGCCGCCAGTGTCAGGATCGCCTTGGCGTCGCGCTCGACATCGTCACGTTCGTTCATCAGCGACAGCACACGCAGCGCCGCGATGACGAGCAGGAAGATGATGATCAGGGCCGGTATCGACCGGCGCAGCAGCGGTTCGGCGGCCAGAAGCCGCTTGTAGGCCGGTTCGGCGATGAGCCGCGTATTCCCGGCAAGGCCATCGCTGCGCGCCTCGCGACGCGCAAAAGCCATCCCACCGGGCGCGCCCCACGCGTCCGCCTTCGCCATAAATGGCACTCCCCGAATTTGCCTATGCTGCTTGGTGATCCGGCAAACGCCGCACATCCGAATCGTCAGTAAAGAATCAAAGGTGATTCGCCTTGTCCAGTGGTCCGGGGAAAAAAGATTAAAAATCGACTAAAATAATGGGCTTTTAGAGGTTCGGCACCCGGCCCTCTCCCACATGGGAGAAAACAAGGGCGCCTTAAGCCAGCGTCCGCTCGACGATATCGCGCAGATCCGCTGACAGGTTTTCGGCATTGGCGATCGAAAGCAGGGCTTCCCGGGCCTTGGCCTGCCGCCCTGGCTCGAGCGAACGCCACGATCGCAGTGCCGTCGCCAGCCTTGCCGCCACTTGCGGGTTGCGCTTTTCTACCTCGAGCACCGTCTGCGCAAAGAACCGGTAGCCTTCGCCGTCGGGGCGATGGAAGCCGGTCTGATTGGCGCTGGAGAAGGTGCCGACCAACGAACGCACCCGGTTCGGATTGGCCATCGAGAAGGCCGGATGAGCGGACAGCGCCCGAACCGTGTCCACAGCCTGCGGCCCCGGCACGCTGGCCTGGATCTGGAACCATTTGTCCATGACCAGCGGGTCGGACCCATAAGTCGTCTCGAAAGCCGCCAGCGCCTTGATGGCCTCGGGCGAACCATGGTGGCGATGAGCAAGCGCGCCAAGTGCGGCCGCACGGTCGGTCATGTTGGTCGCCGACTGGAAATGCTCGGCGGCCAATGCCGCTCCGCCCGGCAGCAGCGAGAGATAATCCAGCAAAGTGTTGCGCAGGGCGCGTCGTCCGGCGCTTGTCGCATCCGGGCTGAACACGGCCTTGTCGACAAGGCTGTGGTAGAGGCTGGAGAAGGCCTCGCTATTGGCCGCGGCGATCGTGAGCGCAAGGGCCTGCCGGGCTGCGTGGATGGCGTCGGGGTCGATATTCCTGCCGATGTCGCGGGCGATGTCGGCATCGCCGGGCAGCGCCAGTGCTAGCGCCCGGTAGGCAGGTTCCAGCGTCTCATCGGCGGCAATGCCGCCGGCAAGCTCGGTCAGTCGCGTCGCGAAGACCGGCTGCTTGCCGCCAAGAATCTCGCGGAAGGCTGCGATCAGCGCATCGGTGAGCAGTGTGTTGAAGGCCTGCCAGCGCGAGAAGGCGTCGCTGTCATGGCGGGCGAGGAAGAACTGGTCGTCGGCCTTCTGCTCGACCGACAGCGTCACGGGTGCCGAAAAGCCGCGGTTGAGCGACACCGCTGGGCGTTCGGCAACGCCTGAAAAGCGCACCATATGCCGGCGCTTGCGGACATGGATGACGCCGTCCTCGACGCTGGCGCCCTCGACGCCGCTATATTCGACGGGCTTGCCGCCGGCGCCAATCAGCCCGAAGGCAAGCGGAATATGCATCAGCCGCTTGCGGCTTTCGGAAGGTGTCGGCGGCACCGACTGTTCGATCTCGAGCGTGAACTCCTGGGCGGCCGCATTGTGCGTCGAACTGACCGTCAGATTGGGGGTGCCCGCCTGATGATACCAGAGCGCGAACTGCGACAGGTCGCGGCCCGAAGCATCCTCGAACACCTTGATAAAATCCTCGATCGTCGCCGCGTCGCCGTCATGGCGTTCGAAATAGAGGTCCATGCCGGCGCGAAAGGTCTCAGTCCCAAGGATGGTGCGGATCATGCGCACCACTTCGGAACCCTTTTCGTAGACCGTCGCCGTGTAGAAATTGTTGATTTCGCGGTAGCGGCGCGGCCGCACCGGATGTGCCAGCGGGCCCTGATCCTCGGGAAACTGATGCGCGCGCAGCAGGCGTACCTCGGCGATGCGCTTGACCGGCCGCGAGCGTTGGTCGGCGGAGAATTCATGGTCGCGAAAAACCGTCAGACCTTCCTTCAGGCAAAGCTGGAACCAATCGCGGCAAGTGATTCTGTTGCCTGTCCAATTGTGGAAATATTCATGCGCGATGATCGCCTCGATATTGGCGAAATCGGCGTCCGTCGCGGTCTCCTGGTCGGCAAGCACATATTTGTCGTTGAAGATGTTGAGGCCCTTGTTCTCCATCGCGCCCATGTTGAAGTCGGACACGGCGACGATGTTGAAGACCTCGAGGTCGTACTCCCGGCCAAACGCCTCCTCGTCCCATTGCATCGACCGCTTCAGCGCGTCCATGGCGTAGCCGGCGAGCGTCTCCTTGCCGGGCTCGACATAGATGCCGAGTTCGACCTCGCGGCCGGATAGGGTGACGAAACTGTCGGCAACCCGGCCGAGATTGCCGGCCACCAGCGCGAACAGGTAGGACGGCTTGGGGAAGGGGTCGTGCCACACGGCATAGTGCCAGCCGTCGCCGAGATCGCCCTTGTCGACGGGATTCCCATTGGACAGGAGCAGCGGTGCCTCGTCGCGCAGTGCCTCGATGCGCACGGTGTAGACCGACAGGATATCGGGGCGATCGAGGAAGTAGGTGATGCGGCGGAAGCCCTCGGCCTCGCATTGCGTGCAATAGACATTGTTCGAGCGGTAGAGGCCCATCAGGGCTTCGTTGCCGGCGGGCGCCAGTTCGGTCTCGATCAGCAATTGGAAGCGGCGCGCGGCTGGCGGCTTGAGGATGGTGAGTTGGTCGGGCGTCACCAGCAGATCCGCCGGTTTTGCCTTCTTGCCGTCGATCGCGATGCGCTTGAGCGTCAGCCCGTCGCCGTCGAGCACCAAAGGCGCCGACGCGGACACCCCATCGCGGCGTTCGACCGTCAGTATTGCGGTGACGATTGTGGCCTCGGGCGAAAGGCGGAAGGTCAGGTTGGTCTGCGGAATGAGATAGTCGTTGGGGCGATAGTCTTCGAGCTTGAAGACCTGGCCGGTGTCCGTGCGCATTCCGTTGTTTTTCCTGTCGATTGCGTTGGAAGCGGACAGTTCCCGCTGGTCCAAAAAAATGAAGTTCGCGCTCTTTACACGAAACGGTCCCTCGACAAAACTGCGAGAGGGTCTATCGAGGCCTTCTTTGCGGCATCGCGGCTAAAGCATGTTGAATGCCAGCGTTGCCGGGCATACAGGCAACGATCAGGGACGCATCACCAGCGTGACATCAGGAGCCGGGGCTCAACCAGAAACAACCGGCGGCCACGGTACGCTGAGGGGCATCGCCCTGAAGATCGTGTCCGTCGCAGTTTTTGTCGGCATGCAAACCTGCATCAAGGCGGCCGGCGACGTGCCGGCCGGGCAGATCGTCTTCTTCCGCTCCTTCTTCGCAATCTTCCCGATCATTGCCTTCCTGGCATTGAAGGGACAGCTGTCGACGGCATTCGTCACCAAACGTCCCTTCAACCACGTCGCGCGCGGTATTGTCGGCGTTGGCGCCATGGGGCTTGGCTTCTTCGCGCTGACCAGGCTGCCGCTGCCGGAGGCGATCACCCTGAACTATGCACAGCCGTTGCTGGTCGTGGTGTTCTCCTCGGTCTTCCTTGGCGAGACGATCCGCGTCTACCGCTGGAGCGCGGTCGCCGTCGGTCTGATCGGCGTGCTGATCATTTCCTGGCCGGAACTGACCCTGCTCAACTCCGATGAAGGGCTCGACGACCAGGAGGTCCTGGGCGTCATGGCCGCGCTGGTGGCCGCGGCGATCTCGGCTGTCGCCATGCTGCTTGTGCGCAATCTCGTGCAAACGGAGAAGACGGCGACCATCGTCTTGTGGTTCTCGTCGACCGCGAGCGTGCTCTCGCTGCTGACGCTGCCTTTCGGCTGGCAATCGCTGACGCCGGCGCAAGCTGCGCTGCTCATCATGGCCGGCTTCTGCGGCGGCCTCGGCCAGATCCTGATGACCTCGGCCTATCGTCATGCCGAGGCGTCGGTGGTGGCGCCGTTCGAATACACCTCGATGATCCTCGGCGTCGTCGTCGGCTACTTCGTTTTCGGCGACGTGACTTCGCCCAGCACGCTGGTCGGCGGTGTGATCGTGGTGGCCGCCGGCATCTTCATCATCTGGCGCGAGCGGCAGCTTGGACTGGAGCGCAAGCGAGCGCGCAAGGTGACGCTGCCGCAGGGGTGATCAGGATCGCTCGCCCCGCTCCTTCGCCAACCTTACCAGCACAGCCCTTGTCTGTTCGTCGGCCGGGAAGAAGGATTCGATCGCCAGTTCCGACAAGGTCACGTCGAGCGGCGTGCCGAACACGGTGATCGTGCTGATGAACGACAGCACCTGATCTCCATGGGCAAGCCTCAGCGGATGCACGATCGCATTCGGCTCGATGGGTGTGGGCCTGCTGCCCTTCAGCCCGGACGGGTAGGCGCGCAGCTCGCGCTCCAATTCGACTAGTATCGGATCGCCGCTGGCGTCGTTCTGGTGCTTGAGCCGCTCCAGCAGATGTGTGCGCCATTCCGCAAGGTTGACAATACGCGGCGCGATGCCGCCGGGATGCAGGCTGAGGCGAAGCACGTTGACCGGCGGCGCCAGCAGCGAAGCCTCGCTGACATCGGCAAGGAAGGGAGCGATCGCGGCGTTGGCCGAAACCAGGTTCCAGTGCCGGTCGACAGCCAGTGCCGGGAAGGGCTCGTGTCCCTTGAGCACGATCTCGACCGCCGCCATCGCCGGTGCCAGCGTCGTGTCGGTCAGCGGCCGTTCGCCGAAGCTCGGCGCAAAGCCTGCGGCCAGCAGCAACTGGTTGCGTTGCCTCAGCGGGATCGAAAGCTGCTCCGCCAGGTGCAACACCATATCGCGCGAGGGTGCGGCGCGCCCGCTTTCGACGAAGGACAGATGCCGCTGCGAGATTTCGGCTTCCATGGCGAGATCGAGCTGGCTCATGCGGCGGCGCGTGCGCCATTCGCGAATGAGACTGCCGGCGGAGGTTTGGGCTGATGTCATGGCAGGATGGTTAGGCCGACAGGGACGGCATTTCAATTACCTGCGGGGTTATCGCCAGAGCGCTTACGTTGGAGATTGGCGAAAGCGGGCGCGACGGCCGATCTCCCCCCTCGTGGGGGAGATGCCTGGCAAGGCAGAGGGGGGCGCTGTCCCGCCGACATGGCAGTAAGCCGCGACTGTGTTTGAGGCGAAATCAAAGAAAAAACCACAAAGGCTGGCGATCCTTCACGCCCCCCTCTGTCCTGCCGGACATCTCCCCCACGAGGGGGGAGATTGGCTAATCTCCCAGCGACCGCAGCTTCGCCTTCACCTCGAGAAAATCCCGCCATGCCAGCTTCTTGTGCGCAGGCGTCCGCAGCAAATAGGCCGGATGCAGCGTCGGCATAGCCGGAATGGCGATACCGGACGCCGTGGTGTGGGCACGCCAGTTGCCGCGCAACCTGAGAATGCCTTCTGACGTGTTGAGCAAGGTCTTGGCCGACGGTCCGCCGAGATTGACCAGGACCTTGGGATTGACCAGCTCGATCTGCCGCTCGATGAACGGCCGGCAGATTTCCGTCTCGTGCGGCGTCGGCGTGCGGTTGCCCGGCGGCCGCCACGGAATGACATTGGCGATGTAGACCGAAGTGCGGTCGAGCCCGATCGCGGCCAGCATGCGGTCGAGCAACCGGCCCGAGCGGCCGACGAACGGCAAGCCCTCGATGTCCTCGTCGCGGCCCGGCGCTTCGCCCACCAGCATCACCGCGGCCTCCGGGTTGCCGTCGGCGAACACCAGATTCTTGGCGGTGGTCTTGAGATTGCAGCCGTCGAAGGCCGCCATATGCTGGCGCAGCTCGTCCAGGGTTGTTGCCGTTGTTGCCAACTGGCGCGCCAGCGCCGCCTGAGCTTCGTCCGGCACGGCGGCTACCGATGGACGCGCCGGTGGCGCATCCGGCACGTTGCTCGCATCCAGGCCGGGCGAAGCCGCTGGCCGCTCCGGGGCCTTGTCTTCGCGAGGGGGCGCTGCCTGTGCCGGCGCGCGCTCGACAGGCCTCGGTGGCGCCTCGGCGAAGCGGTTCACCGGGGCGTCTTCCAGCGCCTCATCGACGCCAGCGCTGGCATAGAAGGCCAGGATGTCGGCAATATCGGTCGGGCTGTTTGGGGAGGCGGCAGTCATGGTGCGCACATTCGTCCGCATGACTGCAATTTGCAAGCTGGCGGCCTGCCTTATCCGGTCGGTATGCGTGGATCCTGCACCAGATAGAAAGTCCATCGCGGCGTGTAGTCGGTCACCAGGAATTCGAAGCTGGCGGTCTTCAGCGGGTCGACCTTGCCGTTCTTGAACAGCAGCCGGTCATAGGGTTCGAAGTCGCGGTCGAAATCGGCGAAATTGCTCGACCAGATATTTTCGGGCGTCTTGTTGCGTTGGTCGAACGAAAGCCCGTCTCCAAACACGCTCGGTTGATCCAGGATCTCCTGAAGCTCGAACTGGAACTCGATCCAGGCCTGGCCGCTGTTGTTGAGCACGTCGATGCGCATATACATGATGCCGTTGGCGAACTCGCCCGCCGTGCCGAATGCCTGGATCGGCTTGGTGGTGCGGATGGTCAGCGTCACCGGTGTCGCCGAGTTCAGCTCTTCGGTGATGACCAGCGGATCGTCCTTGGTTCCGATGCCGGAGGCTCCGGTGATGCGGAAGCCGCCGAGCTCGTCGGAGAAGGAGTAGGCGCCTGTCGCCCAGACTTTCACCTCGTCTGCGGTGGCGTGCCCCGGTGCCGCCGTCAGAAGGGCCAGCAGAATCGCCCGGCAGGCCCGGCCGGGCGGGAAAAGAAAGCGCGTCGAAGGAAAGCCGCCAGGCCCAGGAATGCGCATGGCAGGAAGTATGGCCGATAAGCAAGCCGCCGAACAATTAAAAAACGCAAGCACTGTGGGTCTCGCTGGGCACAAACGGTTGCCCTGGCGCAAGATGCGCGACTTTTTGGCCAAATCCGCATTGTCACGTCTGCGCCGGTTTCCTGTCGCCAATTGATGCGCTATGCAGCGCAGGAGCCAGCAAGATACGCAACAGCGGCAAGCCAGTGCGGAGGGGTTGATGAGCGATATCGAACGCGAAAGCATGGAATTCGACGTGGTCATCGTCGGTGCCGGCCCGGCCGGCCTTGCCGCCGCCATCCGCCTCAAGCAGGTCAATCCCGAGCTTTCCGTCGTCGTGCTGGAAAAGGGCGGCGAGGTCGGCGCCCATATCCTCTCCGGCGCAGTGGTCGATCCGATCGGTATCGACCGGCTCCTGCCCGGCTGGCGCGAAGAGGAAGGCCACCCTTTCAAGACCCCGGTCACGGCGGATCATTTCCTGGTGCTCGGTCCTGCCGGCTCGTTCCGTCTGCCCAACATTTTCATGCCGCCGCTGATGAACAATCACGGCAATTACATCGTCTCGCTCGGCAATGTCTGCCGCTGGCTGGCAACCAAGGCCGAGGCGCTCGGCGTCGAGATCTATCCGGGCTTTGCCGCTGCCGGGCTGCTCTACAATGAAGAAGGTGCGGTTACCGGCGTCGTCACCGGCGACATGGGCGTCGAGAGGGACGGCACGCATGGCCCGGGCTTCGCGCCGGGCATGGCGCTGATGGGCAAATATGTGCTGATCGGCGAAGGCGCGCGCGGCTCGCTCGCCAAGCAGCTGATCGCCAAGTACAAACTCTCCGATGGCCGCGAGCCCGGCAAATACGGTATCGGCCTGAAAGAACTCTGGCAGGTCAAGCCGGAGAACCATCGACCGGGCCTGGTGCAGCACTCCTTCGGCTGGCCGCTCGACATGAAGACCGGCGGCGGTTCTTTCCTTTACCACCTGGAGGACAATCAGGTGGCGGTCGGCTTCGTCCTCCACCTCAACTACAAGAACCCTTATCTGTCGCCATTCGAGGAATTTCAGCGTTTCAAGACCCATCCGGCGATATCGGGCACGTTCGAAGGCGCCAAGCGGCTGGGCTATGGCGCGCGCGCCATCACCGAGGGTGGCTGGCAGTCGGTGCCGAAACTGTCCTTCCCAGGCGGTGCGCTGATGGGATGTGCGGCAGGCTTCGTCAACGTGCCCCGCATCAAGGGCTCCCACAATGCGGTGCTGTCGGGCATGCTGGCGGCCGAGCATGTCAGCGAAGCAATTGCCGCCGGTCGCGCCAATGACGAGCTTACGTCCTACGAGGAAGCCTGGCGCGCGACCGACATCGGCAAGGATTTGAAGAAGGTGCGCAACGTCAAGCCGCTGTGGTCGCGTTTCGGCACCATCATCGGCGTCAGCCTCGGCGGCCTCGACATGTGGCTGAACACGCTGTTCGGCGTCTCGCCCTTCGGCACGCTGAAGCACGGCAAGGCCGACTATGCCACGCTCGAGCCCGCCGCCCGGCACAAGAAGATCGCCTATCCCAAGCCCGACGGCGTGCTGACCTTCGATCGCCTGTCCTCGGTGTTCCTGTCTAACACCAATCACGAAGAGAACGAGCCGGTCCATCTGCTGGTCGGCGATATGGACCTGCAGAAGCGATCCGAGCACGATGTCTTTGCCGGGCCCTCGACCCGCTATTGCCCGGCGGGCGTCTATGAATGGGTCGACAAGGACGGCAACGCCGCCGCCGATCCGGCGGCCAAGGATGTCCGCTTCGTCATCAACGCGCAGAACTGCGTCCACTGCAAGACCTGCGATATCAAGGACCCGAACCAGAACATCAACTGGGTGCCGCCGCAGGGCGGCGAAGGTCCAGTCTACCAGGGTATGTGACCTCGCACGGCCCGGGCGGTTTGGGCCTTGGCGGCAAAACCGTTGAAACGGCCACCGGTCTATGGTTCCCTCTCCAGGGATAGGGGAGAAGGCCGATGCGCCGGATCGTTATGACATGCTTCGTCGCTCTTGGAGCGCTGTGTGCGCCAGAAGCCTTGGCCGGCACCAGGGCGGTGGTCCAGACGCGGACCTACGACGTTACGGGAAGCTCGGGCGCCGCCCTCGTCGAGGCGATGGACAGCAAAGGCCCCAGGCACGGCTTCATGACGCATGCCATCGCCACAACTGCCTATACTGTCGACTGGGACCTCGACGCCGGTCAGGGCAACGGCTTCTGCCGGATGCGGCGGGCCAACGGCACGCTCAACCTGTTCTACACCTTCCCTCGCGTTGGCTCGCCCATGACGCCGGCGCTGAACAGGCGCTGGAACAGGTTTTTCGCCGGTGTTCGCGCCCATGAGGAAACACATGGGCGCATCGCCAGGGAGATGATGCGCGCCACGGAACGGTCGATAGCCGGCCTGCGGGTGGCCAACGACCCGTCTTGCTACAAGACGCGCGGCGAGGCGCGGCTTCGCATCAAGGCTGTCTATGCTGAATACGAGGCCAAACAAATCGCCTTTGATCGGCGCGAGCACAGCAATGGCGGCCATGTCGAACATCTGATCGCTGCCTTGGTCGGAAAACCATGAACGAGCAATCCATCGCAGCGCTTCGCAGCGTTGCGGGTGCTCCGTTCGATTGACGGTCAGCCGCGTGGCTTGGCTGGCAAATCGCTCGCCGCGAGCGCTGTGGCGTGCCCATTGTCAGGCTGCTTGTCGTCAGGCCTTAGCGTGAACTCGACCAGCACCGGCAGATGGTCGGAGCCGGTATCCTCCAGCCGGGTCGAAGACAGAATGGTCAACCCGCCCTTGCTGAAGACCTGGTCGATCGGCAGGCCTGCATAGCGGCGCAGGACGTCGGGCAGTGTCCGGTGGATCCAGGTCGGGCCGGCCGAAGGCATCAGTGTCAGCCCGCCGAGAGCCGCGACCCGCCGCACCGCCGCGCTCCACGGCACGGCGTTGCAATCGCCTGCCATGATCGCGGTCGGGCCAAGCCCGGCCAGCGTCTGCGCCAGTTCGCCGATCTGCCAGTATTGCTCCTTCGGCCACGGCCAGCTCAAATGGACCGCGGCAACATCGACGCTGATCCCGCCGAAGTCGACGGTGGCGGTCGCCATCGCGCCGCGCGGCTCGCAGCGTGGTGCGGTGTCGGCGGCAAACGGCCGCCGCGACAGCAGCGCCACCCCGAACATGCCGTTCGGGTAGGGGCACAGGATACGGTAGGGATAGGCGCTGGTGATGGTGCCAAGCTCGGTCGTCCACATCTCCGACACCTCGTCGAGGGTGATTACGTCCGGGTTGGTGCGGCCGATCAGCGAGAGCACTTTCTTCGGTGTCGGGTTGTTGAAGCGCAGGTTCATCTGCAGCAGGCTGTAGACAGCCTGATCGGCGGGCTTGGCGACCGCAGGCTGCGGCCAAAGCCTCGGCAGGGCGCTTGCCGTCGTGGCCAGGCAGGCGATGGCAAAGACCAGCCCCGCTGCCGCTTGCAGCCGAAACGAACTGGCGAGCAGCGGCAGAGCCAGAAGCGCCATAAGCACACTGAAGTGAATGCGGAAATGCGAGAAGGAATCGAACGCCGGATGCAGCGTGCCGAAGAACCCGGCCAACAGCGCTGCCGACAGTGCCGTCATCGCCAGGAATGCCAACCCAGCCGTCATTTTCAAGCGCGCGCCTGTTATCATTGAGGTCGTGTCTGCTAGATGCCGCCTGCGTTCGATCTGCTTACCGGTCAAATTGCGGCCTGAGCAAGACGACGAATTGCCTCGCTGTGGCATCGCGGACGCCTACTGGAACGCCGTCTCCGAAAAACTCCGGAGCTTGCGCGAATGCAACCGTTCCATCGGCATTTCCGAAAGCTTCTCCATCGCCTTGATGCCGATGGTCAGGTGTTGCGCCACCTGCCGCTTGTAGAACTCGGTCGCCATGCCAGGCAGTTTCAACTCGCCATGCAGCGGCTTGTCGGAAACGCACAGCAGCGTGCCGTAGGGCACGCGGAAGCGGAAGCCATTGGCGGCGATCGTCGCCGATTCCATATCGAGCGCGATGGCGCGCGACTGCGACAGGCGCTGCACCGGTCCGCGCTGGTCGCGCAGTTCCCAGTTGCGGTTGTCGATGGTGGCGACCGTGCCCGTGCGCATGATGCGCTTCAGGTCATAACCCGACAGGCCGGTGACTTCGGCAACCGCCTCCTGCAACGCCACTTGGATCTCGGCCAGCGGCGGGATCGGCACCCAGACCGGAAGGTCGTCGTCGAGCACATGATCCTCGCGCACATAGGCATGCGCCAGCACATAGTCGCCGAGCGCCTGGGTGTTGCGCAGCCCGGCGCAATGGCCAAGCATCACCCAGGCATGCGGCCGCAGCACGGCGATATGATCGGTGATCGTCTTGGCGTTCGAGGGGCCTACACCGATGTTGACCATGGTGATGCCGCCATGGTTCGGCTTTTTCAGGTGATAGGCCGGCATCTGCGGCAGGCGCGGCGGCGCGACGCCTTCGCTCGGCGCGGCCTGTCCGGCCTTGGTGATGACATTGCCCGGTTCGACGAATTCGGCATAGCCGTGGCCGCCTTCCGCCATCTGCGCCCGGGCGCGGGCCACGAACTCGTCGATGTAGAACTGGTAATTGGTGAACAGCACGAAGTTCTGGAAGTGCTGCGGTGTGGTCGCGGTGTAGTGCGACAGGCGGTGCAGGGAATAGTCGATGCGCTGCGCGGTGAACGGCGCCAGCGGTCTTGGTTCGCCGAATGGCACTTCAAAGGTGCCGTTGGCGATCTGGTCATCGGTGCCGTCGAGGTCGGGCACATCGAACAAGTCGCGGATCGGTCGTTTGATGCGTTCGGCCGCCGCGCCGTCGACATGGGTGCCCTCGAGGAAGGCGAAATGCAGCGGAATGGGCGTGGTCGATTCCGACACCGTGACCGCGACCCCGTGATTGCGCATGATCAGCCGCAACTGCTCGACCAGATAGCTTTCGAACAGAGCTGGCTGGGTGATCGTGGTCGAAAAATGCCCCGGCGTCGGCATGTGGCCATAGGCCTGACGTGAGTCGATCTGGGTGAACGAATTGGTTGTGACGCCGATCTCGGGATAGAAGGCGCGGTAGCGTTTGCCGTTGTCGCCACCCGCCGCGGCAAGCGCCGCAAAGGAGTCGCGCAGGAATTTGGTGTTGCGGTCGTAGAGAACCTGCAGTGCGGCGACTGCTTTCTCGGCTTTGTCAAAACTTTGCCGGCCAAAAGGCTCGGGCATGACGACAGATTCGATGGCTTGGGGGTAGATTCGCTTTTCCATGGCTCAATATAGAGACTTGGACGGGCGGTTGGGAGGGGTGTCGCTGTCGAAGGCGCCCAAAGCGCCATTTTTCTTTATCCCCGCTGCAGGCTGACCAGCAGGACGAAACCCACGCCGGACTGCCTCAGGGCCGGCGCCTCGATCGTCGAGCCGGCATCGGCGCGCATCATCGGCACCGCCAGAACCGGAGCGGCCAGAAGCATCAGGACAAGCACCGCCCGCGGCAGAAGCCGGAGGGTCTTGAGGGTGTTGGCGGCGATGCGGTCCATGGCTTTTGCTTTTCTCTTTGGATCTGTGTCTTTGTCGCTTCAGCGGCGAAAGTGGTTCACGCAATCGAATTGGCAGGAACTGGCTTTGTCCCAGGCGCGGGCAGGACGGCCCGCTTCGGCCACGAGGATGGCGAAGAACATTCCAAACAGGCTCATCAGCAGGCAGACGATGGTGAAGCGGCGAGCAAGCATTGGGTCGTGTCTCCTTCAACACGGGAGAGAATGCCCCAACGCCTCTGAACCGGCTCTGATGCCGGCGTTCATCTGCGGTTCAAATTGATTGACGGGATCTGACCGGGTCGTCGCTGGCCTGCGCAGCGAGCGGCAGCAGGGCAATACTCGACGTGCTGCTGAAACGAAAACGGGGCCCGCCAGGCCCCGTCATCATGTCGCAAGAATATGGTCGATCAGAGCTTGTGCCAGGTCTGGCTCTTGCAGATCAGTCCGCCGAGCACGCATCCGCTCATCTTCAGCGAGGTGCCCGACAATGTCGCCTTGCCCGAATAGGTCTTGTCGTTCGCTGGATCGGTGATGCTGCCGGCATATTTGTTGTCGCCGGCCGCTTTCAGCGAGCCGATGGTCTTGCCGGCATATTTTCCTGATTTGAGCGTGATGGAAAACGAGCCGCTGCCTGAAATGGCGGCGGTGTCGCCGGCTTGCGTCTTCCAGTTGCCTTCGATCGGATCGGCCCACGCCGCACCCGCCATGATCAATGTGGCTGCAAGAGCCAGGCTCACTTTTCGAAACATGTCTTGCTCCCTTTGGATAGCCGGCCGAATTCTCCGCCTCGCCGGTCTGCCGCTTACGCAAACGTAAGCTAATCCAGCTCCCGACAAAACAAAAGCGGTGCCGCAAGGGAAGAGTTTGGGATTTTGAAAGCGCCTGAATCCGGCCTGTCGCAGAGGAAATGAAAACGACCGGCGCGTGGTGTTTGTTTCCCGTGGTTAGCGGAGTGTTGATTCCGCCTGCGAAAATTTTCGTCAAATTTGGCGCAAATCGGCTGAATTGCTGACTTCGTATCCTTAACGAATTTGCGCGTTTACCTCTTGTTTTAGCTTTGTTTTCTTCAAATTAAGCACGCCATTTAACGACGGATTCAAGCCTGATCGGCATTCTCGAAAGCATCGAAAGAGCGGCCCGGACAAGACAAACGGAGGCAGCTCTCGGGAGCCAGACAGGGGACTAAAATGGCACGTTTTGAAATGCTTGAAGCAGGTTTCGGCGCCATGGGGGCAACTGCCCAGGCCGACATTCTTTTCGAACTGGGCATGATGTATGCGACCGGCCGCGACTGCGAAACCGATGTCGTTGCCGCCCACAAATGGTTCAACATCGCCGCCATCAAGGGCTCGGCCCGCGCCGCGGAACTGCGCTCGGAACTGTCGGCCGCCATGTCGAAGGTCGAGATCGCCAAGGCGCTGCGCGAAGCCCGCGAATGGATGACCATGCACTGAGTTCCGTCAGACGGGGACGCTCCGGCCAAGACCGCTCGAAGACGGTCGGGCCAAAACAGGGATAAGGCTGCGCAGACAGCCAGGCCACGGGCCATCAACAACAAGAACGCGGCAGGCCGACAGGTCCAGGCCGTGCGACGAACCATGATCCCGAAAATCGGGAAAGATCATGGTCAGTAGGAAGACAGGGAAGGCGACGTTGGGTTTCGTGGCGCGGGGGCGCTGGGGAAACAGCCCGACAGGCAAAAAAGCCACGACCAGCCGGAACAAGGCTGGCGTGGCTTTTTTGCGTGGATGAGACCTCGCAGGCCCAATCGAGCGGTGCCGATGCGCCTAGACAGGCCCAATGAAGGATGAAATTGTCCCGCCTCTCTAAGAAGAAGCGCGGCCGGGGCGGCCGCGCGTGAGTGGAGGAGTTCTATTGTCATGAAAAAAATGAGTATTTTGAGCGCGGCCATTTTCGGCCTGATGATGAGTGCGCCGGTCGCATTCGCCGACGACATCACCGTTTCGGTGGTCGGCCCGATGACCGGACAGCTCGCCACCATCGGCGATCAGTTCAAGCAGGGCGCACAGGCCGCCGCCGATGCCATCAACGCCGCGGGCGGCGTCAACGGCTCGATGATCAAGCTCGACATCGAGGACGACCAGTGTGATCCGAAGCAGGCTGTTTCGGTGGCCAACCGCATTGTCGCCAACGGCACCAAGTTCATCGACGGTCATGCCTGCTCGGGCTCGAGCATTCCGGCCTCGGCCGTCTATGCCGAATCCGGCGCGCTGATGATGAGCCCGGCTTCCTCGAACCCGGTCCTGACCGACGCGGCCGCCAAGGCCGGCTGGCCGACCATCATGCGTCTCTATACGCGTGATGACGCACAGGGCGCCTTCATCGGCCCGTGGATCGCCAAGAAGTATGCCGGCAAGAACGTCGTCGTCCTGCACGACAAGAGCGCCTACGGTCAGGGCGTGGCTGACGCCGTCAGGGCGACCATGAACGCCGGCGGCCTCAAGGAAGTCTACTATGACGCCATCAACCCCGGCGAGAAGGACTATTCGGCGCTCGTCACCAAGCTCAAGGATCTCAAGGCCGACGTCGTCTATTTCGGCGGCTACCACCCTGAAGCCGGCCTGATCCTGCGTCAGTCGGCGGAACAGAACCTCAAGTTCCAGCTGATCATGCCGGACTCCATCGCCTCACCGGAATTCTGGCAGGTTGCCGGCCCGGCTGGCGAAGGCACCATGTTCGTGTTCCCGTCGGACCCCCAGGCAAAGCCGGAAGCCAAGGCAGCTGTCGAGAAGATCAAGGCCGGCGGCTTCGTGCCGGAAGGCTTCACGCTGTTCTCCTACGCGGTGGTCCAGGCTTTCGCTGAAGGCATCAAGCGCGCCGGCAGCGATGATCCGGCCAAGGTTGCCGAAGCGCTGAAAAACGGCACGCCGATCAGCACCGTTGTCGGCGATGTCACCTTCGACGAGAAGGGCGACCTCAAGAACGCCAGCTACGACATCAACCAGTGGCATGACGGCAAATACGCGCCGATCGCGCAGTAATCGCTCTGGCGGTTAAATATCTAAAGAAATGGCCGGGTTCGTCCCGGCCATTTTTCTTTGAAAACATTGAATTTTTGCGACTTTTTAGCCAAGAATATGGCGGTTATCATAACCGCGTGTTGACGGTATTTTCCACACTGACAACAAAAGCCCGCCGAAGCGGGACCCTTAGCAGCCTCGGAACCTTCCCCAGTCCGACAGGTTTGAGTCTGGTGACGGCGGAGCATTTGTTTGTCCCTCAGGCGGATGTCGGGCCTCGTACCCAAATTCGCCGTCACACCTACCGCCGGGACTTCCGCCAGCCCGCTTGCCTCGCCTCAGACTCGCTGCAGAACCAGCGTTCGCCGAACTCTGGCCGGATGATCGTCTCGCGGTAGAATTTCTGGCCTGGCACGTGGTAGATGCGCTCGCCGGTATCTTGACCATTCGACGCGATGCGTCGGCAAGTTAATGGGATCAAGGTCAGGGACGTCGGCCATCCGCGCTAAGAGTGCGCGTGCTTCGCGCTTTTTGCCGCTCTGGAATAGGACGCTGGCCGTTCGGATATTGGCCTTCATAACGCGCACCAGCTCTTCGAACGAAGCAACCGTGGCGGTGGCGGCGTTCATCCCTTCCGCAGCGCCTTCGAGTTCGCTGGCCATCATAAGCGCGTGCTCGGCAATGTCGGCCTTTTTCATAGATTTGTGCGCCGTGGCGAGCATTTCGCGTGCGGACGCACGGCTATGCGGTCGCGCCGCGGCGCGTTCAAAATCAGTCATTTGGGTTTTCCTGAAAGAAAAGGCCGCCTCGAATGGGCGGCTGAGTTTCGGCACAACTATACAGGAATTACCCTGTCATTTTGTATTTATTGTCTGGCATAAGCTTGTAGTTACGAAACGTTGAATCGTTAACGCATTCTGCAAATTTTGCACGGAGACTTAGCAGAGCCTGGTGTTCGGTATCGGGTAGTATCGATGATATTGCAGCACCTACGTCAGTTAGGATGTAGACCGGGAAGGCAGGGCTTCCTTCGTGTTGTATCAGAATCGGATCACGCCACTCGACCGGTTCGGTCTTAGGAAAAGCCAGACCAAATTTACCGAGATATGCGATCCATAGTTCGGCCCCAGAACTGTCTACACCCTCAAGAAAAAGCTTAATTTGCCCCAACCCAGGCTCAATGATGAGCCCAGCTTCTGTGAGGCTAACTGAATCATTAAAACCCAGTGCACCAACAATGCTCTTTGGCAGGGAGTCGTGAACTCGAAAGGCACACACTCTCTCAAAAAGAGCGGCGGTAGCCGGATCGAGTTCATCGATCACTCTCATAACTTTGGCCGAGAATGTCCCCGGCTTTCGTATCTCAGACGCCAATACGCGTCCCCATTTCTCGCGCAAATCGTCGGTAGTTGCATCTTCCGCATATCGCTCAAAGCGATTCATAAAGGGATCTTGAAGCACCTCCGGCCCGGAAGAGGCTTCTGCATCAGTAGGCGGCTGCTGGGATAAGTCCTCGACAGCCGCAGCAACTACCGCATCCTTGTTGTCCTGACGCTCAAATACTTTGCCGAAGTGATTCTCCAAAGCCCGGCTCGCAGCTTCTGGATCGCCCTTGAGGCGGTCTATACCGATCTTGGTAACTGTCTCTATGACTTTCAAGCGGGACGCTGACACGGCTCTAGCCTCGGCGGTCTTAGATTCCATCGGAACATTCCATCGTTCGAAAACATTCCCCACCAGCCTGTCAAATGCAGCGACCGCCCTACTTCTTGCGCTGGCTTTGACTCCAGTAGGAGTTAGTTCAGCCGATACCGAGGTCTCTTTGTCGAGGTGGTCTTCTTTTTCCATGGTATCCGCCCAATGATTTATCCAAGGGAACATCGTTCCTAGGGCGGAAATTTGCAACGCATTGTTTGCAGAGTACTGACTATCGAAAATACTTCTCCGCCGCATCCTGCAGAGAGTCGAGCCCCCGGGGCCGATTAAAAATTCTACCCAAAAAATCGAAATTGTTACGGTTTTGCAGCGTTGCCCCCCGAAGCGGTCCAAGCCCCCGACCCTTCGCAAGTGCGAAGACCACGTTGGCTAACATATTGATTTAATTGATTTATTTACCGGCCAACTTACGCGGCCTCGAGATACCCCATCAGATCCCAGACGTTCTGCGTCTCGGCCGCCATCACCATCGCGGCGGCGTATCGCTTGGCGATCTTCAGGGTCTCAGGTGTGTTGATGGTGACGCCATCGCCGGCAACAAATGTGACTTGGCCGGTACCGCCCTGCAGCACAGAGCGCACTGTGCCAGGCGGGAATGGCACAGACGAATAGGGTGGCACGACGATCGACACAGGGCTGCTGCTCGTGGTTCGCACGAAGCGCTCGCGCGTCGAAAGCGTGAAGCTTGTCCCGGCGAAGAACTCGACCTGATCGGGCATGTCGACGATGGCGCCTACTTCGGCTCGAATGATGCCGCCATTGCGAACGATGATGGATCCGCCGCTTTCGATTACCAATCGATCGCTGTCTATGCGTACCTTGTCGCTCATTCCATCACCTCCACGTTGATCGCGCGCTGCTTGCCGGTGCGCTGGTCAACCTGGCTATCGAATGACACGCGCTGACCTACGCGCAGCCCATCGATGCTATCGTTGAGTGCTGTCACGTGCGCGAACAGATCGGCGCCACCATCATGGGGCGAGATGAAGCCATAGGCCGAGCCGGGGATCCACGTGACGACGGTCCCTTGCCTGTCTTGATTGGGCATCTTGATTCCTTGTTTGAAAGGCCGGCGATCGAAGGCCGACGGGCACCTCGATCGCCGGTTGGACCTGCCCGTCTGGCTGCCCAATTTTGTTTGTTGTTACCGGCTGAGCTGCGCGAAGCGGCGCTTAGCTGCGTCGAGGCGCGGGGTATTGCTGTTGGCCGCCGTCCGTCCCGTGATCAGGGCTGAACTGTTGGCCGCGACCGAAACAAACGAAAATTCCAGCATCTCGCTCGAGGTGAAGCGCTTCCCGCCATACGGCTTGGTCGGATCGATCGGGACGCTCTTCAGCGGCACAAAGCCAATCGATGTGCTGTTGATGACGCCGGCCTTGATCAGCCCGTAAACCTCGTCCGACTTTTGACTGACGCCAGCTTCGGGAAACTGCACAAGAGCGACGACCTTGCCGCCTTCGACATTGATGCTCAGCGCCTTGGCAATCGGGTGATCCGCATCGTGTTGCCAGAGCACCGTCGGCGATCGGCGGAAGGCATCGAGCTTGATGCCGGCCTGTTCGATAATGTCGCCCATTCGGTCGACATCGCCGGTCGACACGATGGCGCGGACCTGTCGGGATCCGATGCCATCGCCGGCAAACTTCAGGACCGCGTGAGCGGAGGAGCGTTTGATCTCAGCCATCTCAGTTTCCGATCAGGCCGACCAGCGGCCCGGCAACGGTGTTGCTGCCCAAGTCGTGAACGTTGATGTCGAAACGCGCCGTGGCACGGCAGCCGATTTGGTCGTACTCGAGGTAGCGTTCCTCAGTTGTTTTCACGGTCACGCCCCTGCGATCGCCAAGCGTTGCAGCCATGGACAGATTGCCGAACGCGAGCATCACCTTGCCGCTTTGATCGCCGCTGCCTGGCAGACTGGGAACAGGCTCGATGAGATACGATCCGTATTGCAGGATGGGCTTCGGGCCAGTAGGCGTCATTTCAAGCCCGACGACAGTCGCGCCGAGCCGGACAAAGGTCTGCCCGATGGCGTATGAACTGGCGTACCATTTTGCGTTGCCAAGGGCATATTCCGGGCAAGCCGCAACGACGGTGCCCAGATCGGTTGCCGTTAGCTCGGCGAACGTGTCGTTGTTCGTAGCCGCCACGATCTTCCCGGCGTCATGGTTGCCATCGATCAGCTTTGTAGTGATCCCGACGATCCCGGCATAAGCCGACGTGCCATCACCAAGCCACCCGCAATCATCCTCGAGCTTCGAGATCGCGAAGGCTGCGTCCTCGGCGAAATCCTGGCCAACATCGACGGTTTCATCCTCGCCGAGTTCACTGGAGAGACGTGACAGGGCCGCCGCTTTTTTGGCAGTTAGCGTAACACTGCTCCAAGAACGGTCCTGCTCAGCAATCTGGGCATTTTCGCCGACGAAGGCAGCCGTCAGACCTGTGTCGAGCCGCGGGAATGAGCGCGTGTCCGAGCCCATCCGTTTGACGTCCGCGTTGCGCCGAAACGTTCCAACCAGTGCGCGGATTTTGATGATTCCGGCCTCAACTTCAGTTGGGACGAGATAGCCGCCGATAGTGCCGGTGGTTTCACCTTGCGCCTTCTGGATGACGACGCCGTTTTTGACGCACCAGGCTTTGGCTGCGTCATCGCCTTCGTGCAGCGCCGCGCGGAAAAACATTCCGGCTTTCAAGGCTGCAGCGTCGTCGTCAAAGGCGCGGATACGGGCGCCGGTGTTGAAAAATTCGTGCCTCATTGGGCGATTTCCTTCCTGGTGATAATTCCTGCGCTGACGCAGTTTTCGAGAAATGTGTAGACGCCATCGCCGACGACAGGCGGGCCGAAAATCGGTCCGCTGGTGACGTCGCAAATCAAATTGGGATTTCCTCGGGCAAGGCGACGGATGCGCTCGCGGAAGTCGAAGGCCGCGGCGTTGACGCGCCTCAAAGTGAGAACAGCCAACGCACGTTGCCGGACAATCTCCCGCCAATCAGCAGCAGATTCCTGTAGCAATTCGGCAGCCGCAATGCGCCGCGCTTGGTTCTCCTGTTCGGCCAGCGCATCAAGAGCAATCTCGATCGCCTGCCGCTCAAGGATGATTTTTTGTAGTTGTTCGCCCGGTGTCGGATCACGAACGGCCGGAACCGGGGAACCGTCGACCAGCGCCGCAGCCCAATCCCGGACACCAGGGCCAACGATTGCTTGCTCGGGCCGAATACCGGCCTGCTCAAGCTCTAGCTGCGCGGCGAGTAGGTCCTTTGCGCGAGCCTTTAGGCCATCCGCCTTGCGCTGGATTTCCTCGAACTCACGCGCTGCAGGGGCTGCCTCTGCTTTTTTTGCGGTAGCCATGTTTTTTAGTCCTTTCGCTCGAAACGCTACCCCCACCACCCCCGACGGGGCGGCTGGGGTCGATCAACAACCGCCGTTGCCAGCAGTCGGATTTTTGGAAGTGTAGGCGCACCCGAAAGGTGCACGATTGACCGCCCCCTGGCCTACTGGACCAATGAGCGCGTTACGCATGACGATGACGAAGCGTCAGGCGCAAAGAAGAGGGACGCCGAAGCGCCCCGATTTTCGTTGTTGTTGCCCTAAAGGGTTTTCGGGGCCACGATTTGGCACACGGGCCTAAGCGGCCCTTATGCGACCACTCTCTTTCCCCAATGCCAGCATCGCCCACCGGCCTGCCGCGAGCAAAGCGGCGCCTCCGCGGCGGTCCGCATGTCCACCTTTCGCTCCGAGAGCCTTGCCGACGTCAGCAACACCGCCTCCAGCCAAGATCGTTTCGATAACGGCATCGATCTCTGGAGGCGGATTAGCTGGATCAGTACAGCCGGTGAGCCTAACGTCACCCCTGCGCTTGCCCATCTTAAGCTGGCCGAGTCCGCCTATGGAGCCAAGGAAGCTTGCGCCTTCCGCGATTTCCGGAGGATGGAAGCTAAAGCGCGTTGCCGACGTGAAAACAGCGTCGGGATGTATCCACTCCTGCGACTTGATGGCAACACCCCGAGATACCGCGTCCCAATTCCCGGTTCGCGGTGGCTCCGGTTCAGGGTCACCGAGTCGCGGCTGTACTGCCGGCAGCGCTATATAGGCATCCAGCGAGCGCGGATCCGCGTTCTTGCCGCGCGGCCTTCCATCCTTGCGGCTGCGGTCGACGTTAAGCCCGGCTTCAATTGGTAGGTTATCGTTCGCGGCTTGCGGCAACCGCTCTCGGGCTACAAGCCACAGAGCGGCGGCGCCGGTGGCGTTGTGCTTCTTCATCCAGGTCAGAGCTGGGCGCCCGCCTCGGTATCGGATACGCGCAGCGGTCCGCTTTTCTGGAGGATTGGCCGTCAGGATGGCATCAGCCGCGGCAAGCATTTCTTTTCGGGTGATCATGGTCATCGGGTGGTCATCCCAATTCGAGGAACCGGCCAGGCCGGTTAGAGCCGTTCCGCAATGCGCGGGACGGGTAAGGTTCTAAGCATTCACGTCTATGGCCACTGCCGCGGGAGTCGAATACAAATAAAACGGGCTTAAGAAGGGGAGGACGATGCAGATTTTCTTAGTGCTGGCTGGCATTGCCGAGCTTGGATTTGGTATTTTAGTTTTCGCGGCGGGTCCGGCAATTACACAACAGATTGCTGGCATCATCCTGGTTTGCGCGGGAGTGGTCAGTTTAGCACTCGCGGAACTGGTACACATCGGACAGCGGATCGCACGTGCGACAGAGGCGAAGTTGGCTGATGCACCATTGTCGCCATCATTGCTGACCCAGACCTACGTTTCACCAAGCTCGCCTGCGTTTGGCGAAAAAGCCAAAGTCTGTTCTTTCTGCGGGTATAACAATTCTCCCGCCATGGACGTCTGCCGCTGTGGAAAGCCGCTAGCCGCCTGACGGACGTTGTCATTCGCTGGCCGCAGGTCTGGCCGGATCTTCCAAAGTGCCTCCCACGAAATCCGGCGAACTTGAACCGTTTCGCCGTTTGTCTCGACTGTTCTTGCTGCAGCCATTGGCGCCTCCCATCATGCTTCGGCCCGCCGCACTGTCGGGAAAGAGCTTGTGTACATCTGGCCATCCTCGCCTTCAGTGATCACGACAAACCGGCCTTGGTCATACGATTCATCGTGGACCACACCGACGACCTGGCAGGGGTACCAGTTTGTCTTGCCGCCCATTTGCTTGACCGGGTAAGCGGCGTCGAATGGCTCGATTGCAATTACATTGCTCTATCGAGATGTTACCTTTGATGTCGCAGTCCGCGCTTGCTGACGCCGCCGCAACCGCGCTTGCCGGTGCGCTATCATTTGCAAGATAGCCATATCCCGCCACGCCACCGAGAAGCAGCGCAAGCGGGAAAGCCATGTCCATCCTTGGGCCGCGGCTTCCGTACATCCCTGCCAGGATGTCAGAGAAACATGGAACCTCGGCTAAGAACGCCTGTACATTTTTAAGGAAAAGCCCGCCGAAGCGGGCTTCTCGGTAGCGCGCACTCAGGCGCCGCGCGTATCAAATTGCGTGCCGGCAAGAAGGCAGACCGCCCATGCCTCGTCATCTATAGGCTTGAGACTATCCGCCAGGATCATTCTGTCGCGCTGAGGATCCACATTCATAAAGGACCGCACGCCGTAAATCTCGCGCCCTTTGGTGGTCCTAACCCGCCCCATAACTAGCGACGGTAATGGCTGGTCTTTGTGAGTGATCCATTCGCCGAGTTTGAAGCGCCAGCTTACCGGTAGGCTAGGACCGAGCGGTTCCTCTGTCTGGCCGCAAGAGGGAACAAATTCCGTCATTTCAGTTCTCCAGATTTGGCCTCTCCAGGCCCATGCCGGAAGACCCGGCTGCCGGGGGAGAGAGGCGACTGGAGATCGCTGGCAAGCTTTTAGGCGCTTCGCCTTGGACATGGCTTGCCACCCCGGCCAAGAGGATTCTTGGTCCGCTGCTGCTTCGACCTTTTTGCAGGTAACCCCTTACCCTTGCCCAAAAGCATGGCCGAGAATCGGGAGTAACGCAAGGGCATCAATAAATTTTATTCTTGCGTGTCGTGCGTTAAGGCGCTTTCGCATAATATAGTGCAAGGCGTTTTCGCCTATCAAGTCAAGGTCAGTTATGCGAAAGCGCCTATTTGTTACTTTCAAGAATCCATATGGACTCCACAGTTATTTTATGGAATCCATATGTATCTGAACGATGCAGGGATACGTCCGTGAAACACGACCGCACATTCGATGAACTCACCCAGGCTTTAGCGCCCCGCACGGATTGGCGCGACACAGTCGGCGCGTTTGCTGTCGATCTGGCGGGCAAGTTGGCTACGGGCCTGGCGATCGGAATTGGGATTGCTGTCGGACGCGCGCTGGCGGGCTGAGACGGGTCGACCACATGACGCAACGTAAAGACTCAGCTATGTCTGAGGTGCGGCGGACCTGAAAAAGGGCCGTCCGGCCGGCGCCATTCGGGCAACCTCCCAGCGAGGGCGCCGGCCATCTCCAGCCTTAACGCTTATTCAATGCGCCTAATTTAGTATCCTGCGAATGCGCTTCTCGCTTTTTCTTTTTGGCTGGGCTGCATTTTGCTGTTGGGATTTTGCGACCAACGAGGGCCGATTCATCATTGGCCTTGGTGCGCGGGTTGCTAGGCTGATCCACCTCTTCTAGCGTTTCTTCGGCTTCGGCGTGATCGTCTCGATCCGCACCTTGTCGCCGATCTCCTTGGCCATACCGAACGCCTTCTGCTTGTCCTTCGTGGTCAAGACCGTACGCCAGCTGGGCTTCTCCAACACGCTCACGACGTAGGTGGTGGCTGGCTTGTCGGTCATGCCATTTCCCTCGGAATGACGATCCACGGCAAGGTTTCGAGTTGCATTTGAACCAGCCTAGTTTGAGCGCTGCCTTACTGTAATCAAATGCGCCCGCTTTTCGGGAGTGCCTTCGCCATACACCTTATCCAATATGGACAGCAGTTCGCGCGCCGCCTTCGAGTTGCAGGAATAATAGATCATTTGGCTATCCCGCCGGGTCTCGACCAGACCGAGCCGGCGCAGCTTGGCTAGGTGCTGCGACACGGACGATTGGCTTATCATCAGTTTTTCTATGATGGCGTTGACATGCATTTCGCCGGCATTGGCCAAATGGGTCATGATCAATAGTCGCGGAGGACTTGCTAGCCCTGCCAGAAACTTGGCCGCATGCTCGGCGTTGGCTACCAGCTTTTTCGAGACCATCGAACCCCCGCGAGAAGATACAATTGTATAAGATCGCGGGCTAAACAAGCGAATGCTAAAAATGGTTCCGTGCGGCGATCGCTAACAAACCCGCTACGGTTTGCCTGCCATAAGGCGGGCTTCCCGCACCACCGATGACCAGCTAGCCAGCCGTAGGCGGTCTAACCGGTCCGGTAGTGTTCCACTGGATGAACGGGACTTCGTCCCCGGTCACTTCCCGCACGGCTTTCAACAGCACCTCATGCAGGACGCGCGTCTGCCTGTAGTGGTCGCAGAACGGCGATATGAACGGCTTCACGATGCTGAGGTGTAGCGCTTCCGCTGCCACCAGAAAGCGCTCGATTTCAGCCTGCGATAACTGCTTTGAAGGTTTCGATCTTGCCATTGCGATCTCCATCGAAATCGCCCCACCCAAGGAATATAATCCTACGATTACAGACGCCCTGTAAAGCGACACCGAGCTTGTCCACAGAAGAACGAAAGGAGAACAAAAACCTTGTGGGAAAAGCCAGCCACAGCGGGCGCTGAATTCGGATTGCCTGTACATTACAGGCACTGGCTGAAGTTTGCGGCGTCTCTGACAAAGACAAGTGCCGCAAACTCCGCGTGCCAGTATGTATGGCGCTACGCCCGCGCGCCGGAGGCGGTTACCGCCGTCTCCGGTTCGGGTGGAACCAAAATGGTGCAAAGTGGCATTCTTCGCAACTCGCAAATTCAACCGTTACGCTAGTTGTCCACCGTCTATTGATCGGCGGCAGCGCCTTGACAGCCTGACTGGCTCATCTACCTTTTCGGTGTGCCTTGAGAGAACCGGCGCCGGGCACCTCTAAATACGCCGCATGATAACCGACGATGGGGGAGCCCTTACGTCGTAGACAACGAGCAGCACGGCTGCCCAAGCACAACTCCTAATACCAACAATCCGGCTTCCACGCCCTATACGGCGGCGTTGCGGCCTCAAAAATGTCATTTGGAGAACGTCATGCGCACACAGAACGGCTACTGGTGGGCAATCAGCATCCAGCAGCAGGATGGGCGGCCCGAGATCATTGACGTAAATGGCGATATAGCCACCCGTGTCAGTGACTCCTGGCACTACAATATCATCGAATTTGATCTGCTCCAGCTCGTCGATACAAGCCATTGGCCGAAGGACGGTTCTGTCGATCGAAAGACCGTTTATGAGGGCTACTGGTGGGCTTTCGATCCAACGGAGGAGGTGCACACGATCGTCTTGGTCGGAGAACACCACGCCGTACAAGACTTCGATGGCGACATTGCTCGCAGCCTTGAGGATTTCGACTTTCGAATGCCGATCGACACCAGCGGTTGGCCGAAAGAATAGGGCCGAGACGAAGTCCCGCCGGTGCCAGTACATCCGTGGTCACCGACGGGCCAAGGCACGCCCCGACAATCTCTAGAACGGCCAGGACAGCGCAAGAACGACACCTGCCGAGACCATGAATGCGAGCCGGGCAGCCATCTTATCGACCATTGACGGACCTCAGAGCGTCGCGAATGCCGGCAGCGGTTGCCGCGCGAACAGCAGCTTGGCTTTCCCTGGTTGGCGGTGCATTGCCGTTCCAGTTGTGGGTCTGGTTGATGACGATTGGCCGTTGTCCGCCACCGCCAGACGACGAACCGCTACGCTGGTCGCTAATCTGGTCGTTGTCGGCAATGATCACCTTTTCAGATGGCCGCTTGAAGAATTCGACCTTCTGGGTGTCTCGGGAATCGCCGCCAATCATACCGCCTGGTGCGAAGCCATATACGGCGCGGCGCGCAATCTGCTCGGGTGTGGCGGCGAGACCATCCGCTCCATAGCCGATGGGTTGGACGCCGCCGATCATTGCATAGTTCGACCTAGCGGTCGCCAGCGCCCTCCGATAAGCCGCCTTAAGCGGGTCTTCGGTTGTTGAACCTGCGGACGAGGAGCCACCGCCGCCGCTACCATAGCCGCCGATAGAGCCGCTAGTCTTTAGATCATCGAGCGCCTGCGCGGTCTTGCGCGTGTTCGCCTCAATGTTCATCTGGACCGTCCACATGCGATTTTCGTCTGTGGTAGCCTCACGTCCCGTAAATGCCGATTGCGGATTGGCCAAAGCCATCGATTGTGCGTTCGGGATGACCGTCCCAGCGCCCGAAGGAACGACTAGCTCAGGTCCCCTCTCACCCACCCAATAGGGCGACTGAGCCGAGATTGGTCCGCCGGCTGCTCGCTGCGGGTATGCGGCGTTCACCTGCGCCAAACGAGCCGGGTCTTGGTAGGTAGTTGGCTGGACGTAACCCCATGAGTTGGTCGACGTGTTGAAGATCGGCGTAGATGAGATTTGGCGATCGGAGGAATAGCGGGTAACGCCGACACCACTGGTGCCACTACCATCTTGTTTAGGCACATCGTAGGTCGACTGCGTGCCTGTACCGACCTGGCGAGTTACAACGGTGATGGTGACTGTGCGATTCTGGATCGCCTGGATAGCGCTGTTAAGTTGCGCGGCTTTACCAATATCAGAATCCATCTGCATCCTGGCGCGAACCAGGCTGTCAATGAAAGCGTTGACCTTCTCGACACCGAGTCCGCCATCAATAAGCGTCTGACGCAGTAAGTCGACACCGGATGCCACATCGCTAGCCGTGGCCCTACCGGTGCTCATCGCATCGAAGAGTCTGTTGACGATCCCTACGGTGTTGCCGAGCGCCGCATTGGCGCCATCGATGTTGCGAACGTCGCCGAAGAAGGCCTGGATATTCTCCTTGCCACCGGCCGTAACTATGGCTTCCTTCAGTGTTTCCGCTTCTGCCGTGGTGTCGCGGAATTGCTTGCTGAGATCCAGCATGCTCTGCGCCTGCTCGCGCCGCATCTTCCGGATGGCCTGGTCCGCCTGTTCGAATTGGCCGACGACGCCTTGGATGGAGCCACCAAGCGACCGCGTGACGCCGAAACCATCCGACCCACCGCTATCTATCGTGCCGAACAGCTTGGCGATCGTGGCGTCGGCAGTGCTGGCGTTCCCCTTGACGTCCTTGAAGCCGGCCGCGACTTCAGCGAGCGTCTTTGTGGCCTTCTGATTGTCAACGGCGATTCCCTTCGCCTCCAGGTCAGCCGGGATCGTTGCTGCTACCTTGGCCGCCTGCGCTGCGGTATCCTGCAGACCCTTAGCGAACTCGCGTGCGTTCTTCGAAAGCGTCGGGTCGAGGCGGATCTTGCCTAGCTCGCTTTGCAAATCAACCGCATCGATGGCGCCTGATTTCAGTTCCTTTGAAAGTTCGGCGAATCTCGCAAGCCCCGCCTTGCCTATCCTTGAAAAATCGCCGTCACCGGTATTAAGCAGATCCAGCTGCCGGCGGGTATCGTTCATAAGGGAGTCGAGCGTCTTCCGTGCGTCGGCAACGTTGTCTGCAGTGTCGGCAGCAATCACAGACTTCGGCATCTGCGACGCCTGGTCCTCGTACTTCTTCGCCGCTGCAGCTGCCTCTGGATAAGCCTTGGCAATCTCATCGATGAGCGCCTTGTGACCCTTCAGCACTTCGTCTGCGGACTTGATGTCATTGCGAGTTGCCAGGGCATAGGCAGCCATAGCTCCGCCCGCTAGCGTGGCAGCGGTCAAGACACCGCCTAGTGGCGTCGTGACGAAGTTTAGTATCGCTGTGCCAACCACCTTGAGCGAACCAATCGCCCCCATTGGACCGCTTTCCAGCGCATCGAAAATCTGACCGGCCTGGCTGGCGAAAATCTGCATCGGCGGAGCGCCGAGTGCGAACATGGTGATAACGTCGTTGCCCTGCCTGGACAGGTTGAGCATCTGGTTGGACGTCAGACGGGCGGCCGTGCCCACCGTACCCAAGGAAGCGGCAGCGCCAAGATGCTTCGCGCGCGCAAGGTCCATAACCCGGTTGATTTCAGCCTGGTCAACGCCAAGCTTCCGGGCTGCGGCGTCAGCCGTGAGCAGGGCACGTTCCATCTGCTGCGTGGCCGCAAAGGCTGGATCAACGCTGGCTTTGAAACGGTCCCAAGCTTTGGCAGTGGAAGAGATTCCGCCAGCAGTGCCAATCATCACTGTCGATTGTTTTTCCATTGCGACGGTGGCTGCGTTCGCCTGATCAATGGTCTTATCGTAGGCAGCCTGCGCTGCCTTCATCGCGCGTACATAGGCGGCCGAGCCCTGCTCGGCCTGCCGGCTGTCGATGATCAACTCTGTAACCACAGTTTCGTTGGTCATCAGTTCAGGGCTTTCTGCTCACGAGCGGGCTAAACACTGCCGTTGCATGCTGTGCTTTCATCGTGTGTTCTCCTCGTTTCTTAGAAATCGTCGGTTCGTTCTTTTTTCGCGCGCCCTAGCGCGCGCATTTCGTCTGCACACACCTCCGTACCCTACTGGTACGGGGTGGTGCGTCGGTGCGTTGTCCTTGAAAGCGCTAACTATTTTTTTGATGGTGCGCTGGGGTGCGCCTAGTGCGCCTTCTCACGATTTTGCAACTTTAAGGTAGTCAACGGAGCGCCTTGCAATCGCGTCTCTACGGCTCTCTTTCTCCAAAATTCCAACGAGGATCATGGCGTCGAGCAGGCCTTGGATATCCTTCTTTCGCGCGGCGTTTTGTTTGTCGGCTGTATCGATGCCGAGTACATATCCAACCTCATGCCCCGCCCAATCCTTCGATTGCGGATCGTACCGGCAATCGCGATTGGCGATGCCAATCAGTATCGACTGCAATTCTCCCTCGGCAAGATCGGCCACTTTGGCGGTTGCGACTTCAAGCGGGTCGGCGTCTGGCGGATACCAGCGCTTAACAGCTGGCGCATGCTCCTGCGGCAGAAGTGGACCGCGCCCATTGCCCAGCGGCACGCTTTCGACGTGATACCAGCCACCAGAGCCGACTTTTGACAGGTTGCCCTTATCGATTGACGCACTGAAGTATTCGCGGCGGTCGGCAGACTTCACGCCCCACTTGCCAGCCTGTTCATCCGACATTGGATTCACGACGCGGACAATGCGGGCTTTGTCCTTGAGTGCGCCGCCCCCACGGCCCGAGTTCGCGGTAACTGGACCCTCCGACTTGACGACGTGATGGGCTAGGTCGATGGAGCAATTCAGCTTGTCGGCAATCATGACCCACAAGCTAGCGACTCGTTGAATGGCGCCGTTGTCGTTTTCGTTGATCTCATGGGTGGAGACGAATGGATCGAGGATAAGCGCGTCAGGCTTGAACTCGGCCGCAACCTCCACAATCCCAGAGATAACCGGTTCGTTGAATTTGAGGCCTGTCCGTTTGTCCTCTCGCGCTACGACGAAGGTTGAGTCCCGGCCATTCGAGATCAGGAGACGATCGCCGATGTCATCGTTTGTGATGCGATGTAGCGCGGCTGCCGTCTCGAATTGCCGAATTACCAGATCGCGGGGATCCTCTGTATTGACGTACCAAACCCGCATTTTCTGCCGGTGACCGACACCTAGAATGTCGCGGCCGGTAGCCATGTCCAACGCCTCCGCAGTTAGCAGCGACGTCTTACCTCCACCGCCGGGCGAGAACAGCGCTGAAACATACTTTCGCACTCGGACGCGGCCATACACCCATTCCAATTGAGGAAGGCTAGCGGTACCCGACAGCTTAAGTATTTCAGCCTTTGGACGCTCTGATGGTGCCGTGTTGTCATTCGCTGGCCGCAGTTCCTCGAACCCGAACGGGCGAATTCTACCGCCTGCGTCGAAGCGAACAGATGCTCCTGCGACGTGGACCGCCGTGACGGTTCCGGCACCGTACTTGTCGTGCTCGACGCGATCGTCGACTCTATAGGGACAGGGCTGCGCCGCAGTCTTAGGATTGGTGCTGGACAAGGGCGACTGCCTCCGCTGCGATTTGGTCTGCAATAGCGATCGGGAAGGTTACGACAGCGCCGCCGTGGTGCTGCGGGCCGTATACGCGCCAGCCAGCGCGCGCTTGGACGAGCTTCAGGTCGTAAAGTCTGATGCCATCATCCATCTGGACGTCGAAGCGTGCGCGCACGGCTCCGCCGCCCGGTGGTTCCGGCCGAAGTGATAAGATTTGCAATTGGTGGTTCCCTGATGGAGTGGCCGCGGTTGGATCCGCGGTGGGTTTTTGATGAGGGCAGGGGTTAGGCCGCTGCCCTCGCTGCGATGCGCGCGTCGATCCATGCGTCAACCTCGGACCGCACATAGGCAACCCGCCGCTCGCCAAGCTTGACTGCCTTTGGGAATTGGCCCGCATCAGCCATCAAGCTCAAGAGTGGTCGCGAAAGGCTTGTTGCCAGAGCCGCTTCCTTGGGTGCCATCAAACGTGGTGTATTGTCGTTCGCGTTCATTCCTGAATCCCCATTGAAATCTTGCGCGCAGTCGCACGAAAGCCCCGCGTCAACAGACGCGTATCAAATGCTTGATTAATGTGAGGGGTTAGGGTCGCCGTTAATTTAGGCGAGATATGCCAAGGGCTCACTTATAGGCTTTTTCGCCTATCATGTCAATATGGTCAGGGGCGTTGTTTACACAGTACTTGCCCCAGTCGTCCATTAAGATGCGTCTTTTTTGCAATGCATCAGAGCGGCGGTAGGCCTGCTCCACCGCATTCCCAACGGCGTGCGCCAAAGCAGCCTCGGCGATCTCCCTTGGATGTTCCGTGCAATCCCCGCACCAGTCGCGGAACGTAGATCGAAGGCCGTGGAGCGTTGCGTACTTATCTGGCGACGCAGCCCGCATGGCCTTAACAACCACCATCTCCGAGATCCGAGTGTCAGCCTTTCGGCTTGCGAAGACGAACTGATTTGTGGCGACTTGTTTCTGTATCTGCAGGACCGTCACGGCGGGATCACTTAAGGGGATGACATGGTCGCGTTTCGCCTTCATCCGTGCTTTGGGGATAGTCCATGTCCGTTCGGCGAAATCGATTTCATCCCAAACGGCGCCTCGCGCCTCGCCTGCTCGAACAGCGGTTAGCGTAATAAGCTCCACCACGCGCGCCTGAGCAGTGCTGGCTTCTCGTAGGGCCTTCATCAAGGCTGGTATACTTTTGTATGGCAGCGCAGCGTGATGCTTTCCGGATGAGGCTGGCGGTGGGAGTACCTTGTCTAGAAGCCCTGTCCATCGGGCGGGATTGCCTGCTGTGCGCCAACCATGGGCAGTCGCGTAGTCGAACACGCTCTCTATGCGACCGCGCACACGACTCGCTGTCTCGGACTGTGTGGCCCACATGGGAAGCAAACACTCCTTGACGTCACCTAGGACGATGCTCGCCACAGGCATGTCATGCAGAAATTTCGCATGTTCCCTGAGGCTGAATTCCCATTCGCCAGCGGTCTTGCCCCCTGTCCATCCGGAGCGCTTCGCATCAATTAATGCATTGGCCACTTCTAGGAAGGACTTCGGCTTGACGCGCGCTACCCTTGGATTCTCTCCTCGCGCAAGTTGCTGCCGTACAGCTTCTGCCTTCTCGCGCGCCAGGCCAAGGCTCACAGGCGCTGTGCCTTGGCCGTAGCCGCCGAGTCCCATTTCGACTCGCTCAGAACCGCGGCGGTAAATAAAAACCCAATTCCTTGATCCTGATTTTTGGACACGGATCCAGAGGCCGTCTCCGTCACCGTGCAACCCAGCGGGCAGACCCTTGATCTTACTCTCGGAGAGCTTGTTACGAGCCATTTTGCGTTCCCCCCTGCGCAACGGTTATCATAACCGCATTGCGAACAATACGGCCATTATCGCCATAAAAGGGAGAATTTTACCGTATTTTCCATAAAAACGGCCGTTTGGCCGGGTTCGTCCCGGCCATTTTTCTTTGTGACCCAGGATGTACTTCCGGCTGTCAGCCAGTTGCGGCAGTCGAAGCTTCTTCCTCGACGAACCGCACCAGCACCGTCCCGTCGGTGACCTGTGCACCTTCAATGGCGATTTCGGCAATCACCCCGTCATGCGGGGCGGCGATCGTGTGTTCCATCTTCATCGCCTCGAGGATCAGCAGCGGTTGTCCCTTGATCACCGCATCACCCTTTGCCACGCGCACCAGCTTGACCAGGCCGGGCATCGGTGCGCGCAGGCTGCCGGAAGCGGCCGCCGCGTCATCGCTCCTGGCCAATGGGTCGGGCACCGCGAATGTATAGCCGACGGCACCTTCGAACACCGTGATGTGGCCTGGCCAGCGGGCGAGGCGAGCAGCGGCGCGAAAATCATGTGCATTGGCGCTGTCATAGGGCGCATCGAGCGCCACCTGAAAGCGCCCGTCCGGCCGCACCGACACCTTTGCCGCGATGTCGTCGTCGCCGAACTTCAATCGTATGCGTCGCGCCACGCCATGGAAATGCGCGTAGCCGGGGAGCGAAGACCATGGATCATTCGGTGATGACAAGGTTTCGGCACCGGAGGCGGCAAGGGCGGCCGCCGCGATGATTTCGCCGGTCGGCGGCGCGACCACGGTCAGCGCCTCATGGTGTCTGCCGATCAAGCCGGTGTCGACGTCGCCAGCGCAGAAGTCGGGATCGGCGGCAAGGGCGGCAAGAAAGGCGGTGTTGACGGTGGAACCGGCAATTTCGGTCTGCGACAGCGCCGCGCCGAGAGCTTCCAGCGCCGCTTGCCTGTCCTTTGCATGGACCACCAGCTTGGCGATCATCGGATCGTAAAAGGGCGAGATGGCATCGCCGGCCCGCACGCCGGTCTCGATGCGCAGCGCCGCCGCGTCGGGCTCGGGAAACTTCAGATGATGCAGTGTGCCTGTTGCAGGCAGGAACCCTTTTGCCGCGTCCTCCGCATAGATGCGCGCCTCGAAGGCATGGCCGGCAAGCGTGATCTCGCTTTGCGTCTTCGGCAGCTTTTCGCCAGACGCAACCCGCAACTGCCACTCGACCAGATCGGTGCCGGTGACCATTTCCGTGACCGGATGCTCGACCTGCAGGCGGGTGTTCATTTCCATGAACCAGAATCGGTCGGCCTTGAGGCCTTGCGAGGCATCGACGATGAACTCGATGGTGCCGGCGCCGGAATAATTGATCGCCTTGGCGGCCTTCACGGCGGCTTCCGTCATTGCCTTGCGCAAAGCCGGCGTCATTCCGGGGGCGGGGGCTTCCTCGATCACCTTCTGGTGGCGGCGTTGTGCCGAGCAGTCACGCTCAAAGAGATGCACGGCGTTGCCAAAGTTGTCGCCGAACACCTGCACTTCGATATGCCGCGGCTTGTCGACATATTTTTCGACCAGCACGCGGTCGTCGCCGAAAGCGGCTTTTGCTTCGCGCCGGGCGCTGGACAGCGCCTCGGAGAAATCATCGGGATGCTCGACGCGGCGCATGCCCTTGCCGCCGCCGCCGGCGCGCGCCTTGATCAGTACGGGATAGCCGATCTCGCGTGCCTTGGACGCCAGCAGGACGATCTCCTGAGCCTCGCCATGATAGCCCGGCACCACCGGCACCCCGGCCTTCTCCATCAGCCGCTTGGCGGCGTCCTTCAGCCCCATGGCACGGATCGAGGCCGCCGACGGGCCGATGAAGGTGAGCCCCGCCGCCACCACCTGGTCGACGAAATCAGGATTCTCCGACAGGAAGCCGTAACCGGGATGGATGGCCTGCGCCCCCGTCGAAAGCGCCGCCGCGACGATCTTGTCGCCGCGCAGATAACTTTCGCCGACAGGCGAGGGGCCGATATGCACAGCCTCGTCGGCCATCTCGACATGCAGCGATTTCGCGTCGGCATCCGAATAGACGGCGACGGTGTGCACGCCGAGCTTACGGGCCGTGCGGATGACACGGCAGGCGATCTCGCCCCGATTGGCGATCAGGATCTTGCTAAACATGGAGCCTCCCGGGTCTTGTCACGGGCGGCGCCATTGGGCAGGCGCCGGCTTACTTCGAAGCGGCGATCTCGCAGGCGCCGCCGTTCGTCACCTTGTAGTGCGCACGCGTGGCCGCGCAGGATTTCATCGCCAACACTTCCGCCACCTTTTGCGACGGCGCATTCAGCTGCGCACCGCATAGGATGTACAATGAAACCACCCTTGAATATGGGGTGGTGGCATAAGCGGAATGGCCACTGGCCGCAACATAGGCCTTGTACGCCTTGGCGCATGGGGACTTCGAGACGCCCAAATTCGGGGGAAAACGCTTGTCCCCCTCGCTGCCCGCCAGCGACGCGGCCATGCCGAAGCCGGACGAGGCGATCATCAACAACCCGGCCAGTATCGCCATGGCTGTTCGCCTGGAATTCGTGGATTTCATTTTGTCTCTCCCAAAGCGAAAAACCGCGCGCCTTCCAGCCTATTTGGAGGCGGCGAGACTGCAGGCGCCGGCGACGGTGACCTTGTATTTGCTCTTGCTGGCCTGACAGGATTTCAGCGCCAGTTCCTCGGCCGCCTTCTGTGACGGTGCATTCAGCTTCACGCCGCAAATGAAATACTCGCTCGCCGGAACGATTGGCGTTGCCGCGAAGGCCGAATGGCCGGCGGCTGCGACATACGCTGCATAGATCTTGCCGCAGCCTCCGGTGGTCCCCACGGGAATGTTTATTGGGTAACGCACGTCGCCCTTGCTTCCCGCCAGCGATCCAGCCATGGCGGCGCTGGAGGTCGCCACCATCAGCAAGCCTGCGACTATCGAGGTAGCTGCTCGTTTGCAGGTTCCGGATTTCATTCTGTTCACCCCATTCGGAAAAAAGTCTCGGCTGGTTGCCTACTTCGATGCCGAGATCGCGCAGCCGCCGCTTGCGGTCTTGACCTTCCACCGCGTCAGGCCGGCCTGGCAGCCGCGCAACGCCATTTCTTCCGCCGCCTTCTGAGACGGCGCGTTGAGCTTCGTCCCGCAGATGATGTAGAGGTCGACAACGCGCGAATAAAAGGTCGTGGCGTAGGCCGAATGACCGCTCGCCGCGATATAGGCCTTGTAGGCAACGTTGCATTCGCTCTTCGGACCGGAGCCCAGGGTCGGCGGGAACCGCACGTCTCCCTTGCTGCCAGCAAGCGAGCCCGCTGTCGCGGCACCGGCTGTCATGGCCACAAGCAGTCCGGCCAACATCGACACGGCTGTCCGTTTGATGGTCGCGGATTTCATTCTGTTTCCCCCAGGAAGAAGCTTGCGGTCCGAAACCTATTTTGATGCGGCGATGGCACAGGCCCCGGCTGTGGAAACTTTCCACTTTTTCCGGCCCGATTCGCAGGACTTCATTGCCTTGTCCTCCGCCGCCTGCTGCGAGGGTGCATTCAAGGAGATACCGCAGATTGAGAATTCCGTTCCCCAGGTGAACGGCGTCATTGCGTAGGCGGAATGGCCGCGCGCGGCGACGTATTCGCGGTAATGCTTGCTGCAACCTCCTGTCGAACCCGGTGTGATATAGACAGGAAAGCGAGTATGCCCTTTGCTCCCTGCGAGCGACTCTGCCTGGCTGGCGCCAGCTGTTGTGAATATAAGCAATCCTGCAAGTAGCGAAGCAGCCGTCCCCCGGCAATATTTCAGTTCCATTCCTGCCCTGTCCCCATTGCACTGCAAGAGCTAAGCAGTAGCGAATATTTTTCGCCGCCGCCAGTTCGTTGGCGGGAATTTTGGTTTGCCTGTGCTGATGAATCTGTTGGTCCATCAGTTCAGCCTTTCCGGAGCGCAGCAACGGTTCGCTGGTATAGTTGCGCCGTATGCTCGTCGAAGCAGCAGAAGATGATGGTTTCGGGCATGTTTTTCTCTTCGACGACCATGCTGACCGTGCCGACAGCGATCTCGGTCGCCTCGTCTTTCGGGTAGAGGTAAACACGGTCGAGATCGCCGGAAACGCCACTGTGCGGCAATCATTGGCGGCCGCGAGTTCTAGCGACCTGCGATAGCAGGACGCCAACAGTTCGGCTTCGCCCTTGCCGCCGCGCAGATAACTTTCGCCGACAGGCGAGGGGCCGATATGAACAGCCTCGTCGGCCATCTCGACATGCAGCGATTTCGCGTCGGCATCCGAGTAGACGGCGACGGTGTGCACGCCGAGCTTGCGAGCCGTGCGGATGACACGGCAGGCGATCTCGCCCCGATTGGCGATCAGGATCTTGCTAAACATGAAGCCTCCGCAGCCAGAGCTTGCTGAAAGCGACGCAGGCGCTCCCTCACGCCCCCCTCGGCCTTGCCGGACATCTCGCCGACAAGCAGGGAGATCGGCAGTTGCAGCGCCGTTTTTCTTTCAACGGCGGCAAGCGGTGGAAGCCTAGGTGTCGGTTGATTTTCCCATTTGCGGGAGAGATGTCCGGCAGAACAGAGGGGCGTGCCATCTCCCTTACCAAGGGAGTACCCGGTTTGACGCCCAGTTGTCCCTATTTTGACAAAGCGATCTCGCAACCGCCGCCGGTTGTGACCTTGTAGTGGCTGCGGGTGGCCAGGCAGGATTTCATAGCCAGGTCTTCTGCTACCTTTACCGATGGCGCGTTGAGGTGCGCGCCGCAGATTATGTAGGATGACATTATCCGAGCATAGGGCGTTGTCGCGTACGCTGAATGGCCGCTGGCTGCCACATAGGCCTTGTAGGTTCTGGTGCAGGGATCTTTGGGATTTTGCGGCAGGTACGGTGGGAAACGCTGGTGTCCCTCGCTTCCTGCCAGCGACCCGGCTATGCCCACACCGGAAGCCGCGAACACCAGTAGTGCAGAAAGTATTGCTGTAGACGCTTTCCGCAAATATTCCGTCGTCATTTTTTTCCCATCCCCGTTGCATAGTGCGGAACGAGAAATAGCAACTATTTTCCATCGCTGCCAGCTTCGTGGCCAAGGCTCGCAATATTGTGAGCGGATGGATGGCCTCATCCAAAAAGCACACTTTTCGCCGGAGGCAGCAATGGTCGACCAGTATAGTTTCGTCATGTGCGATGGCATCGACGTCGAGTTTCGCGGTTTGGCCGGTGCGGGTGCGCATCCCGTTGTCGATGCCGTGCATCTTACATCCTGAACACGCCGAAGCGTGTCTCCTCGATTTCGGCGTTGAGCGCGGCAGACAGGCTGAGCGCCAGCACCTCGCGCGTCTTCGCCGGATCGATGATGCCGTCATCCCACAGGCGCGCGGAAGAGTAGAGCGGATGGCCCTCATGCTCGTATTTCATCAGGATCGGCTTCTTAAATTTTGCTTCTTCCTCGGCGCTCCATTCGCCGCCCTTGCGCTCGATGCCTTCGCGCTTGACCATGGCAAGCACGGTTGCCGCCTGCTCACCGCCCATCACCGAGATGCGCGCGTTCGGCCACATCCACAGGAAGCGCGGGGAATAAGCGCGGCCGCACATGCCGTAATTGCCGGCGCCGAATGAACCGCCGATGATGATTGTCACCTTCGGCACCCTCGCGGTGGCAACCGCCATCACCAGCTTGGCGCCGTCCTTGGCGATGCCGCCTGCCTCGTATTTCCGGCCGACCATGAAGCCGGTGATGTTCTGCAGAAAGACAAGCGGGATCTTGCGCTGGCAACACAGCTCGATGAAATGCGCGCCCTTCAGCGCGCTTTCGGAAAACAGCACGCCGTTGTTGGCGATGATGCCGACCGGCATGCCATGGAGATGGGCAAAGCCGGTGATCAGCGTTGCGCCGTAGTTCTGCTTGAACTCGTCGAACTCGGACCCGTCGACAAGGCGCGCGATCACCTCGCGCGCATCGTAGGGCTGACGCAGATCCGTCGGCACGATGCCGTAGAGCTCATCTGCCGGATGAAGTGGCAGAATCGACTTCTGTAAGTGCAGGCTTACGGTCTTGTTCCGATTCAGGTTTTTTACGATGCGACGGCAGATGGCGAGCGCATGGTCGTCATCCATCGCATAGTGGTCGGCGACGCCGGAAAGCCTGGTATGAACGTCCGCGCCGCCCAGATCCTCGGCGCTGACATCCTCGCCGGTGGCCGCCTTCACCAGCGGCGGGCCGCCGAGGAAGATGGTTGCCTGGTTGCGCACCATGATCGTCTCGTCCGACATCGCCGGCACATAGGCGCCGCCGGCCGTGCAGGAACCCATGACGCAGGCGATCTGCGGGATGCCGGCGGCAGACATGTTGGCCTGGTTGTAGAAGATGCGGCCGAAATGCTCACGGTCGGGAAACACCTCGTCCTGGTTGGGCAGGTTGGCGCCGCCGCTGTCGACCAGATAGATGCAAGGCAGATTGTTCTGCAGCGCGATCTCCTGTGCGCGCAGGTGCTTTTTCACAGTCAGCGGGTAGTAGGTGCCGCCCTTCACCGTGGCATCGTTGACGACGACCATCACCTCGGTGCCTTCGACACGGCCGATGCCGGCGATCATGCCGGCCGACGAAATCTCCTCGCCATACATCGACCACGCCGCGAACTGGCCGATCTCGAGGAAAGGCGAACCGGTGTCGAGCAACTGTGCGAGGCGTTCGCGCGGCAACAGCTTGCCACGCGAGACGTGGCGCTCGCGCGCCTCGTCCGAGCCGCCGCGCTCGACGGACGTGGCTTTGTCGGCGATGTCGGCGACCAGTGCGCGCATGCGTTCGGCATTGGCGCGAAAGGTGTCGGAGGAAGGCGAGATCTGGGTTTGGAGGACGGCCATGCTACACCCCCTCCGCCATGATCTCGCGGCCGATCAGCCAGCGGCGGATTTCGCTGGTGCCGGCGCCGATCTCGTAGAGCTTGGCGTCGCGCAGCAGGCGTCCCGCCGGATAGTCGTTGATATAGCCGTTGCCGCCCAGCAGCTGGATGGCATCGAGTGCCATGAGCGTCGCCTTCTCGGCGGCAAACAAAACGCAGCCGGCGGCGTCCTTGCGGGTGGTCTGGCCGCGATCGCAAGCGGCGGCGACGGCATAGACATAGGCGCGAGCCGCATTCATCACCGTATACATGTCGGCCAGCTTGCCTTGCACCAGCTGGAATTCGCCGATCGGCTGGCCGAACTGCTTGCGCTCGTGCACATAGGGGATCGCCACGTCGAGGCACGCCGCCATCAGGCCGATCGGGCCGCCGGCAAGCACCGTACGTTCATAGTCTAGTCCCGACATCAGCACCTCCACGCCGCGGCCTTCTTCGTGCAGGACGTTGTCGAACGGCACCTCGACATCCTCGAACACCAGCTCGCCGGTGTTGGAGCCGCGCATGCCGAGCTTGTCGAGCTTTTGCGCCACGGAGAACCCGGCCATCGTCTTCTCGACGATGAAGGCGGTGATGCCGCGCGATTTCCGCTCCGGGTCGGTCTTGGCATAGACGACCAGCGTATCGGCGTCCGGCCCGTTGGTGATCCACATCTTGGTGCCGTTGAGCACATAGCGGTCATTGCGCTTCTCGGCGCGCAGTTTGAGCGAGACAACGTCGGAGCCGGCGCCGGATTCCGACATTGCCAGCGCACCGACACGCTCGCCCGAGCACAGCGGCGGCAGGAATTTTTCCTTCTGCGCCGGCGTCGCCCAGCGGTTGATCTGGTTGACGCAGAGGTTGGAGTGGGCGCCGTAGGAGAGACCGACCGAAGCCGAGGCGCGGGAAATCTCTTCCACCGCAATCACATGGGCGAGATAGCCCATGCCGCTGCCGCCGAAATCGGGATCGGCGGTGATGCCGAGCAGGCCGAGCGCGCCGAGCTCGCGCCACAGATGCGCTGGAAATTCGTTGTCGCGATCGATGTCGCCGGCGATCGGCGCGATCCTGTCCTGGGCGAAGCGCCGCACCAGGTCGCGCAGCGCCTCGATGTCCTCGTCATGCCCGAAGCTGAGTGTGTTCGTGTACATGCCGTTCCTCCCCGGTATCCATCCTCGCGCCAACCAGGCGCATTGTCATTGCAAGATATGTCGCCGTTACTTCAGGGACCGACAGCCGCTCGCCGGGCCGGAACCAGACGATGACGCCGGTCATCATCTGGATCAGCGCCATGGCCGTCAGGCCGGTGTCCTCGATGTTGAAGACGCCGGCCTCGGCGCCGTCGCGCAAGATGGTGCGCAGTTCCTTTTCGTAGACTGTGCGCATGCGCAGGATCTGTGTCAGCCTGTCGGGCGACAGGCTGCGCAATTCCATGTTCGACACATGCGTGGCGTGCCGGCGTTCGATGTGGAAAGCGATGTGGTTGCGCACATAGGCCGCAAGCTGCTCCACCGGATCGGCATCGATTGGCCGGGCATGCTCCCAGGCCTCGCGAAGCCCTTCCATATGCTCGCGCATCAGCGTGAACAGCAGGTCTTCCTTGGTCGGGAAATAGCGGTAGAGCGCGGCCGCCTGGACGCCGACCTCGGCCGCCAGTTGGCGCATCGACATCGCCTCGTAGCCATAGCGTGCGATCAGGTTGACCGCCGCTTCGCGGACTGCCGCTTCGGTTCGTTCGCCGTCGGATCCTGTGGTGCGCGCCATGATCGCCTCGTCAATGTGGAGATAATAAAACGAACGTTCAATTAATTCAAGGGCGCCTGGTGAATTCAAGTGACGCGCATGCGCCTATCCGACGATCCTGAAGTCTCCGGGCGCGGTCCAGGTCTCGATCTCCTCGACATCGATCCGTGAGACTGAAGCGCCCCGCGGGCCTTGCCAAAGTCGTTCGATCATGGCCGAAACAGCCGGGTCGGCGCCGGCAAGCCATGCCGTTACCGAGCCGTCTCTTTCATTGCGCACCCAGCCCGCCAGCCCAAGCCCTGCCGCTTCGCCTCTCACCCAGATCCTGTAGCCGACGCCTTGCACCCTGCCGTGTACGCTGGCCTGCACTGCCCTTTTTTGATCGTTCATCTCGCGCTCCCTTGCATAGAGTCTGGCGCAGGATCGAGCGAAGGCAACTGGCTTGAAGGGAGGCTATTGAATATGAGCCGAGGTTGTTCGGAAGATAGGTGACTTGATCCAATAAATAATTGACTTGGTCAACTTTTGCGTCATGATCTGCCGACGTGGAATCTCATGGAAGGCGCATGACATGCACGCCGATCGGAATGCTTTGGTCAGCGACCTCAGGTGCTTCAACCGCTTCTATACCGGCCTGATCGGGCTGCTCGACGACACCTTGACGCACAGCGCCTATACGCTGACCGAGGCGCGGGTGCTGTTCGAACTGGGCCGTCGATCCGGCCATATTGCCGCCACCTCTGACGGCAGGGCAGGCTTTCTGGCACGAGCGTTTCAAATCGATTTCGGACCAGCAGCGTCCGACATCGCCCAGGAGCTCCATTTGGAGCCAGCCTACGTCCTGAGAATCCTTCGAAAACTCGCTGCCGCCGGCCTGATGGAAACGCGTGCCGGCCCCGATGCCCTGCGCGGTCGCGTCCTCTCACTCACCGTCCGCGGCCAGGCCGCGCTTGCCACGCTCCAGGCGGCCGCGGATCGCGATCTCGTCCGCCTGACAGCGGACTTAGGCGACGAGGAAGCCGCCGAACTATCCGATATTTTGACACGTGCCATGTATCTGCTCGGCGGCGCGCCGGCATCCGGGAGCGGGGAAATTACCTAGTTCCCTCGCGCAGCGGCCAAGGCGCCGGGCAACTCCTCGGCGAAAATATCCAGTTCATGATCAAGACCGACGCTGACGCGGATGCAGCGGTCGAGCCCGGGCGCCATCGGCTTGCGAATGAACACGTCGCGCGACAACAGCCCCTGCAGCACCTTCAGCGCGAAGGTGCCGTCATGGCCGCAATCGATGGTGACGAAATTGGTCGCCGAGGCCAGCGGCTTCAACCCGTTCTGCTCGGCGATATCAGCGATGCGCCGGCGCCCGGCGGCCACCCGCGCCACCACCGTCTCGAGATAGGCCTGGTCGGCGAGTGCCTCGACGCCGGCGATCTGCGCCATGCGGCTGACGCCGTAATGGTTGCGGATCTTCTCGAAGTCGCGGATCACCTCGGCCTCCGCCACCGCATAGCCGCAGCGTATGCCGGCAAGCCCGTAAGCTTTTGAAAAAGTTCGCATGCGGATGACATTCGGGCGCGACGTGTCGATCGGCGGCAAAGCCGAGGCCGGCCCCAATTCGCCATAGGCCTCGTCGAGCACCAGCATGGTGGTCTGCGGCAACGCTTCGATGAAGCGGATCACCTCGTCCGCCTCCCACCAACTGCCCATCGGATTATCCGGGTTGGACAGATAGACCAGCGGCGCCTTCTCCTTGACGACCGCAGCGAGCAAACCGTTCAGGCTTTCGTGGTCGTTCACGTAAGGGACGGTTATCAGCCGCCCGCCGACGCCGGCAACATGGAAGTTGAAGGTCGGATAGGCGCCGAGCGACGTCACCACGGCATCGCCAGGAGCCACATACATGCGCGCCACCAGGCTGAGCAGCCCGTCTATGCCTTCGCCAACAACGACGTTCTCGACCGCCACGTCGTGATGCGCGGCAGCTGCAACCTTCAGATCGAAATTGTCGGGATCGCAATACATCCACATGTCGCGGGCGATCTCGGCCATGCGGGCGATGACGCGCGGCGAAGGACCAAAACTGCTCTCGTTGGCACCGATGCGGGCACGGAAGGCCCGCCCGCGCTCACGCTCCTGCGCTTCCGGGCCGACAAACGGCACCGTTGAGGGAAGCGCGGCGATGATGGGTGAGAGGGCAGGGCGCTGGTGCATGGCAGAGGCTCGCTGGAAAAGGGCCTTCTTGCTAGCGTGAGCGGATGGCAGGTGCAAGCTCACCGCCGTCCGCAATCGCAGCACTGGATTCCATCGCGTCTTTTTGGTAGCGAGGCATCATGAACAATCGTTTACCGCCTGTCTGGTCAAAGCATCTCAAGTCCGGCCCCGCGCCGAATCTGAAGAAGCAGTCAAATCTGCCGCAAGCGAATCTCTTGAAGGAGAGTTCTCAGCGGCATGCTCAGGGCGACGACGCGCTGCTGAAGCAGGCGTACGAGCATGAACAGGCAAAAGAACTCGATGAGGCGCAAGACCTGTGCTTTCGAGTTCTGGCCCGCACTCCAAACCATCCACTTGCTCTGTATATCCTTGGGACCATATACTTGGGCTATGACGATGAAAAGGCGTTGCGATACTTCGCTCGTGCGGTCGGTGAGGAGCCTAACAACCCTTATTATCACCTGAGCCTTGCCGAAACCTATCTAAAGCTCAGTGAGTTTTCGCCGGCGATCAAGCATATGGAACATGCTTTGAAACTGCAGCCCGATCTTGTGGAGGCACTTTGTGCATTGGGTCGGGCCTATAACGAGTTTGACCAACCCGAAATGGCTTTGCCTCTTTTCGAAAAGGCGCTGAAGCTTAATCGTGATCATCCCAAGGTTCGAGTTGGACTTGCCGGCGCGCTTACCAGCCTAGGGCGCATGGACGATGCAGCCGTGTACCTAAAAGAGGCAATCGAACGACGTGTATCACTTCCGGCTGCCTACAGTGATCTCGTACAGACGAAGAAGTTCACAGAGGAGCCTGCAGAGCTCCAACCCATCCTTGGTGAACTCCGCAATCCAAAGCTTGATTCGGAGGGTGCGGAAAAACTTCACTATGCAGCCGGCAAGGTCCTGAACGACCTCAAGCGTTATGAGGAGGCATTCCACCATTTCAGGAAGGCGAAACAGGCTTCCGGATACACGTTCGACATCGATTTTTATCGTCGCTGGGTCGACTCGATGATCGAGACTTTCACACCTGAGATGCTGGCTGCCAGGGTTGGATATGGAAATCCATCTGAAGTTCCTGTGTTCGTGGTAGGCATGCCTCGCTCGGGCACGACGCTGACGGAACAGATTTGTGCCAGCCATCCCGAAGTTCATGGTGCCGGGGAACTGAGCAAGCTAAGGCGGGTCGCGAATGCGCTTGAACGTAGAACATCATCTGCAGGAGATTTAGGCCAGTCGGTGATGTCGATCACCCGAGATCTCTCCACAGTGCTGGCCCAAGAACATCTATCATATCTGAAAGAGCGGGCGCCCACCGCACTACGCATCGTCGACAAGATGCCGCACAATTTCCAACTGATCGGGCTAATCGGCCTTCTCTTTCCCAACGCGCGCGTCATTCATTGCCGTCGTGACGCCATCGACAATTGCGTATCTTGCTTTGTCCTGAAATTCAGCGAAGCACATGGTTACAATTGCGATTTACAAACGCTTGGACTTTATTATCGTGAATATGACCGCCTGATGCAACATTGGAATAAAGTTTTTCCGGGACTTATATTTGAGAACCGATATGAGACGTTGGTTGAAGATCAGGAGGCGCAGTCACGCCGCCTTATAGAGTATCTGGGGCTGCCTTGGGATGACGCCTGCCTGCGCTTCTTCGACAGGGATGGATCGGTCAACACGCCCAGTCGCTGGCAGGTTCGTCAACCGATCTACAAATCCTCCGTGAAGCGCTGGAAAAATTATGAAAATGAAATTCAGCCTTTGATAGAATCGCTAGGTGATCTCGCCGACATATGAATGAGAACTGCTTCCTAAACCGGTTTCGTTTTTATTGGATACATTGGTTGTTTTTCGTTCCAATTTTAGGCCTTTGCCGCTGACAGATTGGCATTGGTAGTATCCGGCATGCACAGGCTGCGGGTTCGGCTCGACGACAAGTGCTTGCTCAGTCTCGAGGCTTCTTGATAGCAAGGCCTTCCTGCCCGCGTGCATGGTTGGCGCGCCGCTTGCGTTCTTTCGACAGGGATGGTTCGGTTAGCCGCTCGCAGGTTCGGCAGCACATCTGCACTTCGCCCGTCGGGCCGGACGTATCATGCGAACGGAATCCAATCTTTTGCAATCTCGCGGAAATATGATTTGCGCTACGGGTTCAGTAAGGGCAAGCGTCAATCGAGAGGGCCATCAATAGCCGGATTAAACCGGCCTTGTTACTAGTCAGAGATGATGAACAATCGCCTTCCCCCCGCCTGGTCCAAACACCTCAAATCCGCCGCTGCGCCTAAACCTGGATTGCCACGGCCAGCTCCGGTGCAGGCAAGTCTGCCGAAAGCAAATTCGTTTGCACGCCCACAGGCTGACGACTTGTTGCTGAAGCAAGCCTATGAGCATCAACAGGCCAAGCGGCTTGGCGAGGCTCAGGACCTGTGCCTGCAGGTTTTAGCACGCAAGCCAAACCATCCGCTGGCGCTCTACATCATGGGCACCGTCTGTCTGGGCTACGACGACGAGGCGGCTCTGCGTTATTTCGCACGCGCGGTCGGCGAAGAGCCTAGAAACCCCTATTATCATCTTAGCCTCGGTGAGGCCTATGGCAAGCTGAGCGAATTTTCAGCCGCGATCAAACACATCCGGTATGCCTTGGAAGTGCAGCCCGATCTTGTCGAGGCCCTGTGTGCCCTGGGTCGCGTTTATACTGAGTTCGACAAACCCGAACTGGCCTTGCCGCTTTATGAGAAGGCGCTGAAAATTAGCCGCGATCACCCCAAGGCGCGGATCGGAATAGCCGCCGCGCTCACCGGCCTTGGGCGCATGGAAGAGGCCGGCGTCTATCTCAGAGAGGCGATCGAACGCCGCATTGACGTGGCGGCGGCTTACTACGACCTCGTGCAAAGTCGAAAGTTTACCGAAGAGCCTGCGGAACTCCAATCGATCCTTCGCGAACTCGACGGTCCACGACTTAAATCGGAGGCTGTGCAGAATCTGCATTATGCAGCCGGCAAGGTGCTGAACGACCTTAAGCGCTACACCGAGGCGTTCCATCATTTCAACAAGGCTAAACAGGCCGCCGGCTACAAGTTCGACATCGATCAGTATCGTCGTTTCGTGGACCTGACCATTGAGACCTTCACGCCGGATCTGTTTGCCAAAAGGTCCAGCTACGGGATCCCTTCCGAAGCCCCTGTGTTCGTGGTCGGGATGCCGCGCTCGGGAACGACACTGACCGAACAAATATGCGCCAGTCATCCCGACGTTCATGGCGCTGGCGAGCTTAGCAAGCTGAGGCGCGTAGCGAACGCCATCGGTCTGACAACCTCAGCTTCTGATCTGAACAAGCCGATTATCACAGTCACCGAAGGCTTGTCCAAGACGTTGGCCGAAGAGCATCTTTCCTATCTGCGCGAGCGCGCTCCGACTGCGCGGCGCGTCATCGATAAAATGCCGCACAATTTCGAATTGATCGGCCTCCTCACTTTGCTCTTTCCCAATGCCCGCATCGTTCACTGCCGCCGCGATGCCATCGACAATTGCGTGTCATGCTTTGTCCTGCCTTTCAGCTCGGCACACAGCTACAATTCAGACCTGCGGGCACAAGGCCTCTACTATCGCGAATATGACCGCTTGATGCGTCACTGGAACGAAGTTTTTCCTGGTCGTATCTTTGAAAATCGCTATGAGACGCTCGTGGAGGATCAAGAGGCGCAGTCGCGCCGGCTCATCGATTATCTCGGCCTGCCTTGGGATGACGCATGCCTGCGCTTTTTCGACAGGGAAGGGGCGGTCACCACGCCCAGCCGCTGGCAGGTTCGCCAGCCGATCTACAAATCGTCCGTCAAGCGCTGGAAAAATTATGAAAACGAGATCCAGCCCTTGATCGAAGCGTTGGGCGACCTCGCCGACGTTTGACCGATAGTTTCCAGGCCAAAGTATGTCGAAGAGCTAAGCACAGAGCGAATCTCAGAGATCGCGACGCGTTTTATAGGGTGGTCTGGCGCTTGGCGGAATCGCCAATGCGCCGTAGCCATCCTCTGGCTTGTCCCGATTATCCCTGTCGAACTTATCTGTGACCTCGCCGTGATTCCGGCTGTCGAATGCAGCGCTGGGTAACCTGGCTATTGCTGATGCATGTCGCCGAAAGCGCGTAGCGGCGTTGGAACAACGGTATGCATCAAACAAAAAGAAAACCCGGCGGTTGCCCGCCGGGTTCTCCTATCTCCCGAGAAATATCTCGTCTTAGAAATCGCGCTGGAAGCGGATGATACCGCCGACATTGTCCTTCTTCTCGGCACCAGCCCAAACGTTGCCGGCGGCAATAGCGCCAGAACCAACGCGCTGGTAGTCGATTTCCGGCGTGATCGTGAAGCCGGGAACAACGGTGTAGGCAATGTTTGCCGCAACCGCATAGTCCTTCCACTGATCACCCGACACCTGGAGGTTGAACGAGGCCTTCTCGTTGAACTTGTAAGTGGCGCCGGCCCAGGCACCCCAGTGACCACCCCACGGCTTGTAGAAGCCGCGGCCGAAAGCTGGATCGGCCCCCAAATCGTTCAGCTTTCCTTCGCTAGCATAGCCGAACATGCCGAACAGCGACAGTGCGCTGGACACGTTCACGTCCACGCGAACCTTGCCCGAGACGTATTCGTAGTTGCTGTCATAGGCGACGACGCCAACCACATCACCCCAGCCCTGCGTGTACTTCACGCCGCCGACGACATGCGGAACATAGCTGTCGACCGTGGCGCGACCATAGCTGTAAGTAGAAGTACCCCTTGCCAGGCCGCCGCCGCCCGAACCCTCTTCGAGAGAGGCCACAGCCGAGAAGCCGTTGCCGGCGTCGAAGTAGTACTGAACGACACCGGTCTTGAACCCGCCGTAGGGAACGATGGTGTCGTTGATGACATTGCCGGCGTAGCCGACGAACGTGTCGAATGCCGACTCGTCCTCGCCTACACGCAGGCCGCCAAGCTGAATCCAGGCGAAGTGCTGGTCGATGTTGTTTCCAGCGCTATTTCCGTCGCCGTTGTCGAGGGGTGAGTTCTGGAAGTTCAGGCGCGTCTCGGTATAGGTCTTCAAGGTACCGAGCTCGGTTTCCTGGCCGGTCCAGGTCTTCAGCGTGAAGCGAGCGTCTTTGTAGTAAGTGCCCTGGTTCTTGCCGTCGACGACGTCGTCGGCGCGTGCGCCGGTGAACGTGCCGACATCGCCAGCGCCGATATCATAACGGACATAGCCGCCGATGCGCAGGCAGGTTTCGGTGCCGGGGATGTAGAAGTAGCCAGCGCCGTAGACGTCGCAGATCTTGACGTATTCAGCGGGTTCCGGCTCGGCGACGACGACGGCGTCGGCGGCGCGCGCACCGGAAACTGCGATCAGGGCCGCAGCGGAGCCGAGGAGAAGGCTCTTAATGTTCATTTTCTGACCTCCAGTCAGAATCGGACGAAACAGCCGCTTGCAGGGTGCTGGGTGAAGCCAATGGAATGGCATCATTCTCAGTCATCTATTTGTTATTGCTTGGAAATCGTAAGGGCGATGCCGTGTAGCAAGGCGGAAATGGCGGAGAGGATGGGATTCGAACCCACGAGAAGCTTTTGACCTCTACTCCCTTAGCAGGGGAGCGCCTTCGACCACTCGGCCACCTCTCCGTTGCGCCGCTGGATAAAGAAAAGCGCCGGCACAATCAACAAGCCCCGGCCATTATCTCGGAAAAAGAAGTCATATATCGAAAAATAACGACGCGCCGTGCCGTGGCTTTCCCAGCTGCGGCGGTTCTGCGGCAAATCCCTGACCTGTGACTCGCGGCTTTGCCTTGATTCCGTCAGCCGGTTGCCGGATTCGGCTGGAAATAGGCGGTTGCGGCGGGGCTGATGGTTAACGAGAGCTTTCTGAGTGAGGCCAAATCGTGTCATTTGTGCAACAACGCAGGGGGATAGCAGCCGAACAGCCCTTTCGCCGGTACGATCGTTGTTGAACGGCGCCGCCTCATGGGTAATGTCGGTTTCGAGGAAGCGGCGCGGTGCGCATCTTTTTCGGTAGTGGGGATGGGGCAGGGAACGCTGTCCTTCAGCAAAGAATACCCAGACCCGTTTTTTAACTTTTGACTGGAGGTCAGAAAATGAACATTAAGAGCCTTCTCCTCGGCTCCGCTGCGGCCCTGATCGCAGTTTCCGGTGCGCGCGCCGCCGACGCCGTCGTCGTCGCCGAGCCGGAACCCGCTGAATACGTCAAGATCTGCGACGTCTACGGCGCTGGCTACTTCTACATCCCCGGCACCGAAACCTGCCTGCGCATCGGCGGCTATGTCCGTTATGATATCGGCGCTGGCGATATCGGCTCGTTCGATGGCGCTCGCGCCACCGACGTGCAGAACGGCAAGGATCAGGGCACTTGGCAGAAGAACGCACGCTTCACGCTGAAGACCTGGACCGGCCAGGAAACCGAACTCGGCACCTTGAAGACCTACACCGAGACCCGAATCAATTTCGGCAACACCCGCAACAGCGGTCGCGCTAGCTACAATAGCTACACCTCGAGCTACAATGCTGGCGCTGCCAACAAGGGCATCTCGCTGAACTTCGCTTGGATCCAGCTTGGTGGTCTTCGCGTCGGTAAGGATGAATCGGCCTTCGATACGTTCATCGGCTACGCCGGCAACGTGATCCAGGATACGATCGTTCCTTACGGCGGCTTCGACACCAACGTCGTCCAGTATTACTTCGATGGCGGCAATGGCTTCTCGGCTGTGGTCTCGCTCGAAGAAGGCTATGGCAATGTTGGCACGATCGACAGCTATGTCCCGCACGTCGTCGGCGGCGTGAAGTGGACGCAGGGCTGGGGCGCGATCACCGGCGTTGTCGCCTACGACAGCAACTATGAAGAAGTCGCTGGCAAGGTCCGCTTGGACGTCAATGTCTCGAACGAACTGTCGCTGTGGGTCATGGGTGGCTATGGCACCGACGACAACCTCAACGACAATGCCAACAACGTTGTCGACGCGTTTGGTCGCGGCATGTACAAGATTTGGGGCGGTAACTGGGCTGTGTGGGGCGGTGGCACCTACAAGTTCAACGAGAAGACCTCGTTTAACGCTCAGGTCTCGTATGACCAGTGGAAGGACCTCGGCATCGCTGCGAACATCGCCTATGACGTCGTTCCTGGCTTCACGATCACGGCCGAAGTCGATTACCAGAACGTTGGTCAGGGCGCCATCGACAACGGGTCGATCTGGGGTCACGCCGAAAAGAAGAGCAACATCGGCGGTATCCTCCGCTTCCAACGCTCCTTCTAAGGGCTGGTTCCTTACAGGTGAAATCCAGCCCGGGCGCACAAACGCCCGGGCTGTTTTTGTTTCGTGACTGGGTCAACGCAAACGAAGGAACAGGGGGAATTGGTAGCTGAATAAATCCGCGGGACGATATCGTGGGATCCGTTGATGGGCGGATGAGATCACAACCGCGTGATTAAAATCTCTTGAAAGGACGCTTCCAAGCGGATAGGGCTGATCTATCCACTCGGGGGTGAGACGAATTATGACCAACGAAGCGATTCAAGAGGGTAGCCCCCCGGATCCGTTTTCGATGTTTTCTTCTCAGAACTCAAAGATCAAATACACCTACAACAAGATAAGAGAAGTAAAGTCGTACAGGGTCGGAGAGCTTTTTTCAGCTTACCGGGACATACTTTGGGATGATGGGCGGCATAAATACAATGTCAGCTCCTTCATCGGCGAAATAGATGAGATACTCCTTGGGGAGCGTTTCAGCGCCGTTGACCAGAGTACCCTTGATAACCTTATCGGCACCTTGCGCCAGCGCGGCAACAGCAACGCAACCATCAATCGAAAGATGGCTGCCCTCAGCAAACTGCTGCGCAAGGCTTACAAGATGGGAGATATCCACAGCCTGCCCGAGTTCCGCCGCCAGAAGGAGCGGGCCGGACGGATTCGCTTCCTCGAGAGAGAGGAAGAGGCAAGGCTGTTTTCTGCCATCAGGAGCCGCAGTGAGGATGCCTACAGGCTTTCCGTCTTCCTGGTCGACACCGGATGCCGTCTTGGCGAAGCACTCGGGCTGATCTGGAACGACATCCAGGAACATCGCGTCTCCTTCTGGATCACCAAATCCGGCCGCAGCCGCACCATTCCGATGACCGAGCGCGTCAAGGAGGTGATCAAGCTGCCTCCAGCCGAAGGCCGCCGGCCCAAAGGCCCGTTCACCAAGCTCAGCCAGGCACAGTTCCGTGCGATTTGGAACGACGCCAAGGCCGAAGTCGGCCTCGGCGCCGACGATCAGGTCGTACCGCACATCCTGCGTCACACCTGCGCCTCGCGCCTTGTCCAGGGCGGCATTGACATCAGGCGCGTGCAGATGTGGCTCGGCCATCAGACCCTGTCGATGACCATGCGCTACGCGCATCTGGCCACCAACGATCTCGACGGCTGTGTCGTGGTGCTGGAAACGCCGCGAGGCGAAGCGTCGCCACACGGTGCCGAAGGCTCGGTGTTCTCGTCTCCGCTGACCGCTTCGACGTCAAAGCGGGGCCAGACGACAGAGGCGATCGCGGCGAAGCCGGCTAAAGCGTCTGGGAAAAGCTCGAAGGCCAAATAGTTCCGCCGGCCTTGCATATACTGTCATGATAACCCCAGGACCGGATCTGGTCTTGGGGTTTACTTTTTTGGTCTAATGCATGTCGCCCCAAAAGTGACCTCTGTTTTGGAAGGGCGACGTGCATAAAGTGCGTCGCATGGATCCGTTCAGACGCGACGCGCTTTAGCGCTCAGCTCGATCAAGGAAGGCCGATATATCGCTGGGAAGGCTGCCGGTTTCGAGGAATGGCGCGTGACCTTGGCCGTCGACCGTGATCGTTTCCATCGCCGGATGATGCGCTCGCATTTGCCGCATGGTGTCCGCCGACAGCAATCTTGAATTGGCGCCACGGATGGTGAGCAAGGGAATGGCCACCAGCGCGTCGAATTGCGGCCACAGGGCTGGCAAAGGCTGCGACAGGTCGAGACTGGCGACCGTGTCGACCAGTTTTGGATCGAAATCCGGCAGCAGCCCTTGATCTGTTTCCCGGTAGAGCGTCCCCACCATCCGCGCCCAGTCGGCGTCGGTGAGTATGGGAAAATCCTTGCCGTGAACGCTGCGCTGGGCATTCACCACCTCGGCGAAAGCTCTCGGCTTCGGTGCGCGTTCCAGGTAGGACTGGATGTGGGCTAGGCCGGCCGGCTCGATCACCGGCCCGATATCGTTGAGAACGATTGCTTTCAGCATGGCCGGCCGCAGGGCGCCAAGCACATGGATGATCAGTCCGCCACGCGAGGTGCCGATGAAAGCCGCCTCCTCGATGCCGAGTGCGGCCAGCCCGGCAAGGATGTCGCCGGCCTCGACGCCGACATTATAGTGGCTGACATCGGAATCGTAGGCCGACTGTCCGCGTCCGCGATAGTCGAAGGCAACCACCTTGTGCGGTACCGGGGATCGCGTCGAAAGATAAAGTGCCAGCGCGTGAAAGTCCCGCGCGTTACGGGTCAGACCGGGAAGGCAGACGACCGGCCAGTGTCCGGAATTCGATTCGCCATAGACGCGCGCATGAAGTCTCAGCCCATCCGGCGCGCTGTAGAAGAAGTCGGAAAAGCCTTCGGTGCTCGACATCTGGACACGCCACCTTCTTGCTGCGGGATCGTCTCGGACTGCTACAGGTGAGAGTGGGAGCGGTCAAATAGCAGGGTGACATCGAACTGCCGATCTCACCCTTGTGGAGATCAGCGGCGTTTGTGAAGGTGCCTGTCGAGCCCTCAGCTGCGCCCGTTCACCAGGTCGCCGACGATGTCGTATTTGCCGGAAATACGCATCTTGTAGACCTCGTAATTCTCCATCACGCGCTGCACGTAACTTCTTGTTTCCGTGTAGGGAATCCGCTCGATCCAGTCCACCACCGCATCGATGTCCTTGCCGCGTGGGTCGCCGTATTTCGCCACCCACTGGCTGGCCCGGTTGGGGCCGGCATTGTAACCGGCGAAGGTCAGCACATAGGAGCCGTTGAAGCGGTCGAGCTGTTCGCCGAGGAAGGCTGAACCGAGTGTCGCGTTATAGCCGGCGTCGGTGGTCAGCCGCGCCTGCGAAAACTGCAGCCCGGCCTTCTTCGCCAGTTGCCTGGCGGTTCCCGGCATCAGCTGCAGCAGCCCGCGCGCGCCGGCACTTGATACGGCACCGACGTTGAATTCGCTCTCCTGGCGGGCGATCGCATAGGCCAGTGCCTTGCCCGAGCCGGAAATATTGGCCGAATCAGGGATGACGCCGAGCGGGTGCGAAAGCGCACCGACATCGATGCCGCGTGCCCCGGCGATCTTGCCGACCTTCAGCGCCATGAAATGATTGTCCTGCTTCTCGGCAAGGACAGCGAGCAGCGTCAGTTCGCCTGGGCTGGTCAACTGGCCGGCAAGGTCGCGATAGAGCGTCTCGGCATAACGGTCATAGCCTGCCTCTTGCAACCGCTTGATGGCGCTGACGGCTTCGCGGCCAGCAAAATTCTGCCGGTCGGCGGCACTTGGCGTGGGATAGACGATGTTGAGCGCCTGCCGACCGACGCGTTCGGCGGCAAGCTGGCCGTAAAAGGTCGTGCCGTAGGCGGCGGCGCGCCCAAAATAGTCCTTGGCATTGCCCGGGCCGCCGACTTCCGCCGCGCGGCCGAGCCAGTAATAGGCGCGTGACAGGGTCATAGGCCCTTGGGCAAGGTCGGCAATGCGCGAAAAATGCGTCGCGGCAAGCTTGGGGTCGTTGAGGCCGCGCAGTGCATACCAGCCGGCATGGAATTCGGCCTCGGCCGCATTGGCTGCACTTTCGGCGGCATGCGTGGCGACGATCTTGTACGCCGTCTTCATGTCACCCTGGTCGACCAGTTCGCGTGACAGCACCCGGCGCTCGACCCACCAGGCGTCCGGATCGACCAGAGCCTCGCGGTCGGTCGGCGCCTTCATCACGACGGCCGCGGCACCGGCAAAGTCCTCCTGCTTGCGCAGATATTCCGCCTGCGCGAAGAAGTAGCCGGCCGAACGCTGGGATGCCGGCACTGCCTTCAGCAGTTTCAGCGCATTCTTGTCGCCTCTGTCGGCCGCGGCCCAGGCCTCGGCAAACTGCTGGGCGCCGGCAAGGCCGGCAATGCGCAGCGCGGAATTCACCCTGTCGGCATAGAACATGCGGTCCATGCGAAAACGGTAGTCGGCGGCAGGGATCAGGCTGCCGAATTCCTTGATCAGCGCCGTCTCGTCCTTGGCTTCAAGGATCGTGGTGCGCCAGAACGGCGACAGCACCGAGCGTGCCGCCTTGACGTCGCCCGTCGCCACATAGGCGCGGGCGAGAACCATGACGCCTTCGAATGTCTGCGGCTGGCTGCCATCGAACGCCGCAATGACGATGTCGGCGGCGGGGTTTTCCCTGTAGAGCGCGCGCTCGCTGTTCTTGCGCAGGGCAACCGTGCCCGGCCAGTTGGGCAGCATCTTCGCGGCGGCGGCGATGTCGCCGCTTGGAACCTTGTCGCCGCCATAAAGCGCGATCGCCCAGGCCAGTATGTGCTGGTCGAGCGATTGAGCGGGAAGCGCATCGCGCACGCCACGGGCGCCCGTGATATCGCCGGCCGCCAGAGCGTCCAGCCCGCTCTTCAAAAGCGCGACGCTGGGCGAGGGGGCCTGCTGTGCGCTGTCCTGCGGGCTCGGCATCGGAATTGCCGAGGTGACCCGCGCATCGACGCTGCCGCTGATCGCCACGCCGGGCATCAGCCCGGCAATGGCGCCAAGCAGCGCGAAGAGGTGGGGCCGACGCGTCGGCATGATCTCGTGTCTTTCCCTAATCCAGCATTTTATCAGCAGGCGAAGAAGCCTCGAAGCCTAAACTTAGGTCGTGAAGGGCTCGTAAACAAAGAGTTATCGAGGCCGTTCGAATTGCGTTTGCTGGCACCATGGCAATGCTTGCCGCGCAACCATGTCGAGACTATGGTGCGCCGCTTCGCTTTCGGTTAGAAGGCGCGCACGACAAAAACACCGATGCATGTCGCCCCAAAAGTGGATACCGGTTTTGGGAACAACGACATGCATAAACCAAAGATGCATGTCGCCCAAAAGTGGATACCGGTTTTGGGATAACGACATGCACAAACAAAGAAGTCCCAAGGAGTTGGACGACATGCTGAGAGGCTCGCTTACTGCGCTCGTGACACCGTTCGAAAAGAGCGGGCGTTTCGACGAGAAAGCCTTTCGCGCGTTTGTCGAATGGCAGCTGGGGGAAGGCACGACCGGTCTAGTTCCGGTGGGCACGACCGGCGAGTCGCCGACGCTGTCGCATGATGAGCACCGCCATGTCATCAAGGTCTGCATCGAGGTGGCCAAGGGTCGCGTCCCGGTCGTCGCCGGTGCTGGCTCCAACAATACCGAAGAAGCGGTCGGGCTTGTACAATATGCCGAGAAGGCCGGCGCGGATGCCGCCCTGGTCGTCACACCCTATTACAACAGGCCGACACAGCGCGGCCTCTACGAGCACTTCGCCGCTGTCGCCAGGGCGACCAAGCTGCCGATTATCATCTACAACATCCCGCCGCGCTCGGTCATCGACATGATGCCCGAGACGATGGGCCGGTTGACGCACGACTTCAAGAACATCGTCGGCGTCAAGGATGCCACCGGCAAGGTCGAGCGTGTCTCCGAGCAACGGATGACCTGCGGCAAGGATTTCATCCAGCTTTCAGGCGAGGACGCTTCGGCACTCGGCTTCAACGCGCATGGCGGCGTCGGCGCTATTTCGGTGACTTCGAACGTCGCGCCGCGGCTTTGCGCGGAGTTTCAGGAGGCGACCCTGTCCGGTGACAGCGCCAAGGCGCTGGAATTGCAGGATCGCCTGCTGCCATTGCACAAGGCGATCTTTCTCGAACCCGGCGTTTCCGGTGCAAAGTATGCGCTTTGGAAGCTCGGCAAGATCGAGAACGTGCTTCGGTCGCCTCTTGTCACGGTCGAGGAGTCGACTGCGTTGAAGCTTGACGCGGCATTGAAGCACGCCGGCTTGATTAATTGAGGATGAGGCGCCACCTCTCCACATCATGAATCAAGTCAGAAAAGCCGATCCCAACAACAAGACCGTTGCGGAAAACCGCAAGGCGCGGTTTTCCTATGAGGTGCTCGACACGGTCGAGGCCGGCCTGGTGCTGACCGGCACCGAGGTCAAGTCGCTGCGCCAGGGCCAGGCCAACATCCAGGACAGCTACGCCTCGGTGGAGGGTGGCGAGATCTGGCTGATCAACTCCTATCTGCCGGAATATCTGCAGGCCAACCGCTTCAACCACGAGCCCAGGCGGCGCCGCAAACTCCTGCTCAACAAGCGCGAGATGGCGAAACTGTCGCAAAGCGTCGACCGTGAAGGCATGACGCTGGTGCCGCTAAAAATCTATTTCAACGACCAGGGCCGTGCCAAGCTGCTGCTCGCTGTCGGCCGCGGCAAGAAATTGCACGACAAGCGCGAGACCGAGAAGCAGCGCGACTGGTCGCGCGAGAAGGGCCGGCTGCTCAAGGAGCGTGGGTGACACCAAGTTGCCATTCTTGGCAATGACAGTGCAGCTAGCCGGCTGACTGCATGGGGCTGCTGATTTGAAAAAACGGTTGGTCCTTTGGGGGACAGCGAGTCTGGTTTTCGCAGCGCTGGCCGTGGCTGGTGGCTTTGTTTACTTCCACACCTATTCTCCCGACCGTGGCAGATATCCGGTCAGAGGCATCGACGTCTCCCATCATCAGGGCGAGATCGACTGGCGGCGTGTTGCCGCCGACGATGTCGCCTTCACCATCATCAAGGCGACCGAGGGCGGCGATCATGTCGATCGCGCCTTTGCCAAGAATCTGCGTGAGGCGCGTGCGGCTGGCCTCGCCGTCGGCGCCTATCATTTCTTCACCTTCTGCCGGCCGGGCGCCGACCAGGCGAAGAATTTCATCTCGGTCGTGCCGCACGATCAGCCCTTGCTGCCGCCGGTCGTCGACATCGAGTTCGGCGGCAATTGTCCGCAGCGTCCGTCGCCCGAACAGTTGAATGCCGAACTCCAGGCTTTCCTCGGACCCGTCGAGGCGGCATTCGGCAAGACGGCAATCGTCTATCTGACCGATGAGGCCGAGGCCGCCTATGCCGGCCAGATCGCCACCCGCCCGCTCTGGCTTCGCTCCTTGCTGTTGGAGCCGGATCGCCACGACTGGGTCTATTGGCAGTATCACAACAGGGGGCGCGTCGACGGTATCGCGGGTGATGTCGATCTGAACGTCCTGCAGGGCGGGCAGGACAGATTGGCGTCTCTGCTCGCGCCGGCGAATTGAGGTCTTCAGGCCGATTCGATCGGGGTGAACGTCCGAATCTGTTTCTTCACAAGTCGGGCTATGCCGTTGCAAATATTGACGATCCGGGTTCTGCCGGACACCCTGCTGCCGGTGTCAACCCAGCCAACTCCTGCCGCCGCCGCTTCAAGCCGCTGCCTGCGAAACCTGGGGCGCCAGCGTCACATTCGCATCGCCCCACACCTTCAGGGCGGTGATCACCGGTTCCAGGCTTCTGCCGCGCGGCGTCAGGCTGTATTCCACCTTCGGCGGCACTTCCGGATAGATCTTGCGGGCAATCAGCCCATCGGCTTCCAGTTCTCGCAGCTGGTTGGTCAGCATGCGCTGCGTGCAGTTGGGAATGCGCCGGCGGATCTCGTTGAAGCGCAGCGTGCCCTCGAACAGATGGTAGAGCACGACGCCTTTCCACTTTCCGTCGATATAGCGGAGCGTTCCCTCCACGGTGCAGCCTGGGCTGCAATCGAATCGCTCATGGCGGATGCGCGGCATGACGGTATCCTTTTCGACACTATGTGCTTTATATGTGCATTCTTGCGCTTTACGCACATAATTCGCATCTCTGCCCGACACAACGCTCAACAGCAATCGCGGAGACCAGAATGCGCGCCGTCGGCTATCAAATCCCAGCCCCCATCACCGATGAGGCCTCTCTCGTCGATATCGACCTGCCCAAGCCGGAGCCGAAAGGCCGTCAACTGCTGGTCGAGGTGAAGGCAATTTCGGTCAATCCGGTCGACACCAAGATACGGCGAAATGCCAAACCCGAAGCCGGAAGCTGGCGGGTGCTTGGTTGGGACGCCGCCGGTCGGGTCGCGGCGACCGGTCCGGATGCCAGCCTGTTCAAGCCTGGCGACGACGTCTTCTATTCCGGTGCGCTCGCGCCGCAAGGCACCAATGCCGAGTTCCACCTTGTCGACGAGCGCCTCGTCGGCCGCAAGCCCGGCTCGCTCGACTATGCGCAGGCGGCGGCGCTGCCACTGACGGCGATCACCGCCTTTGAGGCGCTGTTCGATCGCCTTGACGTGAAGAAGCATGTCGTGGGCGCTGCGAATGCCATCGTGATCATCGGCGGCGCCGGTGGCGTCGGCTCGATTGCGGTCCAGCTTGCGCGCCAACTGACCGATCTGACGGTGATCGCCACTGCATCGAGGCCAGAGACACGCGACTGGGTGCTTGATCTTGGCGCCCATCACGTCATCGATCATTCCAAGCCGTTGGCTGCAGAAGTCGCAGCCCTCGGCATCGGCGCGCCAGCCTTCGTGTTCTCGACAACCAACACCGACCGGCACCTCGCCGAGATCGCAGAATTGATCGCACCGCAGGGCCGGTTCGGTTTGATCGACGACCCCCAGACGCTCGATATCAATCCGTTCAAGCGCAAGAGCGTTTCTGTGCATTGGGAACTGATGTTCACCCGCTCGCTGTTCGAGACGCAGGACATGGCAGCCCAGGGTGAGCATCTGAACGAGCTGTCACGCCTTGTCGATCAAGGCACCCTCCGCACCACGTTGGGTGAAACCTTCGGTCCTATCAATGCCGCTAATCTGAAGCGCGCCCATGCGCTGATCGAGACCGGCAAGACCAAGGGCAAGATCGTGCTGGAGGGGTTCTGAAGAATGGCTACTTCCGCAGGAACGTCGCGATCTCGCTGAACACTTTGACGAACATGGCTTCCGTCAAGACGCCAGTGTTGGTGTTGTAGCGCGAGCAGTGGTAGCTCGAAAACAGCGTGATGCCGCCGGCCGGCAATTGCCCGCCATGCTTGAACGGGTAGGCGGCGACACGCCCGCCCAGTGCCCGCACCGTCGACTGGTGCGCTATCGACCCCAGCGCCAGCACAGCGCGCAGGTTTGGGAACCGGGCGATCGTCGGCACAAGGAATGTGCGGCAGGTGGAGATTTCGGCGCCGACCGGCTTGTTTTCCGGCGGTACGCAGCGGACAGCATTGGTGATCGCCGTACCGACAAGCTCCAGCCCGTCATCGGGCCGCGCCTTGAACTCCCCGCGCGCGAACCCGTGCGAAATCATCGTGGAATAGAGCAGATCGCCGGCATAGTCGCCGGTGAAGGGACGCCCGGTGCGGTTGGCACCACGCAGGCCGGGCGCCAGTCCGACGATCAGAAGCTCAACGGCTTCATCGCCCTCGAGTGGCAAAAAAGTCGGCACCGGCGCATTGAACCAGGACGGCTCGCGCTGCCGCCACTCGGCAATGAAATCATGCAGCCGCGGGCAGAGCGGGCAGTCGCGGTTCGGTTCGGAAGCGGAAAGGGTGGTCAAGGCGACCGGCCTCAGTAGTCGTCCTCGTCGACTTCAGCCGGTTCGGGCCGCCGAACGGGCCGTTCGGAGGGATCGCGGCCGACTTCGCTCTTCAGCGTCGTCAGGTCGATGAAATGGTCGGCCTGGCGGCGCAGATCGTCCGAGATCATCGGCGGCTGCGAGGCCATGGTCGAGACGATCGACACCTTGCGGCCACGCCGCTGCAGCGCCTCGACCAGCGTGCGGAAGTCGCCATCGCCGGAGAAGATGACATAGTGGTCGACGACATCGGCGAGTTCCAGCGCATCGACGGTGAGTTCGATGTCCATATTGCCCTTGATCTTGCGGCGGCCGGTCGAGTCGGTGAATTCCTTGGCCGGCTTGGTCACCACCTTGAAGCCGTTATAGTCGAGCCAGTCGATCAGGGGGCGGATCGAGGAGTATTCCTGATCCTCGACCAGCGCCGTGTAATAATAGGCGCGCAAGAGATAGCCGCGCTTCTGGAAACTCGACAGCAGCTTGCGATAGTCGATGTCGAAGCCGAGCGCCCGCGACGTGGCGTAGAGATTGGCGCCGTCGATGAACAGCGCGATTTTTTCACGAGGGTCGAACATGGAAAATATTCCTTTTCGAAAAATGCGGCCGTCTAAACGAAATGCGGTAGCGACTATCGGTCTGGCTCATAATAAACCGGCTGACCTTGTCCATCCGAGATAACGCCAGTTTGGCGGCAATCCAAGGCGTGATGGGGCAATGCAAGCAATTGTGATCGCGGCGTCGAACGCCATGGACACAACGGCGTTCTGCTTCAATCGGGTGTTTGACCACGCGATTGAGTGTCCTGCAGCGCCGACTTTGGCATGATGCTTGTATTTTGGCGGCGTTCGGGTTATGGACCGCGCCTGTTTTCCATCAAATCCAGGCATGAAAGGGGCAGTCCATGGCCCGCGTAACCGTTGAAGATTGCATCGACAAGGTCGACAACCGCTTCGAGCTGGTGCTTTTGGCTGGCCACCGTGCTCGCCAGATCAGCCAGGGCGCGCAGATCACCGTTCCTCGCGACAACGACAAGAACCCGGTCATCGCCTTGCGCGAGATCGCAGACGAGACATTGTCGCCCGACGATCTCAAGGAAGATCTGATCCATTCGCTGCAGAAGCATGTCGAGGTCGACGAGCCCGAAGCCGATGGCGAGGTGATCGCCGATCAGACCGGCGGCGCCGTTGCTGCCGCCGACACCGATGACGCCGAGGAGAATGTCACGTTCGATCGGATGACCGAGGAAGACCTGCTCGCCGGCATCGAGGGTCTGGTGCCGCCGGAAAAGAGCGACGACTACTAAGACAACGCTCCGGAAGCGCCTGGAACAATCCAGCGGCACTTCCGTCTCGGCAGTTTCGTGGCTATCTATGACATGCGCCGTACAGCAGTGCGGCGCATGATTCATTTCATCGCTGAGAGATTCCGCCCATGATGCGTCAGTATGAGCTTGTCGAGCGCGTCCAGCGCTACAAGCCTGACGTCAACGAGGCGTTGCTCAACAAGGCCTATGTCTATGCCATGCAGAAGCATGGCCACCAGAAGCGCGCTTCCGGCGACCCGTATTTCTCGCATCCGCTCGAAGTCGCCGCCATCCTCACCGAAATGCACATGGACGAGGCGACGATCGCCGTCGCTTTGCTGCACGACACCATCGAGGACACCACGGCGACACGGGCCGAGATCGACGATCTGTTCGGCCCCGAAATGGGCAAGCTGGTCGAGGGCCTGACCAAGCTGAAGAAGCTCGACCTTGTCTCCAAGAAGGCCGAGCAGGCGGAAAACCTGCGCAAGCTGCTGCTGGCGATCTCGGAAGATGTCCGCGTGCTGCTGGTCAAGCTCGCCGACCGTTTGCACAATATGCGCACCCTCGACCACATGCCCGAGGCCAAACGCCTGCGCATTGCCGAGGAGACGATGGACATCTATGCGCCGCTGGCCGGGCGCATGGGCATGCAAGGCATGCGCGAGGAGCTGGAAGAGATCGCCTTCCGGTTCATCAATCCGGAAGCCTATCGTGCCGTCACCGCGCGGCTTGCCGAGATATTCGAGCGCAACAAGGACGTGCTGACCGACATTGAAAAGGCGCTGTCGGCGCTGTTTGAAAAGCATGCCATCAACGCCGGCGTGAAGAGCCGGCAGAAGAAGCCCTGGTCGGTGTTCCGCAAGATGGAGGCCAAGGCGCTTTCCTTCGAGCAGCTGTCCGACATCTTCGGCTTCCGCGTCGTCGTCGACAGCGTCGAAGACTGTTATCGCGCGCTCGGCGCCATCCACACGGCGTGGTCGATGGTGCCCGGCCGCTTCAAGGATTATATCTCGACGCCGAAGCAGAACGACTACCGTTCGATCCACACCACCATCGTCGGGCCGTCGCGCCAGCGCGTAGAGTTGCAGATACGCACCCGCGAGATGAACAAGATCGCCGAATACGGCGTCGCGGCGCACTCGATCTACAAGGACACCGGCGGCAAGACGAACGGCGCCGGCCATGCGATCTCGAAGGAGACCAACGCCTATGCCTGGCTGCGGCGCACCATCGAGCAGCTCGCCGAAGGCGACAATCCCGAGGATTTCCTCGAAAACACCAAGCTGGAACTGTTCCAGGACCAGGTGTTCTGCTTCACGCCGAAGGGTCTGCTGATCGCGCTGCCGCGCGGCGCGACGCCCATCGACTTCGCCTACGCCGTACACACCGATGTCGGCGACACCTGCGTCGGCGCCAAGGTCAATGGCCGCATCATGCCGCTGATGACGGAACTGAAGAATGGCGACGAGGTCGAGATCATCCGCTCCAAGGCGCAAGTGCCCCCGGCCGCCTGGGAATCGGTCGTCGTCACCGGCAAGGCGCGCGCCGCCATCCGCCGCGCCACCAAGAATGCCATCCGCAAGCAATATTCCGGCCTCGGCGCCCGCATTCTGGAGCGCGCCTTTGAGCGGGCCGGCAAGACCTTCACCAAGGAAAACCTGAAGCCGGTGCTGCACCGGCTGGCGCGCAAGGACATCGAGGATGTGCTGGCGTCCGTCGGCCGTGGCGAACTTGCTTCCACAGACGTCATGAAGGCGGTCTTCCCCGACTACAAAGACGAGCGCGTCACGCAGGCCGCACCCAAGCAGCGCGAGGAGGGCTGGTCGAAGATCCGCAACGCCGCAGGCATGCTGTTCCAGATCCCGGGCCGCGCCGCGCGCAAGGACAAGGACCAGCCGCGCGACGGTGCCGTGCCGATCCGCGGCGTGCGCGGCGACCTGCCGGTGCGCTTCGCGCCGGAGGGTGCTGTGCCCGGCGACCGCATCGTCGGCATCGTCCAGCCGGGCACCGGCATCACCATCTATCCGATCCAGTCGCCGGCGCTGCAGGCCTTCGACGACCAGCCGGAACGCTGGATCGACGTGCGCTGGGACATTGACGAACGCACCAAGGAACGGTTTCCCGCGCGTGTCTCGGTCACCGCCATCAATGCGCCGGGATCGCTTGCCGATATCGCCCAGGTCGTTGCGTCCAACGACGCCAACATCCATACGCTGTCGATGGTGCGCACCGCACCTGACTTCACCGAAATGCTGATCGATCTCGAAGTCTGGGATCTGAAGCATCTCAACCGGCTGCTGTCGCAGCTCAAGGACAATTCGAGCGTCAGCGACGCACGTCGTGTGAATGGCTGACGCAGCTGATCTATGAGGGGATAGGCGCAGATGAAGACCGATGAAGTGCTGGGCATTTTCCGCGAGGCGGGTGCTGTTCTGGAGGGGCATTTCATCCTGACGTCGGGCCTGCGCAGCCCGGTCTTCCTGCAGAAGGCACGGGTGTTCATGCACGCCGACAAGACCGAGCGTCTGTGCAAGGCGCTGGCTGAGAAGATCCGGGCAGCGGTGCCTGGCAAGATCGACTATGTCGTCGGCCCGGCGATCGGCGGCCTGATCCCGGCCTACGAAACCTCGCGCCATCTCGGCGTGCCGGCGATCTGGGTCGAGCGGGAAGGGGGCGAGTTCCGCCTGCGCCGCTTCGAGATCGCCAGGGGTGCGCGCGTCGTCATCGTCGAGGATATCGTCACCACAGGCCTGTCTATCCGCGAGACGATCGAATGCCTGCGCGAGCTTGGCGCCGAGGTGGTGGCCGCCGCCTGCATCATCGACCGTTCGGCCGGCAAGACCCATGTCGGCGTGCCATTGATCGCGCTCGCCGAATACGAGGTCCCGGCCTATCCGCCGGACCGGCTGCCGCCGGAGCTTGCCGCGCTACCGCCGATCAAGCCCGGCAGCCGCAACATTTGACCAGGCATGTCGCCCAAAAGTGTGCAGCGGTTTTGGGAGTGACGACATGCATGAAAGCAAATTGGTCGCGATGATCGTCGGCATCGATCATTTCGTGTTGACGGTGGCATCGCTCGACGCGACCTGCGGCTTTTATCAGCGCGTGCTGGGCTTTGAGCGCATCGATACGCCGGGCCGGCCGACAGCGCTGGCTTTTGGCAGCCAGAAGATCAATGTCCACGAAGTCCGCCATACTTTCGAGCCCAAGGCGAAGTCGCCGACACCAGGTTCGGGCGATTTCTGCCTGATCACCGAACGGCCGCTCGACGAAATCCGCGCTCATATCGAGGCGAATGGCGTGGTGGTGGAACTTGGCCCGGTTGAACGCGTCGGCGCGCGAGGTCCGATGATGTCGGTCTATTTCCGCGACCCGGACGGCAATCTGGTCGAGGTCAGCGAGTACCGGTCTTAGCCGCCAGCAAGGCCGGGCCTTTCGGCTAAGCGGCTGCCGTTTCCATAAATTCGCCGCGATTGTCCAATGTTCGATCCGAAGAATGCTTGGCCCGAAGGGGCGGCAACAAGCACGCGCCGCACAGACGGTGTTCGGTTGTTCTTGCGCCAGCGCGTCGCTATATCAACGTTGTGATTGCCATCGGGCGATCGTTAAGCGCAAGATGATGTATCTCACACCCGGCGGAAACTGCCGGCGCGAGAGTTGTGGAACGGGAACAGAGTGCTTTTTCGACGCCGCAAGCCTGATGGACTTCTCGAACGGGTGCGTACCTACCTTTGGCCGCGCCGCTCATTTTCGCGCTCGCTTCAGTACTTGTCCAAGCGCATCCTGCGGCTGAAGGCCACCCCGCACGCGGTTGCCGCCGGTGTTGCGGCCGGTGTCTTCGCCTCGTTCTTTCCCGTCGGTTTCCATTTCGTCATTGCCTTCGTCCTGTGCTGGGTGATCGCCGGCAATCTGGTGGCGGCCGCTCTAGGCGCTGTTTTCTTCGGCAATCCGCTGACTTTTCCTATTCTGTGGGGCGCATCCTGGGAAACCGGCAAGCTGATCCTGCACGATCGCCTGCCTGCACATGGGCCGCCGGCACATCTGGGCGAAATGCTGCACAAGCTTTCCTTCGCACAATTGTGGAAGCCCGTGCTTGAGCCGATGCTGATCGGCGCGATTCCGCTCGGGCTGGTCTTCGGCCTGTTATTTTACGGCATCACGCGCTGGGGCATGAACGCTTTTCGCGAGCAGCGGCGCAAGCGCCTTGCGGAGCGCGCGCATCGCCACGCGCAATCGTCCCATCCCGGCGGAAGCGTCGGTTCCGCCGCACAATGATCATCGGTATCGGCAGCGACCTGATCGATATCAGGCGCATCGAGAAGTCGCTGGAGCGTCACGGTCAGCGCTTCGTCCAGAGGATCTACACCGAGGTCGAACAGGCGCGTTCGGAGAACCGCCGTGCCCGTGCCGCCTCCTACGCCAAGCGCTTCGCCGCCAAGGAGGCTTGCGCCAAGGCGCTCGGTACCGGTCTGGCGCAAGGTGTCTTCTGGCGCGACATGGGCGTCGTCAACCTGCCCAGCGGCGCGCCAACCATGGCACTGACCGGCGGTGCACTGGTACGACTGCAAAAAATCCTGCCGAAAGGTCATCGGGCGGCGATCCACCTCACCATCACGGATGATTTCCCGCTCGCTCAAGCCTTTGTGATCATCGAGGCGTTGCCCGTCGAAGAAGCGCCACATTGATTGCATCTGACGACCGGCATTGACGTTGCCCAGCGCGCGCCGAGACTCTATACCATCCAACGCACAATCGAGGACGACATGAGCGTGGCTGAAAAATCTGAGAAGAAATCCGGCGGGCTTGGCGAAACCGTCAGCGTCATCGTCCAGGCGCTTTTGCTCGCCCTGGTCATCCGCACGCTGTTGTTCCAGCCTTTTTCGATCCCGTCGGGATCGATGCGGCCGACGCTTCTGGAAGGCGACTATCTGTTCGTCACCAAATGGTCCTACGGCTACTCGCGCTATTCGCTGCCTTTCGGCCCTGACATTTTCTCGGGTCGCATCTGGGGCTCCGAGCCCAAGCGCGGCGATGTCGTGGTGTTCAAGTTCCCGCCGGACCCGTCCGTTGATTACATCAAGCGCGTCGTCGGTTTGCCTGGCGACAAGATCCAGATGAAGAACGGCCAGCTGTTCATCAATGGCGTCGGCGTGCCGCGCGTAAAGACCGGACAGATCGACAACCCCGACATCACCGAAATGCCTCAGCCGATCGATGTCTACCGGGAAACTCTGCCCAACGGCGTCAGCTACGACACGCTTGACCTCAATCCAAATTCGATTGGCGACAACACGCGTGAATTCGATGTGCCGCCCGGCCACTATTTCATGATGGGCGACAACCGCGACAATTCCGCCGACAGCCGGTTCACCGTCGGCTACGTTCCTGCCGAGAACCTGGTTGGCCGCGCCAATCTCGTTTTCTTCTCGATCGCCGGCAAGGCAAGCCCGCTCGAAATCTGGAAGTGGCCGTCGCTGATGCGTGCGTCGCGCCTGTTCCACTTCGTCAATTAAGGATGGCAGCGGCGAAACGCCTGACCGCCGATGCGCTCGCCGAAGCGCTTGTGGAACGCACTGGCCATGCCTTTGCCGACCGCCAACGTCTGCAGCGTGCGCTGACCCATGCCAGTGCCCGTGGCGCCAATGCCGGCACCGACTATGAGCGGTTCGAGTTTCTCGGCGACCGGGTTCTCGGCCTTGTCGTTGCCGACATGCTGCTGGCCGCGTTTCCCGATGCGGCGGAAGGCGAATTGTCGCTGCGGCTCAATGCGCTGGTCAATGCCGAGGCGCTTTCGGACATCGCCGAGGATATCGGGCTGCCTGAGTTGATCCGTGCTGGATCGGATGTGCGCGGGCTCGAGGGGCGCAAGCGCGTCAATCTGCGCGCCGACGCGTTGGAATCGCTGATCGCCGTGCTCTACCTCGATGGTGGGCTGGAGGCGGCGAGCGCTTTCATCCACAAATACTGGCAGCCGCGTTCGCAGGCGTCGGGCGCGGCACGCCGTGACGCCAAGACCGAATTGCAGGAATGGGCGCATCAGGCGGCGAGTGCCGTTCCTGCCTACCAGATCGACAGTCGCGAGGGGCCGGACCACGATCCGCTGTTCACCGTCAGCGTCAAGGTTGGTGCATTTCAGCCGGCGACAGGCAGTGGCCGTTCCAAACGCGAGGCCGAGCAGGCAGCAGCGGCTGCCCTTCTGCTGCGCGAAGGTGTATGGAACGCGGCATGACGGATATCGAAACTGCTGAAGCCCCTGCCACCCATTCCGGCTTCGTCGCGCTGATCGGCGCGCCGAATGCCGGCAAGTCGACGCTGGTCAACCAGTTGGTCGGCGCCAAGGTGTCGATCGTCACCCACAAGGTGCAGACGACCCGCGCCATCGTGCGTGGCATCGCCACGCATGACAATGCGCAGATCGTCTTTGTCGACACGCCGGGCATCTTCAAGCCCAAGCGGCGCCTCGACACGGCGATGGTCACCACCGCCTGGGGTGGCGCCAAGGACGCCGATATCGTGCTTTTGCTGATCGATGCCGAGCGGGGCATCAGGGGTGACGCCGACGCCATCCTCGAACGACTGAAGGATGTGCGCCAGCCGATGGTGCTGATCCTCAACAAGGTCGACCGGGTCAAGCACGAGGCACTTTTGGCGTTGTCGGCCGTCGCGAACGAGCGGGTGCCTTTCAAACGCACCTTCATGGTCTCGGCTCTGACAGGCTCAGGCTGCAAGGATGTTCTCGACTATCTGGCCGAAACGCTGCCTGCCGGTCCCTGGTATTATCCCGAGGACCAGATTTCCGACCTGCCGATGCGCCAGCTTGCCGCCGAGATCACCCGCGAGAAGCTCTATCTCAGACTGCATCAGGAACTGCCTTACTCTTCCCATATCGAAACTGAGAAATGGGAAGAGAAGCAGGACGGCTCGGTGCGTATCGATCAGGTCATCTATGTCGAGCGCGACAGTCAGAAGAAGATCGTGCTTGGCCACAAGGGCGAGACCATCCGCGCCATCGGCCAGGCAGCGCGGATGGAGATCGCCGGCATTCTCGAGCAGAAGGTGCATCTGTTCCTGTTCGTCAAGGTGCGCGAGAACTGGGGCGATGATCCCGAGCGCTACCGCGAGATGGGTCTCGAATTCCCACACTGAATGGACGGCAAGCTCACCATCGATACGGTTTTGGTCCGCCGGTTGGTCGCTACGCAATTCCCCCAGTGGCGGGATCTTGCCGTCAGGCCGGTTGCATCAGGCGGATGGGACAACAGGACCTTTCATCTCGGCGACGAGATGACCGTACGGCTGCCAAGCGCTGCCGCCTATTCCCTGCAAGTGGAAAAGGAACATCGCTGGCTGCCGAGGTTGGCGCCGCTGTTGCCGCTGCCCATTCCCGTACCGCTGGCGATGGGAGTTCCGGCCGAGGATTTTCCCTGGCATTGGTCCGTCTATGGCTGGATCGAAGGCGAGACCGCGAGGCGAGAGCGCATCGCCAACCTGTCGCAATTCGCCGAGGACCTGGCCGGGTTCCTGGTTACGCTGAAACGCGTCGATCCGACTGGCGGCCCATCGCCCGGGCAGCACAATTTCTTTCGGGGCGGACCGCTGACCGTCTATGACGGCGAGACAAGGCAAGCGATCGCCGCACTCGGCAACCGCATCGATTCAAGCGTAGCGAGTGCCGTTTGGGACGCAGCCCTTGCCGCGACCTGGCAGGGACCGCCTGTCTGGTTTCATGGCGATGTTGCCTCGGGAAATCTGCTCGTCGAGGACGGCCGCTTGAGCGCCGTGATCGACTTCGGCACCTCCGGCGTCGGTGATCCCTCATGCGACCTGGTGATCGCCTGGACTCTGTTCGAGGGCGAGAGCCGGGAGGTTTTCCGCGCCGATATAGCCGTCGATGATGCGACCTGGGCACGCGGACGTGGCTGGGCGCTGTGGAAGGCGCTCATCACCGTTGCCGGACATACGGACAATCAGGCCGAGGTCGAGAAATCTTGGCACGTGATCGATGATGTGTTGGCCGATCATCGGCACATGACGTGATGCAGCCGAGGCTACCTTTGCTGTTCAAGCGCGAGCAACACGCCATTGGTGAGGTGTTCCGTGTCGGTGGCGTATTCGAACGGAACGATTGTCGCCGCATAGTCGATCGGGGAGAAATCGGAGCCATCGGCGCTGATCAACGCGGCCTGCCGCCTTGCCGCTTGCATGTTGCCGAGTTGCGCATAGCAGGCGGCAAGCCGTGTTCGGATCCATGGCGTCGGCCGCGTCGCCAGTTCCAGCGCTTCGGCGGCCGTCCGGTACTCACCCAGCATGTAGAGCGCCAGTGATCGGTCGTATTGATACCAGTGCGGATTGAGTGGGTCGATCCTGATGGCGCGCGACAGCCAGGTGAGAGCATCGAGAGGCCGGCCGCGCATCGTCAGCAGGTGCCCCATCTGCTCAATGCATTCGGCATCGCCGGGATTGAGCTCGAGCGCGATTCGCAAATGATGCTCGGCCGCCTCATGATCGCGCATGCTGAGCCGCACCAGCGATTGGATGCGATGCGCCGTAGCCTGGTCGGGAGACAGTGCAATGCCCCGTTCGGCAAGGTCGCGGGCTTTCGCCAGCACGGCATTGCTGATGTGCCCGAATTCGCTGTTCAGCACATGCGACAGCGCCAGATAAGTATGGGCGAGGTCGTAGGCCGGATCCCTGGTGATCGCTGCCTCGAACAGTGCTGCCGCCCCTTTGAGGTCGCTTTGGGCCGGATCGCGCAGCAGGGCAACGCCGCGCAACACCAACTCATAGGCGGCCAAGCTAGTCACCGGCCGTCGCGAAGCGCGTTGCAGTCCGGCATTGTTGACCCGTACTACCAACCGGCCGACAATATCTTCGACGATGTCCTGCTGGATGGCGAAGAGCGCGGTATCCTCGGCCTGGTAGCGGTCGCCCCAGAGCTGGGTGGCGTTGGCGGCATCGACGAGATTGACCGCGGTGAAAATGCGCTCCGCCTGTCGCCGCACCGAGCCCTCGACAAGATAATCTGCGCCGATGCGGGAGCGTATGGCTGGCCATTCGGCCGGCGTATCGGATGCAAACGAAAAGCTCGAATTGCGCGCCAATACTGTCACCGTCCCGAAGCGGGCGAGGCCATTGATGATGTCTTCGGCAAAACCGTCAACGATAGCCTCATCAGCGGGATCGGCGCCATCATTGCGGAACCTAAGCACCGCCACGATCGGTTGCGCTCCGGGTTCGGGTGCCGCTTCCGTTTCAGGCACCAGCATGTAGCCGCGCTTCGACACCGTTCGCACCAACTCCTCGCCCAGCACCTTGCGGATTTCGCGCACCGACTGCGTCAGCGAATCCTCGGTGACGAAAACACCCGGCCAGACCGTGTCCATGAGTTCCGATTTCGGCACAACCCGGCCGATGTGGCGGGCGAGATGCGTGAGCAGCGAATAAGCCTTCGGCCGCAGAAAGGCCGGCTGATCAGCCCGGCTGAGCGTGCCTTTGCCCAGATCAAGCGTAAAACCGCCGAATTGAAACACCTGGTCGGTGGCCGAGACCGCCATCAAAAGGCCCGCTCCCTGAAAGCCGTGCCGATATTGGCCTATGGCTGAGGGGCTGGGTCAAGGGCTTGCGCATCTGCGCCGCCGGCGAAAGGATGCGGCGCCCGGCTTCGGACGCCGCGATCATCGCGAGCGGCCTAGACAGCGCCAGCGACGGCAAGTTGCGGCTTTGGCCGGCGGATGAAGCTTTCGGTGCCATAATGAGCGACGATGGCAATCGCGATGACCGCCCAAATCGCAACACCTATCCATTGCTGCTGCACATAGTCGCCGCCGGTGAACACCTTGCCGAGAAAGCGCACGCTGTTCTGATGCGTGACATGCATGATGAAGGCGAGAAGCACACTGCCGGTGTTCTGATAGAGCCAGGTGAACACCACGCCCGCCAGCACGACGTTGATTGTGCTGTAGAGGCTGAGGTCGCCGACGAGGCCGAGCGGGAAGTGCCAGATGGCGCAGACCACGCCGAGGATCAGGCTGCCAATGAGTGCCGAATGATTTGCAAGCAGACGTGGCGTCGCAAAACCGCGCCATCCCGGCTCCTCGCCGAGCGGACCGCTGAAGACGGCATAAAGTGCAATGATCGGCAGCATTTCGGACAACGCCGGAATATTGTTCCAGGCCGGTCCCCCTGAGCCAAACAGCGGATTGATCAGGATCGAGGCCAGCTGTGTTCCGAACGGCAGGCCGAACGCCACCAGGTACCATGTCGGGTGAACCCGCCACTTTACCATCGAGGCGAGGATGGTTTTGACGGAACCCCAGCCACCCGAAAGGGCCGCGACGATGAAACCGGAAGCCATCGGCCCGAAGGTGAACCACGGTATGCTGTCGCCGTTCGACAGGCAGAACGGGACAAAGAGCAGCCAGGTCAGGCCAAGCGTCAGTGAAAAGAACGCGGTCAGCTGGTGCCCACGCACCAGGCTCAACAAGAAAGTCATGTCAGGTCCTCTCGGCGGGCAGATCCATGAGAGGTCGCCGGACTGCCCGATCGGTCGACATGCATTTGGAAACGAGCCAGGCGAATTGTTCGGCAGGCCGTGTCGACCACCTCGGCCAACCCATGCTTTTTGGCGCCTGTGCGGCCAAAAATCCCGAGCGGGTTCTGAAATTTTTCCGATATTTCCGAAGGATGGCCCGATCTTGTCGGCGCCTTACAGCAAGAGGCGGTGCCGCCAAGCTGCGTTGCTATCCCAGCGGTTCCTGCAGCGGTCCGGCCAAGCCCACACAGGAGAGACATCATATGGAATAGCTATATGGCGACCGTGCTGGTCCGCTAGGGCATCGATTCTGACCGCCGACCGGCTCCAGCCCCCTTTGGTGTCGCGATGTCTAAATGCGATCTCGGCAGGTTTGTCGTCCGAGGAGGGGCGGAGCAAAAAAGTGAGCTGCCTTCCGCTTGAAAATAGCCGAAAAATCTCGCTTTTTGCGGCGTTGAAGAAATCTACAGCGTAGAAAATATAGTTAGCCGAGAAACTATCTCTATTTATACTGAATACATGACGTTGTGCCAATTGTGCCATTCACTTTGTTTGTACGTGTTATTTGTGCAACACAACATTAATCTGTTAGTGGAATCGCCGTTATTTCAAAAACCGTCATTGAAGGCGGAAGATTGATGGGTATGTTCGCCGCGAAAAGGGGACGCGGTGCGCGCCTTTTTCGTTGTGGGGGTGAGGTGGGAAAACATATCCGCCAGCCACAAATCCGAAGCCATTTTTAACTTTGACTGGAGAGGTCAGAAAATGAACATCAAGAGCCTACTTCTCGGCTCAGCCGCGGCAATGATCGCGGTTTCAGGCGCTCGCGCCGCGGACGCGGTCGTCGTCGCCGAGCCGGAACCGGCCGAATACGTCAAGATCTGCGACGTCTACGGCGCCGGCTACTTCTACATCCCGGGCACCGAGACCTGCCTGCGCATCGGCGGCTATCTCCGCTATGACATCGGCGTCGGCGATTCCGGCACGCTGGATGGCGTCAACAACGTTCCGGATCACAAGGACGGCAGCGCCAACGACACCTACTACAAGAACATGCGCTTCGCACTGAGGACTTATACGGGTCAGGAAACCGAGCTCGGCACGTTGAAGACCTTCACCGAGACCCGCTTCCAGTACGGTAACAAGTCTGGTGACTATACTGGCGGCGCCACTGACTGGCAGGCAATCAGTAAGCCCGTCACCTTGAACTTCGCCTGGATCCAGCTCGGTGGCCTGCGCGTCGGTAAGGATGAAACGGCATATGACGCGTTCATCGGTTACGCCGGCAATGTCCTCCAGGACACGATCATCCCGTATGGCATCAAGGACACCAACGTCGTCCAGTATTATTTCGACGCTGGCAGCGGCTTCACGGGCGTGGTCTCGCTCGAAGAAGGCACTGGCACCAGCACGATCGACAGCTATGTTCCGCATGTCGTCGGCGGCTTGAAGTACAAGGCCGACTGGGGTGCGATCACCGGCGTCGTCGCCTATGACAGCAATTACGAGGAAGTGTCCGGCAAGGTTCGCCTGGACGTCAACGTCACCAAGGAACTGTCGCTGTTCATCATGGGCGGCTACGGCACCGACGACAATTCCAAGGACGACGCCAACAACAACATCGACGTCCATGGCCGCACTCAGTACAAGCCATGGGGCGGCAACTGGGCCGTCTGGGGCGGCGGCACCTACAAGTTCAACGACAAGACCTCGTTCAACGTCCAGGCTTCGGCTGACGACGACAAGAACATCGCTCTCGCGGCGAACGTCGCCTACACCATCGTCCCGGGCTTCACGATCACGACCGAAGTCGACTGGGATCACTACGGCAATTACGGCAACCCCTCCGTCTACGGCAACTGGTCCAAGGCCGACAAGAAGGACGGCATCGGCGGCATCGTTCGCTTCCAGCGCAACTTCTGATCGATCGACTGACCTTACCAGGCCGCCCGCAGCGTATCGCTGCGGGCGGTTTTTTATGTGTTCTTGCGAGCGTTGGCCCCGGCGCCGGACCCATACCTTGATTTCGTCACCCGATCGGTGAAAAGCTCCGGCATGGAATGGCGCGACGAGGGAATCATTCTCGGCACCCGCAAGCATGGCGAAACCAGCGCCATTCTCGAGGTGATGACCCGTGCGCATGGCCGTCATCTCGGCCTTGTCCGTGGCGGCCGCTCGCGCAAGCAGCAACCCGTTCTCCAGCCTGGCAATCGCGTCGATCTTCTGTGGCGGGCGCGGCTCGACGAGCATCTCGGCACCTTCCAGGTCGAGGCGATCGAGATGAACGCTGCCCGATTGATGGACAGCGCCGTCGCCGTCTACGGACTGCAGACCATGGCCGCGCATCTGCGCCTGCTGCCCGAGCGCGATGCCCATGGCGGCCTCTACGAGGCGCTCGCCGTGATGATCGTCCATCTCGACAATGCCGATGCCGCCGGCGAACTGGTGGCGCGCTTCGAGCTTCTGATTCTCGATGAACTCGGCTTCGGCCTCGATCTCAGCCAATGCGCCGCCACCGGCACAAAGCAGGACCTTGCCTATGTCTCGCCGAAGTCGGGCCGTGCGGTGTCGGCAGAAGCCGGCGCGCCTTGGCGCGACAAGATGCTGGCGCTGCCTGCCTTTTTGCAGCGCGGCTCCGGCCTGCGCGCCGATCCAGCGGCGGTCGAGGACGCCTTCCGGCTCACCGGCTTCTTCTTTGGCCGCCACGTCTATGAGCCGCGCGCCATCGAACAGCCCGATGCCCGGGCCGGCTTCCTTGCCGCGCTGCGCAAGCACCATGCAGCGCGCAAAACCATTGCCGGAGAAAATGCAGCCAGAGAAATCATCACATGAGCGAAGTCGAGCTTTATCCAGGCCGGGTCTCGCCGCTCGGCCTCGGCACCATTCCGCACGCCGACATCCTGAAATACACGGGCCTGGAGTTGTTGCAGCGAATCATCGACGGCAAGTACCCGGCACCGCCGATCTCGTTCCAGCTCAGCTTCGCGCTGACCGAAGTGTCGGAAGGTCGAGCGGTGTTCCGTGGCGTACCGAATGAGCGCCACCTCAACCCGCTCGGCGGCGTACATGGCGGCTGGGCGGCGACGCTGCTCGATTCGGCATTGGCTTGCGCCGTGCAGACGCTGCTCGAAAGGGGCGAGGCCTACACGACGGCGGAGTTCAAGGTGAATCTCACGCGGCCGATCACGCCCAGGACCGGCGAGGTGGTCTGCGAAGGCAAGGTGGTCCACAAAGGCCGCACGCTTGCCGTTTCGGAAGCGACGCTCAAGGATGCCGGTGGCAAGCTGCTGGCTTTCGGCACCGAGACATGTTCGATATTTCCAGCCGCCAATCTGGCGGCACGTTGAGTTTTTAAGCCGTTTAGCCGCCGCATTTGAATGTCAGTGAGATGAAATGTCAGTGAAAACTGGCCTGGTTTGGGGGAACCGCCATGTTTGAAAGCCTGATCGGCCTTGTCGCCATCATCGCCTTGTTCGTCATCATTTCGCGCCAGCAGAGCCGCATCGGCCTTGTCGAGCGCGAGCTTGGCGCGCTGCGCAGTCTCGTCCTTTCGGGCGCCGTGCCGCCGGTGGTCAAGCCGTCCGAGCAGGCCGCGAGGGACAGCGAACCCGCCGATGTGGTTCCAGCAGCAGTAGCTGCCGCCGCCATGGCTTCGCCTGCGGTGAGCGAGGCCGCCGCCGCGCAAGCGCCGGCGCCTGAGACGGTAGCTGTGCCCAGCGACGCTGTGTCCGGCCCGTGGGCTGCGGGCGAGCCGAAGGCAGCGGAACCCGCGGCGCCGACACAGCCGGCCAAAGCGCCCGGCAAGCCGGATATCGAGACGGCGCTCGGCACGCGCTGGGCGGTCTGGGTCGGCGGCATCGCGCTGGCGCTGGGTGGCCTGTTCCTGATCCGCTACACCATCGAGGCTGGCATTTTCGGCCCCGGCGTGCGGCTCACCATGGCAGCGGTGCTCGGGCTGGTGCTGGTCGCCGGCGGCGAGTTCATTCGCCGCACCGGCTTCAAGGTGCCGGTGCAAGGCGTTGCCGGCGCCTACATTCCGGCGATCCTGACGGCGGCCGGTGCCTTCATCCTGTTCGGCACCGTCTATGCCGCCCATGGCATTTACGGCTTCATCGGCCCGGCGCTTGCCTTCACGCTGCTTGGCGCCATCGGCGTGGCGACGATCGCCGCCGCTCTCGTACACGGCCTGGCCCTGGCCGGTATCGGTCTCGTCGGTGCCATGGCGACGCCGGCGCTCGTGTCCTCCCAGGCGCCAAATCCATGGGCGCTGTTCGTCTATCTCGCCATCGTGCTTGCCGCCACTGCGGTGATCGCCCGCATGCGCGACTGGAAATTCCTGATGGCGGCGGCCTTCTTCGGCACCGGTCTCTGGACCATCGCCTACATGACGAACGCTCCCGGCGCCGACCTTGCCGTCATCCTGTTCATCGACGCGGTGACGCTGGCGATGCTTGCCCTTGTCTGGCTGCGCAGTCGTGGCGGCGAAGAGGAAACTGCAAATCAGGGTTTCGACTGGCCATCGATCGTGCCGGGAGTTTTTGTTGCGTTTTCGGCGCTGGGCCTGTCCGTCGACTCAACGCTTGTCGCGGCCGGCGATGCCTTGCCGGGCGCTTTGGTCATCGTCGCCCTTGTCGCCACCGCACTCTATCGGCCGCGCGCCGTGCCGCTGCTGCATGCCGCCGGGGTGGTGAGCGTGATGATCTATCTCGGCATCATTCCGCCAACCACCATCGGCTCCGATTTGTCCCAGGGCAACATAGGCTTTGACGGCCTGCAGGTGGCGGCTGGAAATCCCTTGACGCTGCGCATCGGCATTGGCCTCGGCCTGGTCTTCATCGGCGCGGGTTTCTGGGCCGCCCGCCGTTTCGCCGCCGTCGCGCAGATCCGCGCGGCATGCTGGGCGGCATGGGGCATCGCCGCGCCGCTGGTCATTATGCTGGCGCTATGGCTGACCTACGGCAATCTCGACCGCGATCTTGCCTATGCCGCGGTCGCGGCCCTTCTGGTCGTGGTCTTCGCCGCCGGCGGCGAGTGGATCGCGCGCGCCGAAGAGCCGCCGCTCAAGGGCGGCATGGCGGTGTCGTTTGCCCTGTGTGGCGCGGCGATCGCCGGCCTCTTGATGCTGCACATGGCCTTCGATTCCGGCTGGACCACCATTCTGCTCGGTGCCGCGGCCATCGTGCCGGCGCTGGCGACGCGCTGGCGCTCTTATCCCGTGCTTGGCTGGATTTCGGCCGGTGCGGTGATTGCCGTGCTTGGCCGCGTCGCCTTCGATCCGACCATCGTCGGCGCCGAGTTCCTCTCCAGGACACCGGTGTTCAACTGGCTGCTGCCGGGATACGGCGTGCCGGCGCTCGCCTTCGGCTTCGCCGCCTGGCAGCTCGCCCGCACCACCAATGGCCGGCCGCGTCTCGCCATGGAAGCGGCGGCAGCACTGTTTGCGCTGCTGACGATCGCCATGCTGGTGCGTCACGCCATGCATGGCGGCGTCATCGACACAGGTGCGATCACACTCGCCGAGCAGGCGATCTACACGCTGATCGCCATCGGTGCCGGCGCCATCCTGGTCGCCATCGACATGCGCTCGCCAAGCTCGGTGCTGCGCTATGGTTCGATGGCCGCCGGCGTGGTTTCGGTCGCCTTCATCGTTGTCAGGCATTTCGTGGTGCTGAACCCGCTTTTCACGGACGAATCGACCGGCCGGATCCCGGTCTTCAACCTGTTGTTCCTCGCCTATCTCCTGCCGGCGGTCGCCGCCGGCGGGCTGGCGCTGTATGCCCGCGACAAACGGCCGAAATGGTATGCGCAGATGTTGGCGGTGGTGGCGGCCGTGCTCGCCCTGGCCTATGCCACGCTATCGGTCAGGCGCCTGTTCAAGGGCGAGTTCATCGGCCTGTGGAGTGGCCTCGGCCAGCTGGAGACCTACACTTATTCGGCGCTCTGGCTGGTCATCGGCGTGGCGCTGCTCACCGCCGGCGTCTGGCTGAAGTCGCAGGTGCTGCGCATTGCCTCCGCCGGCCTGATCGCGATTGCCGTGCTGAAGGTTTTCCTCTTCGACATGTCGGAGCTGGAAGGCGTGCTCAGGGCGCTGTCCTTCATCGGCCTGGGCGCCGTGCTGATCGGCATCGGGCTGTTCTACCAGCGGCTTTTGACCAGAGCGGCGAAGGAGGGTTGACGCGCTTGCCTTCGTGAACGGCCTTACCCGTCCACGGATCGCTTATCCGCTATTTTCGGACGATGCCGCGCATGCGGCGTTGTACGACTGCCTCTTTGATCAGGCCCGCGATCTTGCGGACAAACGCCGGGCTGAAGGACCCGATCGGTTTCGTCGTGACGAGATCATAAGCTTCATCGACTTGCACGCGGTTGTACTCGTCCAGAATCAACCATGACGGAAAGTCGAGCCCACCTCTGCGGCACTCGATTTCGCTCACGGCAACATGCGTGCGGGACTGGTCAGGCTTTTGCGAGGTGAGCGGGAATAAGAACAGTGCGGCAGGCGTCGCCGGCGTTCTGACCACAATGCAGACTGGTCGCGCCTTACGGCCGGATTCCTCGCCGGCGTCAGCCTGCCGTGCCCATAGATAATAATATCGAAGCAAGTCGCCAGGCTTAAGCATCCGGTTTGTCGCCAGTTGTAATGGCGTCCAATCCGAACATGAGTTCATCGTGAACCTCGCCCGGCGCGTCCTCCAGCGTGTAGGCTACGGTATGAGGCGAACCGACGAGCTGTCGGTATTGGGCAGCTGACAGGATGATCAGCTTCTCCTTGCCGCGTTTCGTGAGAGCGACAGGCTCGATCATCGCCGTTTCGAGAATCTCGCCGGACGCCCGATTCATGTCTGAAAAGGTGAATTGCTTCATCGAATGATCCTTGTACGTATTCTATCTATTGTGCATATTTTACGTATTTAGGCAATCAATTTGCCGCCACCTTCCAATTGGGAATAAACCCGCACCCGCCAGCGTTATCTCATTGCTTGGGTGACCGGGGCGGTGGACCGCTTCGCGCTGGCCGCTTGCGTCGCGCCGGGAAGGCGCGTTCTATCGGGATCAACAAGGGCGACCTCAGAACCAGCGGTCATGGACGAAAAGAAGGCAGCAATCCTTGGCGAAATACCGCGCCTGCGCCGCTACGCACGCTCGCTTTTGCGCGACCGCGATTCTGCCGACGATCTCGTTCAGGATTGCCTTGAGCGCGCACTCATGCGGCTCGACAACTGGCAGACGGGAGAAAGCCCCAGGAGGTGGCTGTTTACGATCATGCATCATTTGTTCATCGACCAGATGCGCAAGGTGAACCGTCGCGGCGAAGCGGCGATGCTGCCCCTGGAAGCGGGCGAGGCGGTTGCCCAGCCGGCCGAGCAGTTGGAGGGCATCGCCTCACGCGAGATCATCGATGCGTTGCAGGCGATCAGCCCCGATCGCCGCGCGGCCCTTGTCATGGTCGCCATCGAAGGCTTTTCCTATGCCGAGGCCGCCAACATTCTGGGCGTGCCCGCCGGCACGCTGATGTCGCGCATTGCGCGCGGGCGCGAGGAATTGCGCGGATTGCTGGATGACACGGCGCGTCGCCGCGCGATAAGGATCGTCGAGAAATGATCCGCCGCGATTTTTCCGAACGTGACATCCATATGGCGCTCGACGGCGAGTTGCCGGCCGACGAGCGTGCCGCCTATGATGCCTGGCTCGATGCCAATCCCGAGATGAAGGCCAGAAGCGCCCGCTTCACCGCCGACCGGGAGGCGTTGCGCTCGGCCTTTGCCGGCGTGCTGGATGAGCCCGTTCCCGCGCGCTTGCGCAAGGTGGTGCTCGGCGAAACGCCTATTAAGGCTATGGTGCCGCGCTTGCGCTGGTGGCTTGCCGCTGCCGCTGCCGTGCTTTTGGCCACGGGCGGATTTGGTGGCTATTTTGCCGGCATTGACGGCGTCGGACAGGAGGATCCGGCGGAGGATCGGCTCGCCGAACAGGCGATTGCCGCCCATGTCATCTACGCCGCCGAGAAGCGGCATGCGGTGGAAGTGCCGGCCAGCGACAAGGATCATTTGCAGACCTGGCTGTCCAACCGGGTCGGGCTGAAGCTGGTGGCGCCGGATCTGACCGCGAACGGTTTTCAGCTGGTCGGCGGCCGGTTGCTGCCGGCCGGCGAAGCCAAGGCCGCGATGCTGCTCTACGAGGACGACAAGGGCGAGCGCATATCGCTCTTCGTCACCGCGGAATCGACGGAGAATGCCAAGGGCACCTATGCCTCGGCGCAGGATGGCCCGCAGGCGGTCTACTGGCTGGACAAGGGATATGGCTGCGCCGTCGTCGGCTCGCTGCCGCGTGAGCAATTGGCGGTCGTGGCCAAGAGTGCCTATGGCCAGCTTCTGGCAGGCCTCGCAAGCTGAGTGGCCGCAATGACTTGCAGCCGGTGGTCCATCAAAACTGCGATCCTGTTCAAAGCCCGCGCGCTTCCTTGCCGCCGCGGAAACTGTCACAATTCGGCCCTAATCAAGGAGCGATAGCGCTTGATGAATACCGGCGCTTCGGCCGGTGTTTGCGACGCTTTTGACCGGGGCCGTTTCCGCAACGCAATCGAGGTTTTCTCAAGTCGCATGCCTGCCGAGATCCGCACGGCCCGCGCGTCTGACGTCGATGATCTCGCCGCCATCGAGAAAGCCGTTTTCACGAGCGATCGCATTTCCCGTCGCTCCTTTCGCCTGTTCATCGAGCGCGAGACCGCGCAGACGCTGGTCGCCGAAGTCGATGGCCGCGTCGCCGGCTATGCGATCGTGCTGTTTCGCAAGGGCAGTGGGGTGGCGCGGCTTTACTCCATAGCCACGGGTCCGTTTTTTGGCGGGCTGGGTGTCGGCCGCATGCTGCTTGCGTCGGCGGAGGAGGCGGCCTTCGAACACGACCGCATGATGCTGCGTCTCGAAGTGCGTGAGGACAACAGCCGCGCCATCCGCATCTACGAGCAGGCCGGCTACCGCAAGATCGGCCGTGAGCCGGGCTACTACGAGGACGGCGCAACCGCGCTTCGCTATGAGAAAACCTTGCGCGGCGACATCCCGATCGCCACCAGGGTTCCGTTCTATCAGCAGACCTGCGAATTCACCTGCGGCCCATGCTGCCTGATGATGGCCATGGCCAATTTCGACCGGGGCTTCGTGCCCGATCCGGTGATGGAAATCCGTCTCTGGCGCGAGGCGACGACCGTCTTCATGATGTCGGGACCGGGCGGGTGCGAACCATTCGGCCTGGCTGTCTCGGGATACGAAAGCGGGCTCGCGGCGGAAATCTTCGTTTCCTTCTATGGCGCACTGTTCCTGCAATCGGTGCGCAGCGAGGACAAGCGCCGGGTCATGGAACTGGCTCAGGTCGACTTTCGCCGCCGTGCGGAACTTTACGGCATCCCGGTGAATTACCGCTCATTCAGCATCGATGACATCAGAGCCGCGATCGCCGAGGGAAAGCTGGTGCTGGTGCTGATCAGCGGCTTCCTGATGTTCGGCAAGAAGGTGCCGCACTGGGTGCTGGCCATCGGCGATGATGGCGACCATATTCTGATCCACGATCCCTGGGTCGAGGACGAGAGGCAGGAAACCATCCTTGATGCCGCCAACATTCCCGTGCCCTACGGCATCTTCATGAACATGGCGCAGTTCGGCCGCGACGGACTGCGTGCCGCCATCACTCTGGGGAAGCGCGACACAAAATGACCTGGGTCATCCTTACCGGCCGGCAGAGCGATCTCGACCAGGTGGCGACACCGCACAAGATCATAACCAATCGTGATTATCTCGCGCATCCGTCGCTGTTCCGCGGCCAGCGGCCGAAGGTCATCAACCTGTCGAACAATTACGGCTACCAGAGCCGCGGCTATTATGCCTCGCTGCTGGCGAGTTCACGTGGCCACAAGGTCATTCCGACTGTCGAGACGATGATCGACCTGTCGGAGCGCAAGCTCTATGAGCATGCGCTGCCGGAACTGGAACTGGCGCTCAACAAATGCCGCAAGGATCTGGGCGGAGCCTTTCCGGCCAAGGTCTGCATCTTCTTCGGCATCGGACCCTCCAAGGTGTGGGACCGCTTCGCCAAGCTCTTGTTCGACTGGTTCCGCGCCCCGGCGCTCGAAGTCCATATCAAGGACAGCGCCGAATGGGCCTCGATCCGCAAGATCGGCTTCCATCCGCTGGCGCGGATGACCGAGGACGAAGAAAAAAGCTTCATCCAGTGCCTGGAGACCTACACCAACCGCGAATGGCGTGACACCAAGGGACGCACGCCGGCGCGCTATACCTTCGCCACGCTGGTCGATCCGCATGAGGAACTGCCGCCGTCGGAAATCTCGTCGCTGCGCTACTGGGCCAAGATCGCCGAAAAGATGGGGGTCGAAATCGAACCCATCACCAAGAAGGATTTGGCCAAGCTCGCGAACTACGATGCGCTGTTCATCCGCGAGACCACCTCGATCTCCAACCACACCTATCGCTTCGCCCGCCGCGCCCAGCAGGAAGGCATGCCGGTCATCGACGATCCGCTGTCGATGATCCGTTGCACCAACAAGGTCTATCTCAACGAACTGATGGCCTACAACAAGGTGCCGGTGCCACCGACGGTGATGATCGCCGGCACCTCCGACCTCGAACTGGCCGCACAGACACTGGGCTTTCCGCTGGTGCTGAAGATCCCGGATTCATCCTTCTCGCGCGGCGTCAAGAAATGCGAGAATCTGGAGGAACTGACGCGGCTTGCGACCGAGTGGCTGGAGGATTCCGATCTCCTGATTGCCCAGAAATTCATTCCGACCGAATATGATTGGCGCGTCGGCGTGCTCGGCGGCCAGCCGCTGTTTGCCGTGCACTATCTCATGGCCAAGAAGCACTGGCAGATCGTCAACCACAAGGCCAATGGCAAGCCCGACCAGGGTGGCATCAAGACCTTCACGCTGAAGGAGACGCCGGCCCATGTCGTCGAGACCGCGGTCAAGGCGGCGCGCTGCATCGGTGACGGCCTCTACGGCGTCGACCTCAAGGAGACCAAGGACGGCGTCTTCGTCATCGAGGTCAACGACAACCCCAATCTCGACCATGGCTGGGAGGATTCCGGCGAGAAGGACGAGGTCTGGGTCCGGCTGACGCAGTGGTTCCTGGAGCGGCTCGACCGGCCGGGAAGATAGTGCAACCAAGGGGAAAACATGCAGTTCATCGTCATCGAGGATTTCACCGGCTGCGACCGCAAGGAGATCTATCGCCGCTTCCGCGATCGGGGCCGCCTGAAGCCGGATGAGCTTGTCGTGCACCACAGCTGGATCGCGGCGGATATGAGTCGCTGTTTCCTGCTGGTCGAGGCCGATGACGTCACAGTGCTGCAACGGTGGGCTATCGAATGGAACGATCTGGTCGAGTTCGAGATCGTTCCTGTGGCAACGAGCAAGGATATGGTCGAGGCATTGAGGGGGCACCTTTGATCTGCCGTCGCGCCCGCGCTTGGCTCAATTTGGTGCAAACACGATAACCATAGTTAAACTGGTTCGTGTTACTCGAGCTGTATTGTGAATTGCTCGGGGTATTTTGCAGTATGATAAAGCTGTTCCAGTCAGTAAATTGCGGGCAGGTATTGTATTTCTGCTTGCTAATATTCCTTATCGGATTCGATTTTGCCAAGGATCCAATCGAGCATTTTCTGGTTGGGGCAAAGGAAGACATTCAAAAGCAGATCTATGCGGCTGACGGCGCGAAGATTGCGCAGAACCAACAATCCTTTGTCGAGGGGTTGAGAACAGGTGACCGACCTGCGCAAAGCGAAGCGTCGCCGGCGGACCCCGTCCAAGACCATGCTGCGGGGATGGTAGCTCAGGCGCTTGCCATGGAAGCGAAGAGCTCCGCCGTCGGGGCGATCTATATGTCCATACTCGTGGCGATGGGCTATGCCACCCTGGTTGCGATCGTCTGGATGGTATTTGCCCGTGTGCGCGACGTTGGCTGGCCGGCCTTGGTCGGTTTCGGCGTGCTCGCCCCGAAATTGGCTATCGCATTGTTCCACGGCGGTCTTTCGCCACTGGCCTTCGACATCCTGCGATACGGTTTCATGGCCGCGATGATCATACTTGGGCTTGTACCGGGTAAATTTGCTCAAGGTCCTCGTGCCGTACCGGTGTCGCGGACGGTCGTGGCTGAACCGGTCAGGCGCGTTTCGGGTCAGTTCGGTCAAAGGCGCCGCTAGTGCGGAGCAAAGTAGCTGATTCCGCTATATTGCGGATCTGGCACGCAGCGCCGGCGACCCCACCGCGCGCTGGCATTCCTCGATGAGCCAATCGCGGAACGCCGCCACGACATCGCGCCTGGCGCTGCGCTCCGGAATGGTCAGGCAATAGGGCTGGCGCAACGCGATCGCCCTGGCAGCGGGCCGGACCAGCCTGCCGTCCTCCAGCGCCTCGGCACAATAGACCCCTTGCGCCAGCGCCACGCCCAGTCCCGAAATGGCGAGGTCGAGTGCCGCGCGCGACGAGTTGGCCGAAAGGCCGCGTTGCGCTGCCCGGCCGCGCTGGACACCGGCAGCCTCGAACCAGTTGCGCCAGGACGGAAACGAGGCGCCGGTCGGTCCCCAGTCGGTGTGGATCAGCGGCAGCCCGGCGAGCGGATCGCCGTCCGCCTTGATCGCGCTGGCACGCCCTGGCGCGCAGACGGGATAGACGGCGTCCCGGGCGATGTCCTCGGTCGGGTACTCGCGATAGTGGGGGCCGTAGGAGAGCCTGATGTCGATCAAATCACGATCGAACGGCACCGGATCGTCGTCACCGCGCAGCGATATGTCGGCGGCGCCGTGGCTGGCGACAAAGCCGGCGAGACGCTGCGAAAGCCAACCCATGGCCATGGATGGCGGCACCGAGACCACCAGGCGCGGGCGGAAGGCATCGCCGCCCAGTTCGCGCGAGACACTGCCGATTTCCTGGAAGGCCATGGTCAGCCCTGGAAGCATTTCCACGCCGGCCTCGGTGAGGACGACGCGGCGGTTGACCCGGTGAAACAGCTTGCGGCCCATCTGTTCCTCGACGGTGCGGATGAGCTGGCTGACAGCGGCCGCCGAGACCGAAAGCTCTTCCGCCGCCGCGGCAAAGCTGCCCGTGCGCGCCGCGGCCTCGAAAGCCTGAAGTCCTTTCAGTGATGGAGATGTGACCATGATTGCCGGATAGATAAGGTGAGCTTATCCAAATCGCAGGAATCGTCGTTTTTGGAAAGCTTTTTCACCGGCTAGATTGGCTCTCATCAAATCGCCAGCCTGGATCGAAGCCAATGGACCATCGCGACATAATCGCGTCATTAACCCCGGAAGAGCGCAATCGCCTGACCGCCAAGTCCGACGCTGCGGGTTTCGTTCAGCTCGGCGCCCATGGGGGTGCGATCGTGATCCTTGGATCGCTGATCGCAGCGAAAGCGCCATTCTGGCCGTTGCTGATGCTGCCGCAAGGCATCCTGATCGTCTTCCTGTTCACGCTGCTGCACGAAACGGTTCATCGCACGGCCTTCGAGACGCAGTGGCTGAACGATGTCGTAGCGCGGGTATGCAGCGTGGTGCTGGCGCTGCCGGCCGACTGGTTTCGTTACTTCCATTTCGCCCATCACCGCTTCACCCAGGATCCGCATAACGATCCCGAGCTGGCCTTTCCCAAACCGGAAACGCTGCGGCAGTACCTCGTGCATGTTTCCGGCATCCCGCTGTGGTGGGGCCATCTCAAGACGCTCTGCGCCAATGCCTTTGGCAGCAGCCAGGAAAGCTATGTGCCGCCGAAAGGCCGACCCAAGGTACGTGCCGAGGCGCGCGCCATGATTGCCTTCTACGCTGTCGTCATTCTGATCGCCGTCTATTTTCGGCTCGCCGTGCTTCTCTATGTCTGGATCATTCCCGCTCTGCTCGGTCAGCCCTTTCTGCGCCTCTATCTCCTGGCTGAGCACGGCCGCTGTCCGTTCGTCGCCAACATGCTGGAGAATACGAGAACCACGCTGACCAATTGGGTCGTGCGCAAGCTGGCCTGGAACATGCCGTTCCATGCCGAGCATCATGCCTATCCCGGTGTGCCGTTTCATCAATTGCCGCAGTTTCACGCGCTGATCGAGCGGCATCTGAAGGTAGTCGAGCCCGGCTATGTCAGCTTCCATGAGAAATACATCGAGACACTGCGCTGAACTGCCAAGCTTCAGCCCGTGTGGCTGTGCAGCGCACGCGACTTCAACAGGCGCTGGATGTCCGCAGCCTTCGAGGGCACGCCGATCAGATAGCCCTGCGCCTCGACACAGCCATTGTCGCGCAGCATGTCGAGTTGCGCCTCGGTCTCGACGCCCTCGGCGGTGACAACAATGCCAAGTTCATTGCCGAGCCCGATGATGGTGCGGACGATAGCCGCTGTGTCGCGATTGCCCATGTCGCGGATGAAGGAGCGATCGATCTTGATCTTGTCGACCGGAAAACGCCTGAGGTAGCCGAGCGAGGAATAGCCGGTGCCGAAATCATCCAGCGCGATGCGGATGCCGAGATCGCGTAGCTGTCGCAGCGTCTTCAGCACGGTTTTGCTCTCGTCCATCAGCACGGTTTCGGTGATTTCCAGCTCCAGTTGTCGGGCCGGCACGCCGGAGAAGGCCAGCGCCGAGATGACGTCGCGGGCAAAACCGCCGCTTTTGAGCTGCACGGCCGAGACATTGACCGCAATGCGCAAGCCGGGAGGCCAGCTTGCCGCCGCCGTGCAGGCCTCTCTCAGCGCCCATTCGCCAAACGGCACGATGAGTCCGGTTTCTTCGGCGACCGGAATGAATGCGTCCGGCGCGACAGTGCCCCGTGCTGGCGAATGCCAGCGCATCAATGCCTCCGCTCCGATGATCTCGCCGGAGGCGATGTGCATGATCGGCTGGTAATCGAGGTCCAATTCCTGGCGCGACAGCGCGGCTTCGAGGTCGACCTCGAGCGCCCGGCGAACCTGCACGACGGCGTCCATTGCGGGCTCGAAGAAGCGATAGAGGTTTCGCCCTTCGCTCTTCGCTCGATAGAGCGCCGTATCGGCATTTTTCAGCAGCGTATCGGCGTCCCTGCCATCGCTGGGGAAAATAGCGATGCCCAGGCTGATGCCGACATGCATGTCCCGGGTCTTGTCGCGAAACGGTTTTGCGATTGCCTCGACGATGCGCTTCGCGAGTTTTTCAGCATCGGCGATGCCCCTGGAATTGAACTGCATGATGACAAACTCGTCACCGCCGAAGCGGGCGACGAGGTCTGTTTCATTGTGCAGGCAACGCTGCAGCCTCTCGGCCACGCTTTTCAAGAGCCAGTCGCCGGCAGGATGTCCCCAGGTGTCGTTGATCGCCTTGAAGCGGTCGAGATCGAGCGAGAAGATCGCCAGCGGCGGTGCCGTCGTATCCTCCAGTGCCATGTCGAGCCGTTCGCGAAACATCGAACGGTTGGGCAGTCCGGTCAGTGTGTCGTGATGCGCAAGGTGGGTCATGCGCTCTTCGGCGAGGCGACGTTCGGTGACGTCGTCGAAGGTCACCACCCAGCCGCCGCCGCTCATCGGCCGCCGTGTGACCAGAACCGTCCTGCCGTCGGTAAGATAGCGATAGGCCGAATGCGGTTTTGCCGCCGCCAGGCAGGCTTCGGTCTTGGCGACTTCGCTGTCGACGTCGATCTTCGTATAGATGCCCAGTTCCAGCAATCGTTCGAGCGCGTCGCGGTGCGTTGTTCCAAGCGGAAAGTCCGCCGCGGTGACGTCGTAGAGTTCCAGAAAACGCCGGTTGCGCACGATCATCTTGCCGTCGGCGTCGTACATCAGCAAGCCTTGCGACATGTTGGCGAGTGCGGCGTCGAAACGGCGATGCTGCTCCTTGAGATCCTGCTCGGCGCGCCTTTGCTCGGTGATGTCCTCATAGATCGAGACCCAGCCGCCCAGAGCCAGCGGGCGGTGCGAGATGTTGATGATGCGACCATCCGACAGCGTCTCTTCGTAGGTCGAGGGTTTCGCTTGGTCGATATAGGGTTTGCGGATGGCGTAGAGCTCGTCGGCGCTTTGCGAGGCGATACCGATGTCGACGCTGTGCCGCAGGATGTCGATGAAGTGGATGCCCGGTCGTATCAGCTTGGCGTCGAGGCAGAAGATGTTGAGGTAGTTGCCGTTGCAGATGATCATGCGCTCGTCGGCATCGAACATGCACAGGCCATGCGACATGTTCTCGACAGCGGCTGAAAAGCGCTCATTCTGTTCGCGCAGCTCGTCTTCCATGTGGCGAGAGCGCTCCACGCCTTCGGCCACCCGCTCCGGGACGACCGAACCAACCTTGACATCCACGACGGGCATGAGGCGCGCCTGCGGTGTTTGATCCAACACCGCAGTGTTGACGTTTCCGGTTAATTTAGCGTTTTCTACCCTATCGCCGACGTCGAAACCTGGTGCCGCGACGTCTCGATCGCCGAAAATCGTTTCAGGAAGGCATTCTGCGCCCAGGTCACCGAGCGCGGTGTGAAGTCGAAGCGCTCGGCCGAAAAGCCGCGCGGACGGCCGAAGAATTCGGTCGCCTCGGCGGTCGAGAAGCCGGCGAGCAGCGTTGCCTCGAAATAGGCGGCGATCTGGTCGGCGCGCTTGATGTCCCTGCGCAACGCCGCAGCCGGTTCGGGCGGCAGCGAGAAGCGCAGATGGATGGCGCGCTGCAGGCGCAATTCGCAGTCCTTGTAGCTGCCCCCCATCACCGACTTGAACGGCGAGATCATGTCGCCGATGACATATTCAGGCGCATCGTGCAGCAGTGCCGCGAGCCGGTCCGTGGCCGAAGCCTGCGGCACAAGGTCGTTGAACAGCGACTCGACCAGCAGCGAATGCTGGGCGACCGAAAACGCATGCTCGCCGCTGGTCTGGCCGTTCCAGCGGGCGACGCGGGCGAGCCCATGGGCAATGTCCGAAATTTCGATGTCGAGCGGCGAGGGGTCGAGCAGGTCGAGCCGACGGCCGGACAGCATGCGCTGCCAGGCGCGTGGCGGGGCGCCGGTACGGTCCGCCGCCATCAGGCCTCCTCCGCGCTGACGGCTTCCTGCGGAAAACTGAATTTGGCCCAGGCCGGAATGGCCACCGTCACTGGCACATCGCCCGCCAGGATCGGCTGGCCGGCGTCCAGCGCCGCCTTGACCCTGTCGATGCGGGCAATGGCAAGCCCCGATGTGCCGGCGTTTGAGCCGAGCGTGCCGACCGGTCGTCCGTCAACGGTTAGTTCGGTGCCGGAGGCGGGCAGGGGAAGCCCGGCCTGGACAATCAGCACGCGCCGCCTGGCCGTGCCGCGATGCTGCATGCGCGAGACGACCTCCTGGCCGACATAGCAGCCCTTCCGGAAGCCGACGCCGCCTGTCTCGTCGAGCAGCACGTCATGCGGGAAGGCGTCGCTCAACGCGTAATCGGCACCGCTTTCGGCGATGCCGTGGGCGATGCGGAAGGCATGCCATGCGGCGACCTCGCCGGCCTCTGCGGTGCCGGCATAGGAGCGCGTGACGCTCTCATTGGGAAAGCGCCTGTCGGCAACCGCGGTTGAATCACTTTCTGAGGCGATTGACTCTTTTCCCCACCCGACAGTGACAAGCGCCTGTTCCGGCTTGCCAATCTCGACCTTGGCGCGGAGCTTGTAGAGCGTCAGCCGGCGAACGAAATCGTCTGAAATGTCGGCACGGCATTCGAGCCGGAAGGCGTTTTCCCCGGCACGCGAGATGAGGAAGTCGAACAGGATCTTGCCGTGCGGCGTCAACAGCGCGCCGGGCTTTGCATCGCCTTCGACGAGTGTGTCGAGATCGGTGGTCAGGATGTTTTGCAGAAAGTGCTCGGCATCCGGGCCGGAGACGGTGATCAGCGCGCGGTCTTTCAGCAGGGCAAAGGGCATGGGGCGGATAAAAGCCTGATCTTGCAAAATGGATGGTCATTACGTAAGCCGCTGACACTCCCCCCGCAAGAGAGCATGGCCATGACCTACGACCTCATCCTGACAGGCGGCACTGTGGTCAACCATGACGGCGAGGGGGCTCGTGACATCGGCGTGAAGAATGGGCGCATCGCCGCAATAGGCGATCTCCGCCAGGCCTCAGCCGGCGAGACGATCGACTGCCGCGGCCTGCATGTCCTGCCCGGTGTCGTCGACAGCCAGGTGCATTTTCGCGAGCCGGGACTGGAGCACAAGGAAGACCTCGAAACGGGCTCGCGGGCTGCGGTGCTTGGCGGTGTCACCGCAGTGTTCGAAATGCCCAACACCAACCCGTTGACCACCAGCGAGGCAACGCTTGCCGACAAGGTTCGGCGCGGCAGCGGCCGCATGCATTGCGATTTCGCGTTCTGGGTCGGCGGTACCCGTGACAACGCCAGGGATGTCGGTGAACTCGAGCGGTTGCCGGGTGCGGCGGGAATAAAGGTCTTCATGGGATCGTCCACCGGCGACCTGCTGGTCGAGGACGACGAAGGCGTCGCCTCGATCCTGCGAAACACCCGCCGCCGTGCCGCCTTTCATTCGGAGGACGAGTTCCGGTTGCGCGAGCGCCTCGGCGAACGCATCGAGGGCGACCCGTCATCGCATCCGGTCTGGCGCGACGAGATCGCCGCCTTGCGCTGCACCGAACGGCTTGTGCGCATCGCCAGGCAGACCCGCGCCCGCATCCACGTCCTGCACATCTCGACCGCCGAGGAAATCTTGTTCCTCGAACAGCACAAGGACGTCGCGACCTGCGAGGCGACGCCGCACCATCTTACGCTGAGCGCCGACGACTATCTCAGGCTCGGCACGCTAATCCAGATGAACCCGCCGGTGCGCGCCTCCCGCCACCGCGATGGCGTCTGGCACGGCATTGCACAAGGCATTGTCGACGTGCTCGGCTCCGACCACGCACCGCACACACTCGCCGAAAAGGCAAAATCCTATCCGGCTTCGCCCTCGGGCATGACCGGCGTGCAGACGCTGGTGCCGATCATGCTCGACCACGTCAATGCCGGCCGGCTGACCCTGCAGCGCTTTGTCGACCTGTCCAGCCACGGCCCGCAGCGCATCTTCGGCATGGCCAGGAAAGGCCGCGTTGCCGCCGGCTACGACGCCGACTTCACCATTGTCGACATGAAACGGCGCGAGACCATCACCAATGCGCAGGCCGGCTCGAAGGCAGGCTGGACGCCTTATGACGGCAAGCAAGTGACCGGCTGGCCGGTCGGCACCGTCATTCGCGGCCGCCGCATCATGTGGGAAGGCGAAATCGTCGCGCCAGGTCAGGGCAGGGCAGTTGAGTTTTCCGAGGCGCTTGTCGTCTAGGCCCCTGCAGGAAGAAGGCCGAAAGGCTCAATCCCCTGCGACGAAAAATGTCCACTGCCCAGCAGGCGTGATGCCGACGCGATAGAAAATATAGGCGCCGAACTGCTTCATGTCGTCGAAATCGCCGGCGGTAACGATCTTGAACAGTTCGACACGCTGCTTGGCGTCGAGCTTGTCCAGCGGCAGCGCGAAGAAATACGGCCAGACATAGAGTTCCTGCGGCGTTCCGGCGTCGACATGGACATAGCCGGCGCTGAGCACCTCTTCCAGTATGGCCAGAATCTCCTGGCCGTCTGGGTCGCCGGACAGCCCTTTGAGGAAGGCGATGGGGTCGCCATCGATGTCGGCCAGCGATATCTGGGTCATGCTGTCGCCCTTGCCGATCAGGGGCCTCAGCTTTTCGATGTCGCCGCTCTTGCAGGCTTCGATGATCAAATCATGCATGCGCCGCACGGGCTCGGGCAGCTTGCCGAGATCATAGACGACTTCCGGCAAGGGCGCTTCGGGATCGACACGCGGCCTGTTGGTGCCGCCATCGGATGGGCTATCGGGCTCCGCAGCGTCAGGAGCGGCGGGCTGCTGGCCGGTCGAAGGCGGGGTTCCCACCGGATCAGGCATGGGAATCGCGCCGCCGGGCGACGAAACATCGTCATCCGTCGACGGTGTGACGGGAGCGGGAAGCTCTTCGCGTTTGATCTCGCTCAGCGCATAGGCCGGGCTGCTTGCCAGGCACGTCACAAAGGCAATCGCGGCACAGCAAGCAGCGAGGCGGATGTAAAGGACCAAGCCCTTCGGCCTGCCTGACATCGGAAAATTCACTGCCCGTATCTCCTTGGCTCCCGGGCAATCGATCGTCAAAGAACCGGGTGTCGATTCAGTGGCGCAGCCGCTCGGGTTCGAAGGCGCCAGCAATCACCTTCTCGCGCATGCGGTCGAGCAGGGCAAGGGCCGAGGTCTCGCCGTTGGCGCGCAGCATTTCACCAAACGCGGTTTCAAGCGCCGCTTCGGCAATGATCTCGGGCTCGATGCCGGCCGAAAGGCCTTCCGCCCAGGCTTCGCTGTGGCTCTCCACCGCCGTCAGGCGTTTCTCTTCCCTGACCAGCGCGTCGATGTCGTTGACACCATGTTCCATAAGCGATGTCCACCCTTTCAAGCGGCAACCCATCAATGTGGATCAGTATGATCTGTTCTGTCCACACGCAGCCCTAATTAAGTATCTGTAAATACGACATTTTTTTGATCGTGTTTTACAGCAGACGGCTGTGTTTGGCGAAGCTGCGTTTCAACCCGGATCAAACTTAGCCGATTAGTCCGGCCTGCGGGGCGAAAACCTTCAGTTTGAGTTAATTCCACATTCTTGCGGTAACGTTTGATTAACGCTGTTGCAGAAGTGCAACATCAGGATTGCACCAAGACACAGACCGGTACAAGCCGGATTTGTCCGACATGCCCGGCGACGGCCCGGATATCTGTTGATGGATTGCCTGGAGCGCGTCGCATCGAAACGGATTAGTTTCCATAGCGCGAGGCGATGTCGCGTGACAGCGTCTCGCCTTCCTTCATGTAACGGCTGATGGCTTCGGTGGCCGAAGCGGTGCACTGGGTATAGGTGCCGCCGAAGGAGCGGTAGCCGCGGTTGAAGCTGGCGATGAAGCGGGCGCGGCGCTCGGGATCGGGATTTTCCGAATCGAGCAGTTTCTCCATCTCACCACGCCACTGATCGCCCTTCTCACCGCACAGATTGCGCAGGAAATGCAGCGACCCCAGAACCTCCGCCAGCCGCATCAGCCCCGGCTCGAACGGCGACTCGGCACTGAACGCCGGCTGCGCCGAGATGGCCGTGCTGACGACAAGACATAAAACGACAAGAAGGCTAGGGCGGGTCATAAGTCTATGTGGCGAAACAATTTGTCGCCTGCAAGGCGATTTTCAGTGCTTCGCCGGGCTGTTCGAGTGTGGACCGAGGAGTTCCTCGGCCACCGCGAACACCGAACCGGCAAGCGGCAGCGCCGCCATCTCGTTGAGCGTATAGAAGGCGGCTGTCTCGGCATCGTCGCTGGCCACGGCCTCGCCGCCGGCATAGGCGGCGCCGAAGACCGTGAGGCGGTAATCGACGGGGTGGGAGTCATCCCTGCCATCGATATGGATCTCTCGAAGCGGGCGGAAGCCTGTGGCATGCAAGCCGGTCTCTTCCAACAGCTCGCGCCGTACCGCATCGTCCAGTGTCTCGTCGGCCTCGACCTTGCCGCCTGGGAAGGCATACAGCCCCTGTGAGGGTTGCCGCGCTCGCTTGACCAGCAGCACGGTGTCACCACGCACGACGGCCACCGAACGGCAGGAAGTGTCGTGCGCTGTTCGTTCATGGTTTCCGATCGGGCTCGATGGCTGGTCTGTTGTGGACCGCCCAGCATGAGGAAGCTTTAGCGGTTGCGCAACGCCGCTTCCATCGCCACCTTCAACCCGAACCATTCGAAGGGCACCAATCGACCATGTGCGGACGTTTCGCCTTGACCGCGACGCCGGATGAGACCGCTGCCTATCTGGGCTTGGCCGAGCTGGAGGGTTTCCCGCCGCGCTACAACATCGCGCCGACGCAGCCAATCCTGGTGGCGACCGCCGGTGCGCCGCGGGCGCCGGGCTCCAATTTGCCCGACCGGCAGCCGATGCTGGTTCGCTGGGGGCTCATTCCCACCTGGGTCAAGGACACCAGGGAGTTTCCACTGCTGTTCAATGCACGCTCGGAAGGCGCAAGCGAAAAGGCCTCGTTCAAGGCCGCCATGCGCCATCGCCGCGCGCTGGTGCCTGCGTCGGGCTTCTATGAATGGCGGCAGACCGGGGGCAAGAAGGGGCAACCGTACTGGATCCGCCTCAGGCATGGCGGGCTGGTCGCCTTTGCCGGCCTGATCGAGACCTATGCCGAGCCGGGCGGCTCGGAAATGGACACCGGCGCCATCCTGACGGTCAACGCCAATGCCGACATCGCGCATATCCACGACCGTATGCCGGTGGTGATCGATCCCCGGGATTTCGCTCGCTGGCTGGATTGCCGCACGCTCGAGCCGCGCGATGTTGCCGACCTGTTGCGGCCGGCGCAACTCGATTTCTTCGAGGCGATCCCCGTCTCCGACCTCGTCAACAAGGTCGCCAACACCGGTCCGGAAATTCAGGTGAGGGGCGAGATCGGGCCGGAGCCCGAGAAGGCCAAGCGCCAGAAGCCTGGCGCGGACGACAGTCAGATGACGCTGTTTTAGAGGGTGCTGCTATTGCGAGGCGTATATAAGCGCCTCATGCCCGGCGCCATTGGCGCCGGCCGCACACGGCTTCAGGCAGCGCGGGGCGATACGATTTTCGGTGTCGGCTTGTTCTTCTTCGCGGTGTGAAGAAGGGCGGCAACGATCGCGGCCGGGCCGATCGCGCGATAGTGGCTGGCCAGCGCCGGTTGCTTGGCGCGGGTGGCGTCTTGCTTGCTTCGAGACATGTTTCTCTTCCCAGGTAACGTTTTCGTGTTCGCGTTTGACCGTTGATTCCGACCAAATCGTGACGCTTGGTGATCTAGCCGGCGAATGTTTCATGACTGTGCCGACATGTTTAATAAAATGTTTCACTGCCTGATTCCGCGTGATCGAGCGACGCATTTGCCGGTCTTGGCGACGTTTTTCCTGGGATCAGCGGCTTGACGGCAACACTGACCAAGGCGATAAAGCCGCCCATGAAAACGTCTTTCGCCATTTGTGGCATTTGCATTATTGGCTAGCCTCGCGCTGGTCCGGACGTTTTCGCCTCATCTTTCCCCAGATTGGACAAACGCCCCGGCCAGCAGGCTGGAGTCTGATTTGCGCCTCGGCGCGGTTTGGCTCCATCCAGACAAAAAAGTTCTGAACCGGGAAGGCATGGAATGTCTGACGCATCGCAGGGCCTGCGCCTCTACAACACGCTGACGAGGACGAAAGCGGATTTCGTTCCGATCGATGCGCTGAATGTGCGCATGTATGTCTGCGGCCCCACCGTCTATGATTTCGCCCATGTCGGCAATGCCAGGCCGGTCATCGTCTTCGACGTGCTGTTCCGCTTGCTGCGTCATCTCTACGGCGAGACGCATGTCACCTATGTGCGCAACATCACCGACGTCGACGACAAGATCAACGCGCGTGCGTTGCGCGATTTCGGTGGCGAGATTTCAGCCGGAACATTGTCGCTCAACGAAGCGATCCGGCGGGTGACCGAAAAGACCGCCGACCAGTTCCACAGGGATGTCGCCACGCTCGGCTGCCTGGAGCCGACGGTCGAGCCGCGCGCCACCGAGTTCGTCGAGCCTCGCGCCGACGGCAAGGCCGACATGATCACCTTGATTCAAAGCCTGATCCAACGCGGCCATGCCTATGTCGCGGCAGGCGAAGTTCTGTTCGACACCGCGTCGATGCCGGATTACGGGCAATTGTCGAAGCGCAATCTCGACGAGCAGCAGGCCGGCGCCCGCATCGCCGTCGACGCGCACAAGAAGAACCCCGGTGATTTCGTGCTGTGGAAGCTGTCGTCGCCGGAAGAGCCGGGCTGGCAGAGCCCATGGGGCAGGGGCCGGCCGGGCTGGCACATCGAATGCTCGGCGATGTCGGCGGCCTATCTCGGCGAAGTCTTCGACATTCATGGCGGCGGCCTCGACCTGATCTTCCCGCACCATGAGAACGAGATTGCCCAGTCGCGTTGCGCCCACGGCACTGATGTCATGGCCAATGTCTGGATGCACAATGGCTTCCTGCAGGTCGAGGGCCAGAAGATGTCGAAGAGCCTCGGCAATTTCTACTCGATCCACGAATTGCTGGAGACCGAGACCTTCGGCGGTCGCAGCTGGCCGGGCGAGGTGCTGCGGCTGGCGATGCTGATGACGCACTACCGCGAGCCGATCGACTTTTCCGTGCGCAAGCTGGAGGAGGCGGAGAACACGCTGCGCAAATGGAAACGCGCGGCGGACCTGGCGCCGACTGCGGCAGGGCAGGTGCCGGCGGAGGTCATCAATGCGCTGTCGGACGATCTCGCCACCTATTCCGCCTTCCAGGTGCTGACGCAGTTGGCCAGCGAGGCTGCGGACGGCAACGAGGCTGCCGCTTCGTTGAAAGCGTCGCTGCTGTTCCTTGGCTTCGATATCGCCTCGGCAGAGGTAGATGAGGACAAGGTCGCGACGGCAATCGCCAACCGCCTCGCGCTCATCGCCGCCAAAAACTGGGCTGAAGCCGACCGCATCCGCGACGAGCTTCTGGCGCAAGGTGTACAATTGAAGGACGGCAAGGATCCGGCCACCGGCGAACGCATCACCACCTGGGAGGTAAAAAGATGATCGACCATCTCGGCATCGACGTTGCCGATTTCGAGGCTTCGAAGGCTTTCTACGACAAGGCGATGGCGCCGCTTGGTGCCTCGCTGCTGTATATGGTGCCGCTGGAATACACCGGCGGCGAAAAAGTCGGTGGCTACGGCCGCGATCGGCCGGTGTTCTGGTTGCAGGAAGGCAAGGATGGCCACAAGGCCCATCAACACGTCGCCTTCACCGCGCGCAGCCGCGCCGAGGTCGACGCCTTCCATGCCGCGGCGCTTGCCGCCGGCGGCAAGGACAATGGCGGGCCGGGCCTGCGCCCGCACTATCACCCGAATTACTACGGCGCCTTCGTCTTCGATCCCGACGGCAACAATGTCGAGGCCGTCTGCCATGCGCCGGAGTGAGCTGTCATGAGCCTCGACAACCGGCCAGTCTACACCGGCGGCTGCCAGTGCGGGGCGGTGCGCTTCCGTGTCGAGGGCACGCTTGGCGACGCGTCGGTCTGCCACTGCCGCATGTGCCAGAAGGCGTTCGGCTCGTTCTATGCGCCACTGGTATCGGTGCGTGGCGCCAAGCTCGACTGGACGCGCGGCGAGCCGAAATATTTCCGCTCGTCCAGCCATGTCGATCGCGGCTTTTGCGCCAATTGCGGGACGCCGCTGACTTTCACGGCGCCTGACGGTGTTGGGCTGGCCATCGGTGCGTTCGACAATCCGGCGGAAATCGTGCCGTTGATCCAGTGGGGCACCGAAGCGAAGCTGCCCTATGTCGACACCATTCCGGAACTGCCGGGCGAGGATACGATGGCTGACATGTCATCGGCTCCCTATCTCGCCGAGCTTGTCTCCTACCAGCATCCCGATCACGACACCGACCAATGGCCGCCAGAGGAAAGACCATGACCGGGACTGTCCGAACCGGCGGCTGCCAGTGCGGCGCCGTGCGCTTCCGCATCAAGGGGGCGCTCGGGCGCCCGTCCATCTGCCATTGCCGCATGTGCCAGAAGCAGTTCGGCTCGTTCTTCGGTGCGCTGGTGACCGTGCCCAAGGATGGTGTCGAGTGGACCCATGAGGAACCGAGCTATTTCCAGTCGTCGGTCAACATCGATCGCGGTTTTTGCGCCCGCTGCGGTACACCGCTGACATACCGCCAGCCCGGCGGGCTCGAGATCGCCATCGGCGCCTTCGACGACCGCTCCGATCTGGCGCCGCAGATCCAGGTCAACTACGCCGCGCGCCTGCCCTGGGTGGAGACGATCTTCGACCAGCCAATCCATCAGGACCCCGACTTCTACACAAGGCAGGAGCAGATCATCTCCTTCCAGCATCCCGACCACGAAACGGCGGACTGGCCGACCAAAGGTTTGCAGCTATGAGCAGTCAATTGCGTGCCCTCTATCCCGAGCTCGAGCCGTTCGACTCAGGCATGCTCGATGTCGGCGATGGCCACATGGTCTATTGGGAGCGTTCCGGCACCAAGGGCGCCAAGCCGGCCGTGTTCCTGCATGGCGGACCGGGCGGCGGCTTTTCGCCAAAACACCGGCGGCTGTTCGATCCAAAGCTCTATGATGTCATCCTGTTCGATCAGCGCGGTTGCGGAAAATCGACGCCGAACGCCTCGCTCGAAGCCAACACGACCTGGCACCTGGTCGCCGACATCGAACGGCTCCGCGAAATGGCCGGCTTCGACACATGGCTGGTGTTCGGCGGCTCCTGGGGCTCGACGCTGGCGCTCGCTTATGCCGAAACGCATCCCAATCGCGTCAGCGAGCTGGTGGTGCGCGGCATCTACACGCTGACCCGGGCCGAGCTCGAATGGTACTATCAGTTCGGCGTCTCCGAGATGTTTCCCGACAAGTGGGAGCGTTTCGTGGCGCCGATCCCGCAGGCCGAGCGCAGCGACATGATGGCGGCCTACCGCACTCGGCTGGTCGGCTCAGACCGCAAGGCGCAGCTGGAAGCGGCGCTCGCCTGGAGCCTGTGGGAAGGCGAAACCATCACGCTGCTGCCGGAGCCGGAAACCAGCGACAAGTTTGGCGAGGACGATTATGCAATCGCCTTTGCCCGCATCGAGAACCATTATTTCGTTCATGCCGGCTGGCTGGAGGAGGGACAGCTGCTGCGCGACGCGCACAAGCTCAAGGATATTCCCGGCACCATCGTCCACGGCCGCTACGACATGCCATGTCCTGCACGCTACGCCTGGGCGCTGCACAAGGCCTGGCCGAAGGCCGATTTCCATCTCATCGAGGGCGCCGGCCATGCCTATTCGGAACCCGGCATCCTTGACCGGCTGATCCGCGCGACGGACAAATTTGCAGGCAAATGACCATGACCCGCGAGCGCCTCTATCTCTTCGACACCACACTGCGCGATGGCCAGCAGACGCCGGGCATCGACTTTTCGGTCGAGGACAAGATCGCGATTGCAAAATTGCTCGACGAATTCGGCATGGACTATGTCGAGGGTGGTTATCCCGGCGCCAATCCGACCGACACCGCATTCTTCCAGAAGAAGCGCACGGCACGCGCCAAATTCGTTGCCTTCGGCATGACCAAGCGGGCAGGGGTCTCCGCCTCGAACGATCCTGGCCTTGCGGCGCTTGTGCAGTCGAAATCGGACGCCATCTGCTTCGTCGCCAAAAGCTGGGACTACCACGTCCGCGTCGCGCTCGGCTGCACCAACGAGGAGAACCTAGACTCCATCAAGGCCTCGGTCGAGGCGTCAGTCGCTTCGGGCAAGGAAGCGATGGTCGACTGCGAGCATTTCTTCGATGGCTTCAAGGCCAATCCGGACTATGCGCTGGCTTGCGCGAAGACGGCATACGATGCCGGCGCACGCTGGGTGGTGTTGTGCGACACCAACGGCGGCACGCAGCCTTCGGAAGTGCGCGCCATCGTCGACAAGGTCATCGCCTCAGGCATACCGGGCGATCATCTCGGCATCCACGCCCATGACGACACCGGCCAGGCGGTTGCCAATTCGCTGGCGGCGGTCGAGGCCGGCGTACGCCAGATCCAGGGCACGCTGAACGGCATCGGCGAGCGCTGCGGCAACGCCAATCTGATCTCGATCGTCCCGACGCTGGCCCTAAAGCCGGCATTCGCCGATCGCTTTGAGACCGGCATCTCGGCCGAGGCGCTGACCGGCATTTCGCGTCTGTCGCGTGCCTTCGACGAACTCTTGAACCGTGCGCCGGAAGCGCAGGCGCCCTATGTCGGCGCCTCGGCTTTCGCCACCAAGGCCGGTATCCATGCCTCCGCACTGGCCAAGGAGCCGGCGACCTATGAGCATGTGCCGCCGGAAACTGTTGGCAACCGCCGCCGCGTCATGGTCTCCGATCAGGGCGGCAAGGCCAATTTTCTCGCCGAACTGAAACGGCGCGGCATCGAGGTGCCCAGGGACGATCACCGGCTCGACGCGTTGATCGCGGTCGTCAAGGAGCGCGAGGCCGAGGGCTATGCCTATGAGGGCGCCGACGCCTCCTTTGAGCTCTTGGCACGCAAGATGCTGCACGGCCTGCCGGAGTTTTTCCACGTCACCTCGTTTCGCTGCATGATCGAACGCCGCTTCGATGCCAATGGCCAGCTGAAGACGGTGTCGGAAGCCGTGGTCAAAGTGCTGGTCGAGGGCGAGGAGAAAATGTCGGTGGCGGAAGGCCATGGCCCGGTCAACGCGCTCGACATTGCGTTGCGCAAGGATCTCGGCAAGTACCAGAACGAGATCGCCGATCTCGAACTCGCCGACTTCAAGGTGCGTATCCTCAATGGCGGCACCGAGGCCATCACCCGCGTCCTGATCGAATCGCATGACGGCACCGGCGCCCGCTGGTGGACGGTCGGCGTTTCCGAAAACATCATCGACGCTTCATTCCAGGCGCTGATGGATTCGATCATCTACAAGCTGATGAAGAACCGCGAGATGGCAGGGCTGGTGGCGGCGGAGTAGGCGCGTGGGCTTCTCGATAAGCTGGTTTGGCTTCCGCGGTTACGGGATCAAGGAAGCCGCAGCCTTGTTCGGCAGAAAAGTCGGTGGTTCGTCGGAAGATTTCGATGCCACGGTCAACGCTTATCGCAGCGAAAAGAATTGGGCGATTATCATCCTGGGCTACTGCAGCTTTCCCAATCCTCCCGACAGCTATCTGTCGGCGTTCTCGCAGGGCAGGGAAATGGTCGTCGTGCACATAGAAGAACATACCATGTTTGCTCGCGCCGAATTCTGGAGCAGCGGAAAGAACATCTGGAAAGTATGGCATACCGGCGACAAAAACGTCAGAGACCTTCATGCCACAGGCGACCTTCCGACATCCTTTGAAGGCGTAAGGCAGGAGGCCTTTGCAAAACAGGATGAAGAAGATGCCGAACGCTCAGGAGTCGACGTCGTTTTCGACATTCCTGTCGATCTTGCAAAGGAGTTGACGGGCTTCAGGCATGATGAGGGCGCGCCCGGCCGGCTTTTCTTTGAGCTTGTCGAGAAGCCGGTCCAGAAATGAGCTGACAAGTTTATTGGCATAGCTCTCGGGGACGCAGTTCTTCGAAGGCGACCGCTTGAACCATCACCAAAAGTCCATTGATCCATCAGAACTTTGCGATGGTCTTGCCAAGATTACTGGGCCATAGCGTTGGCCCATGGTCGCTGAAGCAATTGCCCTGGATGCAGATTCAAAAGCCCGTCGAGGCTTCTTGCTGGCGCTGGGCGCCTATCTCTTGTGGGGATTGCTGCCTTTCTACATGAAGGCGGTGGCGCATCTGCCGCTTGCCGAGGTGATCGCCCACCGCATCGTCTGGTCGGTGCCGATCGCCGCCGCGGTTCTGGTCTGGGCCGGCCGCACGGCGGATTTCAAGGCGGCGATTCGCTCACCCCGCACCATTGCCATGGCGGCGCTGACGGCAGCGCTGATCTCGGTCAACTGGGGCATCTATGTCTGGGCGATCTCCGTCGACCGCACCGTCGAGACCGCGCTCGGCTATTACATCAACCCGCTGGTCGTGGTCGTGGTCGGAGCCGTGCTGCTGGGCGAAAGGCTCGATCGGTTGCAGATCGCTGCTGTCGCGCTGGCGGCGGTCGCCGTCACGCTGCTGACGATCGAGGGCGGCAAGCTGCCTTGGGTATCGCTGGCGCTGGCTTTCTCTTTCGCCGCCTACGGCTTCTTCCGCAAGACGCTGCCGATTGGCCCGAGCCAGGGTTTTCTGCTCGAAGTGCTTTTGCTGTCCGTGCCGGCGCTCGGCTACATCGTCTACCTGATCACGACAGGACAGGACCACATCGTGTCCAGCAACGGCACCGACACTGCCCTGCTGATCGGCTGCGGTCCGGTCACGTCGATACCATTGCTGTTGTTCGCCTTCGGCGCCAAGCTGCTGCGGCTCTCCACCATCGGCATCATGCAATATATCGCGCCGACCATGGTGTTCCTGATTGCCGTTCTGATTTTCGATGAACCGTTCGGCACGGCACAGGCCATCGCCTTTGCCCTGATCTGGGCAGCCTTGGCGATCTATTCCTGGTCGATGCTGGTTACGGCCCGCCGGGCCGCCGCTACAACCCGCGGCCGAGCCGCCTGACGAACAGGTAGGTGGCCAAAGCGATGACCACCGACACAGCCGTCACCACCCAGAAGCCCGCTGGCGTATCGACCAGCGGCAGCCCGCCGACATTCATGCCGAACAGTCCCGAGATGATGGTCATCGGCAGCAGCACCGCCGTCATGACGGAGAGAACATAGAGGAGCTGGTTCGACTGCATGGTCAGCTTGGCCATCAATTCGTCCTGCAACAACCTCGTGCGCGCCTGCAACTGCTCGCCGTCATTGTAGAGGGTGAGCGCCCGATGCGAGAGCCGAGCCGCCATGTCGTTGATCAGGTCGGGCAGCTCGTCGCGATGCGAATGATCGAGATGGCGAAACAGGTTGGTGAGCGTCGCCATCTGCCGGTGGATCACCACCAACTGCCGGCGCGCCTCGACCAGCGACTGGCGTTCATTGTGCCATGCATCGCGCACGACGCGGTCCTCGATGCCGTCGAGCGTGTCGCCGAGTTTGCCGAGCTCGCCCGACATGCCGTCGAGCGACTGACCCATGACCGCCTCGATCAGGTCCGCTGGTGAGCGGAATTTCCGCGATCCATTCTCCACCGCCTTGCGGACCGCATCGACCGATTCCAGAGGCTGCTTGCGGGCGCCGATCAGCATCGTGTCGTTGAAGGCGAAGCGGAAATGGACGAGCCCGCGCGCCTCTGAAAAATCGTGTCTGAGGTCCGGCAGGTCGCCAAACAGCCAGTCATCCTCGTAGTCGATGTGGCAGCCATGGCTGGGCGCGAGGAAAGCATCGCGCGCCGGGGCCGGCAGAGCCTTCTCGGCGGCGATTTCCTGGCGGGCGTGCAGATCGGTGATCTGGTAGCTGCGCCAGGTCCATCGCGCTTGCGCGGGGTCCTTGGTGCGCACGCCCTCAGCGGTGAAATGATAGATGAAGAACAGCCCGTGCTCGTCAGGCAGGTAAGGCGACAGGTCGGTGCCTTCCGGGGCGAGGGCGATATCCATGGGCGCAGTGCCAGATGCAGGTTTCGACAGGTGGCGCCGCGCAGCGGCACCTCCGCAATTTCTAGCACGCGCGAACCCGGTTTCGTGTGACGGTTTCTTGACAGCGGGTCACAGTGTGTCGAGCAGGGAAGAGGCCTCGATCCGTCAATTGCCGTCATTTTCGACGCTTGGACGGACTTCGCATCCACCGCAACGGGGCTGTCAATCGTCGCCATCTGGGCGACGCGAGCAGTGCGGCGCGTTCGGCAACGAGATTGTCTCGATCGTGCACCAATGCGTTTCGTTCGAGGCCGAGCTCATGATAGGCGCGGTTGATTGCATCGCGCTCGCCGCGCAAATGGTCTGACTCGGCCGCTGCCGCGGCGCCCACGACAGTGCAGGCGTCATCGAATCTCGCTCGCATAAGGTCCAGTTCGTCGCGCAGTTTCTGGCTGTCGCCGTCGTCCGCCATGGCACATAGAATGTCGTAGGCGGTGCGTATCAGCGGTGTCACATCCGGATGGCTCTGCAAGTCCCCGACTGTTGCCCGTTCACGGTGCAGGTCCGCTGTCAGGAAGCGTCCGATTTCGGCCTCCGCCTGATCGGAGCGAATCGGCCAGACGATGCCGGTCTTCTCCGCCGCGCGGTTCGTATGATGTCGCCAGTCGATCAGCAACTGTTCGTGGCGCATGAAATGACGTGGCATATGCCGTGAATGAAATTCCGCATCGAGCACGTGCCTCAGCCAGAGCAAAAGGGATTTTGCCAGCGGCAATCCATCCCGCCGCTCCAGCGAGTAAGCGACCTCCAGGGGGTTGCGGAGCGGAAGCAGAGCCACCGGCTCGACCTCCATCTCGGCAAGGATCGACGACATGAACGGAACGAACCGGCAGATCCGGGGATCCTTGACGAAAAACAGCGGTTCATCGCCGTATTCGCTTGCCAGGATCGCCTTGATCTTGTGGCGGTGACGCTCCGCCGCGGGCGACTGCAGCCATTGCGGATTGAGCGGCCGCCAGTCATGCCACGAGGAGGCTGCCGATGCGAGCAGTTCGTCGTTGGCGAAATTGAGCGGGGTGCTTTCCCAGTATCCCCTTGGATTGTTGCCGTCGGCGCGCAACGGTTTTTTGGGGCGGGCCGATCCCAATGCGGCGATGGTGCCGGCAAGCATCGAGGTCCCGCTGCGGTGCATCCCAAGCACGAGGATCGCCTTTCTCCGGGAAAGGCGCGCGCGGCTCGGCATCAGCGCGGCTGGTGGCGGCTCTTCCCGCAATGGCAGCCGGGCCTCGAGCCATTCGGCTATTCCCGCAGGCAGCGCCAACGTTCCGTCCAGCATCGGGTTCGCGGCAGCAGAGCCCTCGTTGAACAGTCCATGATAGTGGATATGGACCAGCCGCGCCGGGTCGGGCGCCGTGGCCCGGTTGAAGTTGTGAAGCGGAAAATTATGCGTGGCCGGCAAAAGCCGCACGGAATGGTTGCCGGCGGTGGCCGCCAGTGAGAAAGCAGCCTGGCTTGTGCCCCAGAAGGCCGTGGCCTCGCCCTGCAGAATGCCGGTCCCGGTGCCGTAGGTTGGCTCTGCGCCGGCCCACGGTTTCATATTGGCGGCCACCAGCTTCCTGAAAATATCTTCGGTGCGCTGAAACAGGCCGCTCGCCCTTTTTGCGGCGATGAGCCCGCCATTGTAGCTGGCGCGCACAGCCATGCCGTCGACACCCGTGCGCACGATCGGCAGGTGCTCGTAGTCGACACCGGCAAGCACGCATAGCTGCCTCCAATAAGCGTCGAATGGGTCACCAGGGCCGGTCGTGCACATCCCCTTGCTGTCCACCGGGCGGGCAGCGGCGGAGCATGTGCCCAACGAAAAGTCGGGCTCGGCGATGAATATCGTGTCGCTATCAAGCATGATGATGACCGGCGGCCCGGCCCGTGTTTCGACATGAGCAAGCGAATGGACCCGATATGAGGGGCCATATTGCGGACAGCGGCTGTCGATCTCGATCGGCAGGTACTCCACGCCCAGTTGCGCGAACCGGCCTATCGTCGAAGCGGACGGGCGACGGCTGCTCCTCGGCGAGACCGCAGTTATCGGGGACCGCGAATAGGAGCCGGCGAAACACCTTATGCTTTCGCACAGCAGCAGGGCCTGTGCTTCGAGAATGCCCGCCTCGGCGATCAGCACAAACTCGACGTCGTTTTCGGATCCATCGGCTTTGGGTTTGTCGACGGGTTCTTCCCGAGGGGGAGGAGGCGGCCGAGAAGAAATTGCCGGGCGCTCGTTCCTGGCGACGCCGATCTTCTGGACGATGACTTGCTCTCCTCGGTAGAGCTCGCGGTATTGGCCTGATTGCACCGACAGGAAACTGTCGATCCCGAGTTTTGGACGCTCGACCTCATTGGCAAAGAAAGTCCATTCATAATCGTCGAAAATGACAATCCCGCCGTCCCGCACCATCGACCAGGAGAACACGGCATCGGACTGGACATCGGCGCTGTGATGGCTGCCGTCGACATAGACGAGGTCGAAACGCCGCTCGTCGGTGATAAGGCGGGCCAATGCCTGGGACGAGGGACTTTTGATCTTCTCGACCCGTTCGCCGAACGCGGCCAGATTGCTGTCGAAGCGTTGCTCGACTTGCGCAAGCTGGTCGCTCCATTTGTGGCGCAGGGCATGTTCGGGACTGCCGCCGAATGTATCGATGCATGTCAGCCGGCATTTGCCAAAATAGTTGAGAAAGAAGATCGCCGACCGGCCCTCCCAGGAGCCGATCTCCAGAACATCGAGGGCTTCATCGCGGCGCGACTGGAGCAGTGTCGCCCAGAGGGGAAAGAAGCGCGAGGTCCAGTCGGTCGAAAGGCTCTTGCCTGCAAACCACGCAGAATAATCAGGGTTCATAATTCTCACTCTTTACGGCAGAGGCGGCACCTGCGGTTTCCAGAATCCTGTTCCTCGTCAATTGGTTCGGCCTCGATTCAGTCAGGCGCTTCAGTCAGCTGCCTGTTTTCGGCACCCTCGCCTTGAGCCCAATCGCCAGCCGCTTTGCCACCGCACCGGTTACGGTGCGCCGGTCGAGCGGCCAGCACAGATAGCAGACGCGCAGCATCTCTGTGAGGCCCGGCGGAGGGCTGGCGAGCATGCGCGCGACGATGCCATGCACCAGCTGCTTTGCCGCAACCGCATCCTCCGTGCGCTGGAAGGGCCGTGACGCTGCGAGGAAGGCCTTGAGTACGCCAAGCAACTTGCCGTAGGCGGCGGCGCGTCGGTCGACTGCAATCACCTGCCCGCGGATGAAACCGGTGAGGTCCTGGGCGAAGGCATCGTCATAAAGGTCATAGGTCAGGCCGAGGCGCGCCCATGATGCCTGGCGGATCGGATGCGTGCGATTGCGGGCATTCGTTGCGTTTGTCGCGGTCAGCCCGAGTGCGTTCAGCCGGTAGCGCGTCAGCGGTTCGGCAAGATTTCGCGCCCGGCACAAGGGCAGCATGTCGAACCACAGATAGTGGTCCTGCGAGACCAATTCATCGATCCGGTAGCGACCGGCGGCCTCGAAGCAGCCGCGGCGGTAGGCGATCGTCGAGTGGTAGAAGGGATTGTGGAACAGGATCGTCCAGCGGATCTCCAGATCCGTCTCGGGCATACGCTGTGCACCGACGACGCGGTCGGCTTCGTCGATCAGCGTTACCGCATGTCCGACGAGGCCGAGTTCGCGATCCTCGTCCAGTGCCGCGACCAGTCGTCCGACATGCGCAGGCTCGGCGATATCGTCCGCGTCGAGGCGCAGGATAATCTCGCCTCGGGCGGCCTCGATGCCGCGATTGGCGGCGGCGGCGGTGCCGAGATTGGTCGGGTTGGTGATCAGCCGGATGCGCGGATCGCGACGCGCCAGCTCCTGGAAGACTGCGTCCTGGCCCGTGCCGTCGTCGATAATGATGAGTTCGAGATCGTCGAACTCCTGGGTCAGGATGCTGTTGACCGCGGCATCGAGAAAGCGCTGGTCCGTATAGACGGTCATGACGACGGAAGCGCGTGGAACGCGATCCGCATCGCCGTCTGTCCTGTCCACCACCGTTCAATCCCCGTTGCGCATCTCCCGGATAACCAACCAGGAGATTCGCCGCAAATGGAAATCGCCGGAGCGTCCGTGGGGCTTCTACCTTGCCGCTCGACAAGCGGCCGGCGGTGAGCGCCGCCGACCGCGCCGTCTGATGCGGTTCAGCGCTTCGGTCCAAACCCGGGGTAGGGGTTGAGCGGCACGATCGCGGCGATGTCCATCATGCCGGCCTTGATCAGTGGCAGAGTGGCGAGATGGCCCCGCACTTCGGCGTCGTCTGATGCCTCGAACATCATGCCGCTGCCGGGAATGTCGCCGCGGTTCCAGACCTGGCGCACCGCGCCCTCGGCGTAGAGCGTGCGCCGCTGTTCGGCCTCGCCGGGCAGAAGCGGTGCAAAGTCGGCGTCTCCGAACTTTGCGGTGTTGCGGGTGAGAAGGGCAAAGAACTGCATGTCGGTCTCCTTTGGGTTGGGATGGCCGAGTATCGCTTTTGACTGGTCAGACTGTCCAAGACTGATTAGGCTAAAGTTAAGACCTACAAGGACGTAAACCTTCGGATAAAAATGTTCGACCTGCGCCAGCTCCGCTACTTCGTCACTGTCGCCGAAACCGGCAATGTCGGTCGTGCGGCCGACCTGCTGCATATTTCGCAATCGCCGCTCAGCCGGCAGATCATGCACCTTGAGCAGCAGCTGGGCGTCGCTTTGTTCGAACGGGCAAAGCAGCGGGTTCATCTCAATGCCGAGGGTCGCGCCTTCCTCGCTGAAGCCCGTGCGCTGCTCGCCAATGCATTACGCGTCGAGGAGTTCGGCCGCAACCTCGCCAGCGGCGCGGTCGGCCGTCTCGCCATCGGCTATGTCGAGGGTGCGGTGCATGCCGGACTGGTCGCCGACATGCTCAGGCAATTTCGCCGCGAACGGCCCGATTTCCATCTTCAGCTCAGGAACCGGCGCACGGCGGCGCAGTTCGAAGATCTGCGGCAACGCGTGCTCGACCTCGGCTTCGTCTACGCTCCGGCCCCAGTCGACGATCCGGACATTGACAGCATGCTGGTGCGGCGCGAGCCGTTGGTGCTGGCGATCCCCGAAGAGGACCCGCTTGTCCAGTTGTCGGACATCAGGCCGCATCATCTCGATGGCCGCACCTGGATCACCGTCGTGCGCCAGCCCGACGACACCAATCGCGGCCAATTCCTCGCAGCTTGCGCCAAGGCCGGCTTTCTGCCCGACATCGCCTATGAAACAGCAGATCCGCTGACCTCGCTCGGCCTGGTCAGTGCCGGCCTGGGCCTGGCGACGGTGCAATCCAGCCTGCGTGCCGCCGCACCGCCGCGGATCGTGTTCCGCGACCTGCCATGGTTCGACCGCACGGTTTCGATTCACCTGGCCTGGCGGCGGCAGGATCGGCGGGCGGTGATTGGGGATTTGCGGAGGGCAGTAGGGCAGTAGGGCAAGACAGCCCCTACTGCCTTACTGCCCTACTCCCTTACATCTTGTCGATCACCGACTGCATGCCCTCGGTCGGCGCATCGACGGACGAGCCTGCTACCATGATGGCGGCGACGATGGCTTCCGGATCGTTGATCACCAGCGGCTGAACGCGCTTTGCGGTGTGGATGAAGCCCTCCGCCATGTGGTCAAGCAACGACAGCATCGGGTCCCAGAATCCGTTGATATTGCCGAAGACGATCGGCTTGCGGTGATGGCCGAGTTGCCCCCAGGTCATGACCTCGACGATCTCTTCGACTGTACCGATGCCGCCCGGCAGCGCCACAAAGGCGTCGGATTTCTCGAACATCTTGTGTTTGCGCTCGTGCATATTGTCGGTGATGAGGAGTTCATCGAGCCGGTCGAGCGCGGTTTCGGTTGCTTCCTTGTTGATCAGGAAGCGGGGAATGATGCCCGTGACCTTGCCGCCGGCCTTGAGCGCGCCTTCGGCGACGGCGCCCATAATGCCTTTGGTGCCGCCGCCATAGACCAGCCGCAGGCCTGCCTTGGCAATTGAACGGCCAAGCAGGTGTCCGGCCTTCATATAGATTTCATCGCGGCCCGGAGACGAGCCGCAATAGACGCAGACGGATCGAATCGTGTTCATACGGATGATTGGTGATTGGGTCTGAAAGCGTGGTCAAGCCCCAAGGCTTGACAAGTCAGGGCTTTTTCTTGTTGGCCCGTCTTTCTTGTCGGCATTGGGAAAACACGCTAGACCGGCATTAGGTGGCTAAGGGGTAGGGAAATATGGCAATTAATCCATTGAAGGCGTTCCTGTTCGCGGCGGGTGGGACCGTCGCGGCCGCGGGAACCGCCTATGTATCGGGCGCACTCGACCCGTATCTTCATCCAACGCCGCCGGCGCAGGTGGCGGCCTTGACGCCGCCCGAGGCGCCGAAACCGGCTGATCCCGGCACCGAAGGGCGACTGCCGGCGCCGGCAGTGCCGGCCGCTCCCGCCGCAGCGCCCCAGGCGACCGCTCCGGCCGCGCCTGCGACGGAAGCCACGCCCCCGGCAGCGCCCGCAACCGATGCCGCGGCTCCGGCGGCACCAGCAGCGGCCGGGCCGATCGCGCCGACTTTTGATGTCGTGCGCGTCGAGAGCAATGGTTCGATCGTCGTTGCCGGCAATGCGGCGCCCAATTCAAAGGTCGAGATCCTCAACGGCACGACCGTGCTCGGTTCGACCGTGGCCGGTCCCGATGGTGCCTTCGTCATCGTGCTCGACGATCCGCTGAAGCCGGGTGACTATACGATTGCCCTGCGTGCGACGGTCGGCACGGTCGTGACGGCCTCGGCGCAGACCGCTGTCGTTTCGGTTCCCAAGGATGCTACCGGCCAGGTGCTGGCCATGGTCGAGGAGCCGGGCAAGCCGGCCGAACTGCTGACCGTTCCGGCGCCCGAGACCAAACCGGCGGCGCCTGCCACCGGTGACCAGGCTGCCGCTCCGGCTGCACCGGCGCCGGCTCCGGCCGCCGTAGCACCCGCGACCGCCGCTCCGGCGCCAGCCGCACCGGCACCTGTGCCAGCCGTCGTCGAGGCTGCACCGGCTCCCGCCGCGCCGGCAACACCGCCCGCCGCAGCCGTGGCCGAGCCCAAGATCGTCGTCGAGGCGGTCGAGATCGACGGCAACAAGATCTTTGTCGCCGGCCTTGCCGATCCGGGCCGCAAGGTGCGCGCCTATGCCAACGACATCCTGCTCGGTGACGCGCAGACATCGCCGGACGGTCATTTCCTCGTCGAGGCGACGCGCGACATTCCGGTTGGCAGCTATACCATTCATGTCGACGGCCTCGATGCCGACGGCGTGAAGGTGGTGGCCCGTGCCGCTGTGCCGTTCGAGCGTGAGCCGGGCGAAGCGGTGGCCGCGGTGGCGCCCGCCGAGACCAAGCCGGCGGATGCCAAGCCTGCCGAGACCAAGCCGGCCGCACCTGCAGTCGCCGAAGCCCCAGCCGCCCCGACTCCTGCGGCGCCCGCCGTTGTTGCGGCTGCCCCGGCCGCTCCGGCTCCAGCAGCGCCTGCGGCACCTGCCGCCGAGGCACCGGCCGTAGCCGCCGCTCCGGCGGCGACGGCACCGGCAACCCCGGCTGCGCCCGCCGCCGAGGCTCCGGCCGTTGTCGCCGCGGCTACGCCGCCGAGCGACGTGCCCGAAGTCGTGTCGCCCAAGCTCGAACATGCCGATGGCGCCGTCATCATCCGCCGCAACGACACGCTGTGGCGGATTTCACGGCGCGTCTACGGCCATGGCGTGCGCTATTCCACCATCTACCTCGCCAACCAGGACCAGATCAGGGATCCCAATCGCATCTGGCCAGGACAGGTGTTCAAGGTCCCGGAAAAGTCCAAGGAAGGCGAATCCGCCGACCTCAAGGCGATGGGCGAGCAGGCGACGACGGCACCGACCAAGACGGAGTAGGGAAGAGATCGGCAGTTCAGCCGATCTACCCATCGGCCTAGCTTGCCCTGTCATCGTTCATCGTCTATCGCCGATGAACGATGACAGAATCCGCCCTTGAACCAGACCGCGCTACCAGCGCTCTACCCAACTGCATCTCCGACAGCCGCGCTGTCGCAGCGCGTTTCGCGGCGTTGTCGCATCCGGCACGGATTGAGATTCTGAAGCACCTCTCGGCCAGCAATTCGTGCTGCTGCCGCGAGGTCGTCGACCGTTTCGATCTGGCGCAGTCGACGGTTTCTCAGCATCTGAAAATACTGGTCGAAGCCGGTCTGGTCTGCTTCGAGCCCGACCGCCAGCGTTCTCGCTATGCGGTCGATCATGCCGCGCTCGCCAACCTGTCGGCATCGCTGAACGCGCTCGTCAACTCCTGCTGCTCCGGCCGCTGACCCTCTCACCCAAAAGGCAAGAAAAGTGGCCGAAAAAACCGTCTCCGCCGACACCTCAACCCTAACCACATTGCGCAATTTGTGGCCCTATATGTGGCCGGCCGACCGTGCCGACCTCAGGGCGCGCGTGACCTGGGCGACACTGCTGCTGGTCGTTGCCAAGCTGACGCTGGTCGCCGGCCCCTATTTCTTCAAATGGGCAACCGATGCGCTGGCGGGCGGCTCCAAGGTGCCACCGCCGCTGCCTTCTTTCATGCTCGCTCCGGTGATGTTGGTTATCGCCTACAACGTGCTGAGGCTCGTCCAGCTCGGCTTCAACCAGTTGCGCGATGCGCTGTTTGCCCGCGTCGGCCAGCATGCGGTGCGCCAGCTTGCCTTCCGCACATTCGTCCACATGCACCAGCTGTCGCTGCGCTTCCACCTGGAGCGCCGCACCGGCGGTCTGTCGCGCATCATCGAGCGCGGCACCAAGGGCATCGAGACGATCGTGCGCTTCATCATGCTCAACACGGCGCCAACCATTCTCGAATTCGCGCTGACCGCCGGCATATTCGGGTTCACCTATGGTTGGAAATATGTGGCCGTGGTGGCGGCCACCGTCTGCCTCTATGTCTGGTTCACGGTCAAGGCGAGCGACTGGCGCATCTCGATCCGCCGCGACATGAACGACAGCGACACCGACGCCAACACCAAGGCGATCGACTCGCTGCTCAATTTCGAGACCGTCAAGTATTTCACCAACGAGGCCATGGAAGCCGAGCGCTTCGACCGCTCGATGGCGCGCTACGAGATCGCCGCCACCAAGACCTGGACCTCGCTCGGCTGGCTGAACTTCGGCCAAGGCATCATCTTCGGGCTCGGCACTGTCGTCGTCATGTGCATGTCGGCGCTGGAGGTGCAGGCGCATACGCAGACGGTCGGCGATTTCGTCTTCATCAACGCCATGCTGGTGCAGCTTTCCGTGCCGCTCAACTTCATCGGCTTCATCTACCGCGAAATCCGGCAAGGGTTGACTGACATCGAGCACATGTTCGACCTGCTAGATGTGCCGCAGGAGATCGTCGACAAGCCCGACGCGAAATCCTTGATCGTCGGATCCGGCAAGGTCGAATTCCGCGACGTGCATTTCTCCTATGATCCGAATCGCAAGATCCTGAAGGGCGTCTCCTTCGAGGTGCCGGCGGGCAAGACGGTCGCCATTGTCGGGCCGTCCGGCGCCGGCAAGTCGACCATCTCGCGGCTGCTGTTCCGCTTCTACGACGTGCAGGCCGGCCAGGTGCTGATCGACGGCCAGGACGTCAGGGATGTCACCCAGGGCAGCCTGCGCGCGGTGCTCGGCATGGTGCCGCAGGACACCGTGCTGTTCAACGACAGCATCGCCTACAACATCCGCTACGGCCGCGTCGGTGCCAGCGAAGAAGAGGTGCGCAAGGCCGCCGAACTCGCCCAGATCGGGCCGTTCATCGAAAAACTGCCCGACGGCTACAAGTCGATGGTCGGCGAGCGTGGCCTAAAACTTTCGGGTGGCGAGAAGCAGCGCGTGGCGATTGCCCGCACCATCCTGAAAGCGCCGCCGATCCTGATGCTCGACGAAGCGACCTCCGCGCTGGACAGCCACACCGAGCAGGAAATCCAGGCCGCGCTCGACCTCGTCAGCAAGGGGCGCACGACCATCGTCATTGCCCACCGCCTGTCGACGGTGATTTCCGCCGACGAGATCATCGTGCTCAAGGACGGCCAGATCGCCGAGCGCGGCACCCATGTCGAGCTGATGCGAAAGCACGGCCTCTACGCTTCGATGTGGGACCGCCAGCGCGAAGCGACCGAGGCCGAGGAACGCCTGCGCCTTGCGCGCGAAGGCGACGAACTCGGCGTCATCGTTCGCCGGCGGACGTCAGAGGTAAATTGATTTTTGTGCTTGACCTCAACTTAGGTTGAGATTGTACGCCCGCTCCTGGAGCCCGAGAACACCATCATCCAGGAACGGAACAATTGAAATGAACGACATAAATCAGAGTGTTAACGGCGGCAGCGTGTTCAGGGTGGACAAGTTCGTCGTCCCGGCCGCCGCCCGCGAGGAGATCCTCGTCAAGGTCAGGACGACGCACGAATTGCTGCGCCAACAGCAGGGTTTCGTGCAGGATTTCCTGCTCGAGCAATTTTCGGGGCCGGGCGAATTCAACCTGGTGACGATCGTTGAATGGGAAAGCCAGGCGGCCGTCGACAAGGTCGTGCCGATCGTCAAGGCGGCGCAGGAGCGCGTTGCCTTCAACCCGCAGGAAACGCTCGCCCGACTTGGTGTCCGCGCCGACATCGCCAACTATCAGCGGGTTCCCGGGCTCTAATGCATGTCGCCCAAAATTGTGTAGCGGTTTTGGGACGACGACATGCATAAACAATGGAGGCTAAAGCGCGTCGATGCGACGAGCTTTAGCCCGACCAGCTGACGCCAGGTGCCGGCTAGTTTTTCTGTTCTTCGCTCAGGAAGAACGTCCCGTCGACATGGCCATTGTAACCGCACGATGGCGGCTCCGAAGTGCCGTCCTTGCCGGTGCCGCTCTGTTCGACGACGAGCGCGTCGCCATTGCGGCGGAAGGCGAAGACAAAGCCAGTCGGCTTGTCGTTGTCATCGGTGTCGACCAGCCGCAAACTCTTGCCGGCCTTGACCGCGCCACCGATGTCGCACGCACCACTTCCTGAGACAGGGTTGGCGACCACATCTTCCGAAATCTCGAGTTTGCCCGCGCCCGCCGCCTTGATTTCGACCCCGCCGCGGACGCTGCTCCATGTGCCGATGAAACCGGCGTCAGCCGGCTTGTGGATGCCGGCGAGGAAGGTCGCGCGGTCGCGCAGGAATTCGCCGAGATCGAAAGTCTGCTGATCCTTGGGCGTGTTCTCGTTGAAGCCGGCGATCTGGTCTCGATATGCGATGAAATCGCTCTGGTCATCACGCAAGGCCTTGCCGGCTCGGGCGTCGAGCGTCTTCAGCAATGCCGCGTAGTTCTTCGCCACGTCGGCGTCGGCTTGCGCCAGGGCAGGATCGGCGCAAATGGCCTTTTCCGCCACGCTGGCCGCCTTGGCGCAGTCGAAGGATGGCTTGCTCTGCGCCAAAGCATAGCCGGACAGTGCCGGTACCATGGCCAACACAAGCGCCGGATAGAGAACGCGGCCCGCGGATTTCCGGCTTTTCATCAGGTCTGTTTCCCGCCCAGGCCGGAATTCTGACGGCAATGGCATGGGCACGCAAGCCGGTCGCGACTTCAGGAAAGGCGGAGCGTCCTTCTATCCGGACACGGCCGACCCTTGCCGGTTCGCCCGCGCGCCGATTGTTGCGTTGCGGCGAAGGGGGCTTTCGGCTATTGAGGCCCCACCTGAAACGGAGCCGCCTCAGCCCGATGAGCCTTGTCGATACGGTCAAGAACGCGTTCGTACCGATCCATCGCGAAGGCTACCCCTTCATTGCGGCCTTTGGCGCGGCAACGCTTTTCCTCGGCTATTTCTCCTCGATCCTGTTCTGGATCGGCCTGATCTTGACCGCCTGGTGCGTCTATTTCTTCCGCGATCCCGAGCGCGTCACGCCAGTCGACGACAGCCTGGTGGTGAGCCCCGCCGATGGCATCATCTCGGCGGTCGGTCCGGCCGTGCCGCCGCGCGAGCTTGGCCTCGGCAATGTCGAGATGACCCGCATCTCGGTGTTCATGAATGTCTTTTCCTGCCATGTGAACCGCGCCCCGGTGCGCGGCCGTATCGCCAAGATCGAACATCGGCCGGGAAAATTCCTCAATGCCGAACTCGACAAGGCCAGCACCGAGAACGAGCGCAATGGCCTGGTCATCGAGAGCCCCAACGGCACGGTCGCCGCCGTCCAGATCGCCGGCCTGGTGGCGCGCCGCATCGTCTGCTGGGCCGAAGCCGGCGCTTCGATCGGCACCGGCGAGCGTTTCGGCCTGATCCGTTTCGGCTCGCGCGTCGACGTCTTCCTGCCTTTGACCGCCACGCCGCGTGTCGCCGTTGGCCAGACAGCGGTCGGCGGTGAAACCGTGCTGGCCGAATTCGGCGGCGTCGCCGGCACCCCCCTCGTACGGATTTCCTGAGCGGTGGGCACGCAATACAAAAAGTTCGAGGCCCATGCCAGCGGCGGTCCGCGCATCCGCGAGATCCCGATGCGCATGGTGCTGCCCAATCTGGTCACCGTGCTTGCCATCTGCGCCGGCCTGTCCGGCATCCGTTTCGGCTTCGAAGGTCGGTTCGAGCCGGCGGTGGTTATGGTGCTGCTGGCGGCCTTCCTCGACGGCATTGACGGCCGCCTGGCGCGGATGCTGAAGGCGACCTCCAAGTTCGGCGCCCAGATGGATTCGCTCGCCGACATCGTCAATTTCGGCGTCGCCCCGGCTTTGGTGCTTTATGCCTTCCTGCTCGATCGCGCCGGCTCGCCGGGCTGGATCGCGGCCCTCCTGTTCGCCATCGCCTGCGGGCTGAGGCTTGCCCGCTTCAACGTGCTCGACGACGAGAAGGCCGAACGCCCGCTGTGGCAGTCCGAATATTTCGTCGGTGTGCCGGCGCCGGCGGGCGCGGTGCTGGTGATGCTGCCGCTCTATCTCTATTTCCTGCGTCTTGGGGTGGAGCCCAGCCGCCCGGCCGCCTTTGTTGCCACCGGCTTCACCATCCTGGTCGCCTTCCTTCTGGTCAGCCGGCTGCCGGTCTATTCCGGCAAGAGCATCAAGATCCCGGGCGACAGAGTGCTGCCGGTCATCCTGGCCGTCGTGCTCTACGTTCTCTTGCTGATGACCTATCCATGGTACACGCTGACGGCCTCGGTCGCGGGCTATCTGATCTTCCTGCCGTTCTCGGTGCGCGCCTACTCCAAACGCGCCAAACTCGAGGGCGAGAAGGTGCCGCCTTCGGATATAGGTTAAATGCATGCCGCCCAAAAGTGACCTCGGTTTTGGGAAGACGACATGCATAAAGACAAAGGCAAGGAAGTCCGCCGAAGTCCTTGATCCGACTCAGGCCGCGACACCCAGCCCCAGCCTGTCGATCGCCAGCTTCCTGGTCGAGACATAGTCGGTCTTGCCGGAACCCAGCACCGGGATTTCCTCTACCTTCACGATGTCGTTGGGCACCATCAGTTCGGCGGCTCCGGCCTTCTTGCCGAACTGACGCAGCTCTTCGGGATTGGCATCGTCGGCGGTGGTGACCAGAACGATGCGCTCGCCGCGCCTTTTGTCCGGCACCGCCACCGCCGCATGGCGTTCTTCCGGCCACAGCGACTGCACCAGCATCTCGACCGCACCCAGCGACACCATCTCGCCGGCGATCTTGGCAAAGCGCTTGGCGCGGCCGCGAATGCTGATGAAGCCTTCGCGGTCGACGGCGACGATGTCGCCGGTGTCGTGCCAGCCGGTCAGCGGCTGCAGCTCACCGGGGCGGTCCGCGGTCATGTAGCCCATCATCAAATTCGGTCCGTCGAGCCACAATTGGCCGGCGTCCGAGATGCCCTCGACCGGTTCCAGCTTCATGCGCATCGCCGGCAACAGTCGCCCGACCGTGCCATCGCGCCCATGGATGGCGGTGTTGACGGCAACCACGGGTGCGGCCTCGGTCAGCCCAAAACCCTCGACGATCTCGGCCTGGAAGCGCTCGCGATAGGTGCGCCGCGTTTCAGGCTTCACCGCCTCAGCGCCGGCAACGACGAAGCGCAGGCTGGAGAAATCGCCGTCCTTGGCGGTGCGCGCATAGTTGGCGAGGAAGGTGTCGGTGCCGAACATGATGGTCGGCTTCACCTTGCGCGCGATCTCGGGGATGATCTTGTAGTGGAGCGGCGAGGGGTAGAGGAACAGTTTTACCCCAGTGACCAGCGGCAGGATGGTGCCGCCTGTGAGGCCGAAGGAGTGGAACACCGGCAGCACGTTGAGCAGGATATCGGCCGGCGAGATGGTGACGCGCGCCTCGGCCTGCATGGCATTGGCGAGCAGGTTCTTTTGCGACAGGACAACCGCTTTCGGCGTGCCTTCCGAACCCGAGGTGAACAGGATCACACCAGGCTTGGCCGCATCCTGCCGCTGCAGCGGCCAGCGCCACAGCAAGGCGGCGGCAAGCTTGTCCAGGGTGGTGACGCCGGTGCGAATATCTTCCAGCCACAGCAGCCTGGCGCCACCCTTTTCGACCGCCGCGACGATATCAGCGAGATCGGCCTTCTCGACGAAGGCGCGTGACGAGATGACGGTGCGGATGACGGCGGTGCGCACGGCGGCCGTAACGCTCGCCGGACCGGCGGTGTAGTTGATCATCGCTGCCACCCGGCCTGCCGACAGAAGACCAACCAACGACAGCACGACGCCATTGGCGTTGGGCAGCATTATCCCGACCGCTTCGCCCGGCGCGGTCACCGCCTCGAAACGCTTGCCCAGCACGCGGGCGCCGATGAACATCTTGCGGTAGCTCAGCGCGCCTGAAATGACATCCTCGATGATCGGATGCGAGGCGCCGACCCTGGCTGCCGCATCGCGCATGGCCAGGAACAGGCCGCGGTCAAGGTTGGTGCCGAAAAGCCGCGCTTCGGCGACGCGGTCGAACAGCGCATTGGTGTTCGACGCCTGGTCCGGGTTGCGCGCCACCAGTTCGGCGATGGTCATCGGCTCCAGCACGCTGATCGACAGCTGCGGAAACCAGTGCCGTGGCGCCTTGTCCGCCGGCGTCAGCGACACAGGCAGGCTGCGCGCGCCGGCGACGAAGATCGGCACGATGCGGGCGTCGGCCTGCATGGCGATGCGGGTGACGGCGCGAAACAGCCGGAACGTCTTGATGTCGGGCTCGACAGCATCCGGCAGGTAGACGGCGAGCCGCCCCTTGCCCTTCAGCACGCGCACCAGCCGGCGGCTGACGAAAAGATGTTCGGCATTGAAGGCAATGCTGCGGCCAAGCTCGCGCCAGGGTTCGAGCCAGGGCGAGCGCGCCGAGACCTCGTCGAGGATGTGAAGCGTGTCGTCGGGCAGCAGCGACAGCATCAGCGCCGGTTCGAAGCGCGATTGGTGCGAGATCACGTAGATGACCGGGGCTTGGGTCTTGCGGGCGATGCCGATGCGATTGTCGCTGATCCGGTAGGCGAGCTTGAACGGCACGTAGAGCAGCGCCTGCGTGAAACGCAGGCCGAGGCGGAATTTCTCCACCACGCCGATCAGCAGCCAGGCCACAACAAGACCCGCAAGCAGCGCCAGTGTCAGGATCATGCCGCGTCTCTCCCAACGTTTTTGTCATTGCGGCTCTGCGACCGCTTCGGAGGCAGAGGGTAGCGGAAGTCGGAGGAAGGTCAATGTGGGGGTGACCGATGCGGAGCTTCGATTTTACGCTGGGACATGATGGGCCAAGAGATCGCGCATCATCACTTGAAAGGTGGCGACACATGTCGTAAATAAAGTGACACGTGACGGAGAGACGAGCATGGCTAATTTCCCAATGGCGTTTGCCGAGGCACCACGCATGGAGCCGGAATTCGAACGACTGGTCGACCTATTTGGCGGGCCGAAAGTTCTTGGATTTTCCGTATCCAGTCCGCTCGAGGCACATGAAATGATCCTGCACGGAATTCCAAGCCAAGCCTTGGAAAGCCTTGTGGGACACCTGACCGTCATTGATCTTGCCGATGCTTTCGAGACGGCATTTGGCATGAGCGAGCGGACATTTCAGCGGCATAAGTCGGATCACTCCAGGACCCTTAGTCGGGAGCAAGGCTCTAGAACCTGGAATTTCGCCAGGGTTCTCACGAAGGCCACGTCCGTTCTTGGAAACCAGGAAGAGGCTGAGAAATGGATGATCCAGCCCGCGATGGGGTTGGACAACCGGCGACCAATCGATCTGCTGGCCACAGCGGCGGGTACTATACTTGTACAGGAATTTCTTGAGCGGCTCGACTACGGTGTCTATGCATGACACCCCTGCCAGGTTCCCTGGGAACAGGAGATGTCCTCGGCTGGAGACTTGACCACAAACGCTTCAAGGCAACTTGGGACAGCGGTGAGGGAGCCTTCAAACTCGGTGGAAGATGGAACAGCAAAGGTGTCAGGGCTGTGTATGCGTCCATCGACCCTTCGACCGCCATCCTTGAGGTGGCTGTCCACAAGGGGTTTCGCACGCTGGATACTGTTCCTCATGTGCTGACGGCATTTGCCATCACCGATCCGTCGAAGATTCATGTGGTGGAAATTGACGATATTCCAAACGCAAACTGGCTGCGCCCCGGCATTCCCAGCGCAGGGCAGCAGCAATTTGGTGACAGTCTGCTGGCAAAGCATCCCTTGTTCCTAATTCCCAGCACGGTATCCCAGCACAGCTGGAACCTGGTGTTCGACCCTAGCCAGGCGGCCGGCCTTTACAGCCTACACCTCCAGGAGGATTTCGCGCTTGATACAAGGCTTCACCCTCCTGCCAGGTAGCCGTTCGGTCGGAGTGGGCGTAGCCCTCATGCTGCCTTCAGCCGCCCGCTGATGAAACGAAACTCCTGCGTCTTGCCGCCATAGCCATAGGCGGCCGCCGGCACCTCATGCACGAAGGCATAGCTTTCCTCGTGCACGCCGCCCAGAAGGCGACCAAAGGCATCGAAGAGAGCCTTTAGATAGGCCTCCAGCTCAAGCTTGGTGTTGGTGCCGTCGACCACCTTGATATCCAGCCAGAACGTGTTGGCGCCATGCTCGGCCAGCGACTTGCCGCCGGCGAACCAGTGCTGAGGATCGATATAGGTGACGGCAACGGCGGTGATCGTCGGATCCTTACGCAACTGCGTGGCGGTGATCTCAGTGATTTCCCTGGCGATCCTGGCGGACAAAGCGACGTCCGGCTTGCCGGTGACGCTGATGTTGATGATGGGCATTTTTCGTCTCCTTGGTTTCTAACGGCGTCTGATCGCCGTTGGAGAGACCATGTCACCATCCTTTAATCAAAAAAATCGAATTGTTTTAAACTGAAGATTCGATATTATCGAACTATGGAAACACTCGATCCGGATCTGCTCAAAACCTTCCTCGCTTTCGTCGACAGCGGTTCGCTGGCGCAGGCGGCTTCCAGCGTCGGCCGTTCGCCTTCGGCGGTGACCGCCCAGATGCAGCGGCTGGAGGAGATCGTCGGTGAGCCGCTGCTGGCGCCGCAGGGCAGGGGCCGTGGGCTGACGCCGGCCGGCGAGGACCTTGTCGGCCATGCCAGGCGTATTCTTGCCGTGCATCGCGAGGCATGGCTGGCGCTGAAGGGGGCGAGGGCTGCCGGGCGTGTCGCCATCGGCACGACACAGGATTTCGCCGACAGCGGCCTGCCGGACCTGCTGCGTGCCTTCGCCACCAGCCATCCGCGCGTCAGGATCGAATTGCGGGTCGGTCGCTCGGCCGAACTAGCGCAGGCGCTGCAGGCCGGCAGCCTCGACCTAGCGATCGTCATGCGCCAGACCGCGGCGCCGGACGAGGTCGGCGTGCTGCGCGAGCCGATGATATGGCTGTGTTCACACAAGGGACTGGCCTCGCGGCAGGAAGAGGTGCCGCTGGCGCTGCTCGATCCCTATTGCGGGTTCCGCGAGGCCGCACTCGCCGCGCTCGATGCCGCCGGCCGCCGCTACCGCATCGCCGCCGGCAGCGCCAGCCTGGCTGGCCTACGCACTGCTGTGAATGCCGGCGTTGCGCTGACCTTGCGAACCCCGCGCTTTGCCCATTCCGGCATTGTCGAGGCGCCGCGCGAGCTTGGCCTGCCACCGGTTCCCCCGGCTGAGTTCGCGATCCGGCTGCGCGCCGGTGCCGACGCTTCCGCGGGCGATCTGGCGGCGCTGCTCAGCGGTAACCTGGCTTCGTCTGGGCATTTGGGTTGAAGCCACGGGGCCTCGGTCTCCTCGCCCAGTTCAGAGCAAAGAAAAAGCCGACCTTGCGGTCGGCTTGGGAGTAGGACGGGCCGAGGGGTTTGGGGGGACTTGGGGGGTGGCCCGTCGCACCAATAATGCCTGACCCCGATGATGGTTCCGTGACTGTGTCACTTTTTTAAGAAATATTTGACGCCACCTGCTGCGAGCGGGCCACCAGCCAGTCGCGGCCGGCATGGGCGAACACCGCGCAGAGCACGATGGCGCCGCCGACGAGGCTTGCTTCTGGCGCGATCTCGCCCAGAAACAGGAAGGCAAACAGGATCGCGAACGGCACTTCGGCCGAGCCGAGTAGCCCGGATTCGGCGGCCGGTATGAGCCGTGCGCCTTCGGTCCACAGGATCGACGACAGCGCGAAGGACGCGCCAAAGGTGACGAGCAGAGCGGCATCCCTTGGCGAAACCGCCAGCGGATCGGTAACGAACCAGCCGAGCACGAACAACAGGAAGGCTGATACCGCGCCGGCCCAGACCACGGGTGTGTCGCGAAAGGCCCGCACCATGATCATGTAGAGAGCGCTGCCGATGGTCATCAGCAGCGCCAGTCCGTCGCCGAACAGATTGCCGCTGCCAAAGCTGGACCAGACCATGATCGCCACACCGCAGAGCGACACGGCTGCGGCGATCATCGTCTGCACACGGAAGGGTTCACGCGTCAGCATCCAGGCCAGCAGCGCGGTGAGGAATGGTGCGGTTGCATAGATGACGGTGACATTGGCAACGAAAGTGAATTTGAACGCCGAGATGAAGGCGATGCTGGCCAGCGCCCCTTCCACCGCCAGCAGCCAGCCGCGCCAGCCCAGTCGCAGGCTCCCGCGCCCGCCGGAGCCGCGTCGCCGCCACAACACGTAGAGGCTGATCAGGATCGAACCGACAAAACCGCGCCAGCAGATGATGGTCAGCGGATCGGCATGGATCGATTTTGTCAGCACACCGGTCAAGGCAAACACGGCCGCCGAGCATGACACGAGAATGATGCCCAGCGTGCGCTCGGCAACGGTGTCGGCGGTGGCTGTCACATCAGTCATGTTGCCAGCCTACGCCGCTCCCTCCTGACATCGTAGCGTCAGCAGTCATGCACATCACAGTCGCTTGCGGAAATGCTCGCCGCCGACGATCAGCAGGCCGGCGGCGATGATCAGGGCAGCACCGAGAAACACTTCGCGGCGCGGTACGTCGCCCCAGATCGCAAAGCCGAGCGCGAACGCCCACAACAGCGAGCTGTATTCGAGAGGGGCGAGGATCGATGCCGGCGTCCGCTTCATGCCTTCGAAGAGAAGATATTGCGCCAGACCGCCGAGCGCGCCGACGCTGGCAAGAAGCAGCAACTGGGTCAGATCGGGCGTGTGCCACCACAACAGCGCCGGCACCGCCGAAAACACCAGGAAATAGAAATTGTTGAGGAGAAGCTGGATGATCGAGCGCTCGGCAAGTGCTGTCTTGCGCAGGAGCACGATGGCGATGGCCCACAAAAGCGCGGCAGCCAGCACCAGCAGCACCGGAACGGAGAGGCCGAGATGGGTCGGATCACAGGCGACGAAGACGCCGACAAAGCCGATCAGCACCGCCAGCCAGCGCAGCATCGGCACCTTTTCGTCGAGCAGGAACACCGAAAGCACGGTGACGATGATCGGGGCCGCGTAATAGACGGTGGTCAGTTCGGCGAGCTGCAGGCTGCGGGCTGCGTTGTAATAGCAGAGCCAGGCGGCAAGCGTGAACGCGCTGCGCACCAGCATGGGCCGCACGATCGGCGAGCGCACCGTGTCGGCAAACAGTTTTCGCCCGCCGATCGCCGCGCAGGCGCTCAGAATGGTGATGCTGCGGAAGAACATGATCTGCCAGACCGTCATCCCGGTAACCAGCAGCTTGATCGAAGCGTCCTGCGTCGAAAACAGCAGATAGGCAGCACCGGTCAAAAGGATTCCAGCGAGAACCCTTTCGCGTGTTTCGTGAATGGCGATGTCGGCCATAAGGCGCGGACCAATGTTGCAGAAAGCGTCAGAGACGCTGTGACGCGGCGCAAGGGCTTGAAAGATCAGGCGCTTACCAAGCTAAGCTATACGGTCGAAAGTTGGTCCAGCGCTACGCCAGCCCTGAGCTTGCGTTGGGGCAGGGATGGTCACTCCCGGTTCAGGGCGCCTTTTGAGGCTGGCGGCGCGATTCCCGCCAGGTTGAACTTGCAACGGCTTGCGTTACTGTGGGCCGGAATGCAGTCGAATTTTTCCCTCGATCAGTTTGGACGCTGGAGCGGCGGCGTGGCCGCTGCGGCAATGGCGGCAACGCCCGAAGAACTGTCGGCGCGTTTCACGGCGGCGGCGCAGAGTCTGCTTGGCTCCGACCGTGTCTATGTCGGCTTCTACCGTCGCGACATCACTTCCCTGACCATTGACGATGCCGGCCCCGATCGCTGGAACCGCGACTATGATGCCCGCATCTACCGGCAGGATCCCTTCTTCCAGAGGTTCGCCAGCACCCGGCACGATTTCGTCTTGCCGCTATCGGCTCTGCGCGATGGTGATTTCCAGCTCACGCCCTACTATCGCGAATTCTACGGCCCCTCCGACAGTTTCGACGAGATAACAGGCGTCTTCAATTTCGACAGGCTGACCGCCGGCTATGTCACCTTTTTGCGGCGAAACGGGGCGCCAGCCTTTGGCGAGCAGGATCTGGCGATGGCTTGCGCGGCAAGCAGCGCGACAAGGTTCATTCTGCAAAGATTGCTTCATCTGTGCCGCTCCCGGGACAAGGGCATGGCAATTGGCGATGCGCGATCGCGGCTGAGCAGCCGTGAGAGTGAGATCGCGCGACACCTGATCGACGGCGGCAATGCCAAGACCATTTCGCGAAGCCTCGCCATTTCGCCCGGCACCGTCCGCAACCACATCAAGCAGATCTATCGCAAGCTCGGCGTGCACTCGCAGGTCGAACTACTGGCGGCGATCCGCGGGGTCGCACAGGGCTGACGTTTTCGTGCCTGCCCTATTGCCCCGTCACGATGCGCGTCCACATGCGATTTTGCGACCGCAGCAGCTTTGCGTCGTTGTTGTCCACCACGAACAGCTTGGCCTTCACGTCATCGGACGGATAGACGCCGGGATCGCTGGCTATTGCCTTGTCCATCAGCGGCAAGGAGTCCGGTATCGCATTGGCGTAGGAGACGTAGCTGGAGTTGGCGGCGGCGATGTCGGGGCGCAAGTTGAAGTTGATCCAGGCCTGTGCGTTTTCGGGATGTGGCGCGTCTTTCGGCACTGCCATCGTATCGAAGTTGATGAGTGTACCTTCCTTGGGAATGGAATAGGCGATTTCCAGCTTCTTGGTGGATTCGGCGGCGCGGGTCCTTGCCTGAAGTATGTCGCCTGACCAGCCCAGCACCACACAGATGTCGCCGTTTGCCAGGTCGTTGATGTATTTTGACGAGTGGAAATAGCGGATGTAAGGCCGCACCTTGCCCATCAGTTCCTCGACCTTCGCAAGGTCGTCGGGGTTGGTCGACCTCGGGTTGATGTGAAGGTAGTTCATCGCCATCGGGATGACCTCAGCGGGGGCATCGATCATGGCCACACCGCAATCGGAGAGCTTCTTGACCACGTCGACGTCGAAGACCATGGCGAAGGAATCCGTCGGCGCCTCCGGCAGGCGCTGCTTGACCGCGGCGACATTGTAGCCAATGCCGTCGGTGACGGCCATGTAGGGCACGGCGTGCAGGTTCTGCGGATCGGCGCCCGCGATCAGGGCGAGGGCTTGCGGATCGATTTTCGAGTGGTTTGCAAGCTTCGATTTGTCGAGTTCCAGGAAAGCCCCCGCCTTCACCTGGTTCTTCAGGAACGGGTAGGCAGAGGGATAGACCACGTCATATCCCGAACCGCCGGTGAGCAGCTTGGTTTCAAGAACCTCATTGCCGTCATAGACATCGTAGCGAACCTTGATGCCCGTCTCCTTCTCGAATTTTTCGACCGTATCCGGCGCGATGTAGTCGGACCAATTGTAGACATTGACGACTTTTTCCTCTTCCGCCAAAGCAGCGCTTGCGCAGATGCCGCAAGCGAGCCCGGCAAGCAGGGTTGAGAAGATGAGAGCGCGCATGAGTGTTCTCCGTTTTTCGTTTTGGCCGGCATGCCCTCAACGCCGTTGCGGGGCATAGACCGGCAAGGTGATGCAGGCGACATTGCCGCCGCCGAGCAGGATCTCGCGGGAGTTCTCGATGCCGACTATCCCGTGGTCGGGAAACAGCGCGGCCAGTTTTTGCTTGGCCTGCCCATCGAGATCAGAGCTGAACTCTGGCACGACCACGACGCTGTTGCCCGGATAGTAGTTGATGTAACTGGCCGCGATGCGGTTTCCGGCTGGCCGCGCCCAGGTCGAATCGAGCTGGTCGACGCTTTCGCTCTCTTCCGTCGATATCTCGATTGGCAAGGGGTGAGGCAGCCGATGGACCTCCAAGCTGCGGCCGCGCGCGTCACGCGCCGAACGCAACACCTCCTCGGCCTCCCGCACGATCTCATATTGCGGGTCGTCCCGATCATCGGTCCAGCTCAGCGCGACCACGCCGGGGCGCACGAAGCAGCAGATGTCGTCGACATGGCCGTCGGTCTCGTCAAAAGCAAAGCCGCGCGGCAGCCAGATGATGGTGTCGACACCGAGATAGTCGCCGAGCTGCCGTTCCACGTCGGCCTTGCCGAGATGGGCGTTGCGATTTCGATTGAGCAGGCATTGCGCCGTCGTGATCAGGGTACCCTGGCCGTCACACTGCAGCCCGCCACCCTCGGCGATCAGCGGTGCGCGATAGCGATCCATGTTCTCGATTTCAAGCACTTTTTGCGCCGCCAGGTCATCGAGGTCCCACGGCGAATAGAGGCCGCCATCGAAACCGCCATAGGCGTTGAAGATCCAATCGACACCGCGCACGTCGCCGTGATCATTGACGATGAAATTGGGGCCGCTGTCGCGCAGCCAGGAATCGTTGGTGGACATTTCCACCACGCGAACATGGGCGGGCAATCGCGCTCTGGCATTTCGCCACTGGCGGCTTGATGCGGCCACAGTCACCGGCTCGCTTTGCGCAATCGCCGTGGCGACATTGGCGAACAGCCTCTGCGCCGGTTTGGCGCCCAGGCGCCAGGTATCGGGCCGCTCGGGCCAGATCAGCCAACAGCCTGATTTCGGTTCGAATTCGCCAGGCGCGCGAAACCCGTCCTGTTTTGGCTTCGTCGAGAGGGTATGTGGCATTGCGGGATCACCGGAAATGGAATGACGACTTTCCGGGATCAGACGGTTTTGAGGTCTCTTCCGTCAATGTCCCATTTGGGACGTCGGCGCGTCGGTTGTGGCAGGCCTGCATTGCTGCAGGGGCGAACACCATTGCCTTCGCGAGATGATCGGAGCAAATCTCGGTCAGACGGCGTAGGCCAGCAGAACAACGGACGAAAAAGGACAGCGAATGGACGCCACCCAGTTGAAGGCCATGCAGTCACCGCTGAAGCAGGCTTACCGCGACGACGCTTCGCAGGCGCTGATCACGCTTCGCGCCAAAGGCTCGATCGACGATCAGTCGGTGGCCTGCAAGGTGGAGACGGGCAGGGCGATCGCCATCGCCGGCCTGCATCCGGCAACCGGCGGCTCAGGGCTCGAGCTCTGTTCCGGCGACATGCTGTTGGAGGCACTGGTGGCGTGCGCCGGGGTGACGCTGAAGGCGGTGGCGACGGCGCTCGAGTTCAAGCTGGGCGCTGCCACGGTGGAAGCCGTGGGCGATCTCGATTTTCGCGGCACGCTCGGTGTCGCCAAGGACGCGCCCGTCGGTTTTCGCGCCATCCGGCTCAATTTCGCTCTCGACACCGATGAACCGCAGGAGCGCATCGATTCGCTGCTGAAGCTGACCGAGCGCTATTGCGTGGTGTTCCAGACCATCAACCAGAAGCCGGAATTGACGGTGAGCGCCGAGCGTTGAAAATCACAAGGCCCGCAGCCGGCGGCTGCGGGCCTTGTGCAACCGATGCTTACTGCGCCGCCGGCTCTTCGGCATCGCCTTCGTCGGTGAACGGCGAGGCGCTCGGTACGCACTGCACCGACCAGCCGGTGGGTGTCGGCTGCTTCTGATATTCGGTGATGGCGGCGGTGCACTGTTCGCGCTTGTCGAAGGTGCTGGGCAGCACCACCATGCCGCCCTGCGGGCCGGCGATTACCAGATACCAGACCAACGCTGCAGTCGTAGCCATGGGGATGTCCTTGTTCTGCCCAGCTCGGGCGCTCGTTGTTGTGGGAGTCTATACGATCCTACCAACTCTATGGAAACGACGAAAGCATGACAGAAGCACAGCCTTTCCGCCTCTGATCACAGCCGCGTGATCGTCCGGTGGATTCTGATCCCGATGTTTGAGGCCCATCGCCTCAGTCGGTGGCAAAACAGTAGAACAGCCCGTCGCCACCGGTGCCCTTCAACGCCTCCTGGCCGCAGCCGCCACGCGAAGCATGCGAGGAATTCCACGACTTTGCCGCCGCCGAATCGTCGAGGCCTGTGCGGTCGTGATGCCCCATCATCGCTGCCCCTTCGGCGCCGCTCATCGTCCAGTCGCCGCAGGTCTGGTCGGCGATCCTGGTGCCGTCGGGTTTAGACCCGGTCAGCATGTCGTGCCGGTTCGGCTTGTCGCCGCGGCCGTTGATCACTTCGCCCTTTTCGCTCAGCGCCGTCTGCTTGCTGATGCCGTTGGCGTCGCTGTGCAGCGAGGCGACATCGTCGGCGATCTTCTCGCCCTTGGCGTTGAACCACGGACCCTTGCCGATGCGGTCGCGGGCATCCTCGGCACTGGTCGAGAGGTAAGCATGCCAGCTCTTGCCGGTGACGCCGGCGGCTTCAGCCAGCGAAGCGCAATGCGCGTCGGCGCCCTTCAGGCCGCCGAGATCGGCGCCCTTGCCGGAGCCGGCACTGGTGACGAAGAAACTCATCTTGGCATCTTGCGAGAGGGCGGTGCCGGCGGTGGCGGTTAGGGCGGCCGTGATGGCGGCGCCAACGAGAAGAAGTCTGCGCATATCGGTCCTCCGGTTTCGAATGTCCTACATTCGAAGAAACGTAACTGGAGGCCCTTTTAATCCCTGACATATGCCACCCAAATGCGGGCAATGGTTCCGGGAGCCGTCAAAACCGAGGTGTAAGCTTATTCAGGCTGCCTGTAGGCAACGAAGCGATTGTGCTTGGCCTGGAAGATCAGCCCGGTCTCTTTCAGCTCGGGGCTGGCCAGCGGCACGATGCGCTTGGCGATCTCCGAGGGGTGCGGCAGCGTCTCCGGATCCTCGCCGGGCACGGCCTGGGCTCGCATCGCGGTGCGGGTGGCGCCCGGGTCGGCGGCATTGACACGCAGCGGCAGGCTTTGGGTCTCATGCGCCCAGGAGCGCATCATGGTCTCGACCGCGGCCTTCGATGCCGCGTAAGGCGCCCAGAAGGCGCGCGCTGAGTGCGCTGCGTTGGACGACAGGATGATGGCCCGGCCGGCATCCGAGAGTCGCAGCAGCGGGTCGACCGAGCGGATCAGCCGCCAGGTCGAAGTGACGTTGATGGTCATCACCTTCTCGAACGTCTTGGCCTCGACATGGCCGATCGGCGAGATGACGCCGAGTACGCCGGCATTGGCGACGAGAATGTCGAGCTTGCCCCAGCGCTCATGGATGGCGCCGCCCAGCCGGTCGATGCCGGCCATGTCGGCGAGATCGAGCGGCACCAGCGTCGCCTGGCCGCCGGCTGCCTTGATCTGGTCGTCGAGTTCCTCCAGCCCACCAACGGTGCGCGCAACTGCGATGACATGCGCCCCGGCTGCGGCCAATTCCCTGGCGATGAAATAGCCGATGCCGCGCGAGGCGCCGGTGACGACCGCAACGCGGCCGGTAAGGTCGAGGGTCATGCGAGAATTTCCGTAAGGTGGTCTAGAGCAATTCCAGGAAAAGTGTGAAGCGGTTTTCCGTCCGGAATTGTGTCAAACAAAGAGTCTAGCTTACGCCCCGTTGTTCGCCAGCAGCGACAGCGTGCGCACATTGTCGTGGCCTTCGAAGTCGAGCAGGCGGGTCGGGTACTGGCCGGTGAAGCAGGCGTCGCAGAATTGCGGCTGGTCGTTGTCTCGGCCGGCCTCGCCGACGGCGCGGTAAAGCCCGTCGATCGAGAGGAAGCCGAGTGAATCGACACGGATGAACTCGGCCATCTCTTCCACCGACATGCGTGACGCCAGCAGCTTCGATTTCTCCGGCGTGTCGACACCGTAGAAACAGGAGGCGCTGGTCGGCGGCGATGCGATACGCATGTGCACTTCCTTGGCGCCGGCATCGCGCACCATCTGCACGATCTTCTGGCTGGTGGTGCCGCGCACGATCGAATCGTCGACCAGAACCACGCGCTTGCCCTCGATCATGCGGCGGTTGGCGTTGTGCTTCAGCTTGACGCCCATATGGCGGATCGAATCGCCGGGCTGGATGAAGGTACGGCCGACATAGTGGTTGCGAATGATGCCGAGCTCGAAGGGAATGCCTGCGGCTTGCGAAAAACCGATCGCCGCCGGCGTCCCCGAATCCGGCACCGGCACGACGATGTCGGCCTCGACCGGGTTTTCCTGCGCCAGTTCGGCGCCGATGCGCTTGCGAACTTCGTAGACGTTGCGGCCTTCGACCGAAGAATCTGGCCGGGCGAAATAGACATATTCGAAGATGCAGAAGCGGGTCTTCTGCGGCTCGAACGGGAACAGGCTTTCAATGCCCTTGGAGGTGACGACGACCATCTCGCCGGGTTTCAGGTCGCGCACGAAACGGGCGCCGATGATGTCGAGCGCGCAGGTCTCGGAGGCAAGGATCCAGGCGCCGTCGAGATCGCCCAGCACCAGCGGGCGGATGCCGAGTGGATCGCGGCAGCCGATCATCTTCTTGGCCGTCATCGCCACCAGCGAGAAGGCGCCCTCGACCTGCCGCACCGCGTCGATGAAGCGCGAGTTGAGGTCGCGCTCCTTGCTGGTCGCGACAAGGTGCAGGAGCGTCTCGGTGTCGGAGGTGGAGGAGAAGATCGCGCCTTGCTTCTGCAGCGCGCGCTGCACCGTCATAGCGTTGGTCAGATTGCCGTTGTGGGCGACGGCAAAGCCGCCATCGGCCAACTCGGCGAAAAAGGGCTGGATGTTGCGCATGCCGGCGCCGCCGGTCGTGGCGTAGCGTGTATGGCCGATGGCACGGTTGCCTTGCAGGCTGTCGATGACGCGCTGCTTGGTGAAGGTGTCGCCGATCAGGCCGACATGGCGTTCGACATGGAACTGGGTGCCGTCGTAGGAAACGATGCCGGCCGCTTCCTGGCCGCGATGCTGCAGGGCGTGCAGGCCAAGTGTGACGATGGCGGCTGCGTCCTGCCGGCCAAAAATGCCGAACACACCGCATTCGTCATGGAAATGGTCGTCGGCCTCGGCGGAAAGCACGTCGTCTGCGTCTGCCATCTTAAGCTCCGCTAAAATCGCCATATAAGGCGGTCATGCGCCGAAAGCAACGCACACCGTGCAATCGTTCACACCATCGTCAGGCTAGACGCGTCAGTTTGCAGGTGCTGCCGGCGCCGGCTTGGCCGTGTTGTCGGCAGGCGCGGCGTCATTGTCATCGGGCGCTGGCGCGTTGGCGTCGTCGCCGCCGGCAGGCGCATCCGCTGCCGGTGCGTCCGGCGCGGCTGGTGTCTCGGCGGCCGGTTGATTCGGATTGAGCTTCTTGAGGATGGCGTTTTCCGGATCCTCGGGCAGCAGGCTTTCGAGCTTGGCGCCGATCTGTTCCAGCAGCGGCCGCGACTTGGCCTCCGTCACCCAGGCGGGAGCCTTGGCGCCGGCCAGCCAGTTGAAGAACAGCAGGGCGACAGCGACAACCAGGATGCCGCGAGCGGCGCCGTAGAGGAAACCGAGCGTGCGGTCGAGCGCGCCGATCCGCGAATCGATGATCCAGTCGGCGAGCTTCATGGTGATGACCGAAACGACGATCAGCGCGATGACGAAGACGACGCCGGCGGAGGCCGCCATGGCGATCTTCTCATTGTCGATATAGGGCTTCAGGTAGGGCAGGACCGGCTTGTAGAAGAAGAAAGCCGCCGCCGCTGCCGCCGCCCACGAGACGACCGACAGGACCTCGCGCGAAAAGCCGCGAACCATGGCGAGCATCGCCGAGACCAGGGTGAAGCCGACCAGGATTCCGTCAAGCAGCGTAATCGGCATGTTTTTCGCCCCACTCCGATCTGTTTTTCACGGCTCGACGAGCCGCGTCACTCTTCATCGTCGGCGCGGCTGCGCCGTGAGCCGGCTATGCGCGCCACGAGGTCGGCAAGCTCGGTGGGCTGGAAAGCGCCGGCCCCGATCCCTCCGGCAAGTTCCTCGCTGCCCAAGGGCAGAACCGCGCTACCAAAACCCAGCTTTTCGGCTTCCTTAAGGCGCTGCTGCGCATGAGCAACTGGCCTCACCGCGCCCGAAAGGCTGATTTCGCCGAAATAGACGCAATCTGCGGGAAGGGCAAGACCAGTGAGTGAGGAAACCAATGCGGCGGCGACCGCGAGATCGGCCGCCGGCTCGCTGATACGGTAGCCGCCGGCGACGTTGAGATAGACGTCATGGCTGCCGAAGCGCACGCCGCAATGCGCTTCGAGAACCGCCAGGATCATCGACAGCCGGGCGCCGTCCCAGCCGACCACCGCCCGGCGCGGCGTGCCGAGCGAGGACGGCGCGACCAGCGCCTGGATCTCGACCAGAACCGGCCTCGTGCCTTCCATGCCGGCGAAAACCGCCGCACCTGGCGATTTCGCATGCCGCTCGCCCAGGAATAGCTCGGAGGGATTGGCGACCTCGCGCAAACCCTTGTCCGACATTTCGAACACGCCGATCTCGTCGGTCGGCCCAAAGCGGTTCTTCACTGTGCGCAGGATGCGATAGTGATGGCCGCCTTCGCCCTCGAAGTAGAGCACGGCATCGACCATGTGCTCGACCACGCGTGGACCGGCGATCTGGCCTTCCTTGGTGACATGGCCGACCAGCACGATCGCCGCACCCGTGGATTTCGCATAGCGGATCATCGCCTGGGCGGCGGCGCGCACCTGGGTAACGGTGCCCGGCGCCGAATCGGCGAGGTCGGTCCACAGGGTCTGGATGGAATCGAGAATGACTAGATCCGGCCGCTTGCCGTCGGCGATTGTGGCGAGGATGTCCTCGACATTGGTCTCGGCTGCCAGTTCCACCGGCGTGTCGGCGACGCCGAGCCGCTGCGCCCTCAGCCTGATCTGCGCGACGGCTTCTTCGCCCGAGACATAGACTATGCGGTGGCCTCGCGAGGCGAGAGCTGCTGCGGCCTGGGTGAGCAGCGTCGACTTGCCGATGCCGGGATCGCCGCCGACCAGCAGCGCCGAGCCGCGCACGAAGCCGCCGCCGGTGGCGCGGTCGAGTTCGCCGATGCCCGAGATGATGCGCGGCGCATCCTCGATGTCGCCCGACAATGTGGTCAGCACCACCGCGCGACCCTTGCGAGCGTTGCGCGTGTTGGCTGGCCCTGAGCCGATGCCGCCGGACGTGCCTTCCTCGACCAGCGTGTTCCACTCGCCGCAGGCATCGCATTTGCCGGCCCAGCGCTGATGCACCGATCCGCAATTCTGGCAGATGAACTGGACGCGCGACTTGGCCATTAGTTTATAGGTTCCAAAAGATACTTTTGGCGATCCCAGTAAACTGGCAATGCATCTTCGATAGTACTGAAGTGCGTAAGCTGTTGTCCGCGGCTTCGAGCCCATTTGTTGTGTGCACTCAGGCAGGCGCTGATGAATAACTCCATTGCAAAGTCGTTCTCGCGCACAACCTCTCCATGCAGGTTTTCTAACAATTGCCCAAGCGCCATCGAAAGGAGGCGATCATCCTGTATATGCATCAGTTCAAAAGCGCATCCGATCGCAGCCGCCGATGTGTTTTGCCGAGATTCCTCTAATGAATGTAGCAAAAAATCTCGCAAGTCTTTGACGTCGGAATCCGTTCCCAAATGCCAGATGCCATAAAGGCTATTCACCGCAGCACTTCGAGCATAGTCATCAGCGTCAGTGGTAAGGAATTTCTGCACCAATTTGACGTTCTCGGACGTTGGCTCGCTCGAGAGGCTGAACACTAGCAAGGCTGCATGCGACTCGGGACGAAATGTTGACTCTGCGGACCTCAGATAATCAGAGATTTGAATGCGCTCTTTTTCGGAGATTTCGTACGCGTTAAATTTTATCCGCTGGTAGATTTTGCTGAAATCTAATTGGCTGGTCCGAGACAAGAGCTACTCAAACCTCTCCGCGATATGATGCTCTTCCGCCAGATCGGAGAAGCGGGTGAATTCGCCGTGGAAGGCGAGCGTCACCGAGCCTGTCGGGCCGTGGCGCTGCTTGGCGACGATCACCTCGGCCTTGCCGCGCATCTCGTTCATCTCGTTTTCCCACTTGACGTATTCTTCCGTGCCAAGCTTCGGCTCGCGGTTCTTGAGATAATACTCCTCGCGGTAGACGAACATGACGACGTCGGCGTCTTGCTCGATCGAGCCGGATTCACGCAAGTCGGAGAGCTGCGGGCGTTTGTCCTCGCGGCTTTCGACCTGACGCGACAGCTGCGACAGCGCGATGATCGGCACGGCCAGTTCCTTGGCCAGCGCCTTCAGGCCCGTGGTGATCTCGGTGATTTCCTGCACGCGGTTCTGCGAAGACTTGGCGGATGAGCCCTGCATCAGCTGGATATAGTCGATGACGATCAGGTCGAGGCCGCGCTGGCGCTTCAGGCGACGCGCGCGGGCAGACAGCTGCGCAATGGAAATACCGCCGGTCTGGTCAATGAACAGTGGGATCTTTTGCATGGTTTGCGAACAGGCGACCAGCTTTTCGAAGTCCATTTCGGTGATTTCGCCGCGGCGAATCTTCGAGGACGAAATTTCTGTCTGTTCGGAAATGATACGGGTGGCGAGCTGTTCCGACGACATTTCGAGCGAGAAGAAGCCGACGACACCACCATTGGCCGCCTTGAACGAGCCATCGGCCTGCTGCGCCGGCTCATACATCTCTGCAATGTTGAAGGCGATGTTGGTGGCAAGCGATGTCTTGCCCATGCCTGGACGGCCAGCGATGATGATCAGATCGGACGACTGCAGGCCGCCCATGCGGCGGTCGAGATCGCGCATGCCGGTGGCAAGGCCCGACAGGTGGCCGTCGCGCATATAGGCGGCGTTGGCCATGTCGACCGCGGTCTTGACCGCGTCGGTGAAGCTTTCGAAGCCGCCATCGTAGCGTCCGGTTTCGGCGAGTTCGAACAGCCGGCGCTCGGCGTCCTCGATCTGCTCGGAAGGCGACATGTCGACCGGCGCGTCATAGGCGATGTTGACCATGTCCTCGCCGACGGTGATCAGCGCGCGTCGCGTCGCCAGGTCATAGATGGCGCGGCCATAGTCGGTGGCGTTGACGACGGTGACGGCTTCCACCGCCAGCCGTACGATATATTGCGCCACCGTCATGTCGCCGACCTTTTCGTCGGCCGGCAGGAAGGTCTTCAGCGTGATCGGCGTCGCCACCTTGCCCATGCGGATGAGCTCGGCCGCGATTTCGAAGATCTTGCGATGCAGGGGTTCGTGGAAATGGCCTGGCTTCAGGAAGTCGGAGACACGATAGAAGGCATCGTTGTTGACGAGGATGGCGCCGAGCAGCGCCTGCTCGGCCTCGATGTTGTTCGGCGCCTCACGATAAAGCGGTTGCTGCTCCGCCACGCCGAATTTTCGCGCTGCCTCTGCCATGATGTCCCCGATTTCGATCCCGGCCTTTCGATATCAGAACGAGACGAAAGCGTGCTGACCTTTCTGCATCACCACACGACCAACCGGTCTTGATGCCCGTTGTTCACAGGAACGGCGAACCGTCCACAGGACAGTGTTCCTGTGTCCCGATTCCGGTTGACTCGGAGAAGCGCAAATCCCTAACCGAGTCGCTGGAACAGAGCAAGAACAATTTTGACGGTCACGTGCTTGTCCCGTCCAGCGTATCGCCCCAGTCCAGGCGCCGCGCCGCCTTGAACAGATGACCGTCGCGTTTGGTGAACAGTTGTTCGCCGGCGCTGCCGTCCGGTTCGCAGAGCTTGAGTGACACCTTACCGGAACCGGATTTCGGCGGTGCGATAACCCGCGCAAGGCGAGACGCGGCCGGCTGGCGCGAAGCGGCGACATAGATGAATTTCTCGTCTTCCCAAGGCACCTCCGCATCCTTGGCCAGCCGGTGCAGGCGGGAGCGGGCGACGCGGCGCGAAAAATGGCACCAGTCGGGAGGGTTGATCGGGCAGGGCGCCTCATGCGGACAAGGCGCCAGCAGATGCGCACCGGCCGCGATCAACTGCGCGCGCACCGCCAGAATCCGCTGCCAGCCGGCCGGCGTGCCCGGCTCGATGATCAGCAATATGTCTGTCGTCAGCTGCCATAGCCGGTCGACCATCTTGGGCAGCGATGCCGGCACGATCTCGTCCAGCACATAGGCGCATGTGACGAGGTCTGCCGGCTGAAGGCCGGCAAGGTCTGTTGTGACGTCGCCGGCCTGCCAGACGGTTCGGGTTGTGATGGCATTGGCGGCAAGCGTCTCGCCGACCTTGCGCACCGCTGCACTCGCTTCCAGCAAAACGGCCTGTTCGAGATCAGGCCAGAGCTCGCTGGTGGCCCAAAGTACCGTACCAGGACCGGCGCCGACATCGAGCAGGGTTTTCGGCATGAAATCCGGCCGGGCCACGCTCAGCGTGTCGAGGCTGGCGCGGACCGCGGCATAGGTCGCCGGCAGCCGCGTCGCCAGATAGGCTTTGACCGCCATGTCCTGTGCCATGTGAAGACGGCCGTCGCGCAGTTCGGCGCGGTAGCGGTCCGAGAGCGTTTTCGCTGCCTGCTTCAGCTCCGGCAGCGGTACTTTTTCCAGGATACGATCGACAGCTTGTCGAAGAGAGGCCGGCAGTTCCACGCTAGGCTCCTCGCGGTGCGAGCAGGATGATCGAGGCGCCGGCTATGCAGAGCGCAGCACCGCCAAGGTCCCAGCGGTCGGGCCGCACGCCCTCCACCAGCCACAGCCAGGCCAGCGAGGCGACGATGTAGATGCCGCCATAGGCTGCATAAGCGCGACCGGCCGCGTTGGTGTCGACCAGCGCCAGAAGCCAGGCGAATAGAAGCAGCGAGACGAAGCCCGGAGCCAGCCACAGCGGCGATCTTTCCAGCCGCCACCATGCCCATACCGAAAAACAGCCGGCGATCTCGGCCAGGGCCGCGGTGGCATAGAGGAGATAGGTCATGAAAAAGGCCTCGCGACGATCACGAGGCCTTTTTCGGGGCAGGGGCCGGGAATGGCAAGCGCCAATGGCGATAGGCGTTTCTACTCCGCCACCTTGCGGCGCCGGGCGGGCTTGGCGGGCTTCGCGACGGGAGCCGCTTCGCGGCGGCCCATGTCGCGTAATTCCAGCGCCTTTTCGCATTTGGCCATATAGTCGCGGGTCATCGGCAGGGTGTCGTTCTTCTTGGCGATCTGGAACTGGAATATGACCAGATCCTGCCAGCGGAAGGCGGCTTCCGAAGCGGCCAGATAGAATTCCCACATGCGGCAGAAGCGTTCGTCGTAGATGGCCTTGGCCTTGTCGCGGTTGGCGGCGAAGCGCTGGCTCCAGTGCTTCAGCGTATCGGCATAATGGAGCCGCAGGATCTCGACGTCCGTGACCACGAGGCCCGACTTCTCGATCGCCGGCAGCACCTCCGACATGGCCGGTATGTAGCCACCCGGGAAAATATACTTGCGGATGAAGGCGCTGGTCGCCCACGGCACGCCGGAGCGGCCGATCGTATGCAGGAGCATGACGCCATCGGGCTTCAGCAATGTTGCCGCCTTGTCGAAGAAGGTCCTGAAGTGGTTCACGCCGACATGTTCGAACATGCCGACCGAAACGATGCGGTCGAAGCGTTCGTTGAGTTCGCGATAGTCCTTCAGCTCGAAATGGACGTGGTTTTCCAGGCCTTGCGCATGCGCCCGGTCGGTGGCGACGCCATGCTGTTCGGTCGACAGCGTCACGCCTTGCACGTCGACGTCGAACGCCTTGGCGAGATAAAGGCCGAGCCCGCCCCAGCCGGAGCCGATGTCGAGCACGGTCTGGCCGGCCTTCAGCCTGAGCTTGGCGGCGATATGGCGCTTCTTGGCCGCCTGCGCCTCGTCCAGGGTCATGTCCGGCTGCTCGAAATAGGCGCAGGAGTACTGCATGTCTTCATCGAGGAAGAGCCGGTAGAGGTCGCCCGACAGATCGTAGTGGCGCTGCACGTTGCGGCGCGAACGCGAGGCGGTGTTGATCTGCTGCAGGCGGCGGAAGGCGTGGCGCAGGCCCTCGATGGCTTTCGACCAGGTCGCGTCGATGCCGCCGCTGCCCATGTTCTGGAAGGCAATGCGCATCAGTCCGAGCACGCCGCCTTCGAGAATGTCGAGTTCGCCGTCCATGTACGATTCAGGCACCGCCAGCATCGGATCGAAGGTGATGGCGCGTTCGGCATGTCGGGTCTTGATGTGCAGGTGCACCGGCTCGCCGCTGCCGTCGCCGAAGACGAAGGTGGCGCCTTTGGGCCCGGTTACCTTGAGATTGCCCGTGCGCACCAAGCGATCGAGAACGCGCTTCAGCAGAATATTCATAACCAAATGTCCCCTCACGGTCAGACTGGCTGCCTTAATTCTGCAACAATATATAGGGGTTCGAAAAGTTCCATTTGGTACAAAAATGCCCGGGCGAGAGGCCCGGGCATTGGTCCAGAAAGGCTGGATGACGACAAAGTGATCGGAGCGCTGCTCCCTCGCTTGTCGTACCGCGATCAGGCGTTGTCTTCGCCGCCTTCGAACTCGGTGTTCGGGTCGAAGAAGTTCTCCGGCCGCGCATTGTCGTTGATGTCGTCGCCATAGATGGCTTCGGCGGTGGTCAGCGTCTCGCCCTTGGCCTGGCGCTCGGCTTCGTCGGCCGTACGCGCGATGTTGAGGCTGATGGTGACCTCGACTTCCGGATGCAGCGCGATCGCCACATTGGTGACACCGATGGTCTTGATCGGCTGGTTGAGCAGGATCTGGTTGCGGTTGACCGAGAAACCTTCGGCCGTCAGCAGGTCGGCGATGTCGCGGGTCGACACCGAACCGTAGAGCTGGCCGGTCTCGCCGGCCGAACGGACCGCGATGAAGCTCTTGCCGTCGAGCTTTTCAGAAACCTGGGTGGCTTCCGACTTGCGCTCGAGGTTGCGGGCTTCGAGCTGAGCGCGCTGGCCTTCGAACTTCTTCTTGTTGGCTTCGTTGGCGCGCAGCGCCTTGCCCTGCGGCAACAGGAAGTTGCGGGCAAAGCCGTCCTTGACCTTGACGGTATCGCCCATCTGGCCGAGGCGGGAAACGCGTTCGAGAAGAATCACTTGCATGGTCTTGTTCCTTCGTCTGGGCACCGATCGCGGGATCGGCGCGGAAATGAATGGAACAGGTCAGGAAGCTCGGGCGCCTTGGCGCCGGTGTCGCTGTCCTGCCTGTCGCGGCAGTTAGAGGCTTTTCACCTCAACTCGGGATTTCAATGCATGTCGCCCAAAAGTGGTCCCGGTTTTGGGACAACGACATGCATCATCGAACCAACCCTGCGGCGCCCGTCGCCGTGGGAGAAGGAAGCAGGCGGCGAACCGCCTGCTTTGGAAGTCTTAGCGAACCACGTAGGGCAGCAGGCCGAGGAAGCGGGCGCGCTTGATCGCCTTGGCGAGCTCACGCTGCTTCTTCTGGCTGACGGCGGTGATGCGCGACGGCACGATCTTGCCGCGCTCGGAAATGTAGCGCTGCAGCAGACGCACGTCCTTGTAGTCGATCTTGGGCGCGTTGGCGCCGGAGAACGGGCAGGTCTTGCGGCGACGATGGAACGGGCGCCGGGTCGGGATCTGGTTGATGTCGACCATTATTCTGCACCCCCTTCAAAGCCTTCGCGCGGACGGCGCGGACCACGATCAGCACCGGCGTCGCCACCGAAGCTGCGCGGCGGACGATCGCCACGGTCGCCGCGATCACGGTCGCCGAACGAACGCGGACCACGATCGCCACGGTCGCGGTCGCCGAAGCTGCCGCGCTCGGAGCGCTCTTCGCGCTTCTGCATCATGGCCGAAGGACCTTCTTCATGCGCCTCGACCTTGATGGTCAGGAAACGCAGGACGTCCTCGGACAGACCCATCTGGCGCTCCATCTCGTTGAGGGCTGCCGGCGGGCAGTTGAGGTCCATCAGCGTGTAGTATGCCTTCCGGTTCTTGTTGACCCGGTAGGTGAGGGACTTCAGTCCCCAGTTCTCGACCCGGCCGACGGACCCGCCATTCGCGGAGATGACGCCCTTGTACTGTTCGACAAGCGCATCGACCTGCTGCTGCGAGAGGTCCTGCCGGGCAAGAAACACATGTTCGTAAAGAGCCATTATGTCTTCGTGCCTTTCTTCGTTTCTCTCCCGGTTCCCGGCGGCTAAAGCCTCTGCAATTTCTCTGACCCGCAAACCCTTGAAGGGTACGGGGAAGAAAGGAGCATTTCGAGACGGTCGAGAGCGGAGACACGGGAGGCGGAAGCACTTCTGGCTTCACACGAAGGTTTTTGAAAAACCTACGGCCCTCCGTTCAGCCCCCAGCAAGGACCGGCAGATTGGCGGCGTCTATACAGCAATCCCCCGATAAGGCAAGGGCAAGCGGCGTCACCGATGTCGCAGGGCGCTGGATAGTCGGGTGGCGTGGCCGATACGGCCTGGCGATTTCCCGGCAACCGGCCCTTAACCACAATGTCAGGTTGTGCAGGGTTGCGCCCTCGCCGTCAACGGTCGATTCATCATGGAAGGCGCAAATGCCCGGGCAACCCGCGCAGATCAGGCGGCGAGCATTTCCGGGGGTAAGGATGCTTCTCAACAGATTCTGGCGCTCGAAGAGCGGCAATTTCGCGCTTCTGATGGGGCTCGGGCTGCCGGCCATCCTGTCGGCCGTGGCCTTCGCGGTCGACGTGTCCACCATCATGCGAGCCAAGAGCAACCTGCAGAATGCGCTCGACTCCGCAAATCTTGCCTCCTCGCATCTCGGCGATCTCGACATCACCCGCCCCGACGCATTCAACCGCTATTTTCAGGCCAACATCGCCGGGCATGGCGAACTCGCCAACGCGCAGGCGACGCTGACCGTCGACAAGGGCGTCAACTACATCAAGACGAAAGCTGTCGCCTCTGCGGACGTCAATTTGAACTTCGCCTTCCTGTTCGGCCAGAACAAACACATCGTCGTCGATGCCTCGGCCGTCGAATCGAACAATCAGCTCGAAGTCGTGCTGGTGCTGGACAATACCGGCTCGATGGCCGGCGCCCGCATGACGGCATTGAGGACGGCGACGAAGTCACTGCTGGACACGCTCGAGGCGACAAAATCGCCGACGCGCCAGGTGCGTGCCTCGCTGGTTCCCTTCGTCACGGCGGTCAATGTCGATGGCGACGGGTTCGACCCGTCCTGGATCGACATGGACGGCAAATCATCGACCAACGGCATCAATTTCCCCGTCATCAATGGCAAGCGGCCGAACCATATGGCGCTGTTCAAGCAACTGGGGCTGAAGGGCGGATGGAAAGATACGGGATGGAAAGGCTGCGTCGAGGCTCGCCCCGGCACCTACAACATCTCTGATACGCCGCCGGATCCGAACAAACCCGACACGCTGTTCGTGCCTTACTTCGCTCCCGACGATCCAGAGCCCGCCACCAAGCCGTCAGGCTCCTACGGCAACTCGGCCACCGGCTACAACAATTCGTACCTCGACGACACCATCGACAAGGTCAAGCTCGCCGAGCCGGGCGTCAACATACTGGGTATCGACCTCAGCGGCCTGCTTGGCAGCGTGGTCAACGCACTGTTGGGTGCCGACCTGGAAAAGGTCGCCAAATATGTCGCGTCGACGAACAAGATCGTCACCGAGACCGGCAGCGCGATCACGGTTGGCCCCAACCGCTCCTGCCCGACCCCCGTCGTTCCCCTGACCGACGATTTCGACAAATTGCGCAAGGCGGCGAGCCAGATGACGGAGTGGAACGGTTCCGGCACCAATGTCTCCGAGGGACTGTCGTGGGGCATGCGGGTGCTGTCACCCGGCGCGCCCTATACAGACGGGGTGCCATTCAAGACGCCGGGCGTCAGCAAGATCGTCATGCTGCTTACCGATGGCGAGAATGTCGTCTATGGCGCCAGCAATCAGCCGACCAAGTCCGACTATACGTCCTATGGTTATCTGGCGGGTGGCCGCTTCGGGTCGGACAACCAGACAACGGCGGCACGCAATGTCGACGGCTGGACCAAGAGCGTGTGCACGCAGTTGAAGAACGAGGGCGTGCAGATCTACACAATGGTGCTGCAGTCCGACACCGCCGCCAACCGCACGCTCTACAGCGCCTGCGCTTCCGACCCGAGCGGCTATTATGCCGTCAACGATCCGGCAAAACTGCCGAACGTTTTCCAGCAAATCGCCAACAAATTCTCGAAGCTGCAATTGACGAATTGAACCCGTCAACTCGTATGGGCGACGACCTTGTCGACCGTCTCGGGGAAGAAGTCCGGCGCCGCACCGCGCTTGCCGAACATCATGTCGTACTGGATCAGCCGGAAATTGTTGATCGTCGGGTCGATCTCCTTTTGCCGTGACCAATCGGGTGTCGCCTCGCCAGCCGGGGTCAGCAGCAGGTTGCGGTCGACAACGCGGTAGTGCTCCCGCACCTCGCCTAGGAAGCCTGTGTAGTAGGGGTGGGTGATGCCCGCGGCGGTGAGGATATGATAGGGTAGGAAGGCCGGGCTCACCGCGCCCAGATTCTCGACCGGACCGGAGCGGTTCGACCAGATGATCAGCGGTGTCTGGTGATGTTCAAGCGCGGCTTCCGGCGTCGGCTCCTTGCGAGGCGCGACATTGTCCTTGAGGAAACCAGTCTCGACATAGACCGGCCCCAGCGGCGGCAGATGGTCGCCGAAAAACGCGATCACGGTGGGGCGGGAGCGCTTCTTGGCCCATTCGATCAGCCGTTCAAGGCCGCGGTCCGCATCGGCTGAACCCTCTGCATAGCTCAACAGCGAGTCGCGCGCCCATTGGCTGATCGGCGCCTGCACTGCGTGGGTCGGGTTGTAGTAGCGGTTCGGTTCATAGGGACCATGGTTCTGCAGGCTGACCGCGAAGAAGAACACCGGGTCGTCGCTGGCATCGGCTTCGCGGATGATCTCGTCCGTCATCGCCGCATCCGATGCCAGCGGTCCGCGCTTTTCCATCGGCGGCAGCGTCTCTTCCGACTTGAAATCGTTGAAGCCGAAATCGGCATAGACCGCGCCGCGGTTCCAGAACCAGTTGGTGCCGGGATGGATGGCGCGCGCCCGGTAGCCCTCGCTCTTCAGGAAGGTCGCCATCGAAGGCGTCGGCGTGCGCACATATTGCTGGTAGGGAATGCTGCCGGCCGGCAGGAAGGCGTTGGAAAAACCGGTCAGCGCCTCGAATTCGATGTTTGCGGTCATGCCGCCAAATTCAGGCGAGAACATCGAACCGGAACGCAACGCCCGCACGGTGGGAATGGGGTCCGGCGTGATGGTGACGCCGGGCAGCTTGGTCGGATCCCAGAAGGATTCGCTCATGACGACGATGATGTCGGGTTTTTCATCGGGCACCGAGGCCGCCACCTGCGGCCGTTCGATCGCCGCGATCGCCTTGTCGGAATAGCCCGGCGGTGCCGAGACATGCGCCATCGGCACGTTGAGCGCGAAGGCCAGCGCAAAGCCGTTCGAGGCGTAGTTTTCCTTCTGATCCCACATGATCGGGATGATCTGCAGCCGATCCCTTGTCCACGAGAAGGTGGCATAGTCCATGATCGAGACGAAGAAGGCGAGCAGCGGCACGGCCAGCGTCAGCCGGGCAAGGCGGCCCTTGCGGCTGAGTGCGGGAACCTTGCGGCGCCACAGCCGCCAGCCATAGACGAGCAGCGACAGGCCGGCGACGATGCCGACGACCATGGCGAGCGCGGTCATCGGCCGGTCACGCACCAGGAGCGGCAGCAGGGCGAAGATCTGGCGGGCATAGAGGAAATCGGTCGGATAGAGTGGATCGCCGAGATAATGCGACTTCTGGTGGCCGACAAAAGCCAGCGACAGTGTCAAGGGCGCGACGATCATCAGGCTCTGATGGCTGCGGCCGAGCACCGCGTCGAGGCCGATCAGGATTAGCGCGAACACGACGATGGTCGTCCAGCCCGGCTTGAGCGGCTGCAGGAAGAAAGAGATCGTCCCGGCAAAGTCGCCGCGCACGATCAATTCGATGGCAAACACCAGGATGGTTGAGATCGCCAGGCTGATCAATCCATAACGGACGACCGGCCATCTCCGGCCCGGCAGATAGCCGGTAGACGGATCGTCTTCCAGGAACTGAGGCGCGGCTTTACCTGCGCGTTTCGAACTCTTTGCCACTTTAACTTCCCACCCAGCGACAACCCAAGTCACTCGATTGTCATATAATTGTCACGCAAAGCTAGCGCCTGTGGCGGAAATAAGAAGAGCCAGCAAACGATTCGTGAGCGGTTTTCATCATGAGTGATCGCCAAAAAGCCCTTTCGGAACAGGCACTCGGTGTAGGGTTGCGACTTAGGGCCGGGCTGAACCGGGCTTGACTTGGCGGCCTGCCTTGCGCCACAGGCAGGAAAAACGCGTGTTATCAAGCAAGCAAACCAGTCTTGGAGAGCCCTCGCATGGCCATTGCATTCACCTTTCCGGGACAAGGCAGCCAGGCTGTCGGCATGGGCAAGGATCTCGCCGATGCCTTTCCCGAGGCGCGCAGGGTCTTCCAGGAAGTCGACGACGCGCTTGGTGAAAACCTGTCGAAGCTGATCTGGGAAGGTCCGGAAGAGACCTTGACCCTGACGGCCAATGCGCAGCCGGCGCTGATGGCTGTGTCACTGGCGGCGATCAGGGCGCTGGAAGCGCGCGGTTTCTCGCTGAAGGACAAGGTCGCCTACGTCGCCGGCCATTCGCTGGGCGAATATTCGGCCCTTGCCGCCGCGGGTTTTGTTTCCGTTGCCGATGCCGCCCGGCTGCTGCGCATTCGCGGTAATGCCATGCAGGCGGCGGTGCCGGCCGGCGAGGGCGCCATGGCGGCGATCATCGGGCTGGAGCAGGCAGATGTCGAAGCCGCTTGCACCGAGGCCGCGCAAGGGTCCGGCAAGGTTTGCCAGATCGCCAACGACAATGGCGGCGGCCAGCTGGTGATTTCCGGCGCCAAGGCCGCGGTCGAACTGGCGGCGAAACTGTGCACCGAAAAGGGCGCCAAGCGGGCGCTGATGCTGCAGGTCTCGGCGCCCTTCCATTCGGCGCTGATGGCGCCGGCGGCCAATGTCATGCGCGACGCGCTCGCCGGGGTAGCAAAGCATGCGCCGGCGGTGCCCGTGCTGTCCAACGTCACCGTGACCCCGACCAGCGATCCCGACGAGATCGCGCCGCGCCTGGTCGAGCAAATAACCGGCCGTGTGCGCTGGCGCGAAACGGTGGAATGGTTCGGCACCAACGGCGTTGCTACGCTTTACGAGATCGGCGCCGGCAAGGTGCTGTCGGGCCTGGCACGACGTATCAACCGCGACATCGCTACCGCGTCGGTCGGCACATCGGCCGATGTTGAGGCCGCGCTGGCCGCACTTTCATAATCCACTGGCGATTTGACCCCTTCCGTGTGAAGGCTGTTCTCTCAGATCAGGAGACAAAAAATGTTCGAACTGACCGGCCGCAAGGCGCTCGTCACCGGCGCATCGGGAGGCATCGGCGAGGCGATTGCCCGCGTGCTGCATGCGCAAGGCGCCATTGTCGGCCTGCACGGCACCCGCATCGAGAAACTGGAGATCTTGGCAGGCGAACTCGGCGACCGGGTCAAATTGTTCTCGGCCAATCTGTCGAACCGCGACGAGGTCAAGGCGCTCGGCCAGAAGGCGGAGGCCGAGCTCGAAGGCGTCGATATCCTGGTCAACAATGCCGGCATCACCAAGGACGGATTGTTCGTGCGTATGTCGGACGCCGATTGGGACTCAGTGCTCGAAGTCAATCTGACCGCCGTTTTCCGGCTGACCCGCGAACTCACCCATCCGATGATGCGCCGCCGCCATGGCCGCATCATCAACATCACCTCGGTGGTTGGCGTGACCGGCAATCCCGGCCAGACCAATTACTGCGCCTCCAAGGCCGGCATGATCGGCTTTTCCAAATCGCTGGCGCAGGAGATCGCCACCCGCAACATCACCGTCAATTGCGTCGCCCCGGGCTTCATCGAATCGGCCATGACCGACAAGCTCAACGACAAGCAGAAAGAGGCGATCATGGCGGCGATACCGACACGCCGCATGGGCACGACTGTTGAAGTGGCCTCCGCGGTCGCCTACCTCGCCTCCAACGAAGCCGCCTACGTCACCGGCCAGACCATCCATGTCAACGGCGGCATGGCTATGATCTGACGGATACGGCGGGGCTGTGAAAAGAGACCATTTCGCCTTGGACCTCAGCCATTTTTCGTGTAATGCGGCCCGCAACCCGGCGGTTCGGGCAAAAACCGGTCCGTGGCCGTTGCGTTTCCGGCAGGACCATCTTTCAGCTTGATTAGCGGCATTCTGCCCGCTAACGAAGACAGACAAACAAAAGACGAGGATGCCCCAAATGAGTGACACCGCAGAGCGCGTCAAGAAGATCGTCATCGAGCACCTTGGCGTCGATGCCGACAAAGTGACGGAGCAGGCGAGCTTCATCGATGATCTGGGCGCTGACAGCCTCGACACGGTCGAACTCGTCATGGCGTTCGAAGAAGAATTCGGCGTCGAGATTCCCGACGACGCAGCCGAGACCATCCTGACGGTCGGCGATGCGGTGAAGTACATCGACAAGGCTTCGGCCTGACGCTTTCCGCAGTCATCACCGGGGAGGACCTGCGATGAGGCGTGTCGTCGTCACGGGCCTAGGGTTGTTGTCGCCGTTCGGCATGGGCTTCGAGCACAGCTGGAAGGAACTTCTGACCGGCCGCAGCGCCGCCAAGCGCATCACCGAGTTCGAGGTGGAAGATCTTGCTTGCAAGATCGCCCACGTCGTTCCGCGTGGTGACGGCAGCAATGCCACCTTCAATCCCGAGGCCGTGCTCGAGCCGAAGGAATTGCGCAAGATCGGCGACTTCATCCTGTACGGGATTGCCGCCGCCGATGAGGCGCTGAAGGATTCCGGCTGGGAACCCAAGACCCACGAAGAGCAATGCGCCACCGGCGTGCTCATCGGTTCGGGCATTGGCGGCATCGAAGGCATCGCCGAGAACGCGATGATCCTCAAGGAGCGCGGCCCGCGCCGCATCAGCCCCTTCTTCATTCCGGGCCAGATCATCAATCTCGTCTCCGGCCAGGTTTCGATCCGGCACGGGCTGAAAGGCCCGAACCATGCCGTTGTCACGGCCTGTTCGACCGGCGCGCACGCCATTGGCGATGCTGCCCGGCTGATCATGTGGGGCGATGCCGACGTTATGGTCGCCGGCGGCGCCGAGGCGCCGGTGACGCGGCTGTCGATCGCCGGCTTCGCCGCCTGTCGGGCGCTGTCGACCGATCGTAATGACACGCCACAAACGGCGTCGCGTCCCTATGACCGTGACCGCGACGGCTTCGTCATGGGCGAGGGCGCCGGTGTCGTGGTACTGGAAGAGCTCGAGCACGCCAAGGCGCGCGGCGCGAAGATCTACGCCGAGGTGACCGGCTACGGTCTCACCGGCGATGCCCATCATATCACGGCTCCGGCGGAAGACGGCGACGGGGCTTTCCGGTGCATGACCGCAGCGTTGAACCGGGCCAAGCTGACGCCTGCAGATATCGACTACATCAACGCGCACGGCACCTCGACCATGGCCGACACGATCGAACTCGGCGCTGTCGAGCGCCTGGTCGGCAATGCGGCGTCGAAGATTTCGATGTCGTCGACCAAGTCGTCGATCGGCCATCTCCTGGGCGCGGCGGGTGCCGCCGAAGCGATCTTTTCGATCCTCGCTATCAGAGACAATGTCGCGCCGGCGACCATCAACCTCGACAACCCGGAGCGCGAAACCGCGATCGACCTGGTGCCGAACAAGCCTCGCTCCCGCCAGATCGACGTGGCGTTGTCCAATTCCTTCGGTTTTGGCGGCACCAACGCTTCGCTGGTGTTCCAGCGCTATAATGGCTGATCGTCCGGCTACCGGGCGATGCTTCGGTCTGCCGTCAATTTTGCCATATTCGCCCCTACTCTGCCGCAGGGGATTCGTTGGGCGATCAAACGGTAGGGCAAAATGAACACAAATCCGTCGGGCAACGGAGAATTCGGGCAGCGGCCGGCGAACACCGGGCCGATCGTACCGAAGACAGCCAGCGAGGCTTTGCGGCCGGAAGCCGGAACGCCGCCGCCGAAGCGCTCGCGCGCTTCGCGCAGCCAGGTCGTCGTGTTCATGAACTTCGTCATCTCCCTGGTGATGCTGATGGTTCTGGCAGCGGGTGCGGCGCTTTACTTCGGCAAGCAGGAATTCACCGAAGCTGGCCCCTCGGCCAATGGAGACACCTTCCTGGTCAAGCCGAACACCGGCGTCGCCGACATCGCCGACCAGCTTGAGCGCCGCGGACTGATCAGCGACGCCCGCGTCTTCCGCCTTGGCGTGCGTGCCTTCGGCAACGATTCCGCGCTCAGGGCCGGCGAATACGAGATCAAGCCCCGGGCATCCATGCGCGACATCATGGAGCTTCTGAAGAGCGGCAAGTCGGTGATGTACTCGCTGACCATTCCAGAAGGGCTGACGGTCGAGCAGGCGCTGCAGCGTATCGCCGACGAGCCCGCCTTGAGTGGCGACATGCCGTCGACAACGCCCCCCGAGGGCAGCCTTGCCACCGACACGCTGCGCTTCACGCGCGGCGCGACGCGTCAGCAGATGATCGACAAGCTGGTGGCCGATCAGAAGAAGCTGGTCGACGAAGTATGGCAGCGGCGCGCGCCGGACCTGCCGCTCGCCAATGTCGAGGACTTCGTCACCCTGGCCTCGATCGTCGAGAAGGAAACCGGCAGGGGTGACGAGCGTTCGCGCGTCGCCGCCGTGTTCCTCAACCGGTTGGCCAAGGGCATGCGCCTGCAATCCGATCCGACCATCATCTATGGTCTGTTCGGCGGTAAGGGGAAGCCTGCGGACCGCCCGATCTACCAGTCGGATATTCAGAAGCAGACGCCTTACAACACCTATGTGATCAGCGGCCTGCCGCCGACGCCCATCGCCAATCCGGGCCGTGCAGCACTTGAGGCCGTGGCCAACCCATCGAAGACCGACGATCTCTATTTCGTCGCCGACGGCACGGGCGGTCACGTCTTTGCCGCGACGCTGGATGAGCACAATGAGAACGTCGCCCGTTATCGTGCGTTGCAGAAGAAGCAGGCCGATGACGCGGCCAAGGCCGCCGCTGCCTCTGGTACAAACGGCAATGCCGACAAGCCTGCTACCGACAAGCCTGCGGACGACAAGCCGGCTACCGACAAGCCTGCCGATGGCAGCGACAGCACCGGTGGCGACAATGGCGATGCCGGCGGCGATGCGGGTGACGCCCAGTAGGACGAAGAAAGGCGTTGCCCGGAAGGCGACAGCCTGACATTTGAAAGAACGCCAAGCGTCCGATTTTGACGCACCCGCGGCGTGGTTGTTTTAAAGCCGCACTTGCCCCGTCCGGAAAACTGGCTTTGGGGTGATGCGCCAGGGGTGTGCAGGCGACATGAATTTGCAGAGCATGACCGGATTTGCGCGTGCCGTCGCCGAGCATGACGGCACCTCGATCGCCTGGGAGGTCAAGTCCGTCAACGGCAAGAGCGTCGAGGTGCGGCTGCGGCTGCCGCAAGGTTTCGAGCGGCTGGAGCCGACGGTCAGGCAAACGCTGCAGAAGTGTTTCGCCCGTGGCAATTTCCAGGCGACGCTGACCATCGGCCGCGCCGCCGGCGCGCAGGCGCAACCCGTTGTCAACGAGGCCTTTCTGAAAGACCTTGCGGGTCTCGCCAAGCGGCTGCAGGAACAATTCGGCGTTGCCCCCGCGACGGCTGACGGGTTGCTGTCGCTGCGTGGCGTGCTCGACATTCCCGAAACCGTGGAAACCGAAGAGGCGCGCACCGCGCTCGACATCGCCATCATGACTGCGCTCGACGTGGCACTGAAAGGGCTGGAGCAGGCACGGCAGGGCGAGGGTGCGGCACTGGCTTTGCTGCTGTCCGGCCACATCGACGCCATCGAGGCGCTGACGCTGCGCGCGGAGGCGGATCCGTCTCGCGACACCACGGCGATCCGGGAACGCATCGCCGAGCAGATCAAGCTGCTGATGGACGCGTCCGCCAATCTGGATGCGAGCCGCCTGCATATGGAGGCGGCGTTCCTCGCTACCAAGGCTGATATCCGCGAAGAGATCGACCGGCTGAAAACGCATGTCGCATCTGGCCGGGCCTTGCTTGAGGGCGGCGGCGCCGTCGGCCGCAAGCTCGATTTTCTGGCACAGGAATTTAACCGCGAATCGAATACGCTGTGCTCGAAGTCGAACGCCGCAGCCGTCACCGCGATCGGACTGGAGCTGAAGGCCGTGGTCGACCAGTTTCGTGAACAGGTCCAGAATCTGGAGTAGCCGATGGTTGCCAAGGAACCGATGGTTGCCAGGGATTTGGGGTCCCGCATCCGCCGCCGGGGGCTGATGCTCGTGCTGTCGTCGCCATCCGGCGCCGGCAAATCGACGATCGCGCGCAACCTCCTGGAAAGCGATTCCAGCCTCGAACTGTCGGTCTCGGTCACCACCAGACCGCGCCGCGGCTCAGAGATCGAGGGTGTTCACTACCATTTCCGCACCATGCGCGACTTCGAGCGGCTGCGCGATTCCGATGCGCTGCTTGAATGGGCCGAAGTGCACGGCAATTGCTACGCGACACCGCGCGAACCCGCCGAACTGGCGCTGGCGCAAGGCCGCGACATGCTGTTCGACATCGACTGGCAAGGCGCACAGCAGCTGAAGGAGAAGATGCGTGCCGACATCGTCTCGATCTTCATCCTGCCGCCATCGATGAAGGAATTGAAGGCGCGGCTGAAACGTCGGGCCGAGGACCAGGAAGCGGTGATCGAGACGCGGCTGAAGAACGCCCGCAACGAGATCGAGCACTGGAAGGAATATGATTTCGTCATCGTCAATGACGATCTCGACCGTGCCTTCGCCGAGGTGCGCGGCATCGTCGTCGCCGAACGATTGCGGCGGGACCGCCGGCCCGGGCTTTTTGATTTCGTCTCGGGATTGCTGGACGAGAAAACGGTGTGAAGTCTTTTTTCCTTCTCCCCGTTCACGGGGAGAAGCGAGCTACACCGCATTGGTCAGTCGAACAAATTCCTCGACGCTGAGCGTTTCGGCGCGGCGGGTCGGATCGATGCCCGCGCGCTCGAGCAAGGCCTCACCGCCAAGGCTTTTCACGCTCTGCCGCAGCATCTTCCGGCGTTGGCCGAAGGCGGCTTCGGTGACGCGGCCGAGTTTCTTGACGTCAGCGGGCAGAGGTGTCGTGCGCGGCTCCAGATGGACCACCGAAGAGGTGACCTTGGGTGGCGGCGTGAAGGCCTGGGGTGGCACGTCGAAGGCGATCCTGGCCTGCGTGCGCCAGCCGGCCAGCACGCCAAGCCTGCCATAGGCGTCGCTGCCGGGCGCGGCGACGATGCGCTGCGCCACTTCGCGCTGGAACATCAGCGTCATCGAAGCGTAGAAGGGCGGCCAGGCCGGGACCGTCAGCCACCGCACCAGCAACTCGGTGCCGATGTTGTAAGGCAGGTTGGCCACGATCCGCACCTGGCCACTGTCTCCGGCAGCCGCGGAGGCGAGGGCGGCGAAGTCGGTCTTCAGCGCGTCTCCGGAAATCACCTCCAGCCGGCCGGGATAGTGAGCGGCGACTTCGGCAAGGGCAGCCAGGCAGCGTTCATCGCGCTCGATGGCGACGACCCGGCGGGCGCCGTTGGAAAGCAGCGCCCTTGTCAGCCCTCCGGGGCCCGGTCCGACCTCGATCACCACGGTGTTTGTGAGATCGCCTGCGCTGCGCGCGATCTTGCCGGTCAAATTGAGGTCGAGCAGGAAATTCTGACCAAGCGCCTTTTTTGCCTGCAGCCCATGGCGCTCGATGACATCGCGCAGCGGCGGCAGACCGTCGATGCTCATGCGTTCGGACCCGAAACGGCAGCGCTCATGCGGCTACCGCCTTTGCGTCGGTGTCGGCGAGCTTTCTGGCGAGCTTCAGCGCCGCGATCAGGCTGTCGGGCCGCGCAATGCCCTTGCCGGCGATGTCGAAGGCAGTGCCGTGGTCTGGCGAGGTGCGGATGAAGGGCAGGCCGAGCGTGACGTTGACCGCTTCGTCGAAGGCCAGTGTCTTGGCCGGGATCAATGCCTGGTCGTGATACATGCATAGGACCACGTCATAGCTTGCCCGTGCCCGCGCATGGAACAGCGTATCGGCCGGCAGCGGGCCGAAAGCATCGATGCCTTCGGCGCGCAGGATGTCGACCGCCGGCCGCACGATACGCTCGTCCTCCAAGCCCATGGAAGCGCCTTCGCCGGCATGCGGATTGAGGCCGGCAATGGCAAGCCTCGGCCTGGCAATGCCGAAGCGGCCGGCCAGATCGGCCGCGGTGATGCGCGCGGTCGCGACGATCAACTCGGTGGTCAGCACCTTCGGCACCTCGGCCAGAGCGATGTGGATGGTGACGGGAACCGTGCGCAGGTCAGGGCCTGCCAGCATCATGACCGGCATCGCGTCGACACCACTGTGCCGGGCCGCCAGGTGCGCCAGATATTCGGTGTGGCCGGGAAAGCGGAACCCGGCGTCGTAGAGCGGCTTCTTGGCGATCGGGCAGGTGACGACGGCGGCGGCGTCTCCGGCAAGGCAGGCGGCGACAGCGCGGTCGATGGCCTCGACGGTGCCGGCCGCATTGGCCGGATCCGGCCGGCCAGGACTGTCGACGAACTGGGCCGCCAGTGGAACGATCGGCAAGGTATGGGCGAATATCTGCGCCGCTTGCGCCGGTATTGTCTCGACGATCGGCACCGACACGCCCAGCCGGCTTGCCCGCGAGGCGATCAGCGTCGGATCTGCCAAAAGATAGAAGGCGGGCAGGCCGACTGCCTCGCGCGCCAGGAAGGCGGCGATGGCGATTTCGGGGCCGATGCCGGATGGATCGCCGACGCTCAGCGCCAGCGCGGTCATCGCGCTCTTCACGTCAGCGCTTGACGATGCGGGCTTTCGCCTTCAACTCGTCGACATATTTCTTGCTGAGATCGTCGGCGGCCTTGTCGTTGGAGCCTTCGCTCTGGAACACCATCTGGGCTGTCTTGTCGTCGGATACTTCGCGCGATGAGCAGATGCCGATGAACTCGACGCCGCGCTCGGTCTCGCGCGTGGTGGTGGCGCCGCCGACCTTGGTGGCCTTGATCTGGTCGGCCCAGTCCGGCGGCAATTGCGGCGCAAGCACCCGGCCGAGATCGCGAACGGTAACGTCGATGAGGCCCTTGGCGAATTCGCGCGTCGTGGTGCAGCCGTTGAAGCGGGCGCGCATGGCATCGGCCTCGCGCTTGCGCTTGGCCAGCGTCGCGCCGCGTTCGGCAGCGGGCACGACGAAGATGACCTGCTGCAGCATGTACTCGGTAGCGCTCGGCTTGGCCCCGCCCTTGTCGAGCATGCGCCTGACCGCATCCTGTTCGGTCACGCTGCCACCTTCGCCGGAACGGTAACGCGCGCTCAAGGCCTGGTTCCAGGCCATCTGGGCACGGATGAACTCCTTGAAATGGTCCTTGCCGACGCCGGATTTCTCCATCACGCCATCAAGCTGGCTGATCTGCATTTTGTTGCCCGCGGCAAAGCGCTGATAGGCAGCCTCGACCTGGGCATCGGTGATGCGGATGCCAAGCCGCTTGGCCTCGGCCATGCGCAGCGTCTGGTCGATCATTTCCTGGGCGGCATCGCCCTTCTTGCGCTGCAGCTTAAAAAAGGCGGCGCGATGCGCGATATCGCCTGACGTGATTGGTATGTCGTTGACGATGTATTTGATCTCGCTGGCGAAAGCCGGCGGCGTCATGACAGTCATCGACACGGATGTCGCCGCCACAAGCAGCGCGAACCCTGCTGAAAAGAGGTATTTCCTCATCATTAGCATCCCAATTCTATCCCGGTTCCGCCCAATTTCGTCCTCTCCCGGGTGCGCGAATCCGTGCCAGCCCTATGCGGCGAAACGATGTCTCGCCGGCTATTGGATGGTGTCGATTGCGCTGGTCGACGAGCCGAAGTCGCCAAGGGTGCGGAACGACAGGTTGAAGCCGATGCTCTGCGTCACTTCCCTGGTGTTCAGGTCACGCGACTGCGAGTACGTCATCAGATAGGTGAAGCAGGAATCGTTGTAGGCGAAGCCGACCCCATCCTTGACCAGCAGGCTTTCCTGCAGATCATAGGTTCCTGTTCCGAACACGCGCCAGTTCTGGGCCAGATGCGTGGACGCACCCAGTGTGACCTCATGACGGTCGGTGGTGAAACCGTAGAGTGGCTGGGCCTGGATGAAGGCGTATCTGGCGCTCAACGACACCGGCAGGCCTGAATAGGCGGCCCTCAACTCGGCGCGGCGAACCTCGAAGGTCTGTTCGTCGAAGCGGCCGCTGACGGAGGCCGCGAATCCATTCGGGCTGTTGATACCGAACAGACCGACATAGTCGGACTTGGTGGTCTCAAGGCCCGAATAGGCGCCGACATTGACCAGATCCGGCGCGGCGAAGGAGTTCTCGCCGCCGATCTGATAGGACTGGCCGAAAATGGCATTCGTGCCCCAGCCATTGATGTAGGAGCCGGAATAGCGGAAGCCGACATTGGCGCGAGAGCCGCCTTCGATGCGGTCATAACCGGAGAACTTGTCGCGTTCGAACAGGGTGGTCGCGTCGAACACCATGCTCTGGGCGTCTTCATTCGGAACGGCGAGGCCGCCGACATATTGTTCGTTCGGACGCAGGAACACCTGCGCCATCGGCTCGATGACATGGCTGGATCCGCTGGCCATGGAAAACAGCAGCGGCCAGCGCATTTCAAGCCCGGCGGTTGCCATGTAGCGGGCGAATGACGAACGCATATCGTCCTGCACGCCCAAATTTGTCGCCATCTGATTGACGGCGGCGAGCGAGGCCGATGACGCATCGAGGTAGTCGACGTCGCCCTGCAGCGCCAGCAATGGTGTCAGCACCAGTCCGTTGTCGGTGACGAATGACCGCTTCCACTCGGCCTCGGCGGTCAGGCGGCCGGATTCGCCTTCAATGCCGCGCACGCGTTGGGTACCCGAAGCGGGCACGTAAGGGGTAAAGTAGGTCTCATCCAGTTCATCGCGATGCAGCACGCGCGAGTTGACATTGAGCGACAGCTGGCCGCCGGCGACCGCTACGTCGGGGATGTATGCATAGTCGAGCGACGGCAACACCCAGGGCTGCTGGTTGCTGCGCGCGGAGATATAGCTGTTGGGCGTGTTCTCCTGGACATCGAAATGCATGGCGCGCACATCGAAATAGTTGCGGCCGTTGAGCCCCGTCAGGTAGACCGCCGACTGATGTACGCCGGCATTGTACTTGTCGATGTTGTAGGTGCTCGAAAAGTCCTTGTCGGTCTGCAGCAGAACGTCCCAGCCGAAATTCCAGCGGTCGTTGATGGCGAACTGCCCCTGCGTGCCCATCATGCCGCGGAACTTGTTCGGATCGCCTGCCGCGCCCGAATCGATGTTGTGGCCACCGGTGGAAGGGAAAGCGGCGGTATCAATGAAGGCGTCGGGATTCTGCTGCTGGATCCCTGCGATCTTGAAACTGTATTCGCCATTGTTGAAACGCTGGCGCCACTCGGCCTCACCGAGGAAACCCTGCTTGGTGTAGCCGCTTCCCGTCACCGTCAGGTCATATGTCGGCGAAAGTGCGAAATAATAGGGAATCTTGACGCTGTAGCCCAGGTGGCTGTTGTAGCTGATGCCGGGGATCAGGAAGCCGCTCTTGCGCTTCACCGTCGGGTCGGCGATCTCGAACGCCGGCAGGTATGCGAGCGGAAAACCGAAGAATTCGAAATTCGCATTCTCGAAGCGAACCGTCTTCTTCTCGCCGTTCCAGATGATCTTCCTGGCCTTCACGCGCCAGGTCGGCGCCTTGTCGGGCTTGTCCTCGCACGGTTCGCAGGCGGTGTAGACGCCGTTGTGGAAGGTGGTCAGCACACCGCCCATGCGCTCGGCGCTTTCGGCGGCGAAATAAGCCTTGTCGATGGTTTCAACGCGCAACGCGTTGACGAAACCGTCGGCGAAATCATCGGTAATGTCGATATGCTGCGAATTGATCTTGGTGCCGTCGCTGTTGACGATCTCAACATTGCCGGTGGCAACCATCCGCTTGGTGTTGCGGTCGTATATGACCTTCTGGGCGACGAGGCGGTTGCCGCCATAGTCGATCTGCACACCACCGACAGCGGTCACCGTCTGGTTGTCGTTGTTGTAGACCAGCGTATCGGCGGCCAGCAGCATCTGCGAGCCGGCCGGAACGTTGGTCGCCATCTTGCCGACTTCCTGAGCGAAGGCAGGCAACGGCACGGCGCAAGCAAGCAGGCACGCCAAGGCGCTCGCCGCATAAAGGCGCGCCAAATTGGCCTGCCTGTCGCTGGGCAAAAACGCCTCCCTCACTAGCCGTCTTCCTTGTATAGCAGGAAAGTCACCCCGAAGAACATAGCTACCACGACCGGCACCCAGGCGGCTATGGCAGTCGGCACGAATCCCGCCACGCCGAATGCCTTCACCAGCACCGAAACGACATAAAGCAGAAACCCGGCAACGACGCCACCCAGAATCATCGTTGCCGATTGCCCCATCCTCGCAAATCGCATTGAAACTGTTGCCGCAATCAGCGTCATGGCGACGAGGAGGAACGGCAACGCCACCAGCGAATCAAACTGCATGGCAAAGGCATTTGCCTTGAGGCCGAAGGAGCGGGCAACCTCGATTTTTCCAGGCAGGTCGTAGAACGGAATGGTCTCCGGGCGCGCCAGCCGCTCTTGCACGAATTCAGGCTTCAGATTGGTCGGCACACGATCGCTGGCCGCGGGCAGGATGGTGCCGTTCCTGAAAGTCTTCACATCCTGCAATTCCCAATAGCCGTCCCGCAGATAGGCGCGGGCGGCGTCCTTGCGCTCGACGATATTGCCTTTCGGGTCGAGGATGAAGAAGACGACATCGGCCATCTCGAGGCCTTGGTTGAGGATGGCCCGCGCACCGATGATGGTGTCACCGGTACTGGTTTTCTGGCGAATCCAGGGGGCGGTATCGGCCGAAACCGTATTTGATTTGCCGGAGCGCAACTGGGTCTCGATCTGCTCGGACAAGGAGAAGGCATGCGCAGCGAGCGGGTTGATGAGCCCGACCGAGACAAAACCGAACAGCAACGCTCCGATGCAGCATGGCAAAAGGAATTGCCAGGCGGAAACGCCGGCGGACCGCGCGATGACCAGCTCGTAGCGGCGGTTGAGCGAAACCAGTGTCGCCATCGCAGAGAACAGGCCGACAAACGGCACCGTCTGCAGCATGATCATCGGCATGCGAAGGCCCGAAATGGCCACCGCCGTCCCATAGGTGAAACCGGGCAGGCCGGTGGTACGCCCGGACAGCTCGGTGAAATCGATCAGGAACACCAGCGCCAGCAGGCCCAGGAAGAACCAGATCGTGATCGTCACATAGCGGAAGAAGAAATACCGGCCCAGTGTCCAGCCCATCAGCTGATCCCCTGACCTGAAGTGCCGCGCCTGGACCAACGCAGTTTGAGGGCATTCCAGCCGTCACCGACGCGGCTGGCCAGGTTCGTCATCCAGTCCGCCCAGGCCACCGGCAGTTCCATGGTCCGGTTCGACACGATGAACCAGATGGCCACGGCGGAAGCCACGATAGGCACGCCATAGACCATATAGGTGTATTGCGGCACTTCATCGGCCTTGCTGGCGGCAAAGAAACCCAGCCAGCGCACGAACAGGGATATGGTGATCGCCGTGATCAAAGGATTGACGCGCGCCTCGCGATGCGAACGCGCATCGCCGGCGACCGCGAGCGCGATCAGCGCGAACACCATGGAATACAGCCATTCCGAAAACCGCTGGTCGATTTCCGCCCGGTATTCCTGGGGGTTCTGCTGATAGTTCTTGTCGTTGACATTCGGGTTGAGCAGGTACTGGGTTGTCTGGTCCTTTGGCAGCAGCGTTACTTGATTGGCTGCCGACATAAAAGCCGACATGTCGAAGGCATAGGAGGTGAACCGGATGACGCTGAGGTCGCCGGTTACCGTTTTTCGATGGATGACGCCGTCATTCATCATCAGCACTTTTTCACCGTTTCGCTCAACGATGCTGCCGGTCTTGGCGTAGTAGACGAGGTTGACACCTTCCTCGCGCGAATCCGCCACGAAGATGCCACCCAGCTTGTTGTCTGGAAGCCGCTCGCCAATCTGCAGGAACAGCCCGTCCTCGATCTTTCGGAACGTGCCTTCCTGGATGATCAGCGACAACAGGTCGGAGCGCGACTCCGCCACCAAAGCGCGGTTCTTCTGCCGTGCATAGGGGTCGATGCCATTGTCGACGGCAAAGGAAAAAACGCTGGCCGCAAGAGCCAGAAGCATGATTGGCCGCACGATCGTCCAGCGCGAGGCGCCGGCGGCGTTGACGACGGCGAGTTCGGAATCCGAATTCATGACACTGAGTGTCTGGGCGACCGCCACGACCAGCGCGAAAGGCACGACGATCGGGATGATCGACGGAAGAATGAGGGCGGCGACCTCGAAGAAGGTCAGCGACGACTGGCCGCTGTCGGTAACCAGATCGATCTTGGCCAGCACCTGCGTGGTCCACACGATGGCCAGCGTCCAGACCAGCGCTGCCAGGAAGACCACGAAAGCGCGGCGCATGATGTAGCGTTCAACGACCTTCATGAAGGCTTTACTCGATTTTCTCGAACGGCATCATGCCACCACGCTAAGGGTAGCTGCCCGGCGACGCCCGCACAACTGGCTCCGATGGGCTCGGTCAGGCAGGCGATCCGGTTCCCGTCCCACGTCGCGTGCCGCAATGGACCGGAGTGTCGGAGGGAATGGATAAGAAAGGGAAAACATCGATGGTTAACAACAAGTTGCGGCATGAAGCGGGGCCGTGCCGCGACGAATCGCCATCGATTCCAAGTGTCATATGGGTGGTCATTTTGGCAAAGTCTTGCCAAATGCCGGAAAACGACCAAATGTCGCGGATCACTTCAAACCGTTTCGCGCACCATCGCGCAATCCCCGAAAGCAGGACATGATGAACCCGAGACCGTCGATCGCCTTTGCAAAATTCGCCGCGCCTCAGACGGCGGCGAACAGGAAGGGCACAGTCTTCGTGCTGTCGGCGGATGACGGTGGTCTGAGCGATACGGCCAGGGCCTACGATCCCGGCAAAACGCTGGAACGCGCCTTTCCGGTGGCCGAGTTCACCGGCAAGTTCGCCGGCGTCGTCGAGATTCTGGCGCCGGAAGGAACGTCGCTCGACAGGCTGGTCGCGGTCGGCGCCGGCAAGGCGGCGGGGCTCGATGAATATGCCTGGCTGAAACTGGGCGGCACCATTGCGGCGTCGCTGCGCAAGGCAAGCGAGGTCGCCGTGGTGCTCGACCTGGTCGGCGCCTCGGCTGATGGCAAGGACGCCGCCAACCTTGCCGCGGGTATCCTCCTGCGCAGCTATTCCTTCGATAAATACAAGACCAGGAAGGACAAGGATGACGCAAAGGCCGATCCGAAGAAGGCGGTCAAGATAACCATCCACACCGCGGATCCGGCCGGCGCGAAGAAGGCTTTCGCCGAGACCGAGGCTGTGGTCGACGGCGTGCTTCTGGCGCGCGACCTCGTCAACGAACCGGCCAACGTGCTGGGACCGGTCGAGTTTGCCGCCCAGGCCAAGGAACTCGAGGCGCTCGGCGTCAAGGTCGAAATCCTGGCCGAGAAGGAGATGAAGAAGCTCGGCATGGGCTCGCTGCTCGGCGTCGCCCAAGGCTCGCCTCGCGGCGCCCGCATGGCGATCATGCAGTGGAACGGCGGCAAGCCCAAGGACAGCCCGATTGCCTTCGTCGGCAAGGGCGTCACCTTCGACACCGGCGGCAATTCGATAAAGCCGGCTTCGGGCATGGAGGATATGAAGGGCGACATGGGTGGCGCCGCCGCCGTCACCGGGTTGATGCATGCCTTGGCCGCGCGCAAGGCAAAGGCCAATGTCGTCGGCATCATCGGTCTTGTCGAGAACGCCGTCGACGGCCACGCCCAGCGTCCCGGCGACATAGTCACCTCGATGTCGGGTCAGACCATCGAGGTGCTCAACACCGACGCCGAAGGGCGCCTCGTGCTGGCCGACGCGCTGTGGTACTGCAACGATCGCTTCCAGCCGAAATTCATGGTCAATCTGGCGACGCTGACCGGCGCCATCATGGTCGCGCTCGGCCTGCATTATGCCGGCCTGTTCTCCAACAATGACGAACTGGCGGAGAGGCTGGCGGCGGCGGGGCAGGCGACGCAGGAACGGTTGTGGCGCATGCCGCTCGGCGCCGAATACGACAAGCTGATCGATTCCAAGAACGCCGACATGAAGAACATCGGCGGCCGCTATGGCGGCGCCATCATCGCCGCGCAATTCCTGCAGCGCTTCGTCAAGGACACGCCCTGGGCGCACCTCGACATTGCCGGCACGGCGATGGGTTCGCCGTCGAGCGAGATCAATCAGTCCTGGGGTTCAGGCTTCGGCGTGCGGCTGCTCGACCGGCTTGTGCGCGATCACTACGAAAGCTGACCTTGATCCATGGCCGACGTGCTGTTCTACCACCTGACCGAATCGACGCTGGAGGAGGCGCTGCCCGGCCTGCTCGAGCGCAGCGTCGATCGCGGCTGGCGCGCGGTGGTGCAGACCGGCACCGAGGAACGGCGTGACGCGCTCGATCAGCATCTGTGGACCTTCCGCGACGATTCGTTCCTGGCACACGCCACCGATCGCGAGGCTTATCCCGGCGAACAGCCTATCCTGTTGACCACCGGCGACGGCAATCCCAACGAGGCCAGGATAAGGTTCCTGGTCGACGGCGCGGCGCCGCCTGAGCTCAGCGGCTACGAGCGTGCCGTGTTCCTGTTCGACGGCCATGACGCCGCCCAGGTCGAGGCGGCCCGGGCGCATTGGAAGACGATGAAGGACGCGGGCCATGCCGTGACCTACTGGCAGCAGACATCTGACCGCCGCTGGGAGCGCAAAGCTTAGCGCGATGTATGGACGCAGACCTAAAGCTCGCCGTATGACTCCGGCGCGCTTTAGCCGATGCTTTGCCGCGGATGATAAGGCGCTACTCTCGTGCCTTGATCCGCTTCTGTTTCCGGCTGACGTAGTCGCCATATTTCAACTTCATGAACTCGTCCGCCAGGTTGCGATGCGAGCTCCTGAAGACGTACCAGTCGCCATCCGGTAACTTGCGCTGGTAGAGCACCCGGCCGGCCTGGCGATGTTCGAAGCAGGTGAGGGCGTTGGAGTCGCTCCCCGCACCATGCCATTTCGCCCGGAAGCAGAGCTTGCCTCCTCCGGGAATGAACCAGATCCCGTCACCGTAACCCAGCTTGCCCTTGTCTGAAGTCCAGGCGCTGAATTGACGCCGCTGCACGGCAAAATAACCCGCACCGTTTCGGCCCCACAGCCACGAGCGGTTCTTATACATCTGGTAGATGCCTTCGTCGGGCACCGCTTCGGCCTGCTTGGCCAGTTCTGCGACTTGCGCCGCCGTCTTGGCTACCGCCGGAATCTGGAAAGCCAGGACCGCCATGGAACAGGCAAGGGCTGTTCCAATGAAATTCCCCAGTACTCGTTTCACGACCCCACCCCTACAATTTTACGCTACGCTCAGTTTTTACGCTTGCATTTAAACAGAACGCTTAGGGCAGGACATGCTGGGTAACCCTCCAGTCGGGCAGCCCATAGCCACCCAGCCATGGCCACACTTCCTTCTGGTTGAAGTAGACGACCGACGTCAGGGCCGGAAATTCCGAATAGGACTTGCGGGAATCGGCCGCCCATTGCGAAACATATTCCTGCTTCCCGACATAGCCGAGTTCCGCCACTTCGATCGGCTTGTTGAAGCCCGCGACGCGGTCATAGCCTGGCTTCAGCGACTCGGCGAACGTACGGTCGCGGCCGGCCTCCTTATTGTCCTTTGTCTGCAGGCCGAACACCGACAGGCCGATGACGTCGACGTAATCGTCGCCAGGGTAGTATTTCTCCAGACCCTCTTCACCTTTGGGTGACCACATGTATTTGGCGGCCGGAGCAGCCTTGCGGCATAGATCGACCTCGCGCTTGTAGGCGGCGATCCAATCCTTGGGGGCCCAGTTGGCCCATGTGAAGCGGCCGTTCTTGTCCTCCATTTCCTGCGCCCAGCGAATGGTGACCGGGCTCTTCATGGCCCCCACCAGGTCGCAGATTGCCTGCATGTTGGCGTCATATTTGCCGCTCAAAATGCCGTCGCGCAGTTCGTTCGGGGTGATGCGCCAGTCCTTCGACCAGGTCCAAGGCTCGATGGTGATCAAGAGCGACCGGTTCCGCTGAAGGGCATAGGCATCGGCCAAGGGAAGGGTCGCCAGATCGACGTCTTCCCACGGCAGGAACAACTCCTCGATGCTGGCGGTCTTGTCGGCGCTGAAGTCGCCGTAGGGATCATAGGATCCGAACGCCGACGCGGCGCTGCTCGTCTGAACGGGGTCCGTCGCAGCCGCGGAGCCAGCGCCTCCCACAGTCGGGAATGCCATGCTTCCACCCAATGCCAGCGCGATTGCAAGTGCACTTGCCGCATAGTTTTTCATGTTTGTTCTCCCATCGCCTGAACTTCCCGCGGAAGTCAAAGCGTCGCCACTGCGCATCGATGTGTGCTCGACGCGACTACCCAAGACCCATCGGCTCAGTTGGGGGAATCTGTGGGATTTCGGAGCGATTGGTGGCGTGCGACCCGTCGCACAGAACCCACCTAACAATTATCTCTCAAGGTACCGACACAAGGCTACAGAGAGAGATTTCGCCGCGATACTCACAAATTCGCGTCAACATCCCGATATATCATCCCTGCCTAATTTAAGAGCCGGTCGGGACCAAGAGTCAAGTGCAATTAACGGTTGCTTAACCATGGCATTCGCAACATGGTTAACGCTGCTTTTGGGCCACGACGGTCCGTGGGATCTGGTCCCAATCGGTAAATTCTCCAGCAGGAGATATTTTCCAGCTCGCCCTTTTAGCGCTGCCCGGTGCCGGGCGCTCCATGGAATTCGTCCTGCGATTCAAGGCGTTAGGTTAACCAGTTCTCAAGAAGCATAGTTAACGCACTCTTAATTTAGTTGACTCTAAAGGATCCTGGGCGGATTCTGGAGCCGGGTTTGAAGGCTGTCGGCCGTAGTTCGGCTGACGCTCAGAATGGCGGCGGTAAGTGTATGAGTGTTTCCGCGGACGTAGGAACCATCAGCGGTAAGACCAGGCCGACACGGCGGCATGGGACCACCCTGGCCAAGACAGCGCAGACGGCTCGCTATCTCGTGCCCGTCCTGTCGGCCACCCAGCAATGGATCCTGAGGCTCGGCCTGGCTTTCTGGTTCGTCACCCTTGGCTTTTTCTGGGTCTGGTGGCTGAAGCCGGAACATGTCGAACACATCGGACCATTCACCTTTGCCACGCTCGTGCTGGCCTGGCTGACCTTAATGCCGATGTACTTCCTGCTCAACGTGCACGCGTCGAGGAAACCGTCCAAGCATTACAGTATCCCGAAGCGTTCGCGGGTCGCCATGGTTGTCACCAAGGCCCCGTCGGAGCCCTTCGCCGTGGTTGCGCGAACGTTGGAGGCAATGCTCGCGCAGGACTATCCGCATGATACCTGGCTGGCCGACGAGGACCCGTCCGAGGAGACGGTCCGCTGGTGCGAAGCCCGCGGCGTGCTGATATCGACGCGGCGCGGCAGGGAAGACTACCACCGCAAGACATGGCCGCGCCGCACCCGCTGCAAGGAAGGCAACCTGGCCTTCTTCTATGACCACTATGGTTATGAGCGTTACGATTTCGTCGCGCAGATGGACGCCGACCATGTGCCGACGCCGACCTATCTCAGGGAAATCCTTTATCCCTTCGCTGATCCTGCGGTCGGCTATGTCTCGGCGCCGAGCATCTGCGACAACAATGCCGCCGAAAGCTGGTCAGCGCGCGGCCGGCTGTTTCCGGAAGGAATGTTCCACGGCCCCTTGCAATCCGGTCATACCGGCGGCGGGGCGCCGCTCTGCATCGGCTCACACTATGCCGTGCGAACCAAGGCGCTGAAGCAGGCTGGCGGTCTCGGTCCGGAACTGGCCGAGGATCATTCCACCTCGATGTTGATCAACGCGGCCGGATGGCGCGGCGTCCATGCGATCGACGCTATCGCCCATGGCGACGGCCCGCAAACCTTTGCCGATCTTGTCACCCAGGAATTCCAGTGGTCGCGCAGCCTGATGACGATCCTGCTCGAATATTCGCCGACATATTTTCCCAAACTGTCGCCGAGATTGCGGTTCCAGTTCCTGTTCTGCCAACTCTGGTATCCGCTGTTCGCCGTCTTTGCGCTGCTGATGTACGCAATGCCGATGTATGCGCTGTTCACCGGGCGCAATTTTGCCAATGTCATGTATGCCGACTTCCTCTTCTACTACCTGCCCAACTCCGTCGCCCTGGTTGGCCTGGTGGTGATGCTGAAAGCATTCGGCCTCTCGCGGCCGATGACGGCCAAGACGATCAGTTGGGAAGGCACGCTGTTCCTGTTCTTCGCACGCTGGCCGTGGGTGCTGGCCGGCACGCTGTCGTCGGTGCGCGACTATCTGACCAAGTCGTTCGTGGATTTCCGTGTGACGCCCAAGGGCAGCGGCCCCAAGCACCTTCTGCCGGCTCGCGTCTTCGCTCCGTATGTGGTGTTGGCGATCGGAGCGGCGCTGCCGGTTCTGCTCGTCGACCACCCCTTCGACGCCACCGGCTTTTACTGGTTCGCCGCACTCAATGCCTTCCTTTACGGGCTTCTGGTCGTGGTCATCGTCGTAAGGCATGTCATTGAGAACAAGATCCCCCTGCGTGCCAACGCTGCCAAACTCGCCTTCCAGGCATCGCTCACGATGCTGGCGCTTGTCGTGCCGGCCATGGGTTTCTACGACCGTGGTATGGAGGGCGTGTACGGGCTGCAGCAAGGCGCCGGCGGCTTTCGCATCGTCCGCATCGCCTATGTGGTTTCCGGCGCCGGCCAGGGCAACATCGGCGGCCGCAATTTCTACTTCGATCCCGGTTGGGAAACGCGGCGCTGACGCCCAGAGCCTTGCGCGCAAAGAGCTCTCCTGAACTGCATTCAACTTGATGGATGGCCTCGATTGCTGGCCGGTGACCTGCTGCAGCTCCAGGCACGAAAATAAGATCAAATTTTAATAATATCCGACCGAGCGCCGAAAGGCGGCACTGACCATGCCGTTTGCGCGAATTTTAATAAGTATCCTCTAATATTTGGACATGATGTGAATGGCGGTTGGTCGTTCACACTGCGCGGAAGACACCAAAGAAAAATATCTCCGCGTCCAATCGACTTGCATTTATCGGCAGGGGATAGGTGATGAACAAATTCGTGAGGGGTTTGGCTGCTAAGGGCAGAAAAAATGCCTGGTCTATAGCTGCCGTTGCATTGATCTCGATGGTTTCCGGTTGCCAGAGCATGGACGCGACCACGACCGGCTCACTCGCCGGCAAGCCTGCGGTGCATGCGCCGGTCAAGAAGATTCACTACATCGGCAAGAAGCGGTCCCATGTGTTCAGCCGCAAGCGCCTCATGCAGACCACCAGCGTGACGCGCACGACCGAAACGGCCTACGCCGCTTTCGTGCGGCCGCAGCGGGCCGGGATCATCAAGCCTGCTCCGGTGAGGGTTTCTTACAAGCTGGGCGATGGCGGCCCACTACTTGGCCATTCACCCTGGATCTGCGGTCCGAGCGGATTTGGCCAGCGCGCGGCTTGCCGCGCCCGCTAGCAGGAGTTCGGCGGGGGACTGGAATCCGGGCGCGAGAGGGGGAGGCGGTGCGGGCCGCGCACCCACCCCTCGCGCCCGGATTTCCATTCGTGCCGATACCAATCGACGAATGCCTTCGATCCCTCTTCGATCGTCCCTCGTGGCTTGACGTCGAAGTCTCACGTCGGCAAGTGTTTGCGGGGCTTGTCGACCCCTCATCCTGAAGCACTTCGTTACGGCTCAAAAGGTTGACATCGGTCTTTGCCCGGCTGTTAATGCTCGTAAAGCCAGATGCTGACCGCGCGGCCTGGGAAACCCAGCGCTGCGTCGATAGGGAGAACGCTCCGTGGCGGTGCGTCCTGGGTCACGATCGTGTCGGCGCTACGCTGGATCGAGATGCGAAAACCGAAATGCGACCGCTGATTATGCCGACAGTTTCGACCGGATTGCCCTGGCCTCGCACAGGTAGAGAGCGGGAACGCGGCCAATCTGCCAGGCGCATATGGCTTGTGCCTCTGCTGGTCGTTTGTGGCCAGTTGGCGCTTGCCGGAGCGGCTCACGCGACCGACGAAAAGAAGCCGAAGCCTGCGGAAGCAGCCGCTACCGTGCCGACGGCTTTTGATCTGCAGCTTCTCTACACTGACCGCACATGGCTATGGAAAGACGGAGCGGCCTATTTCGGAAAGGTCGGCCGCCCATTCCGGGCGTGGACGTCGGGGCAGGATTCAGCCTCCGTCGCCGAGGGCAGATGGCTGGTGACCAAAGACGGCCAGATGTGCATGGAAGTCGCCTGGCGATCCAAGAGCTACAAGGGCAAGCTGCAGCGCACCTGCTACAGCCACCGCATCAAGGGCGGGACCATTGAGCAGCGCAAGGATCCGGATGGGGAATGGTACAGTTTCAAACGAACTCCCGAAGACCCTTCTGACGAATACCGGAAATTCGTGGCGGGCGACACCAAGGGCACGCAGTTCGAAGAGACCCGCAAGCTGATCGATGCCAAGAATTAATGCATGTCGCCCAAAAGTGACCTCGGTTTTGGGAGAACGACATGCATAAAAAACAAAGACTTAAAGCGCATCGCCTGGATCCGCTTCGCCGCGACGCGCTTTAGGTCGTGTTTCAGCCGCACTGAGCCGGCAGTAGCTTGTGGCATGCTTGCATGAGCGTTGACGCAGTCCGCGATTGCGCGATCCGCTCCGGATCCATCTCGACGGTCGAGCAAACCCCAAATCCGTCCCTGGTTTGACTGTGGGCTGCCTTTGCCGACGCCTGTCAACGAACGTGCGAATCGCTTATGCTGAAGCATCAAGCGGTTCGGCTGGAGCAGTCGGCGCGCCGACCGCCGGTTGATCGCATTCAATTTCATCTTACGGACGACGAGACGGTGGGCTTACCATAGGGTTTCATTAAATTTAATAATTAGTGATGTCTAATGTTCATGCGTGATGTGCGAGTGGTTGCCCGCGCGGCGTGGAAGCGACGGAGGCATGGTATGTCGCAATACGCCCTTGGCTTATACTTGATAACAAGGGACACATGATGAACAAATCCGCAATGGGCGCATTTCGCCCAAGCAAAAATATAGCATCTATTGTTGCGGTTGTGGCGATGATCTCTGCGATTGCAGGCTGTCAGGGTATGGATGCGACCGAAACCAATTCGGTCTTCATCAAGCCTGTGGTCCACCCGGTCCGCAGCAAACCGGCGGTCCTGCCGGTTTACGCCATGTCCACGGTTCATTCGCTTAGAGCCGAGCCTCAGATTCTGATGACGAGCGCGATACAGACGACTGAAAGTGATTATGCTTTTGCATCATCACCGCCGATCAAGGTTCGCACGCCGGGGCCCGTGAAGATCGCTTTCAATCCTGGCGATGATGGTCCGTTGCTGGGCGGTTCGCCTTATATTTGCAGTCCCAGCGGATTTGGCCAACGCGCAAGTTGCCACCCTCGCTATCTCTGATCTAGCCAGCCGCGACGGATGCTGCCGCCTCGCTTGGCGGCAGTTTCGCCGATTTTGTCTGTAGCCCGAAGAATGGCGCCGCCGTCCTGACGATCGTGTCGATGTCGGAAAGCTGCGGCACAAAGCCAAGCTGCGTACGCGCCTTGCCCGGATCGGCATAGAGCTCGGCCGGATCTCCGGGGCGCCGGGCTCTGAAGACGGCCGGAACCGGTCTAGAGGTTATCCGGCTGACCGCCTGTACGATCTCCTTGATGGATACGCCTCGCCCGGTGCCAAGGTTGACCGCCAGGCTTTGTCCGCCGCCCTCGAGGTGTTGGAGCGCTTTCAGGTGGGCGCGGGCCAAGTCGCTGACATGGATATAGTCGCGCACGCAGGTGCCGTCCGGCGTATCATAGTCCGTGCCGAAGACCTCGATTTCGTCGATGATGCCAGACGCAGCCATCAGCACCCTGGGAACCAGATGCGTTTCCGGTGAATGCCATTCGCCGAGTTCGCCGTCTGGATCGGCACCGCAAGCATTGAAATAGCGCAGGATTGCGAATTTCATCCCGTATGCCGACGCATAGTCGCCAATGATCTGTTCGCCCATCAGCTTGGTGCGCCCGTAAGGGCTGATCGGGTTTTGCGAGGAGGTCTCGCGAACGGGCAACGCTTCCGGCACGCCGTAGGTTGCGCAGCTGCTGGAGAAGATGATGTTTTCAATGGCATGTGCACGCGCCGCATCGAGCACGGCGATGGTGCCGGCCACATTGGTCGAATAATAGTCGGCCGGCTCGTGAACGGATTCTCCGACATAGGCCAGCGCCGCGAAGTGGATGACCGCCGTCGGACTGTATGTCCCGATCGCCGCCCGCAGCGCATCCCCGTCGCGGATATCGCCGACGACAAGCGGACCCCAGGCGACGGATTTCCGGTTGCCGCGGCACAGATTGTCAAAAGCCACGGGCAGATAGCCGGCGGCGGCGAGCTGCTTGCAGGTGTGACTGCCGATGAAGCCCGCTCCGCCTGTTACCAGGATCGCCGGTCGGCTCATGAAGCCGCGGCCCCTGTGATCATCCGGCTGCCATAGAGCAGGGTGTCGAAATAGTCGACGGTGTGCGCGAGCCCCTGGGCTAGGTTGATCTTCGGCTCCCAGCCGAGATTGTCCCTGGCGAAGGAAATATCCGGTTTGCGCTGCCTGGGGTCGTCGACGGGCAGCGGCCGATGCACGATCTTCGATCGGGAGTTGGTGTAGCCGACGACCAGCGTCGCGAGCTCCATGATGGTGAATTCGCCGGGGTTGCCGAGATTGACCGGATGGGCAGGCGCACGCGGCGCATTCATCAGCCGCATGAAGCCTTCGATCAGGTCGTCGGCATAACAGAAGGAGCGGGTCTGCAGGCCGCTGCCATAGACGGTCAGGTCTTCGCCGCGCAAAGCCTGGACGATGAAGTTCGAGACCACACGCCCGTCATCGGGTTGCATGCGGCGACCATAGGTGTTGAAGATACGGGCAACGCGGATGTCGAGCCCGTATGTCCGCGAATAGTCGAAGAACAGGGTTTCCGCCGAACGCTTGCCTTCATCATAGCAGGACCGCGGTCCATGCGTGTTGACGTTGCCGAAATAGCTCTCGGGCTGCGGGTGCACGATCGGGTCGCCATAGACCTCCGAAGTCGAGGCCTGGAATATCTTGGCGTTGTTCCGGCGCGCGAGCTCCAGAAGGTTCAGCGAACCGAGCACGCTCGTCTTGAACGTATGGATCGGGTCCGCCTGATAGTGCGGCGGAGAGGCAGGGCAGGCGAGATTATAGATCTCGTCGCACTCAAGGCCGACAGGCAGCGGGTCGACGATGTCGTGCTCGATGCAGGTGAACCTGGGATTACGCAGAAGGGCATTGAGATTGTATTTTTTTCCGGTGTGGAAATTGTCTAGAGCGACGACGTCATACCCATCCCGCAACAGCCGTTCGCACAGATGCGACCCCAGGAAGCCCGCGCCTCCGGCAACCAGGGCGCGACGTCGCTTTTGCTGGGGCTCCCTTTGATCGCTTCCGGAGCCCAGTTTCAGAACCTTGATGACCTTGCTCATGCTTTCCCCTTACGCAACGCGCACGCTACCGCCGAGCCGGGACAAACAGTCCGGCCACGCCTTCAGAACGTGACAAACCCTCCGCATCAGCGGATTCGCCAACATGATGTGCGTTAATTGTTCTCTGGGTTCGCCGGGCTGGTGCACACGGCTTTTACGTGCCGCTGCTCACACCCGTATATGCACCCAAAATCGCGATCACCCGCTCGGTGCCATCATCGTCGATTGCTCGCCCAAATTGCACATCCCAACGCATTGAAAATATACCTGTGGAGAACATAGTCAACTAAATTAGCTTCTCGTTAACTACAACAATTTCCGAATGGTTAACCGTTGGCGGGTTCGTGACGGCAACGCGAGTCGTGAATTCCGAAGAAAGATAATCTTTTTAGATCAATAAGTTGGACCTAGAGATGAAACATGCCGTCGGCATAACGAGGTGTCTGACCGCACTATTCGGGCCTGACAACCCAGCGAGGCTGCGGTCACCACTCCTGCGCATCTCGGCCCGTGTCTCAAGCAGTATATCTAAATGAAAGCCAGATTGGGTGACCCCCAACGGGCGTCAAACCTTCTGAGCGCAATGAGCTTGTTGGCCAAAGCCACTCGGGCTGCAAACGTAAACGTCAGGACGTTTATGCAAAAACTCCGCATCGCAACCAGTTATAAGGGAAAGAGAGCTACAAACCAAAAATAGAACGGAAAATCGCTTGATGAGAGCGAGTTTAAATTTCGGTCTTGTTCCGTTGCACTGCTCGCAGGCGCTGCGCATAGAGGCCTCTCTCCTTTGCACACGCGGATCGACGGTCATTTTTGACGGAAAGCGCGCACGTGTCCATTCCAAGCCGCAACATCGGTCATTTCGGCAATGGCATTGAGCGCATAGGTAGAGCGCGCCGTCCATTGCGCGATCGCCTAGGTGAGCCGAACGACACGCCAGCGCAACTGTCGTAAAATGTATGAGCCAGGGAACGGCCTTCATCTCAGACCGTCCCCTGGTGGGCAACGACAAAACAGCAGCGCCATTCTCTTGTCGATCGAGCATGGATCGACCCGGAAGCGGTCACCCGCTTCGGGCCCGAACAGCCTACTGTCCGCCCATTTCCTTCTTGAATGTGTCGAAATCCACCTGCATGCCATTGAAGATGGTGCTCCAGTGGCGGGTCAGCGCGGCTATCGCCACGGCCTCCTGGATTTCCTCGTCGGTGGCGCCGGCGCGCTTGGCGTCCTGCGTGTCCGACCAGATGCAATAGTTGCACGGAATCTGCGCCGCCACCGCCAGCGAGATCAGCGACTTGACCTTTGGCGGCAGCGCCGTCTTGTCGCTGAGTTCGATGGCCTTGACCTCGGCCCAGGCACCGGGCAGACCGGCCTTGGGAAACTGCTTCACAAAGCTAGGCACGCCGCCCATGGTCGACTGGATGTCCTTGAGGGTTGCATCATAATCGTCGGCATGGACAGGTGCGGCGGCCAGCGTCAGCGCACAGCCGGCAGCGGTAAGCAGGCAGGCATGGCGTATGGATGAAAGCACGGATGAAAGAATGCGATTGGCAGACATGACATTCTCCTCTGGTCTTTGTTAGCCTTACGATGTAAGGTGATGGGGAAAATGAACCTTACAGTGTAAGCTGTCAAGCGGCGCCATGGACACATCGATAAAAAAAACCAGAACCCGTGGCCGGCTGTCGCGCGAGATGATCGAGGACGCGGCCTTCGAGGTGATCGAGAAGGAGGGGATCGCCGGCTTTTCGATGCGCAAGCTGGCGGCGGCACTCGGCTGCGAGGCGATGAGCATTTATCACCACTTTCCTTCGGTGGCGCATTTGCACGAAGCGCTGGTCGACCGGCTGGTCGGGGCACTTGAAATGCCCGACGCCAGCCTGCCATGGCGGCAAAGGATGCGCATTGCCATCGAGGATTTTCGCCGCATCGGCCGCGATCATCCGGCCTATGCCACTTTCTTCGTGACTTACCGCATGAACTCGCCGACCTGCCTTGCCTGGTTGAACGGCGTTATCGGCCTGTTCAGGGATGGCGGCTTCGATGCCGAACTCAGCGCGCGGCTGTTTCGTGCCGTCGGTTATTATTTGATGGGCGCGGTGCTGGACGAGAACGCAGGCTATGCCAAGGGGCCGTCGGCTGTGAACACGGTCAGCGACGAGCAACTGGCCCGGGATTTTCCCAATGTCATGGCCGTCGGGCGTTTTTTTGGCACCGCCGAATTCGACAAGACCTTCGAGCTTGGCCTAGACATGCTGCTGGACGAGATGGAACGCCTGCGCGACGGCGCCAACGCAAGCTAGTTGTCCAGCAAGGTGCGATACAAGGTGACTGTCTGAATGCGCTTTCTGTTTGTCCTGATCCTGCTCGCCGGCGCCGGCGTCGGCCTCATCTATCCCTGGGCGATGACCAATTTTTCCGGCCGCGAGATCGGCACCTGGCGCGTCTATGAGCAAGGCCGCTTCAAGCCATTGACCGTGTCGCTCTCCGGCCGCGACGCACCGGTGCGGGTGCTGGTCGACCTCACCGCGCGGGCCGAACGCATCGTTTCGCAGCAGCGCACGGTGTTGACGCTGACCGCCGCCAGCAATGGTCGCACGGTGCTTGCCTCGACGTTGCAGTTCAACCATGTCGACAACCCGCGCCAGGTCAGCCCACAGCTGCCCGACAAGATTTTTCGCGATGAGGGCGGCGTGATCGCGACCGTCAGTCCCGGCCCCTATGTTTTCACTGTTGGCCCGGGTGATGCCGAAGACATTCCGATGCGCGCGGTCGACCTCGTCCTGCGCTCCGGCGCCGGCGAGGCCGACAGGCGCGCGCGGCCAGTCGGCTTGGCGTTGATGGCGATCGGCCTGATCGGGTTTTTGCTGAGCTTGCGTTCCAGTGGCGGCCGGCCGGAAAATCCGAACTCGCAACCACCGCCGCCGCGCTGGGGCAGGGGAGCCAAGTGAATTACCGCCACGCCTACCACGCCGGAAATTTCGCCGACGTCGTCAAGCATGTCGTGCTGACGTGCCTGCTCGAGTATCTGAAGCAGAAGGACAAGGCGTTTCGCGTCGTCGACACCCATGCCGGCATTGGCCGCTACGATCTGTCGTCTCTCGAGGCGCAGAAGACCGGCGAATGGCAAGGCGGCATCGGCAGGCTGATCGACGCCTCGTTCGCTGCGCCGGTGGCGGCACTGCTGGCGCCCTATCTTGAGGCGGTGCGGTCGCTCAACCCCGAGGGCGGCATCCAGAAATATCCGGGCTCGCCGCTGATCGCGCGGCATCTCCTGCGCAAGCAGGACCGGCTGTCGGCGATCGAACTGCATCCCAAGGATGCCGCGAAGCTGAGGACACTGTTTGCCGGTGATTTTCAAGCCCGCATCATCGAGCTCGACGGCTGGCTGGCACTCGGCGCGCATCTGCCGCCGAAGGAGAAGCGCGGCCTGGTGCTCATCGATCCGCCCTTCGAGGAGGCGGGCGAGTTCGACCGCCTCGTCGACGGGCTCGTAACAGCGCACAAGCGCTGGCCGGGCGGCATCTATGCGCTGTGGTATCCGATCAAGGACCGCCGGTCGATTATCGCCTTCAGGAAGGCGCTGAAGCAATCTGGCATCCCGAAAATCCTCGACATAGAGTTCGAGATCAGGCCGGCCTCTTCCGAGCCCAGCCTCGACGGCAGCGGTATGGTGGTGGTCAACCCGCCCTTCACGCTGGAAGGCGAATTGCGAACCGTTTTGCCGGCACTGCACAAATTGCTCGCCGTGGAAAAGCCGGCGCACTGGTCGCTGGAATGGCTGGCCGGAGAGTAGGCGGGCATGGCTTCGGCTGCCTCGGCCGAGGCTATACTCCGGTGGCAGCCAGCGCGGCCGGCGTGATGCCGGATAGCCGCCTGCTTTCTCGTATCAGATGGGCCTGGTCCGCATAGCCGGCCTCGATCGCCAACACTGCGGTTGAGGTATCGCTGGATGCCTGCCGCAGGCGCCTGAAGCGGTGGAAGCGCAGGATCCGGTCAAGCGTCTTCGGGCCGTAGCCGAAACTTTCCTCGAAACGCCGCCGCAGCGTTCGTTCGCTCATATGCAAGGAGCGCAAGAGGAAAGGCACCAGCGGCTTGTCGGCTGGCAGACCTCGGTCGATAACGTCAAAGGCAAAGCCCATGACCGCATCGGGCGCACAGTGGTCTTGCGCGTGTGCGCCAATCGCCTCCTCCAATTGTCCCACCAGCTTGGCGAGATCGGGCGTGGCCTGGATGCGGCCTGCCAGATGGCACGCCAGCGCCCCCCAGAGCTCGCTGAGGTCAAGGCGTTCTCCGACGATCCGGTTGGCAGGCACGCCCAGCCAACCGGCGGCCGCCCCTGGCCGGAATCTGAACCCGACGATCGTTGCTCCGGACGGCAGTATCTCGATCTGCGGCTCCCGGTCCGGTCCCGCGACCCGAAAGCGGCCGTCGATCCACTGCAGGTCGATCGTCGCATCCGGCGTTATCACGACAGGTGGAGCGTCCTGGTCTCGCATGCGGTGGACCCAGATGGACGCGAAAGCGGCACCCAGCCGCCCCCCTGCGGGCCGTTCCTGGAAAGAGCCGGTGGTCTGCGCCAGTACCGCTTCCATCCCGTCTGCCTTTGTCAGTCCGCTCGACCCACAGTCTTATCGCCGGCTCGGTCTCTGGCCTCGGCCATTTTGGCCGAAATCTTCAATGCGTGCCGCTCCCGCCATGGCAAACCGCACCAAGCTTTCGGTGCCATTCGATGTCACCGACATCGCGCATCGTGAATATAGAAAGGAGAAACCATATGAAAGCTCGCATCAGTGTCATCACGCTTGGTGTCGATAGTCTGGAGGCGTCGCTCGACTTCTACCGAAACGGCCTCGGGCTTCCGACCGAAGGCATCATCGGCAAGGAGTTCGAGCACGGCGCCGTTGCCTTCTTCGATCTGCAGGGTGGCTTGAGGTTTGCGATTTTCGAACGCTCCAACATCGCTGTTGACGCTGGCATCGCCCAAACCGGCCGCAGCCCGACCGAGTTCACCATCGGCCACAATGTCACGAGCGAGGCCGAGGTGGATGCCGTGATGGCGCAGGCCATCAGCGCTGGCGCGCGCCTCGTCAAGCCGGCGCAAGATACGTTTTGGGGTGGCTATGCCGGCTATTTCCAGGATCCGGATGACCATCTCTGGGAAGTCGTCTTCAACCCGGCTTTTCGTCCAGAAGACTGATCCTGGAGAGGAACGCGTAGCCGGTAAGTACGTTGGTGGACGTTCCAGCTCGTTTCTGGAAACCATTGTTTCGGCAACCGCTTGACCGCCGTCAAGCGAATCCGCACAGTGCGCGCAATCGACCTTGAGAGGCTGTCATGACTCGCTTCGCCAAATCCGCTCTTGCCGCCCTGATTTCGCTCTGCACCCCGCTTGCCGCGCCTCTCGGTATCACCCAGGCAGTGCAGGCGGCCGACCTTGGTGTCTATTCCGACGACGATGGCGGTGTCTGCAGCCAGCCCTGGGTGCTGAGCAAGATTTCCAGCCGCTTCTCCTACCAGGTGCATCATGTGCCGCATCTGCCGGATGTGCAGATCACCGATTTTCACCGCATCCATCAGCACCGCTATCTGCCGGCCAACGACACCTGGCCGATCGGCCGCCGTTACTGCGGCGCCACTGTCAGTCTTTCCAACGGCCACGACCGGACCATCTGGTATCTGATCGAGGAAGGGCAGGGCTTTGCCTCGATCGGCGACAATGTCGAATTCTGCGTCTCGGGCTTCGACCGCTGGATGGTCTACAACGGCCGCTGCCGCGTCCTGCGCTAGACGCAGCTTTCCGATTATCGATTTGCTTTAGCCCCTGCGGCTCAATCAGCCGCAGGGGCTTTTCCGTGCCGTGTTGACAGCAAGTGCGATCCATCGCATAGGTATGAGACAGACCTGTCTCATCACTTGGGCGCGCCATGACACCGTCACCTCTCTCCGACAAACGCCAGCATCTCGTCGAAACCGCCTACGCACTGTTCAAGCGCGCCGGCTTCCATGCCACCGGCATCGACCGGATCATCGCCGAAGCCGACGTGGCCAAGATGACGATGTATCGGCATTTCCCCAGCAAGGACGAGCTGATCGTCGCGGTGCTCGACTATCGCGCCAGACGGTTTGACGATCAGCTCGACCAGCTTGCGCAGCAGAGCATCACGCCGGAGCAGAAGATCGCCAGGATATTCGACTGGCATGGCCGCTGGTTCCGGAGTCCGGATTTCCACGGCTGTCTGTTCGCCCATGCGCTGGCAGAATTCGGCGATCCCCGGCATCCGGTGTTCGAGGCTGTCGCCAGGCAGAAGAACGGCTTGAGGCAGCGCATGCAGGCGATCCTCGCGCAGGTGATGCCGCGCGGGCGGGCCGAGAACGTGGCGGCGACGCTGTTGATGCTGATCGAAGGGGCGACCCTGATGGCGCAGATGGGGCAGGCGGATACCGCTCTTCGTGAAGCCCGCAAGGCCGCCCTGGACATCGTTGCCGCCTCGCGCAGGCCGCAATGAGCCCGCTGGTCATAGGCCTCGCGCTCTTCGCGGCGATCCTGCACGCAAGCTGGAACGCTTTCCTGCGAACGGGCGCCGACAGGTTGTGTACCGTCACCGTGATGAGCTTCTCCAGCACGGCGCTGGCCATTCCCCTTGCAATCTTCAACGGTTTTCCCGCCACATCGGCCTGGCCCTATGTCGGGCTCTCGGCCTGTCTGCAGGTCGGCTACAGCGTGTTTCTGGTGGCGGCCTACAGATATGGCGAATTGGGACAGGTCTACCCGATTGTTCGCGGCAGCGTGCCTCTGCTCGTCACCCTCGGTGGCTTCCTGCTCGCCGGCCAGCAGCTCACCGTTCTGGAGACCGTCGGCGTTGCCCTTGTCGGTGGCGGCATCATGGGTCTTTCGCTCGGACGAGGAAGAGCCGCCACGACATCGATCCTCTATGCACTGGCGACGGGAGCAATCATTGCCGCCTATGCGACGGTCGATGCGATCGGCGTTCGTATGGCAGGCAATGTCGGCGCCTACACAGCCTGGGTCCTGCTCGCCTATGGCGCCTTGCTGCCGGCAACCTTCGTCGCCAGTCGTGGCCGGCTCGCTGTCGACCCGCGGGCCCCGGAAACCTGGAAGGCATTGGGAGGCGGCCTGTTCGCGCTTCTGGCCTATGGCGTCGTGGTGGCGGCCTTCGCGCTCGGACCTGCCGGTCCGATCACCGCGATCCGCGAGACCAGCGTCGTCTTCGCGGCTTTCATCGGCCGGCTGTTTCTCGGCGAGACGCTGACGCCGCGACGGGTCGGCGCCTGTGCCGTCGTCGCACTCGGCGCCATCTGCCTCGGCTATCAGCCGTGACGACAATGCATACGCCCGCCGGCACGCGCGGCACTGCCATCGACAATGGTCTGCTTGCCATACTCGCAATTGCCGCGGGCCTGACCGTCGCCAACAATTATTACAACCAGGCGATGCTTGGCCTGCTGGCGCATCAGTTCGCTCTGTCGGCCGGCGCGGTGTCAGTGCTTCCCGTCGTGACGCAACTGGGCAACCTGGGCAACGTCGTTGGCATCCTGTTTCTGGCGCCGCTCGGCGATCGGCTCGAGCGACGTTCGCTCATCCTGGCGACGACGGCGGCGCTGGTCGTCGCTCTCGTCGGTGCCGCATTGGCGCCCAGTTTTGTGTGGCTGGTCGTCGCCGGCATCGGCATTGGTCTCTTCGCCACGGTCACGCAACAGATCGTGCCGCTCGCCGTGCATCTGGCGTCGGCGCATGAGCGCGGCCGTGTGCTTGGCATCGTCACCGGCGGCATCCTCGTCGGCATCCTGCTCGCCCGCACCGTCAGCGGCTTTATCTCGGACATATGGGGATGGCAGGCCGTCTTCGCGGCCGCCGCCGCATTGATGCTTGCCACCGGCGCGGCACTCGCCTGGCGTCTGCCGCGCGTCGAGCCGGTCACCGATCTGAGTTATGGCAGGCTGCTCGGTTCGCTGTGGACGCTGCTACGCACGCACCGCATCCTGCGGCAGGCGATCGTCGTGCAGGCGCTGATCTTCGCGGCCTTCATCGGCTTCTGGTCGACACTCGCTCTTGCCTTCGACGCCGCTCCCTATCATTTCGGCGCCACGGCAGTGGGCCTGATGGCACTGGTCGGTGTCGCCGGCGCGTTTGCGGCTCCGCTCGCCGGCCGCTTCGCCGACCGGCGCGGGCCAGACGTCATCGTTTCGATCGGCGCCGGCCTGGCGGTTGCCGCCTTCGCCATCCTTGGCCTGTTCCAGGGATCGCTGGCGGCGATGATCGTCGCGGTGCTGATCCTCGATCTTGCCGTGCAGTCGTCGCAGGTCGCCAACCAGGCGCGCATCCATGCTCTCGATCCGACAGCCCGCAGTCGCCTGAACACCATCTTCATGGCGACGATGATTCTCGGCGGCGCCTGCGGCTCTGGTCTTGCAGGGCTTGCCTATTCGGCGTGGGGCTGGAGCGGCACCTGCCTGTTCGGCGCGGCATCCGCCGCAACCGCGCTGCTGGTGTCACGAAAGCCCTGAATTTTTCGGACTATCGCCGGCAGGTAAAGCGGCTAACCCTCTCACCGAGAGCAACGCATCACTTTCGGGAGCCTTCATGGACCTTGCCACCATCCTAGCCTTCGCGGCCGCCTTCTTCGTCTTCGCCGCCAGCCCTGGCCCCGACAACATGACGATCGTCGCCCGCACGATCTCCGGCGGTGCGGCGTCGGGCATCGCCTATGGTGCCGGCACTGTGGTCGGTATCATCATCTTCCTGATGCTCGCTGCCTTCGGGCTGTCGATCATCGCCGCCAAGATGGCGATCGTTATGACGGTGCTTCGTTATGGCGGAGCGGCCTATCTGATCTGGATGGGCATCAAGCTGTGGACGGCCGTGCCCGTCGTGCCGGAGCTGCAGCCCGTCTCCGGCCGGCGTGGGCTGCTGACGATCTTTGCCACCGGTGTCGCGCTCAATCTCGGCAATCCGAAAATGCCGCTGTTCTATGTGGCGCTGTTGCCCAACGTCGTCGGAGCCTCGCTGACATCAGCGCATCTCGGCGTCCTCGTCGCGGTGATCCTGGCTGTCGAGATTGTGGTGATCGGCGGGCATGTCCTTCTCGCCGGCCGTGCCCGCAATCTGTTGCGCACGCCCAAGATCGTGCGACGGGTCAACCGCGCGGCGGGCGGCGTGATGATCGGCGCCGGCGTTGCCGTGGTCGCAACGCGCTAAAGCAATTCCAGGAAAACTGCGTAGCGCTTTCCCTGGGGAATTGCGCCAAACAAAGAGCCTAAGGGCGTTCGCTCGATCGCAGTGCTATTTTTTGCGTTGCGCCGGCTCGGCCATGTCGATGATCTTACGAAGATAAGCAATGTGGCCGCGAAAGGCCCGCCGCCCAATTGTCGTTGCCCTGATCCGGGTCTGCGGCCGCCGCCCGACGAAAAGCTTTTCGACATCGACATAGCCCGCTCTGGCCAGCGTATCGATGTGCGCCCCGAGATTTCCATCAGTGGCTTCGATCATGGCCTTCAACTGGCTGAATTCCAGCGCCTCGCGCCTTTCCAGCGTGTTCAAGACGGCCATGATCCTGAGCCTCGTGCTCTGATGGATGATGTCGTCGGCACTCATCAGTGCGCTCCAATGCGGCAAGCCTTGGGCCGTCGCCATATGACTCGGCAATCTCGGGCAGCGGTAGTGACAATGCAGAATACTCTGCCATGCAGAGTATTCTGTCAATCTGTCAGCAGTCGGTGGAAGCATGCTTGACAAGGTGATTGTCAGATCGGTCGTCGCGTCGCGCTCGTGATCCGCATGCACCGTTCGTCTGCAGGAAGAAGATCGCCGCGATGAGGTGGCAGGTCATGATATTCGTGGCTGACGATCAGGCGTAAAGTTGCTCACTAGTCTTCGGAGTTCGATGGTGGACTGGCATCGAGAATGCCGGTGTGAAATTGCTGGCGATATCAGAAGATCAGCAACGGATTGTTGCGATGATGAGTGTGATCGCATCTCGATCTCAACGAAAATTTAAGCTGAGAAAATCATACCATTGCTTCGCTGGCTAGCGAGCCGCGAGTCAGATATGCATTGCGCGCCGGGGTCATTCACGGCCATCGGCATAACGTGAAGGGGCATGACATGGCTAAGCAGTCATCTAAAGCGCCGGCATCCAAAGCACCGGCAAAGAAAGCACCCGCAAAAGCAGTCGCGGCGAAGGCCGCAACAGCAGTGAAGAAAGCAGCGCCTGCCAAGGCGGCGGCAAAGCCCGCAGCGAAAGCAGCACCGGCCAAGAAGCCGGCTGCAGCCAAGGCTGTGGCGAAGCCCGCAGTGAAGAAGGCAGCGCCCGCCAAGGCAGCGGCAAAGCCCGCCGCTAAGGCAGCAGCAAAGCCAGCCGCGAAAGCAGCACCGGCCAAGAAGCCTGCGGCCAAGGCGGCGGCAAAACCCGCGGCCAAGAAGGCAGCGCCTGCCAAAGCAGCGGCAAAGCCCGCCGCTAAGGCAGCAGCAAAGCCGGCCGCGAAAGCAGCAGCGGCCGCGACAAAGCCTGCGGTGAAGAAAGCCGCTGCGCCGAAGGCCAAGGCAGCGCCTGCGAAGGCGAAGGCTCCGGCCAAGAAGTAGACCGGTCGTTGGGGCGTCGCGTGTCCTTCGGGACTCGGCAAGGACGCTCTGACGCACTGGATCGAAGCAAGTCCGGCAGCGGGTTCAGCCCTGAGGGCTGAACATCGGGATGGGACCGAGGGGCAAGCAAAGCGAGGCGCCGGTTGGCTGCCTCGCTCGCCCTTTGGATTGTCTCCCTGCTGCGATCGGCAAAGGCCCCGGTGCAATGCCTGGGGTTGGTGAGATGCGAATGCAGGTTTGAATCCCGTCAGCCTGCCGTCGTCGCTTGCTCGTGTTTTCCAGCGTATCAGCCTGTAGGCCTGTCGCGATGTCTGGGGCGGAAACCACAACCGGTTTCTGGCCGCTGTTTTTTTGCGCTCTGGCGGTTGATCGCGAGCGCTTGTCCAGTCAACAGTGGACGCCTGCAAACAGGAAACCGATCATGCCGAAGCTGCTCTATGCATCTGCCTCTCCGTACAGCTCCAAGGTAAGGATGGCCGCGGCCTATGCCGGCATCGCGCTCGATCTGGTGCCGGTCAAGACCGAGGACAAACCGGCCGAACTGATCGGCGCCAATCCACTCGGCAAGATCCCGGTTCTGGTGCTCGATGATGGCCGCTCGGTTCACGACAGCCGCGCCATCACCCAGCACCTCAACCGGATTTCGAAGAACGGCTTATTCCCGCGCAATCCCGACAAGCGGCTGGAAGCGGAAGTGCTGGAGGCGCTGGCTGACGGTATCTGCGATAGCGCGCTGTCGATGGTCTATGAGCGCCGCACCCGGCCTGAGGAGATGGTCTATCAGCCCTGGCTCGACCGCCAGTGGGCGAAGATCACCGCCGCGCTCGATCTGCTCAATGCCAACCCGCCCAAACTGCCGAAGAAGATCACCGCCGGTCAGATGGCGCTGCGTGCCTGCCTCGGCTATCTCTCCCTGCGCTTCGCCGGCAAATGGGAAAAGGGCCGTGGCCGGCTGACCCGCTGGGCGGCGCGTTTTGACGAGAAGTTTCCGGAACTGAAGTCGGCGGTCCCGGGCTGAGAACAGCCAGGCACAAAAAAAGCCGGGCGCGAGGCCCGGCTTTTTCGTGTCGTGGCTTGAACGACTTAGAACTTCATACCGACGCCGAAGGTGACGCGGTTGTCGGTGGCCTTGACCTTGCCGATACCGTCGAAGTCCTTCGAGCCGAAGTCGGTGTAGCGGTACTCGACACGGCCGAAGATGTTGTCGGTCAGCTTGATGTCGGTGCCGACGCCGGCGGTCCAGCCGAGCATGGTAGCGGTGTCGCTGGCGCCGAGGACGGTATCCTCGACCTTCAGGCTTTTGCCGGCGAGACCGCCGGTGCCATAGAGCAGGATTTCCGGGGTCACAGCGTAGCCGAGACGGGCACGCAGCGAGCCTTCCAAGCCGCCCTTGGAGTTGATGCCGTTGTCGTCGCCCTTGACGCCGTTGTAGCCGAGTTCGGCTTCGCCGCCGTACACGAAGTTCTCCTGCTGCCACTGATAGCCGCCGAAGACGCTACCGACGAAGCCCTTGGTGTCGGTCGAATCGCCGAAATCCTTTTCCTTGGTACGGCCGCTAAAGCCGTAGCCAACATTCAGACCGGCGTAGGGGCCGGCCCAGGATGCGACGGGCAGTTCGGCAACCGGAGCGGGTGCCGGCGGCTCTTCCTGGACGACGTCTGCGGCATAGGCAGTACCACCGAGGGCGAAGAGCCCGAGCGCGACGACCAGCGGTCGTGCGAATTTAAGATTGGCTTGCATTGTTCTTTACTCCTTAAGCCACAGGACACAGGCTTGTTTCTCACGATCGCCATCAACCCGTCCGGGGGGTGAAACGGATCTGGCGTTCGTCGGTTCCAAATGTCGTGTCAAAATGCGGCTGAAGCGAACCTGAACTTGGGTCATTCCCCGGCGCGAATGAGGCGGAACCTTGACGTTGCATCTTCGCAACAGCGAAATGTCAGCAGCCATTTCATGCTGCGCTGCACACCGCTTGGTGCAAGGAGTCCAGCGTCCTATATTGCGATCCAGCGCTTCCGACTCCAAGACGAGTCGGGATGCCGAACCTGGCACTTCGCCACAATGCTGCCCCAGGTGAGAACGCCATTTAACGCATGCCGGGCCATATTTCGTCGGCGTCGTGTTTTCGGGCCGAAATTGAGGATTGACAACAGATGAGCAAAGCCACTGCCGCGGCGCTGGTGACGGGCGGGGCGAAACGGATCGGCAAGGCAATTGTCGAAGACCTCGCCAGCCATGGATTTGCCGTCGCCATCCACGCCAATCGCTCGCACGATGAGGCGGATTCCTTGGCCGCAGGGATCAACCAGTCTGGCGGCCGCGCGGCGGTGGTAAGCGCCGACCTGACCGACATGGATGCTGTCAGCGACCTCGTCGGCCAGGCGGAGGCCGCGCTCGGGCCGATCTCGCTGCTGGTCAACAACGCTTCGCTCTTCGTCGATGATTCCATTGAGGATTTCGACTGGCAAGCTTGGGATCGCCACTTTGCCATTCACGTCAAAGCGCCGGCGCTGCTGGCACAGAATTTCGCCAGCGCCTTGCCGGAAGGGCGCGACGGGCTGATCGTCAACATCATCGACCAGCGCGTCTGGCGGCCGACACCGCGCTACTTCTCCTATGCACTGTCGAAGTCCGCCTTGTGGACCCAGACGCAGATGTTGGCGCAGGCGCTCGGGCCCCGCATTCGCGTCAACGCAATCGGTCCGGGCCCGACGCTGAAGAATGCGCGCCAGGACGATTCCGATTTTGATGCGCAACTCGCCGGCCTGATCCTGAAGCGCGGCCCGGAATTGCCTGAATTCGGCGCCACCATCCGCTATCTCTGGGAGGCGCGATCGGTCACCGGCCAGATGATCGCGCTCGATGGCGGCCAGCATCTTGCATGGCAGACGCCCGATGTGACAGGCATGACGGAATGAGTCCTCTAGACCAAAAGAACAAGCCGCGCGGCGGCGCCGATGATCTGCCTCCCGAAATCGACCTCGAGGACGAGGCGCTGGAGGAGATCGTCGAACCGATCGGCCCGGATGTCGCCTTCACGGCCATCGACTGGACGCCGCATGCCGGCGACGCTGAAGGCATGGTCGGCGCCGAAGTGATCCAGACGCTGGTCAAGCGGCTGCCCAACGCGCCCGGCGTCTACCGCATGATGAACGCCGCCGGCGACGTGCTCTATGTCGGCAAGGCGCGCAGCCTGAAGAAGCGCGTCACCAACTACGCGCAAGGCCGGTTCCACACCAATCGCATCGGCCGCATGGTGCGCGAGACGTCGACGATGGAGTTCGTCGTCACCCGCACCGAGATCGAAGCGCTGCTGCTCGAAGCCAATCTTATCAAGCGCTTGCGGCCGCGGTTCAATGTGCTGATGCGGGACGACAAGTCGTTCCCCTATATCCTTTTGACCGGCGATCATCTCTCGCCCGGCATCTACAAGCATCGCGGTGCGCGGTCGCGCAAGGGCGACTATTTCGGCCCCTTCGCCTCGGCCGGCGCCGTCGGCCGCACCATCAATTCGCTGCAGCGTGCCTTCCTGCTCAGGAGCTGCACAAACTCGTTCTACGAAAACCGCACGCGGCCATGCCTTCTGTACCAGATCAAGCGCTGCGCCGGCCCCTGCACCGGTGAAATCTCGCATGAGGGCTACGTCGAACTGGTAGAGGAGGCGAAGGACTTTCTCTCGGGCCGCAGCCAGAAGGTGAAGACCGAGATTTCGGCGGCCATGCAGCAGGCCTCGCAAGACCTCGATTTTGAGCGCGCGGCCATCTATCGCGACCGGCTGGCGGCTCTGTCGCATGTGCAGAGCCATCAAGGCATCAACCCGGCGACCGTCGACGAGGCCGATGTCTTCGCCATCCATCAGGAAGGCGGCCAGGTCTGCATCCAGGTGTTCTTCTTCCGCACTGGCCAGAACTGGGGCAACCGCGCCTATTTCCCGAAAGCCGACCCGGCGCTGGAAGCCGCCGAAGTGCTGGGCTCGTTCCTGGCGCAGTTCTATGACGACAAGCCGACGCCGCGGAACATCCTCCTGTCGCACGGCGTCGAGGATCAGGAACTGCTGGCCGAGGCGCTCTCCACCCGCGCCGGCCGCAAGGTGGCGATCTCGGTGCCGCAGCGTGGCGAGAAGAAGGACCTGACCGACAACGCCCTGCAGAACGCCCGTGAGGCGTTGGGCCGCAGGCTGGCCGAAACCTCGACGCAAGGGCGATTGCTTGCCGGTTTCGCCGAGACGTTCGGTCTGGCCAAGCCGCCGGTACGCATCGAAGTGTACGACAACTCGCACATTATGGGCACCAATGCCGTCGGCGCCATGGTCGTCGCGGGACCGGAAGGGTTCGTGAAAAACCAGTACCGGAAATTCAACATCCGCTCGACCGAGATCACGCCGGGCGACGATTTCGGCATGATGCGCGAGGTCATGGAGCGGCGCTTTTCGCGGCTGCTCAAGGAACATGGCGATATCGCCGTGGCCGACGCCGCGCCAGCGGGCGAGGCGGCCGATGACATCGAAGACGATATCTCAGGCAATTTCCCGGCCTGGCCCGACGTCATCCTGATCGATGGCGGCCAGGGCCAGATGACGGCGGTGCGCAAGATTCTCGCCGATCTCGGCATCGAGGATCGCGTCGTGGCGATCGGCATCGCCAAGGGCCAGGACCGCGATGCCGGCCGCGAGCGCTTCTTCGTCAGGGGCAAGGACTCGTTTTCGCTGCCGGTGCGCGACCCCGTGCTCTATTTCGTCCAGCGCCTGCGCGACGAGGTCCATCGCTTCGCCATCGGCTCGCACCGGGCCCGGCGCAAGAAGGAAATGGTCAAGAGCCCACTCGACGAGATCGCCGGCATCGGCCCAGGCCGCAAGCGCGCGCTGCTGCTGGCATTCGGCACCGCCAAGGCGGTCAGCCGCGCGGCGATCGAGGATCTGAGGAAAGTCGAGGGCATTTCCGAACAGGTCGCCAAACTGGTCTACAATCATTTCCACGAGAGCTGACCGATTCCGGGTATTTCGGCTGGCCAATCGATTTTGGCCTGTTGACCCCCTACAACAGCTTCTGATTTGAGTACGCAGGTAGAAAGAGTCTCCTAGACATGGCCAAGCGCGCGTTCAACCTGCCCAACATGCTGACCTACGCCCGTATCGTCGCGGTGCCGTTGGTCGTGCTGTGCTTTTTTCTCGAAGGCCATCTGAAATCGAGCGACTTCGCCCGCTGGTCGGCGCTGATCATCTTCCTGCTCGCCTCCATCACCGATTACCTGGACGGCTATCTGGCGCGCGCCTGGCAGCAGACCTCCAACATCGGCAAGATGCTCGATCCGATTGCCGACAAACTGTTGGTCGCCACCTGTCTGCTGTTGTTGGCCGCCGACACCGATCGCCATGCCGGCATCGCCGGCTGGTCGCTCTGGGCGGCGATCATCATCCTGTGCCGCGAAATCCTGGTCTCGGGCCTGCGCGAATATCTGGCGGCGCTCAAGGTTTCGGTGCCGGTGACGCAGCTCGCCAAATGGAAGACCGCCATCCAGATGGTCGCCATCGCCTTCCTGCTGGCGGGGCCGGCCGGCGACAAGATCTTCCCGCTGACGACGCAGACCGGCCTGGTGCTGCTGTGGATCGCGGCACTCGTCACGCTCTACACCGGCTACGATTATTTCCGCGCCGGCCTCAAGCACATCATGGACGAGTGAGATGACGACCCGTCTCATCTATTTCGCCTGGGTGCGCGAACGGATCGGCACATCGGAGGAAGACGTCGAACTGCCCGCCGGCATCGAGACAGTCGCCGACCTCTTGCGCTGGCTGCAATCGCGCGGCGAGGGCTACGAGCACGCGCTGCAATATCCCGACGTGATCCGCGTTGCCATCAACCAGGAACATGTCGATCATCGCGAGAAGATAGCGGGCGCGCGCGAGATCGCGCTGTTCCCGCCGATGACCGGGGGCTGACACCCATGTCGGCCGTCCTGGTGCCAAGCGTGCGCATCCAGCGCCAGGATTTCGACGTCGCCGCCGAGATTGCCGGGCTGACGCAAGGCCGCGCCGATATCGGAGCGGTGGTTTCTTTCTCAGGCCTTTGCCGCGACGAGCAGGGCGCGCTCTCGGCACTCGAACTCGAGCACTATCCCGGCATGGCGGAGGCCGAGATCGGCCGCATCGCCGCTGAGGCGGTTCAGCGCTGGCCGCTGCAAGGCCTCACCGTCATCCACCGCCATGGCAAGATCGCGCCGGGCGAAAACATCGTGCTGGTGGTGGCCGCCTCGGCCCATCGCCAGGCAGCGTTCGAGGCGGCGAACTTCCTTATGGATTATCTCAAATCGCGCGCGCCTTTCTGGAAGAAGGAGCATCGCGTTGATGGCTCCGAGGGCGGCTGGGTCGAGGCCAAGGAAGCCGACTCCCATGCGGCCGGGCGCTGGAAGTCGCCGTCCGAATAAATCCCTGTCGCAGTCATGCATTGACCGCAATCCTTTGGCCAATTGGGCGCGGTTGATCAGCCTAGGCGTTGGCAGTCCGAGGCAAGGGAGGCGGTCATGCTGGATAGGCTCGCGGAGTTCTTCGTCTTCGGTTTCGTGCCTCTGGTCATCGGCATCCTGGCGGTGCCGGAACTGTCCGTGGCCGCCGAAAAGACGGTGACAGGCGAGGTGATCTATCGCGAGCGCATCGCCCTGCCGCCCAGCGCCGTACTTTCCGTCCAACTTGCCGATATGTCGCTTGCCGACGCGCCGGCCAAGATCATTGGCGAGCAGACTGTCAAGCCGGCCGGCCAGGTGCCGATCAGCTTCGAGATCAAATTCGATCCATCGGCGATCCGGTCGCAGATGACCTATGCGCTGCAGGCGCGTATCACAGTCGATGGCAAGCTGATGTTCATCTCCGACGTGCGCCATCAAGTCGATCCGCTGACCGACGCGCCGCAAACCATCATGCTCAAGATGGTGGCGCCGAACGCCGAGTCTGCGGATGCTGTCTTTGGCCAAGTCTGGGTGGTCGACTATGTCGACGGCATCGGCGCCATCACCGCGCCGCAGGCGACGTTCCGGGTCAGCGAGGCCGGCAAGGCTGGCGGCAGTGGCCCCTGCAACACCTATTTTGCCACGGCGAAGGTCGATGGCCAGGCGATCGCGATCAGCGAGATCGGCTCGACCTACAAGGCTTGCGCGCCGGAGGTGATGGCCGAGGAAAAGGCCTTGTTCGATGCACTGGCCAAGGCGGCGTCATACAAGGTCGATGCCGGCAAGCTCACAGTATCAGACAAGGACGGCCGCGAAATCCTGCGCTTCAGCGCCGCGAGCTGATTTCCGCATCGGCGTCACATCGCAGCCGTCTCCTTGACCATGGTCTTGACGATCTCGATGGTCTGGTCGTCGGCCGGAAACAGCATTTCCAGGGCAAGCTCCGCCAGCGTCACATCGTTGGGCGTGCCGAAAACGGTGGTGGTGTTGAGGAAGGACACGTTGCCGAGGCGCGTTGCGATGCGCAGCGGCGTTGCCAGCCGCTGCGCCGCTTCCAGCCCTTCCGCTGCATCGGAGCCGGCCGGCGAGGGATAGGCCATCACTTCGGCCAGCAGGCCCTGGATGACCGGGTCGGCGCGCGCCTCGATCTGCTGGCGCAGCACATGCACCGTATGCGCGCGCCACGCGGCGAAGTTCAGGATGCGCGGACCCATGCCGGCCGGGTGCAGGATGAGGCGCACGGAATTGACCGGGCTGCGCATGAGGTCGGCTGAGCATCCCTCATAGAGCTGCGGCAACGCCGAGTTCGACAACACCACGTTCCAATGGCGGTCGACGGCGAAGGCAGGGTAGGGCTTGTGCGCCTGCAGCACGCTGTCGATCGCTGTCCTGGCCGCTTCCAGCTCCGCCAGCGAGCGCTCCTGGAAGCCGGGCGCAAAGCCGGCCGCGAGCAGCAGCGTGTTCTGATCGCGCAGCGGCACGGCAAGGCATTCGGCCAGCCGCACAATCATCTCCCGGCTTGGCCGCGAGCGTCCGGTCTCGAGATAGGACAGATGCCTGGTCGAACTGTTCGCCGCCAAAGCGAGATCGGTCTGCGTCATCCGGCGCTGCTCGCGCCAGCGCCGCAGCAGCACGCCGAAGGGTGTCTGGTGCAGTGTCATTGCCGGAACCTATCGCGCGACGGCGTCACGGTTCAATGACCTGCAAGGTCAAATTCGACGTGACCAGACCGTCGCTTTTTGACCTTCGAGGTCATGGATTTCGATCCTCCACCCGGCGAATTCTCTCCTCCGAAAAGGCGGTGCATTGCCGTTCTCGCAAACAGATGGAGTGAAAATCATGACCAGGTCCCTGGATGCTAAGGCGTTGGCCGACCGCTATGTCGCCGTGTGGAACGAGACGGACGCAGAGCGTCGCCGCGCGGGCATTGCCGCCCTGTGGGTGCCCGACGGCCAGCACTATGTCGGCGAACGCGCGATGCGCGGCTACGAGGCGCTCGAGGCACGGGTACGCGGATCGCACGAGAAGAATATCCGCGACGACGGCAACCGGTTCCGCGCCGTCTCGAATGCCCGCCTGCTGCACGACGTCGTCACCTTCACCTGGGAGATGCTGCCGACCGATGGCGACACCGTGCTGGCGACCGGCCTCGAAGTCCTGACCGTCGACGACCAGGGCCGCATCCTGGTCGACTACCAGTTCGTCCCGGCCTGAACGGGCTCAAGCCAAAGCAATTCCAGGAAAAGTGTGAGCGGTTTTCCGCCCAGAATTGCGTAAAAACAAAGAGATAGAGCGGTTCGCCGTTTCCGTGAAATGGTGAAACGCTCGAGGAGACGAAAATGCCTTTCATCACAACAGCCGACGGGACGCAGCTCTATTGGCGCGAGTGGGGGCAGGGGCAGCCGATGCTCTTCCTCAGCAGCCTCGGCTTTGGCAGCCAGATGTGGGATTACCAGATGGCCGCCTTCGCCGAGCAAGGGTTCCGCTGTATCGCATTCGACCGTCGCGGCCACGGCCGCTCCGATCATCCGTCCCAAGGCTATGACCACGATACTTTCGCCGACGATGTCGCCACACTGATCGAGCAACTCGATCTTACCGACATCACCCTGGTCGGTCATTCCATGGCGGGTGGCGAGGCGGTGCGCTACCTCACCCGGCATGGCAGAGATCGCGTCAAGCGGCTCGTCCTGCTGGCGCCGATGACGCCGATGCTGCTCAAGACCGACGACAATCCGGGTGGCGCGCCCCGGGACGGTTTCGAGGCTCTGTGGGCGTTGTGGAAGCACGACTATCCAAAGTGGGTGGCCGACAACATCGCGCCGTTCTTCATTCCGGAGACGTCGCCCGGCATGGTGCGCTGGGGCTACACCCTGGTGCAGGTTTCCGTTCCCGTGGCGCTCGCCTGCAGCCGCGACATGGTCGAGCAGGATTTTCGCACCGAATTGCGCGAAATCACGCTTCCGACGCTGCTCATCCATGGCGACCGCGACCGCTCGGCGCCGATCGAACTGACCGGCATGCCGTCGGCGAAACTGATCCCTGATTGCCGCTTCCTTGTCTATGAAGGTGCGCCACACGGCATCATGTACACGCATATGGACCGGCTGCATGCCGACATACTGCAATTCGTGCGCGAGAGTTGATCGAATCACCAATGAAAAAGGCCGGCGAAACGCCGGCCTTTTTGCATCAGATTTGGCAGTGTCGGCTCAGCCGACGATCTCGGTGTCCGAGAACCAGTACTTGATCTCTTCCGCCGCGGTCTCAGGTGCATCGGAGCCGTGCACCGAATTCTCGCCGATCGACAGCGCGTGCACCTTGCGGATGGTGCCTTCGGCGGCGTTGGCCGGGTTGGTGGCGCCCATCACTTCGCGGTTGCGGGCGATGGCGTTCTCGCCTTCAAGAACCTGCACGACAGTCGGGGCCGAGGACATGAACTCAACCAGCTCGCCAAAGAACGGGCGGTCCTTGTGGACGGCGTAGAAGCCTTCGGCCTCACGACGGCTCATCCAGACGCGGCGCGAAGCGATGACGCGCAGGCCGGCGTCTTCGAGCATCTTGGTGATGGCGCCGGTGAGGTTGCGCCGGGTTGCGTCCGGCTTGATCATGGAAAAGGTGCGTTCGAGCGCCATGGGTCGTCCTTGTCTGAGAATGGAATTGAGAGTGGCGGGCTCTATACAAGCCGCCCGGAGCCAGAGCAAGGGGTGAGGAGCGGCCCGCGAAGCGGGCGGAAAGCCAATTGCTTGGCTTTCCGAGTGACGAACACCCGAAGCGGCAGCGAAGGGCCGGAACGGTGTGTGTTTTTATGCAAGGCTGATGTCGACAAGGCAAGCCAGGAGGCACGATCAGATGGCTGCACAGCAACGCTTTGCTTGCTATAGTCGCGTGTCGGCGCCGCGCTGAAGTCGGCCCGAATGGAGACAACATGACCATGGCAGACGATCGTCAGGAGCGCATTCGCAACCGCGCACATCAGATCTGGCAGGAAGAAGGGCAACCGGCCGGCCACCACGAACGCCATTGGCACCAGGCGGCAGCCGACGTCGACCGTGAGGATGCCACGGGCAAGCCAGCCAAAACGCCAGCCAAGAAGGCAGCCGGCGCCGGCAAGGCAAAGGCCGAGCCCAAGGAGGCCCAAGGTAAGGTGGCCAAGGCTGCCAAAAAGCCCAGCAAGCCGAAGAAGGCAGCAGCCAAATAGCCCTACGGCGTCAGGCTGCCGCGGCAACCTTTCGTCCCAGCCCGCCATGCAGGTCGAGGCAGCGGGCAAACCATTGCGCCACGATGTCGCTGTTTTCGAGCAGCTGATAGGGCGTGGCGATGCGCGCCCATTGCAGCGCGCCGAAGACGATATAGTCCGCAAACAGCGGCGAGGCGCCGCCGATGAAGGGCTGGTAGCCCAGCATCGAGCGCAGCGGCTCAAGCGACGCCCGAAACGCCGCCAACCCGGCGTCGCGGGCCGCGACGATGTCTTCCAGCCGCTTGCCCAGGCGTTGCTCACGGCTCCGGCGGAAATAGGTGGCGTTCTCCTCGTCCTGCATGGTGTGGAGATCGACGATCGCAGCGATGGTGACGTACGGGTGGATGGTCAATTGGGACCAGCGCTCGATGAAACGCGCCATCGCCTTGCCGCCTTCGCCGCCAAACAGCGTCGGCCGATCCGGATAGGCCTCATCGAGATAGAGCGCGATGGCGAAGGAATCGATGACGACCTTGTCGCCGTCGCGGATCACCGGCACGGTCTTCGAAGCGCCGCCCTCGATGGTGGGGACCTCGAGAAAACGCGTCGGCGCGGTCGAGATATCGAGCCCCTTATGGGCCAGCGCCATCGTTGCCTTCCAGCAATGCGGGCTGAATGGACGGCTCTCGTCACGCCCGACAAGATCATAAAGCAGAATCGTCATTGGCGCGCGTCCCTTTGCGGTCTGGAGCAATTCCAGGAAAAGTGCGAGCGGTTTTCCCGGGAAAAGCGCGTAGCGCTTTCCTTTGGGAATTGCGTCTAAACAAACAGTTAGAGCAATTCACCGTTTCCGTGAAACGGTGAATTGCTCTAGGTATCGCGCCGACACCCGAAACAGGCGCGGCGGGAGAGAAGATGAAACAGCACTTCATGATGTTTGCAGCCTACAATCAATGGGCCAATGGCCGCATCTATGATGCCGCTGCCGATCTCGACGATGAGGAATTCAACCGTGATGTCGGCGCCTTCTTCCGCTCGCTGATGGGCACGCTCAACCACCTGCTCGCCGCCGACCGCGTCTGGATGAAGCGCTTCAGCGGCGAAGGCGACGCGCCGACGGCGGTGGACGCCATCCTGCATCGGGCCTTGCCCCATCTGAGGATGGCGCGGGAGGCAGAGGACCGGCGGATCATCGACTGGCTCGGCGGTATGAGCGACAAGGCGCTGTCGGGCCGCTTCACCTATATGACCCTATCGGATATGCGCACCGTCTCGCAGCGTCTGGCGCCGGCGCTGGCGCATGTTTTCAACCACCAGACCCATCACCGCGGCCAGGCGCACGGCATCTTAACTGTGCTCGGTAAGCCAAGCGTCAGTTTGGACTTGATTAATTTCCAGCGCACCCCCGAGGGCCGGGTCTTCTCCTGAAACGGCCGAAGCACGCAACTGCCCAAGAGAAGCGGTGTGGACGGAAGCTAAGAAAGCGCTTCGGGGACGAGCAATACGCCTTCGAAGAGCTGGTGGCGGAGCTGGGCAGCGCCTTTCTGTGTGCCCGTCTCGGCATTCCTGCCGGGTATCGGTCGGCCAGCTACCTCGATAACTGGCTTAAGGTGCTGAAGCAGGACACCAGAGCCATCTTCACTGCCGCCAGCTATGCCGGGCAGGGGGCGGACTTCCTTTGGAACCAGGCCTTCCCCAAGGTCGATGAGAAGCAGCTCGAAGAGGCTGCATAGCGAAATGCTTTGACGCGCCCGGAGGGTGCGTCATTGTTTTATATGACGTGGTGACACTTCCCCATTGGTTATGTCAGGCGTCCATGGGGGCGCCTTTTTGTCGTTGATGCTGCGTGCTTCAGTCTACGCAGTCACTTCTGATCGGGATATCTGGCCTTGTTGTATTCCCTGATCGCAGTTGGAGCAATAAACAGAGCAATTGCTCCTACAATGAATACAATGGCGAAAAATGTTGTCATGAAGTCCCCCTGTGGTGTCGAAATCACCCTAGTGGCATTTTCGCAGACCGCAAGTCCCTGCGGAGGCAGATGACATATCGCGATGTGCGTCCCTGACCGTTGCTCTTCATGCCCGCACTGTCACAACCCGATTCAGTGCGAGTCTTCTGGTTTTTCGGGATTTCACTACATGTACCCGTAGTGTAGCAACCTCTCGTGCATTTCTAGGGAATAGACTCTGGAAGGCGCAGAGAAAGAGGAACTTTTCTCATGGAACTTTCGCCAGAAATATCAGAGGCCATTGAGGCCGCCCGTCTTGAAGCCCACGGCGTTCTAGACCGAAGCTTCGACGCACTTCGTGAGCGACTTACGCCTGTTCCCAAAGGGCCTACAGGCCTTATCATCTTCAAGGTGCCGTCCGATGAAGATTGCAGCGACTCCCGTAACAAAACTGGCTTTAACCTGACGCGTGAGGGTGTCGAGATCCTGTTCCGGCTTCTTGATAATGGGGCCGGCTACAACTCGGCTGGCCGCAAGATGTCAATTACGCAAACGGCCGTTAAGAACCGCAAGCGGGATTGGGAGCTTGCTGGTGGTCAGCAACGCAAAAAGTGGTTTATTCCCTACCTCGACACCAAGGTTTGAACAATTTGGCCCCGGCGCAAGTCCGGGGCCATTTTACGCGGTCGGGTTCAGGAGCGGCTTTTCCCGCTCGCCGCCATGAAGGTGATGAAGGCGCGCAGCGCGACGACAGCGCCCGCTGCATAGAGGCCTGTAGTGCCGTGATTGCTCAGGAAGCTCACAGCCTGATCGGTACTGGCCGTGTTCTGTTCTGCCAAAATCGCCAGCGTTCCAAACGAGCCAAGCGTACTCCCGGTGACCGTGTTCAGGCCGTAGTTCACCTCTTGTGCCTGCGCAACCTTGCCGTCCGGTGGACGCTGGTCCCCGCCGCCGTCATCAAAGATATCTTCAAGCGACATACAGCGAGAGCCGCACCAATTTCGACAGGAACACGCCTATTGAATTGAACTGACAAGATATAGCCCCCGGCAGCGCGGGCGCGGAATGCTACCGCACCCCCTGATTCAACGCTCCGCCGACGTTTCCACCAGTAAATGTGCTGTTCTCAACCACCAGACCCATCACCGCGGCCAGGCGCATATGATCCTGACGGTTCTAGGCCGCCCCTTCCGTGCCGCTCGACCTGGTGCATTTCCAGCGCACCGAGGAGGGAAGGGCCTTCGCCTGATTGAGATTGTTTCGTTCTAAGTCCGGGGCCTACGCCGGCTATTGCCGCATCTTTTGCTGCAGCATCGCTTTTACACCAAGCCACTCAGAAATTTCAGACAGCTTCGGAAACCAGGTAGCTGATTTCGCTATCCAATTCGCGCTGTGTCTGGGCCGCTTCCGCCATCACCCATTGTTTGAACATCTGCACCTTGCGTGCGGCAAGGCTCTTGTGGGGGGAGACGAAATACCAACCGGCCGTGTTTGGGTGATGGACGTCAAAGGGAGCGACCAGCCTCTCGGCGCGGATATCGCTGGCCATATAGGCACGGTTGGCCACGGCAAAACCCATTCCGGCATTGGCCGCCTCGTAGGACATCATGCACGAATCGAAATAGATGCTTTTGGTTTCGCTGAGCACGAAGCTGGCGCCGGCGAAGCCAAGCCAGGATTGCCAGTTCTGAGTGCAGGTGTCGGAATGCAGCAGCGTGAAGTACTGGAGGTCGTCCGGCGTCACCTTTGACAGCGGCTTGTCCCCCAGAACTTCATGGAACAGCTTGCGGCTGCACACCGGCGTCAGGTCTTCCCGAAACAGCAGATCGGATAGCAGCCCGTTAAAGTGGCCGTCGCCATAGCGGATTTCGAGATCGAAATCGGAGGTCGTGAACTCATGCGTCGCGTAGGAGGTCGAAACCCGCATCACGATATCGGGATGTTGCCGCTGGAACAGCGGCAGGCGCGGAAACAGCCAGCGCGCGGCAAAGGTCGGCAGCACGGATATCTTCAGCACATGCTCCTGCGATTGCCCTGTCGCTTCCATGCTGGCAGCAACGATCCGCTCCAGCGCCTCGCGAACGCGCGAGACATAAGTCTCGCCTTCCGGCGTCAGCGACACCGCATTGCCGCCGCGCTGGAAGATCTTGAAACGCAGCTGATCCTCCAGGCTTTTGACGCGCTGGCTGACCGCGGAAGCGGTGATGAACTGCTCTTCGCCGGCACGCGTGAAATTGCCGTGCCTCGCAGCACTCTCCACGATTTTCAGCGAATTGAGGTTGACCTGACTGAGCAGACGCACTGGGTTCGACCTTAAGCTGGGCTTAGGGTAGCACTAGCATTCCTAATTTTACAGGGGGGGCTAATTTAATTGACTGTTAACCAAGTGTTTGCCCCCCACTTGGAGAAGTACAATGAACGCACATACCATACCCGAACTGCGCTATGCGATGAGCCGCGAGGCCATTATCGGACACGAAACCGCCTGGAAAGTGTCGAGTTTCGGCGTTGCGCAGTTTCTGCATGGCTATGACCCGGCACTGCTTGCAGCAATCGAGGAGGCCGCCCTGAAGCTCAAGGCCAGCCATGCCGTGCACAAGCACCTCGACCTGACCTTCATCACCGGCGCCGACCGTTTCATCCCTGAAATCAAGGAGTTGCTACACGACAAGCTGCGCCTGGAGCGGCTGTCCGACATGATGGGCACGAAGCTGGAGCCGTATCCGCTGTCGATCGTCGGCTCGACCGTCACCTTCATGAATCCCAGGGACGGCGCCGTCGAATGGCATTGCGACGGCGTTCCGGTCACCGAACTCATTCCGCTGTCGATCAGCGATCCGCTGGTCGGCGGTCATCTCGAAATTTATTGCGACGATTCCGAGACCGGCCGCGCCATTCTCGAATCCGGACGCGAAATCCCGCGCAACCGCATCATGCGCATCGATCACAAGATGAAATACGCGACGCTCGGCCAGTTCCTTGGCGTCCTGCATCGCACGGCGCCGATCCACTATGGCGAGCGTGTCACCCTGGTGCTCAACCAGCGCTCGGTGGCCAAGCCCTATGTCGACGATAACAGAATGTTCTATCTTGCCGCCGACAATGATCAAGACCGCGAATGGGTCAACGAGCTGGCCGAAGACGTCTGGACCAACCAGTTGCCGGCCTATCGCCGGTTCGAGGCGGAGCATCCCACGCCGGCCGCCGTTGAAGCACCGGTCGCAGGCGGAGCGAGGGACACATGGTAGTCAGATCCGCGCTGGTCTTTGCCACCGGCGCGGTGGCTTTGTGGTCGACCAATGCGTTGGTCGGTAAATCCCTCTTGGCGAACCATCCGGTGTCGCAGGTGCAGTTCCTGCAATTTGCAGGCGCTGCACTGGTCTTCGCCGCCATCCGGCTGATGAGCCGGGAAAAGGCCGCGCCGGTCATGGCCGGGGCGGCGTTGGCGCCGCTCGTGGTCGGTTTCATCGGTCTCGTCGGTACCATGGTGCTGCAATACATCGCCTTCGCCTCGATGCCGGTGATCGAAGCCAATCTCGTGGCATATACTTGGCCCTTGATGGTTGCCGCGGCAGTGATCGTCTTCGAAAATCCGCGGCGTCCGGCTCTGCTCGGCCTTGCCGCGGCCCTTGGCTTCGTCGGCGTCGCGCTGGTGATTTCGGGAGGGCGTGAGAGCAACTGGTTCCAGGGCGATCTCGTCGGCTATTTCGCTGCATTCGGGTCTGCGCTGTGCATGGCTTTCTATTCGGTGATGGTGGGACGGCTCGCCACGTCGCCGGAGCGCTTGTTGTTGCCGTCGTCGCTGGTCGGCGTCGCCTTGACGCTCTTATGGTCCGCTGGCGAAGGCGCCGCCTGGCCGGCCGGCGTGGATCTGGCGCTTGGGCTCTATCTCGGCGCCGGCCCGATGGGGCTAGGTTATTACTTCTGGTCGCGCGCCTTGAAGCTAGAAGGCAGCGGCAAGGTCGCTGTCGTCGCCTATCTCACGCCGATTGCTTCGACGTTGCTGCTGACTTTGTCCGGCGAACGACTGACGGCCACCGCCATTGCCGGCGCTGTCCTCGTCATCGGCAGTTGTATCGCGGTCGGCCTGGAACGTTCGGAGGCGCAAGACTATGTTTGATGAAAATGAACGTCTCGCCAGGCAGGAAGCAGATTGGCTCATCAAGGAATTTGGCGCCGAGGCACCGCTTTACGCGGCGATGAAGGCCGAGAAGGCGATTGAACAGAAGGATTTCGGGCGGTGTGCTCGCTGGCGGCGTATTCTTGAGATATTGGCCGACGCCCGGACAACCAAGTCTGCTGCGTCCAAGTATTAGATTTTCTAATTTGCACGTCGTCACTTTCCAATAAAAATAGTTGACGCCAAGTCTTGATTCGTTTTGGCACTTGGCGACCCGTTGGGGGACGCGGTTAAAGAGATACATCGACAAAAGTCTTCGCTGGGGTGGACGACTTTGTCGCAAATAGGGTGAAAGAATTGTCAAATATCGAGGATAAGACCGTTATCGAGCTAACAGCCGATATTGTCTCGGCCTATGTAGGCAACAATCCGCTTCCAGCTTCCGGCCTGCCTGACCTGATTGCCAGTGTCAGCACTGCGGTTCGAAAGCTGGCTGGTGCAGCCGTCGTGGAAAGTCCGAGCCTTGTTCCGGCCGTCAATCCGAAAAAGTCGGTGTTTCCCGACTACATCGTCTGCCTGGAGGACGGAAAGAAGTTCAAGTCGCTCAAGCGACACCTCAGGACAGACTATGGTTTGAGCCCGGACGACTATCGGGCCAAATGGGGTTTGCCGCCGGACTATCCGATGGTCGCTCCGAATTACTCGGCGACCCGGTCGGCGCTGGCGAAGTCGACAGGGCTCGGCCGCAAGCCGGCAGCAGTGCCGGCCGCCGTGGCCAAGCCAAAGCGCAAGGCGACTGTCTGAGCGCGGCTTGACTGGTATGGCAAGCCACTGATCGGCTGCCCTGACGGCGCGGTTGCGCGCGCCGTTCTCAGGCCTTGTGCGACCAACTGGCCCGCAAGGTCTTGCGAAGCGTTGATGTCCAGTGCAAAAGCGCCACCATGCTTGTAATCAACGACCTTTCGCTCCGCATGGCCGGGCGCCTGCTTCTCGACCACGCCTCGCTGACCTTGCCGGCCGGCACCAAGGCCGGCCTTGTCGGTCGCAACGGCACCGGCAAGACGACGCTGTTCAAAGCCATCACCGGAGATTTTCCCTCCGAGACCGGCTCGATCAACCTGCCGAAGAACACGCGCATCGGCCAGGTGGCGCAGGAAGCGCCGGGAACCGAGGAGCCGCTGATCGAGATCGTGCTGAAGGCAGACCTCGAGCGCACGGCGCTGCTCGAAGAGGAAAAGACGGCCACCGATCCGCACCGCATCGCCGACATTCACATGCGGCTGGCCGACATCGACGCACATTCCGCCGAATCCCGCGCCGCCACCATCCTGGCCGGCCTCGGTTTCGACGATGTCGCGCAACGCCGTCCCGCCTCGTCCTTCTCCGGTGGCTGGCGCATGCGCGTGGCACTGGCCGCCGTGCTGTTTTCAGAGCCTGACCTTCTGCTGCTCGACGAGCCGACCAACTATCTCGATCTCGAAGGCACGCTGTGGCTGGAAAACTATGTGTCGAAGTATCCGCACACCGTGTTGCTGATTTCGCACGATCGCGACCTGCTCAATCGCGCCGTCAACTCGATCGTTCATCTCGACCAGAAGAAGCTGACCTTCTGGCGCGGCGGCTACGACCAGTTCGAGCGCCAGTATAGCGAGCAGAAGGAATTGCAGGAAAAGGGCCGCGTCAAACAGGAAGCCGCCCGCAAGCATATGGAATCCTTCGTCGAACGCTTCCGTGCCAAGGCCTCGAAGGCCAGGCAGGCGCAGTCGCGCATCAAGGCGCTGGAGAAGATGAAGCCGATCGCGGCCATCGTCAACGATTCAGTGCGGCCGTTCTCTTTCCCCGAACCGGTGAAGACGGTGGCCTCGCCGATCGTGGCGCTGAACAACGTCAATGTCGGCTATACCGAAGGGCAGCCGATCCTGAAGAAGATGACGTTGCGCATCGACGCCGACGACCGCATCGCGCTGCTCGGCGCCAACGGCAACGGCAAGTCGACCTTCGCCAAATTGCTGTCCGGCCGGCTCAAGCAGGAGAGTGGCACGATGACAGTAGCGCCCGGGCTGAAGGTGGCGATCTTCGCCCAGCACCAGCTCGACGATCTGCGGCCGGAGGAAAACGCCTACGAGCATGTCCGCCGGCTGATGCCGGAGGCACCGGAATCCAAGGTGCGCGGCCGGGTCGCCCAATTTGGTCTGACGACCGAGAAAATGAATACGCCCGCCAAGGACCTGTCCGGCGGCGAGAAGGCGCGCCTGTTGATGGGCCTGTCGGCCTTCGAGGGGCCGAACCTGTTCATCCTCGACGAACCGACCAACCATCTCGACATCGACAGCCGCGAATCGCTGATCCATGCGCTGAACGAGTTTCCCGGCGCCGTCATCCTGATCTCGCACGACCGCCATCTCCTGGAGGCGACGGCCGATCGGCTGTGGCTGGTCAAGGATGGCGCGGTCAACCCGTATGATGGCGACCTTGAGGACTACAAGACGCTGGTCACCGGCGTGTCCGGCGACCGCCGCGGCAAGCGCGAGGCGGATAAGGCCTCAAAAGCCGACCGCCGCCGCGATGCGGCAGCGCGCCGCGCCGCCTTCGAGCCGCTGGCCAAGGAAATCCGCGCCACCGAAGCGCTGATGGACCGTATCCGCAAGCGTATCGACGGCATCGAGGATGAACTGGCCAATCCGGCGATCTACGAAAAGGATCCCTCGACGGCGACACGCCTGGCCAAGGAACGCTCGCAGCTTGCCCAGACGCTGGCCGGCCACGAAGAAAAATGGCTGACCATGTCGGCCGAATATGAGGAAGGCACGGCGGAGTAGAGCCAATCTCCCCCCTCGTGGGGGAGATGCCCGGCAGGGCAGAGGGGGGCGCTGTCCCGCCAACCTGTCAGTCTTTTTGCAATCGCCTACCGCCGGCTTCGGGCACGAATAGATAGGTCGCGATCCTTCGCGCCCCCCTCTGTCCTGCCGGACATCTCCCCCACAAGTGGGGAGATTGGCTAATCATCTGGCCCTACACGCGCCCTTTGAAACCCGCTAGACATGCCCCCCATGAACCAGCACGCCAAGCTCCGCATCGGCCATTCGGCCTGTCCGCATGATTGCCCGTCGACCTGCGCGCTCGAGGTCGAGTTGCTCGACGGCAATCGCATCGGCCGCGTCCATGGCGCCAAGTCCAACAGCTATACGTCAGGTGTCGTCTGCGCCAAGGTTGCGCGCTATGCCGACCGTGTCCACCACCCCGACCGGCTGCTGAAGCCATTGATCCGCGCCGGCGCCAAGGGCGATGGCATCTGGAAGGAATCCAGCTGGGAGGCCGCACTCGACCTCGTCGCCGAAAAGTTCATCGCCGCCGAGGCAAAATACGGCTCGGAGACGGTCTGGCCCTATTTCTATGCCGGCACGATGGGGCTGGTTCAGCGCGACGGCATCCACCGGCTGCGTCATGCGAAAAAGTATTCAGGCTTCTTCGGCTCGATCTGCACCAACCTCGCCTGGACCGGCTGGATGATGGGGGCCGGCGCCTTGCGCGGGCCCGACCCGCGCGAGATGGCGAAGTCCGACTGCGTGGTGATCTGGGGCACCAATGCCGTGGTCACACAGGTCAATGTGATGACCCACGCCATCAAGGCGCGCAAGGAACGCGGCGCAAAAATCGTCGTCATCGATGTCTATGAAAACGCGACGATGAAGCAGGCCGACATGGGCCTGGTTCTGATGCCCGGCACCGATGGCGCGCTGGCTTGCGCGGTGATGCATGTGCTGTTCAGGGAAGGCCTGGCCGACCGCGCCTATCTCGAGAAATACACCGACGATCCGAAGGGTCTGGAAGAGCATCTGCGCACGCGCACGCCGGAGTGGGCGGCCGAGATCACAGGTCTGTCGGTCGCCGAGGTCGAAGCCTTCGCCCGCCTCGTCGGTACGACCAAGAAAACCTATTTCCGCCTCGGCTATGGCTTCGCCCGCCAGCGCAACGGCGCCGTCAACATGCATGCCGCCTCCTGCATCGCCGCAGTCACCGGCAGCTGGCAGTATGAGGGCGGCGGCGCCTTCCATTCGAATTCCGGCATCTTCAAGCTCAACCAGGATGTGCTGGAAGGCTCAAGGATGCGCGATCCCTCGATCCGCTATCTCGACCATTCGCGCATCGGTCCGGTGCTGACGGGTGCTGCAGATGCGCTTTACGGCGGACCGCCGGTGACGGCGATGCTGATCCAGAACACCAACCCGGTGAACGTTGCGCCCGAGCAGCGGCTGGTGAAGCAGGGTTTTCTGCGCGACGACCTGTTCACGTGCGTGCATGAGCAGTTCATGACCGACACCGCCAAGCTTGCCGATGTCGTGTTGCCGGCGACGATGTTCCTCGAGCACGACGACGTCTACAAGGGCGGCGGCAACCAGCACATCACGCTCGGCCCCAAGCTGATCGAGCCGCCGGAGGGGCCGCGCACCAACCATTTCGTCATCGAGCAGCTGGCCGAGCGTCTCGGCGTCGCCGACCGCCCCGGCTTTGGCCTCACCGAGCAGCAGCATATCGACATCATTCTCGGCAAGCGCGGGCTGGGTAGCTTCGACAGCTTGAAAGAGCAAAAATGGCTCGATCTGCAGCCGGATTTCGAGACCGCGCATTTCATCAAGGGGTTTGGCCATGCGGATGGAAAATTCCGCTTTCGTGCCGACTGGACCGGCCAGGCGGCTCCCAACCGGCCGCCGAAGAGCATGGGCCTGTTCGGACCGGTGGAACAACTGCCCGAGTTTCCCGACCATATCGATCTGATCGAAGTGGCCGACGAGGCGCACCCGTTCCGGCTGACGACCTCGCCGGCGCGCAATTTCCTCAACTCGACCTTTGCCGAGACGCCGGTGTCGAAGGAAAAGGAAGGCAGGCCGGTGCTGCTCCTGCACCCCGACGATGCGGCGGACCTCGGCCTCGCCGATGGTGACCGTGTCGAGGTCGGCAACCAGCGCGGCGACCTGGTGCTGCACGCGAAATTCTTCGGCGGCATCAAGCGCGGCGTGGTGATCGCCGAAGGCATCTGGCCAAACGGCGCGCATGAGCGCGGCGAGGGCATCAACGTGCTGACCGGCGCCGACGCGCCCGCGCCCTATGGCGGTGCCGCCTTCCACGACAATAAGGTCTGGCTGCGCAAGGCGGACGAGCTGGCGGCTTAGCCGGCCGCCGATCTCTCCTGGCGCTGCACCTGGCCCAAGCAGCTGTCGTCGCAACGGCCAACTCGCGCGGCTATAGAGGGCGTTCTCAGCATCGGGGAGGATGTCGATGGCAGGCGCGATTTCGCTTCTGGGAATACCGCATGACGAGAACTCGTCCTATCTAAGCGGCGCGGCCGAAGCACCGGCCCTGATCCGGCGGGAGCTGCATTCCGATGCCTACAGTTCGTGGAGTGAGACCGGCTTCGATCTGACCGGCCGTTTCGTCGACCATGGCGACATCGACTTTGCGGGTGGCGGCGACCCCTGGGAACGGATCGAAAGCGAGGTCGGACGCGCGCTGGATGCCGGCCATCCGCTGATCAGCCTGGGCGGCGACCATGCAATCTCCTGGCCGGTGCTGCGCGCGGTGCACCGACGTCACCCCGACCTGACGATCGTTCATATCGATGCGCACCCCGACATCTACCATTCCTATGGCGACAACCCGCGTTCGCATACATCACCCTTCGCGCGCATCATGGAGGATCGGCTCGCCGTCCGGCTGATCCAGATCGGGCTGCGCACCGTCAACGACCACCACCGCGACCAGTTCAAGCGTTTCGGCGTCGAGGTGGTGGAGGCGGCGCGCTTCAGCGAAGGCCTGCGGCTCGACCTCAAGACACCGGTCTATATCTCGATGGATATCGACGGGCTCGACCCCGCCTTTGCGCCCGGCGTTTCGCACCGCGAGCCGGGCGGGCTGTCGACCCGGCAGGTCATCAATCTCATTCAAGGCATCGACCAGCCGATCGTCGCCGCCGACATCGTCGAATACAATCCGCGCCAGGATCTCTCAAACATGACGGCGCTTGTCGCCGCCAAGCTGACCAAGGAGATCGCCGGCATGATGCTGAAGACTGCACTGGGATAAGGCAGCCCGCGGATCACACCGGCAGGATTTCGGAAGCCTTTTTCCTGTTCACCCGGTGCCGGATGTCGTCGGCGATCGCCTGGGACTCAATGCCAATTTCGCGCAGCAATCCGGTGACTGCGTTGTGGAAACCGATGAGGTAGAGGCCGAGATCCGACGCTTGGGGGGTAACGCCGCTGCGGTCCGGCTGGATGCCGGGCTCGAGAAATCTGGCATAGCCTGGCCGGTAGCCGGTGGCGAAGATGATCGCGTCGAATTCGCCGTGTTTGCCGTCGGTAAAGCGCGCACCGCGTTGCGAGATCTCGGCGATATCGGGCGCGACCTTGATCGCGCCTTCGCGAATCTTGCCGATGGTGCCCACGTCGATCACCGGAATGCGCGATGCAATCGCAATCTGTTCCAGCAATCCATGTCCCGGCCGTTTGAGCCCATATTTTTCCAGCCTGCCCAGCACCAGGTCGAGGATGACGGGGAAAAGAGCATCGTTGAGGCGCTGCGGCCCCAGGCGCGTCGCCATGCCGACCATCTGGATGGGAACGCCGAACAGTTCGCGTGGCACGATGTGAACGCCGCCGCGCACGGAAATCGTCGGCTGTGCGCCGTTTTCTGCCAGATCGAGCGCAATCTCGGCGCCGGTATTGCCCATGCCGATGACCAGCACCGACTGACCGGTGAAAGGCGTGGCATTGCGATAATCGGCGCTGTGCAATGTCTTGCCGGTGAAGGTGTCTATGCCGGCAAATCCGGGCCGCAGGGGCTCGGCATTGTAGCCTGACGCAATCACCACATGTTTGGTGCGCAACGGGTCGGATGTGGCGTCGATGAGCCAGCCGCGACCCTCCCGGGTGATCGCTTTCACCGTTTCCCCAAACCGCGGCTTGAGGTCGAAGCGTTGCGCATAGGCATCGAGATAGTCGACAAAGAGATCGCGCGGCACATAACGCGGATAGTGCTTGGGAAAGGGCACGAAGGGCAGCGACGAGTAGCGCTTGGTCGTGTGCAAGTGGACGCGCTCGTAGTGGCGCCGCCAGGCAGGCGCGGCCTGCTGCTCTTTTTCGATGATGACGAAGTCGATGCCGGCCTGCCGCAGGCATGCGGCAACGGCCAGGCCCGCCGGCCCGGCACCAATGATCGCTACTGTCGTGGTGTCGTCCAAGCGCGCCTCCCAACCCAATTCGCTTCCGGAGAATGTCAAAAGCATGGCAACTCGAGCCAGCCGGCTGGCAAGGCTCAATCCGGCAACGGCACCGTCAGCCCGACCTTGACGCGGTCCATGGCGACGAAGGTGCGGAATTTCCGGACATTGTTGCTGTCGAAGAACAGTTTTCGCGTCAGCGCCTCATAGGCGCCCATATCCGTCACGGTGAGAACGAGGATGAAGTCGGCTTCGCCGGTGACGTAGTAGCATTGCTGCACTTCAGGCGTTTCCGAGAATTGCCGCTTGGCCGCGTCGATGAGCTCGGTGCGCTCGCTCTCCAGTTCCACCTCGACGAAGATGGTGATCGGCTGGCCGACCGCCGCGGGCTCGATGATGGCGACATTGCTTGCGATGACGCCGGTCTGCTTCATGCGCTTGATGCGGCGCTGCACCGCCGGCGCCGACAGGTTCACCGCTTCGCCGATCAGGCGCTGCGGCGTCGTGTTGTCCCGCTGCAGGATAGCAAGGATGGCGAGATCGAAACTGTCGAGTGAAGGTGGCGATGGAGGCAATGGAGATATCCCGGCGAAACAAACTTGCATTTCGGAGGTTCAATTACAGCGCACTTTGCGTCCCCGCTGCAATATGGTCTCGCGGACTGCCAAGGAGACGCCAGTGTTCCTGCCAAATCGCAATGCTCTGCACGGTAAGCCGCTTGATACGGCCGACGCTGAAATCCTTGGAATTGCCGGAGCCGACACAGTCGAGCGCTTCCTCGCCCATCGTGACAATCATCGTGAGACCCCGCTGCATGCGCTGCCGGCGCTGGCGGGCGAACTCGGCGTCGGTGCGTTGCATGTCAAGGATGAGGGCTTTCGTCTCGGTATTGGCAGCTTCAAGGCTCTGGGCGGCGCTTATGCTGTCTTTCGCCTGGTGCTGGAGGAGGCAGGCAAGCGGCTTGGCCGCCCTGTCGATGTCGAGGATCTCAACCGGGCCGATGTTCGCGCGGTCGCCGCAAGGATGACTTTTGCCTGCGCCACCGACGGCAATCACGGCCGCTCGGTCGCGCAAGGCGCCGAGCTTGCCGGCGCCAGGGCCGTGATCTTTGTCCATGCCGGCGTCAGCGACGAGCGCATCGCCGCGATCGGCCGCTACGGGGCGGAGATGGTCCGTGTCGATGGCAATTATGACGACTCGGTCAAGCAAGCCGCCAAGGTCGCGGCCGAGAAGGGCTGGACCGTGGTGTCGGATACGTCGTGGCCGGGATACGAGCGCATTCCCGGCCTGGTGATGCAGGGCTATACGGCGATCGTGCGCGAAGCGCTGCGCCAGCTCCGGGAACCGCCGACCCACGTCTTCGTTCAGGCAGGCGTCGGCGGCATTGCCGCCGCAGTGGCCGGCCATCTCGCCATCGTGCTCGGCGACGCCAGGCCAAATTTCATTGTCGTAGAACCGGCCCGCGCGGCCTGCGTTGTCGCGGCTGCCCGGGCAGGGCATGTGGTCAAGGTCGCGCACGACCAGCCGACGGTGATGGCCATGCTTGAATGCTACGAAGCTTCACAGGTCGCCTGGCGGGTGCTGGCGCGCGTCGCCGACGCCTTCATGACCGTGGACGAGGACGACGCCATCGCGGTGATGCGACGGCTGGCCCGGCCGGCCGGCAGCGATCCGGTGATCGTCGCTGGCGAGAGCGGCGGCGTCGGCCTTGCCGGACTGATCCGGGCGATGGGCGAGAACAAGGCCGATCTTGGCCTCGACGGCAAATCCCGCGTGCTGGTGATCAATACCGAAGGTGCCACCGACCCGCATCGCTATGCCGAACTGGTCGGCATGAGTTCGGCCGATGTGCTGGCCGGCAAGCTCGCAGCCGAGGCGACACCATGATCGCGATCGATGCAAAGCGCCTGCTTGGCCGCATCCGTGAACTCGGTGCCGTTGGCCGCGACGATGAGGGCAGGCTGACCCGGTTGGCCGCTTCCGACACCGACAAGCAGGGCCGCGACCTCTTCGTCGGCTGGCTGCGGCAGGCCGGGCTCGATGTCGCCATCGACCGCATTGGCAATATTTTCGGCATCTGGCAGAGCGCCGACAATGCAGGCGAGGCGCCGCTGCTCATCGGCTCGCATATCGACACGGTCATCGACGCCGGCATCTATGATGGCTGCTACGGCGTGCTTGCCGGGCTGGAGGTGATCGAGACGCTGAAGGCCTCGGGGCTCTCGCCGTCGCGTCCGCTCGCCGTCGCCGCCTTCACCAATGAGGAGGGCGTGCGCTTTTCTCCCGACATGATGGGATCGCTGGTCCATGCCGGCGGCGTCGATGTCAAAGCAGCACTTGCCGCAGTCGGGACCGATGGCAGCATGCTCGGACAGGAACTCGCCCGCATCGGCTATGCCGGCGACCGCGAACCGGGTTTTCTCAAGCCGCACATCTATGTCGAATTGCATATCGAACAGGGGCCGGTCCTGGAGCGCGAAGGCATTCCGATCGGCGCGGTGGAAACCCTGCAAGGGATTTCCTGGCAGCGCCTCACTCTCGATGGCGTCGCCAACCATGCCGGCACCACACCGATGTCGATGCGCTGCGACGCCGGATACGCCGCGGCACGCGTGGTCACCTTCCTGCACGACCTTGCGGCGGCCTCCAATGCGCCAACCGTTGCCACTGTCGGCACGATGCGCTTGGAGCCGAACGCCATCAACGTCATTCCCTCACGCGCCGTCTTCACCGTCGATCTGCGTGATCCCGACGAGCAGCGCTTGCAGGCGCAGGAGGCGGCGCTGGCTGCCTTTCTGCAACTGCTCGCCGCCGAGGGCATCACCGTGACGGTCGAAAGGCTGGCCCGCTTCGAGCCCGTTATTTTCGACGGTCGAGTCGTCGAACTGATCGAGGCCGCGTCGAGGAGGCGCGGGCTCGTCTCGCGGCGCATGACCTCGGGCGCCGGCCATGACGCGCAGATGATCGCCCGCATCGCGCCGGCGGCAATGATCTTCGTGCCGAGCGCCGGAGGCATCAGCCACAGTCCGCATGAGCACACCGAAGATGCCGAGCTTGTTGCTGGCGCCAACATCCTGCTTGATGTGATCACCGAACTTGCGGAGGGGCGAAGGAATGGCTGAACTCGATCCCGAAACGCTGAAGCGCGAGATGACCAATTGGCGGCGTGATTTGCATGCGCATCCCGAATTCGGCTTCGAGGAGAGGCGAACCGCTGCCTTCGTCGCCGCCAAGCTGCGCGAATTCGGCTTGGACGATGTCGCTGAGGGTGTCGGTGGCACCGGTGTCGTCGGCACGCTGAAGCGCGGGACCGGCAACCGCGCCATTGCGCTGCGGGCCGACATGGATGCGCTGCGCATAGCAGAGCAGTCGACCGCGCCCTATCGCTCCGGCAATCCCGGCGTCATGCATGCCTGCGGCCATGACGGCCACACAGCCATGCTGCTCGGCGCGGCAAAGAGGCTGGCCGGCGAGGGTGGTTTCGACGGCACCGTGCGCTTCATCTTCCAGCCGGCCGAGGAGTGGGGCAAGGGCGCACTGGCCATGCTCGACGATGGCCTGATGCAGCGCTTCCCTTTCGACGAGGTTTTTGGCCTGCATAACATGCCCGGCCTTCCCGTCGGCCATTTCGAAACCCGCGCCGGTCCTGTCATGTCGGCCGAGGACAACTTCGAGATTGTGCTCAGGGGGCTCGGCGGCCACGCGGCGCGGCCGCATTCGGCCAACGAAACGCTGGTAGCCGCCTGCGCGCTGGTCACCAATCTGCAGACCATCGTCTCGCGCCGGCTGAGCCCGGCCGACATAACGGTGGTTTCGGTGACCGAACTGATCACCGACGGTACCCGCAACGCGCTGCCCGGTCTTGCCCGCATCCTCGGCGACGCGCGCAGTTTCCGGCCGGAAGTCAGCGCCGAGATCGAACGCCAGATGCGCGTCATCACCGAAGGCACAGCTGCCGCCTACAATGTCACCGCCGAGGTGAACTACACCCGAGAATTCGTGCCGCTGCGCAACGATGCCGAACTGGTTGACGCGGCCTTCGCCGCTGCCAAAAACGTCTTCGAGCCCGGCAATATCGCGGTCGCCCGCGAGCCGATGACAGCGTCGGAGGATTTCGCCCGCTTCCTCGACCACGTGCCGGGCTGCTTCGTCTTCCTTGGCAATGGTGAGGCCTCGGCGCCGCTGCACAATTCCAGCTACGACTTCAACGATGACGGGTTGTTGTTCGGCACGAATTTCCATGTCGCCATCGCCAGGCAAAGACTGGGCAACGCGACCGGCAGATGATCCGTGATTTGATTGGCTGTTCGAACCGGCATTGTACATTTTTATCAAACGACGATCTTCAATGACGCGACGGAAAGACTCAGCTAACCTCCGCTACGCGGCGGACCTCTTATCCGCTTGGCCGGCGCCTTCTCCTCCCAAGCGGCGCCGGCCTTCTTCGTTGCGGCGCTAGAGCAATTCCAGGAAAAGTGTGAACGGTTTTCCGTCCGGAATTGCGTCAAAGAAAAGCTGCTAAATTAGTGCTCATTAAATTTGGAATATTCGCACTTGCCGGACGTTAAAATTCTTCTGGCATGGAAGCCGCAGGTCTTTGAGGTATTTGCGGGAAGCCGGATGCGCGGGCGAGGCTGGATAAAGGCGTTGCGTCAGGACGAGGCGCGGCAGGTGCGTGCGCGCATCGCTGAACTCGAAAGAAACCTCACGGCGGCGTCACCGTCCCGGGGCCGTCAGCAGCGACATGAAGCAGGGCACGAATTGCGCAATGCCAAGTTCCGCCTCGATCGCCTTGAGGAGTGCATCGCGTCAATGCCTGAGGCTCCGACCGTCACCTGACTGCATCGACCATATTCACTTGCCGACAGTCCCTGCGTTCATGGCAGGATTGCTGGCGTGAGAACTTTGTTCGGCAAGGGGCGCCTTTGTCGGTGGCAGTTTGTTGTCGCAGGCCGAGACAGTCAAAGCCACCAGAACGAGGACTAATCCTAGTTTTTTCATCGCTACCGCCTCCAATCTCACAATGAACCTCCAATCTCAAAACGGGGCCATGTTGGTTTGGTTGCGAACGGGAACAAAACGCCGCGCCTGCGGTTGATCTCTATTAGAGGAGACCGCAGCATGATCCGTTTGCTTCTGGCCGGCACCTTTGCCTTTCTCACCTACCGCCTCGCGCGCAGGATGATCGATGACGTGCCCGGCGACATCGATCCCCTTCTGTTGCCCACATCGAGAAGCGACCGCGACGCTCTGCGCCGACAATCGGCGGCCATGGGTGTCGATGACAGGCGCTAATTCGTCGTGCCGCTTCTATGTTGCGAACAAAGCGGAAACGATGCTTGATGGGCGATGAACCTCGCCGCCCATGATTCGACCTTTGTGGAATCGACTGCCCAGCCTGCCTATCTCGCCCGGCTGAACGATGCCCAGCGCCAGGCCGTCGAACATGGCGACGGCAAGATCGCAGGTCCGTTGCTGGTCATTGCCGGCGCCGGCTCGGGCAAGACCAACACGCTGGCGCATCGCGTCGCTCATCTCATCGTCAAGGGCGCCGACCCGCGCCGCATCCTGCTGATGACCTTCTCGCGGCGCGCCGCCTCCGAAATGGCCAAGCGCGTCGAACGCATCGCCGGCGAAGTGCTCGGCCGCGACGCCGCGGTCATCACCGATGCGCTGACCTGGGCCGGCACCTTTCACGGCATCGGTGCACGGCTGTTGCGCGACTATGCGCTGGAGATCGGCATCGATCCGGCCTTCACCATCCATGATCGCGAGGATTCCGCCGATCTGATGAATCTGGTGCGCCACGAACTCGGCTTCTCCAAGACGGAGGCGCGCTTTCCGACCAAGGGCACCTGCCTTGCCATCTACTCGCGCGCCGTCAACGCTCAGGCGCCGCTCGGTGAGGTGCTGGGCTCTGCCTTCCCCTGGTGCGCCGGCTGGGCCGATCAGCTGAAGCTGCTGTTTGCCGGTTATGTCGAAGCCAAGCAGGCGCAGAATGTGCTCGATTACGACGATTTGCTGCTCTACTGGGCGCAGATGGCGGCCGAGCCGGAAATCGCGGCGCATCTCGGCGGGCGTTTCGATCACGTGCTGGTCGACGAATACCAGGACACCAACCGGCTGCAGGCTTCGATCCTGATGGCACTTAAGCCCGACGGTGCCGGGCTGACGGTGGTCGGCGACGATGCGCAGTCGATCTATTCTTTCCGCGCCGCCGAGGTGCGCAACATCCTCGATTTTCCAAAGCAATTCGCACAGGCCGCCGATGTGGTCATGCTGGAGCGCAACTACCGCTCGACCGAGACCATTCTGGCCGCCGCCAATGCGGTCATCGGCGAGGCCTCGGAGCGTTTTACGAAAAATCTTTGGTCGGAGCGCAAATCAACCGACAAGCCAAGGCTGGTCAGCGTGCGCGACGAGGTCGAGCAGGCCAACTTCGTCTGCGATACGATCCTTGCCGAGCGCGAGGCCGGCACGGCGCTGAAATCGCAGGCGGTGCTGTTTCGCGCCTCGCACCACAGCGGACCGCTCGAAATCGAACTGACGCGTCGCAACATTCCCTTCGTCAAGTTCGGTGGCCTGAAATTCCTCGACGCCGCGCATGTCAAGGATGTGCTGGCGGTCCTGCGTTTCGCTGAAAACCCGCGCGACCGTGTCGCCGGTTTTCGCGTCCTGCAGTTGATGCCGGGCATCGGCCCTTCGGCTGCCGCGCAGATCGTCGAGACGATGACGACGGCGCTAGACGAGGCGATGGGCCTTGCCGGCTGGCGCCCGCCGCAACGCGCGGCGGATGACTGGCCGGCCTTTGTCTCGCTTTATTCCGGCCTGCGGGCCGGCGCCAAATGGCCGGCCGATCTCGAGCAGGTCAGGCTGTGGTACGAGCCGCATCTGGAGCGCATCCATGAGGATGTCATCACACGCCGCGCCGACCTGTTGCAGCTCGAGCAGATCGGGTCGGGCTATGCGTCGCGCGAACGCTTCCTGACCGAACTGACACTCGATCCGCCGGACGCGACCAGCGACCAGGCCGGACCGCCGCACCGCGACGAGGATTATTTGATCCTGTCGACCATCCACTCGGCCAAGGGCCAGGAGTGGAAGAATGTCTTTGTGCTCAACACGGTCGATGGCTGCATTCCGGCCGATCTCGGCGTCGGCACCAAGGAGGATATCGAGGAGGAGCGCCGGCTGCTCTACGTGGCGATGACGCGGGCCAAGGACAATCTCAACCTGGTCATGCCGCAGCGCTTCTTTCCGCACGGCCAGGCGGCGCGCGGCGACCGCCATCTCTATGCCTCGCGCACCCGCTTCATTCCGGCCTCGATCCTTGCTGCGTTCCAGCAGGTGTCATGGCCGAGCGCGCAAGAAGCACAGGGCAGGGCGCCCCGGCCGGAAGTGCGCGTCGACATCGGCGCGCGCATGCGCGGCATGTGGAAATAATTGACGTCATGGCGCAACCGCCGATCAGGATCGCCATCGCCGGCGCGCTCGGCCGCATGGGTCGCCGGATGACGGAGGCCGTTCAGGCCGATCCGCGGCTGGCGCTCGTCGCCCGCTTCCATCGACCAGGCAATGTCGGCGACGGGCTGGTGAGCCGCGACGAAGCGCTTGCCATGGCCGATGTCGTCATCGATTTCACCACACCTGCTGCATCGGCTGACCTGGCAAGGTTTTGTGCAAACCGCAGCAGCCCCGCTTTGGTGATTGGCTCGACCGGTTTCGATGCCGCCGAACTGGCGACCATAGTAGATGCCGCGAAAACGATTCCCATTGTCCGCTCCGGCAGCTTTTCGCTTGGGCTGAACATGCTGGTCGGGCTGGTCGAGCAGGCGGCGAGAGCACTCGATGCCGACGACTGGGATGCCGAGATTTTCGAGGCGCATCATCGCCACAAGATCGATGCGCCATCCGGCACCGCGCTGATGCTGGGCCATGCCGTTGCCGGTGGGCGCGGCGTCGCACTGGACACGGTAGCCAAGCGCGTCCGCGACGGCGTCACCGGCGCGCGTCCCGCCGGCGAGATCGGCTTTGCGGTGATGCGTGGCGGTAGCATCGTCGGAGAGCACAGCGTCAGCTTCTGTGCCGAAGGCGAGATAGTCACCCTGTCGCATGCTGCCGGCGACCGCATCATGTTCGCCCGTGGCGCCATTGCCGCCGTACTTTGGGTGTCGGGACGACCGCCCGGCGAATACGATATGCGCGACGTTCTCGGTTTTGCAGCCTCGTGACCGGATTCCACGGCCGCTAGAACGACTGAAAGCCAGCTGAAAGCTTGGGCATGCAATGACGGCATTGCGGCGTTCGTCGTGTGACCGGTTCGGGAGCGGCCGGTAAGGAGGAATGCGGCGTAGCCGGGAAGGCGTGCCGCCAGGTGGAGGAAGTTAAGTGACCGGTTTCATCTCGAAACGCATTTTGCGTTCAGCAGCCTTGACGCTTGCCCTTGTTGCCACGGGCACGGCATCGGCGGCCGACAAGATCACCATCATCGTCGGCGGCATGGAAAAGCAGATTTACCTGCCGGCCGTGCTCACCCAGCAGCTCGGCTACTTCAAGGATGAGGGGCTCGACGTCGAGCTCGTCAATTCCCGTGCCGGTGTCGAGGCCGAGAACGAATTGCTGGCCGGTGCCGTGCAGGGCGTCGTCGGCTTCTACGACCACACCGTCGACCTGCAATCCAAGGGTAAATACATCCAGTCGATCGTCCAGTTCAGCCAGGCACCTGGCGAGGTCGAGCTGGTCTCCGCCAAGCACCCCGAGATCAAGTCGCCGGCCGATTTCAAGGGCGCCACGCTTGGTGTCACCGGTCTCGGTTCCTCGACCGATTTCCTCACCCAGTACCTTGCCGTACGCAACGGCCTGAAGCCGGGCGACTACACGCTGCTGCCGGTCGGCGCCGGCAACACCTTCATCGCCGCCGTCAAGCAGGACCAGATCCAGGCCGGCATGACCACCGAGCCGACCATCGCGCAGCTGCTCAAGACCGGCGAGGCCAGCGTGCTGGTCGACATGCGCACGCCCGAAAAGACCAAGGAAGCGCTGGGCGGTGACTATCCGGCCGCCTCTTTCTACGTCCAGTCGTCCTGGCTCGAAGGCCACAAGGATGAGGCGCAAAAGCTCGCCAATGCCTTCGTCAAGACGATGAAGTTCATCGCCACGCATTCGGCCGAGGAAATCGCCGACAAGATGCCGAAGGACTATTACGCCGGCAACAAGGACCTCTACGTACAGGGCCTGGCCGGCGGCAAGGCGATGTTCACGCCCGATGGCCGGATGCCGGCCGATGGCCCGCAGACGGTGCTGAAAGTGCTCTCGACATTCTCGAAGAGCCTGCAGGGCAAGCAGATCGACCTGTCGAAGACCTTCACCACGGAATTCGTCGACGCCGCCAAGTAGCGTCGGCTGGCGGGTGCGGATTTCCGCTCCGTTCGTTGAAGAACAACAACTTGCGCCGCTCGGCTGAATCAGTTCGGCAGCGGCGCCTTTGCGGATGCCGATGATGGGAGGCCTGCTGGCCGACCGGTGGCATCTCCGCGCCAACACCTCAGGAGTGTGCCATGCAAGTGCAAACCATGGCGGCCAAAAAGCTGTCTCAGGCCGCACCACCAGCCGATGCCGCGATTGCCATCGACGATGTGACGCTGCGCTTCGTCACGCCGGACGGCCACATGATGACGGCCATACGGGATTTCACCATGACCGTGGCGCGCGGCGAGTTCGCTTGCGTCGTCGGGCCGACCGGCTGCGGCAAGTCGACGACGCTCAATCTGGTCACCGGCCTACTGCGACCGACGACCGGCAATGTCCGCGTCATGGGCAATCCGGTCACCGACATCAGCCGCGACATCGGCTTCGTCTTCCAGGCCGATGCGCTGTTCCCGTGGCGCAGCGTCCTCGACAATGTCGCCGCCGGTCCGCTCTATCGTGGCACACCGAAGGCGCAAGCCTATGAGCGGGCGCGCGACTGGATCACCCGCGTCGGCCTCGGCCGCTTCGAAAAGCATTATCCGCACCAGCTTTCGGGCGGCATGCGCAAGCGCGTCGCGCTGGCGCAGACCTTCATCAACCAGCCCAAAATCCTGTTGATGGACGAGCCGTTCAGCGCGCTCGACATGCAGACGCGCACCGCCATGCAGGACGAGTTGCTGGATCTCTGGTCGGAACAGAAATCCTCCGTCGTCTTCGTCACCCACGACCTCGAGGAAGCGGTGGCGCTTGCCGACAAGGTCTATGTGCTGACCGCCGGGCCGGGCACGGTGAAGAGCGTCTATCGCATCGACCTGCCGCGCCCGCGTGTCATGGCCGACATCCGCTACGACCCGAAATTCATCGAGATCGCCAAAGTGATCTGGAGCGATCTGCGCGAGGAAGTGCAGCTCGGCCAGAGCCGTGGCCTGCAGACCGGGCATTAGAGCGGGTCGCCGACCCGCCCTAATGATTTTGTTTTTCGCAATTCCGGACGGAAAACCGTTTGGCACTTTTCCTGGAATTGCTCTGAGAGGAGACCAGCCGTGACCGCAATCTCTCCGGCCGCAAATCAGGCCGCCGTCCGCGATGTTTCAATCGCCGTTGCCGAAGCCCGGGCGAGGGCGCGGCTGCGCCGTCGTCATGCGCTGGTCATCGGGTTGCGCCTTGCTATCCTGGTCGTCTTCCTCGGCCTGTGGGAACTCGGCGCCGATTACAACATCATCGACCCATTCTTCTTCGCCAGCCCCTCCGGCATCTGGGACCAGATCTGGGTGTGGGTCACCGAGGGCACGTCGCAAGGGTCGCTCTGGGTGCAGATGTATGTGACGCTGGAGGAAACCTTCCTCGGCTTCGTCATCGGTGCCGTTGGCGGCATCGCCGCCGGCATCATCCTCGGCCGCAACCGGCTGCTGGCCGATGTCTTCTCGATCTACATCAAGATCGCCAATTCGGTGCCGCGCGTCGTGCTCGGCTCGGTGTTCATCATCGCGCTCGGCCTCGGCATGGCCTCCAAGGTGGCGCTTGCTGTGGTGATGGTGTTCTTCGTCGTCTTCGCCAACGCCTTCCAGGGCGTGCGCGAGGCCGACAGGGCGATGATCGCCAACGCCCAGATACTCGGCGCTTCGCCGTTCCAGATCACCACCTCGGTGATCATCCCCTCGGCGATGAGCTGGATCCTGGCCAGCCTGCATGTCAGCTTCGGCTTCGCTTTGGTCGGTGCGGTGGTCGGAGAATTCCTCGGCGCCAAGCAAGGCATGGGCCTGCTGATCTCGACCGCCCAAGGCGCCTTCAACGCCAATGGCGTGTTCGCCGCCATGATCATCCTGGCTGTCATGGCGCTGGTGGTGGAGTTCATCATCACCCGCTTCGAGAACTACGTCGTCAAGTGGCGGCCGGCGCCGTTCAACGAGCAGGGGGCTTGATCAATCAAGCCAGGGGCAAGCGCACCTCGACCACCAGGCCGCCGGCCGCGCCATCCCCAAGGGTGACGCGGCCGCCGGCATTTTCGACGACCTCGCGCACGATGGCGAGCCCCAGCCCGCTGCCTTCCTCGGTCGAACCGGCGATGCGGTAGAAGCGCTCGAACACATGGTCTCGCTCGTCCACCGGAATGCCAGGCCCGTCGTCGGCGACCGTCAGCGCGGCTTCGCCGTCAACGGCCGCCAGTGTCACCGTGACACTGCCGCGATCCTTGGAGTAACGCAGCGCGTTGTCGACAAGATTGACGATCATCTCGCGCAGCATGGTGCCGTCGCCGATGACCGGCACAGGGCCGGTCTCTTCGAGGCCGAGATCGATGTTGCGGGCGATCGCCGCCGGTGCCTGCGTTTCCAGCACGTGCCGGGCGGCCTCGGTCAGGTCGATATGGTCGGCGCGCGGCCGCCGGCTGCCCGGCTCGGCGCGTGACAGGGTGAGCAACTGTTCGGCCAGGCGCGCCAGCTTGCCGGAGCTTGTCTGCAGCGCCACCAGCGCTTCCTGGCGTGCGTCGGGGACAGTTTCGCGAAGCGCGTAGCTTGCCTGCGTCGACAGCAACGCCAGCGGTGTCCGCAACTGGTGCGCGGCATTGGCGATGAAGCGGCGCTGAGCCGCCATCTGCGCCCGCACACGCTCCATATAGACGTTCAGTGCGTCGATCAGCGGCCGGATCTCGCTTTGCGCCCCTGGCACTTCGACCGGATCGAGGTCGCTGCGGCTCGGCGAACGCACCGCATCGCGCAGCTTGATCAGCGGCGCGAGACCCCGGCGCAGGCCGAGCAATACGAACACGCCGGCAATCGCCACCAACGCCAGCTGTTGGGCAAAGGCGCTGAACCACAGCCGCTTCACCATGGCGTCATGGCCGGCAAGGGTTATGCCCACGGTGACCGATATCGGTGAATCGCTGCCGGCGCCGATCACCGCATGGCTGAGGGTCAGCAGCCGTAGCGGATGGTCGCGGTAGCTGGCCTCGGCGCTGGCGTGCTGCGGCGCTTCTGGGAGGTCGGGATAACCAGTCAGCAATCGCCCGCCGGCAGTCTCGACGCGGTAGTAAACGCTGTCGCGATCGCCGGTGTCGAACATCTCGATCGAAGCCGGAGGTACGGTGGCATCGAGCACGCCATCGACCATCGCGACCTGCTCGGCAATCGCGCGCGCCGATCCCACCAGCATGCGGTCGGTGACAAGATCGGCGGTCGCCAACGCATTGCGCTGACTGGTCCACAGATTGATGGTGGCCAGCCCGACGAGCGGCAACACAACCCAGGCCAGAAGCTGCAGCCGGAGGCTGTTAATCCTCATGGCGCCGGATCTTCATGCCGCAGCAGGTAGCCGAGGCCGCGCAAGGTGGCGATCTGGACCCGCGACCCTTCGAGCTTCTTGCGCACGCGGTGCACATAGATCTCGATGGCACTGGGGTCGGCATCGGTCTCGAAATCGTAGATCGCCGCCGACAATGCCGCCTTGCTCACCGTGCGCCCGGCCTTGACCATCAATTGCTCCAGCACCGCATGTTCGCGCGGTGTCAGCGCCAGTGTCTCGCCGGCCAGCGAAAACAGTCGTGTGTTGGTGTCGAAGACGAGATCGCCGCAGGCAACGACAGGGGCGGTCCGGTCATTGGCACGGCGCAGCTGCACACGGATGCGCGCCTCAAGCTCCTCGATCTGGAACGGCTTGGCCAGATAGTCGTCGGCGCCTTCATTGAGGCCCTTGACCCGGCCGTCGAGGCTGGCATTGGCGGTCAGCACGATCACCGGCACTGCATTGCCGCGTGCCCGCAGCATGCGCAGCACCTCCATCCCACCCATGCGCGGCAGCGCCAGGTCGAGGATGACGAGCGCATGATCGCCGGCGGCCAGCGCGTGCTCGACATCCTCGCCGTCATGGACAATGTCGACCACATAATTCGCCTGGCGCAGGGTCTTGCCCAGCCAGTCGGCCAGTTCACGATTGTCCTCAACAAGCAGCAGTCGCATATCTAGTCCGGATCTCATCCGCCAGCGGGTCGTCTTGGGCCTGATCGGCCATGCACCCCTGATCTCTTCTGAATGAGCGACAGGATCGATCTCAACGCAAGACAAATGCGCTCTTGGCCACAGCTGGCAACAGACCCTTGCAGGTTCAAGCCGGTCTATTTTCACCCACAAATCGAACCGAACGGTTCGGTTCTGATTGACAGTTTGTATCGCAAACAGTGAACAATGGCCTCCAAAAGCACTCCGGTTTCGTTGGAAGCATTAGGCTCAATAGGCTGAAATCATTACATAAATCGCGATAAAATTGCTGCAATGCAATATGCATTGTCTATAATATAAGAAAATTCTGCAAAGCCGACGCTGCTGGTAATCCGAAAAAGCATTCCCTACTTCGGGGTGGTCCGAGCGACGCGAATTCCCCACAGAGGGCACGCCACTAGACGGACAGGACAAGGGAATACTGGAGTACTTAAAATGACCAAGATCGCTCTTACCGCCGCCGCCATCCTCGTAGCCACGGGCACCGCCTTTGCTGGTAGCGACAACTATGGTTCGGCCAACGTCAATCAGCCCGCCGCCACTGTCGACCATTCGGTCACCGCTTCGATTTCGAAGTCGACCGCTGCGTCCGTCCAGGCCCCGCAGGGCGCTGACCGCGATCTGGCCGGCAATCGCTAATCGCGTTTCCCGAACCAGTCGCAACCAACCTTGAATTCAGGAGTACTTAAAATGACCAAGATCGCACTCACCGCCGCCGCCATCCTCATTGCCACGGGCACCGCTTTTGCCGGCAGCGACAACTTTGGCTCCAACAACATCAACCAGCCTGCCGCCACTGTCGACCATTCGGTCACCGCTTCGACCTCGAAGTCGACCGCAACGGTCCAGGTCCAGGCCCCGCAGGGCGCTGACCGCGATCTGGCCGGCAATCGCTAACCGCGCTTCCCGAACCAGTCGCAACCAACCTGCAAATCAGGAGTACTTAAAATGACCAAGATCGCACTCACCGCCGCCGCCATCCTCGTTGCCACGGGCACCGCTTTTGCCGGTAGCGACAACTACGGCTCCAACAACGTCAACCAGCCGGTTGCCAGCCAGTCCTCCAACATCGACACCACGCATACCGGTTCGATCGCAAAGTCCGTAAAGGTACAGGGTGACGCCAATGCCAACGTGCCGGCTCAGTCGGGCCAGGGCATCTGGGGCCATTAATTCCTTCAATCCCCGGAAGACGACAAAGAGCGGTGGGCTTGGCCCGCCGCTCTTGTTTTTTGCCTACGACAACAGTCGGCGGACAATGCGTCAGCTGGATGCAGGTGGGATCAGTTGTGGGGTCAGTCACCCCTTGAACCACGCCTTCGTCTCAGCAGGATTGCAGCCCGCGCTTTTTCAGAACTTGACGCTGAGGTTCGCCTTGGCGCCGTTGTCGGTGGCGCCACCGCCGAACTGGCCGGAATAGGACAGGCCAAGCGTCGCATTGGCCGCCATCTTGAGGTCGAAGCCAGYCTCGACAACGGCGGCGTCACGGGCGATCGGCACGCCGGCGATGGTGAAGGCGTCGCCGCCGGCAAAGGCCAAGGTCGAGGTCGGTGTGACATCGCCGAAGGCATGGCGCCAGCTGAGCATGCCGCGCGCGGTGGCGTCGATGCCGCCAAGCGCGAAATCGGTCGAGCCGCGCAGGCCGAGCGTGGTGAAGGTGGCGTTTGTGTTCGATGCGGCGCTGGTCAGTGCGGCCTCACCGCCGGTTTCGCTGAACCCGTCGGTCCTTACATTGACATAGGCGAGATTGGCGAAGGGCTCGAAGGCGAACTTGTTCGCTTCGATCTTGTAGGCCAATTCGCCGAAGGCCTGCGCTGTACCGGCGTCGTAATCGGCCGACAAATCATCGGCAAAACCGTGGAAGGCGATGGCGCGGCTGGTCGAGATGCGGCTCCAGCTGTAGGCCGCGCCGCCGCGGAAGGCGATGGCGCCCCAATTGGTGCCGCCATAGAGGCCAAGATGGTAGTTGTCGCTGGAACCGGCGGAGTTGCGGTCGTCGACATTGAAGGACGAATGGCTGTAGCCGGCGAGCACACCGACACGCCAGCCGCCCGCCAGCGTGTCGGCGCCCGCCAGCAGGCCTCCGGTGGAGCGATCGAAGGCGGCGGCGTTGCCGTCGCTGTCCTTATTGCCCCATGAACCAAAGGCCTGTCCCCAAACAGCAAAACGGTCGGTGTCGGCGGTGACCATTTCCGGCCCACCATCGCCATAGGCCATGACGGGCAGGGGGACCGCACCCGCATCGCCGAAGGCGGCATCGATGCGGCTGGTGGCGGCGTCGCGGACGAAGTGGCTGTCATCGAGCAGCATGCCTTTGGTCGAGGCATGGACCTCGCCGGACAGCTGGTCGAAGGCGGCTTGCGCGGCAGCCACCGTCGGCAGCACCTCGATCGCGTCATAGACGATGCTGCCGCTGCCCAGGCTCTCGGCTCCAGCGCCGGTGGCGATCTGGTTTGGCGTCGCGCCGACCGAGGCGAAGCTGGTGCTGCTGCGGGCGACGTCGAGATAGACGTTCTTGGGATCGTAGGTGAGGTCGTAACTGAGAAAGGGGGTTCCGCTGACCCCGGCGAAGCTGCCGAAGACGCCCATGTCGGCAGTCAGGATGGTATACTGCGTGGTTGCGCCATAGGGACCGACAGCGGGCAGCACTTGCACTGTGCCGCCGATCAGAAGCGCTGTTCCCGAGGCGATGATCTGGTCGGAGGAATCGGCCGGGTTCAGCTGGACCTGGTAGGTCGAGCCCGATACAAAGGCGACATTGCCTGCCACATGCAGCGTGCCGATGGAATTGCCCGGGGCGACGATGCCGCCGGACTCAGCGTCAATGCCGCCGACGACGCCATTGCCGCCGATGATACCGCCGCCCGACGCTATCACCAGCGCGCCAGGCAGCAAGCCGTTCACCGCCAGTCTGCCGCCGGTGACGTTGACGTCGCCGGAGAAGCCGGTGGAATCGGTGTTCAACTCAGTGTTGCCGGCGATCTGGTTGATCGTGGCTGGACCGATGATCTTCGGTGCGAAAATGTAATCGCTGCTGGTGTGGTTAAAGTTGATCGTGCCGGTGCCTGCGCCGAACTGGATGGATGCGGTGTCGAGCGTGCCGGGTGCCACGGCCGCACTGCCGGCCGCCGCGCCGATGTTGATCGTGCCGGTCGAGCCGGCCGCAAGGGCGGCCAGCAGATTGCCGTCGACGGTGACGGTTCCGCCATTCGAAATCGTCAGCGTTCCCGTGCCAAAGGACCCGAGATACATATCGCCTGTGTTCGTCCACTTGGAATTGGCGCCGTCCACCGTCGCATTGGCGGTGCCGAAGCCGCCAAGCGCGGCGAGGGCATCGCTCACCGCGCCGCCGTCGAGGATATCAAGCGTGCCGTTGCCGCCAGTGCCGATGCCAATATTGCCGCTCATGGTCCAGGTCGAATTGGCGCCTTCGACGGTCACCGTGCCGGTTGACTTGGGCAAATAGGCGATTTCACCACCCTGGCTGGTGACCGTGCCGCCGTCGTCGACCGTCAGGAAGCCGGTTCCGGTGTCGCTGCTATTGGTGGCGTCGCCGCCGACGAGAATGGTGCCTGTGTTCGTCCAGGTCGAGCCGGCTCCGGTGACGAGCGCTGTCCCCGTGCTGCCGGCTGCGCTGCCGAGATAGGCATTCAAGTCTGAAACCGTGCCGCCATTCTTGATCGTCAGTGTGCCGTTGCCCCCGCCACCGACGACAAGATCCTGAGTGTTGTTCCATGTGGAATTGGCGCCGTCGACCGTCACGTCACCGGTGGATCCGGCGCTGACGGCGACATCGCCGAAGAAACTTGAGACCGACCCGCCGTTCGAAATCTTCAGCGTTCCGGTGCCTCTATTGCCCACGGTCAACGAAGCGGTAGTGAATGTCGATCCGGTATCCTCGACAGTGAGCGTGCCGGACGAGGTTGCGAGACCATCACCCAGGACGGTTGCTGCCGCCGAGGCAGCGCCGCCATTGCTGATCGTGAGCGAGCCTGAGCCGCCGCCGCCGATCGTCAGCGCATAGGCGGTTTGCAGGGACGAACCGGCGCCATCGACCATGGCGGTAGCGCTGCCGACGCCTCCGCCGATTGTGGTCTGTCCGTTGCTGGTGGCAGTTCCACCGTTGGTGATCGACAAGGCCCCGGTCAGGCCGGTGCTTAAGCCGCCGCCATTGACGATCAATGAGTTTTGCGCCGTCAGGGTGGAACCCGTGCCATCGACATCAATGGTGCCGTTGGAAAAGCCGCCGGCAATCACGGTAGAGGCGTTAACTGCTGCGCCATCGGCTATTTTCAATGTCCCATCGGCCCCAAAGCCCACAAGAACAGTGCCCGAGGCGGAGGTCACCAGCGAGCCTGCACCGGTGACCAGTACCGAGCTGGCCTCTGAATTTGATATATTAGAGGTGCCAACATATAGCCCGCCTGCTGTTGTAAGCGTGCCGCCGCCGGAAATCGTCAGCTCACCCGCACTCGATTGATAACCAACCTCCGTAAGCCCACTGACGGCGTTGCCGCCGTTGATGACCGTCGGATTAGGCGTCGTCGTCGCTATGGTTACAGTGTCGCTGGACGTCGGCGCGGCATTCCCGCTCCAGTTCGAACCGGCGAACCAGTCGGTGGAGGCCGTGCCCGTCCATGTCTCGTCCGCGTTCGCCAGGGACATAGGCAGCCCCGCGATGGCGGTGCCGGCGAGCAGCAGCGCGGCCAGTCTCGTAGCGCGGTGTGTTGGACAGCGTTTGGCGCGGGATGGGATCATGATCGGAACTTTCAGAAGATTTCAGGAAGCGCGTTTATCGAAGCGCCGCCCGTCGGCGGCGCTGTGTCTGCTCAGAACTTGACGCTTAGACTTGCCTTGGCGCCGTTGTCGGTGGCGCCGCCGCCGAACTGGCCGGAATAGGACAGGCCAAGCGTTGCAGTGGCCGTCATCTTAAGGTCGAGCCCGGCCTCGACAATGGCGGCATCACGGGCGATCGGCACCCCGGCGATGGTGAAGGTATCGCTGCCGGCAAAGGCGAGGGTCGAGGTCGGCGTGACATCGCCGAAGGCATGGCGCCAGCCGAGCATGCCGCGCGCCGTGGCGTCGATGCCGCCAAGCGCGAAATCGGTCGAGCCGCGCAGGCCGAGCGTGGTGAAGGTGGCGTCGGTGTTCGACCCGGCGCTGGTCAGCGCCGCCGCGCCGCCTGTCTCGCTGAACCCGTCGGTTCTCACATTGACATAAGCGAGATTGGCGAACGGCTCGAAGGAGAATTTGTTCGCATCGATCTTGTAGGCGAGTTCGCCAAAGGCCTGCGCTGTGCCGGCATCGTAATCGGCCGACAGTGCCTCATCCAAACCGTTGAAGGCAACCGCGCGGCTGGTCGCGATGCGGCTCCAGCTGTAGGCGGCACCGCCGCGGAAGGCGATGGCGCCCCAATTGGTGCCGCCATAGAGGCCAACATCATAATTGTCGCTGGAACCGGCGGAGTTGCGCGCGTCGACATTGAAAGACGAATGGCTGTAGCCGCCAAGCAGGCCGACACGCCAGTCACCCACCAGCGTGTCGGCGCCCGCCAGCAGGCCGCCTGTGGAGCGATCAAAGGCCGCGGCGTTGCCGTCGCTGTTCGTATTGCCCCATGAACCGAAGGCCTGTCCCCAAACGGCAAAACGGTCGGTGTCGGCGGCAACGATTTCGGGGCCGCCGTCGCCATAGGCCAGAACCGGCAGTGCCGCTGCACCGGCGTCGCCGAAGGCAGCATCGATGCGGCTGGTGGCGGCATCACGGATGAAGTGGCTGTCGTCGAGCAGCATGCCCTTGGTTGAGGCATGGATCTCGCCGGACAACTGGTCGAAGGCATCTTGCGCGGCGGCCACCGTCGGCGACACCACGAGCGCGTCATAGACGATGCTGCTGCCGCCCAGGCTTTCGGCGGCGGCGGCGATAGCGATCTGGTTGGGCGCCGTTACAACCGAGGCGAAGCTGGCGCTGCTGCGGTAGACGTCGAGATAGACATTGTTCGTGTCGTGGGTCAGGTCATAGATGAGGAAGGGCGTCGCGGTCACCCCGCTGACGTTGGCAAAGCTGCCGGAAAGACCGGTGTCGGCGGTCAGGATCGTATACTGGGTGTTCGCGCCATAAGCGCCAGGAGCAGCTAGAACCTGCACGGTGCCGCCGCTCAGGATTGCCTCTTTCGTGGAGTGGATCAGGTCGGAGGCGCCGTTTGCGTTCACCTGGACCTCATAGATCGAGCCCGATCCAAAGGCGACATTGCCAGCCACATGGAGCGTGCCGATGCCATCGCCATTGCCTGGCGCGACGATGCCGCCGGTTTCAGCGTCAATGCCGCCGACAGTGCCGATACCGCCGAGAACGCCGATGCCGCCGAGGATACCGCCGCCTGACACGGCTGCCAGTCCATTTGGCAGCGAGCCGTCCACCACCAGCCGGCCGCCAGTGACATTCAGCCTGCCGGTGAAACCGATGGAATCCACGGCCAGGTCGGTGGTGCCGGCGATCTGGTTGATCGTGCCGGAACCGCTGATCTGGGGTACAAAAATGTAGCTGCTGCTGGTGTGGTTGAAGTTGATCGTGCCGGCGCCGCTTCCGAACTGGATCGTTGCGGCATCGAGCAGGCCAGGCGCCACGGCCGCATCGCCCTTCGCCGCGCCAATGTTGAGCGTGCCTGTCGAACCGGTATTATCTGCCAGGTAAAGATCGCCGCCCACCGACATGGTGCCGAGGCTTGAGAGGGTAAGCGTTCCCTTCGAATCGCCGTCGTATCCCACATATAGATTCCCCGTCGATGTCACCGCGCCGCCGTTTGAGATGGCAAGTGTGCCCGAGCTGCCACCGCCGGCACCGATCAAAAGATCGCTCGTGTTCTTCCAGCTTGAGTTGATGCCGTCGACCGTGACAGTGCCAATCCCGTCACCGAAGCCGACAATGCCGACCTTATCGGTAACCGTACCTCCGGCGGCGATTGCTAGCGTGCCGTTGCCGTCGAATCCGACTATAAGATCGCCTGTATTGGTGAGGCTCGATCCGGCGCCGGTGACCGTCACCTTGCCGGTGGTGCCAGTCGTATAGCCGATCGCGGTGTCCTCGTTGGCAACCGTGCCGCCTTTCTCGATCGTCAGGACGCCCGTCCCGGTATCGGCGCTGTTGCCGTCGCCGCCGACGTAAAGGGAGAAGGTGTTCTTCCAGTTGGAGCCGGTACCTGTGACGAGGACAGTGCCAGTGCTGTGGGGTGCTATTCCGACATAGGCGTTCTGGTCGAGAACCGTGCCGCCGTTCGAAATTGTCAGCGTGCCGGTACCGGTGTTGCCCACGTCCAATACACTGGTCGTGAGGTTCGACTGGGCATCCTTGACCGTCAGTGTGCCGGACGAGCCCGAGGCATCGCCGAGCACGGCTATTGCCGCCGAGGCGACACCTCCATTGCTGATCGTGAGCGAACCCGAGCCGCCAAAGGCGCCGATTGCCAGTTTATTGGTGGTTTGCAAGGACGAACCGGCGCCATCGACCGTTGCAGTGGCGCTGCCAGCGCCTTCGCCGATAGTGGTCTGGTCGAGGCTGATGGCAGTTGCGCCATTGGTGACCGACAAGATCCCGGCCAGACCGGTGCTGGGGCCATTGTTGACCACCAGAGCACTTTGCGCCGTCAGGGTGGAGCCGGCACCTTCGACATCGATGGTGCCGTTGGAGGTGGCGCCGGCCATTACGGTCAATGCGCCGACCGCGCCGCCACTGGCTATCGTCAGCGTCCCGTCGGACCCGGTACCCACCATGACAACCATGGCGGTTGCCTGGGAGCCTGCTCCGGTGACAAGTACCGAGCCAGCGCCGGTGTTTGGCGCAGTGGTATCGCCGACAAGCAGGTTGTCCGTGGTTGTAAGCGCGCCGTCGCCAGAGATCGTGAGCTGACCCGCGCCGGAGTCGGAACCAACCTTCGTATTTAGACTAAAGGCGTCGCCGCTGTTGATGACCGTCGCATTTGGTGTCGTCGTCGCAATGGTGGCAGTGTCACCGGACGTCGGAGCCGCGTTGTTGCTCCAGTTCGAAGCGGTGAACCAGTTGGTGGAGGTCGTACCCGTCCATGTCTCGTCCGCGTTCGCCTGAAGTATCGGCAGTGCCGAGATAGCGGTGCCGGCGAGCAGCAGCGCGGCGAACCTGGCCGAGCGGGGACTCAATGTCGCGCGTGATGCGATCATGATTTCGAACTTTCAGAAGGGTTTTTGTGAAACGCGCTTGTCGAGGCGCTGTCTGCCGGGAGAGCCACCGTACTCATGGAACGCGACGCATGAAGGTCGCCGAGCCTCGACCCGCGGCGGCCAGGGATAGTTTTGAGATGCATGCAAGGATCATCGAGAGCCCAAATCAGCGGTGAAGCTCTGGAAGATTACCGGGGCGCGGCGCAGCAGCGCTTGGGCTGGGCGGCGCGGCGGCTAGGGCTGCGCGGCACGAAACGCGGACGGGGCAGCAATGTTGCCGTTCTGCAACGGCCGCACCGCGACGACCGGTCCTGTTCCAGTCATGCTAGTGAAATCGCAGTGTCGCGAAGGCCCAGAAAAATATGGCGCTGCCGACCCCGAAAATCAGCGCGAAGATCAGCGGCGCCAGAGCGCCATCCCTGTTCTCCGGTTGAAGGACGGCGACCTCGGGATTGGCCGGGTCGTAGTAGACATCCACTTCGGCACCGGTGGGATATTCCGCGACCACGGCTTCGGCGTCCTGCGCGAACCCATACAAGGGCACCCATCCAAGGGTTATTGCTGCGGCCACAAAGCCGCCTTGACCGACACGGTAGGCATACAGGATGTCGGCGCGGTATTTTTTCGTCGTGCGGTCGATCGTGCTCCCGCTGTCTTTCGGGTCGCGCTCATGGACCGTCGTGACGACGGCGGAAACGATCTTGCCCGCTGCCTTGGGCCAATTGCGACTTGCTACGATGGCCCGCCGCAGCCGCAGATATGAGAGAAGACCGCCGACCGCCATGGCAAAGCCGGCAAGCGGCAGGAGGAAGCCGAACAGCGGCATCCCGCGCGGGGTCGATGGATTGTATCCAAGCCATGCCAGCGGCAGCAGGCCGAGCTCGATCGCGCAAAAGACAACCAGAAAAAGCACCAACGCCGTCATCTCCGTGGATTTGCCTTGGCCGCGCGGCTCCAGCAGGGCCAAGTTCGGCCTGGCCGGATCATAGAAAACCGGCACCGACGCGCCGACGGGATAGCGCGCCGACAGTCTTTGCGCCGCCGGGGTCAGCATGACTGCTTTCTTGCCCCAGCCTATCCTGTCACTCCTGTAGGTCTTGGCGTTGACCGCATAGGAATAGCCGATCGAGACACTGGATCGCGCGTCACCCGTCTCGCGATCGACAGAATAGGGGTAGACATCGGATGCGATGATTGTCCCCTTGGTCGACGGCCAGTTCCGGCCGTTGGCAGCCTTGCGGCGAAAACGCCAAAGCCCGACGCTTTGATTGACGATCAACAGCGCGAGGATGCCCGCGGCAATCCGTGCCCAAAACAAATGTTGTAGCGAGATCATCATCGGGAACCCAAACAGTGATAGGTGCGGGACAATAGCGGGCAGAACCGGGATGGTGCTTGGGCTGGACGGCGCGGCGGCTTGGGCTGTGCGGTACCAAGCGCGGACAGGACTGCCTGTCGTCAGGGTGTGTCACTCGCGCCCCTGCCACAGCGGCCGGTGCGTATATCGGACGGCGTGACACCGTAGCGGCGGCGAAACGCGAGATTGAAATAGGACAGATCGCCGAACCCCGCTTCGAAGGCGATCGTGCTGATCATGTAGCCGGCGAAGCGGATGTCTTCGAGGCAACGATGCGCACGTGCCAGCCGCTGGTTCAGCACGAAGTCGGTGAATGTAGTCTGATCGCTATCGAACAATGCCCTGATGTAGCGTGGCGAAATGCCGTGGCGCGCCGCCAGCCTGTCGATCGACAGGTCGCGCCGGGTCAGATTGGCAAGGATATCAGCCTTAAGGGCTTGCAGCCGTGCGACGCGGATGCCTCGCCCCCTGGCGAGATGGGTGGCATCGCGGTTGGCGCCAAGTGCCAGCACCATCAGATCCTGGACATGCACGCTGCACGCCGCCTCGAGGTCCGGCGACATGGTGCCGATCTCTGCTTGCAGGACCCGGACATAGCCGATCAGGAGCCGCATCGCGTCGTTGTCACATGCAATGGCTTGCATCAACGCATCGTCGAGATTGGCCAGGGTTCGCGACAGCACAGTCCGGGGTACGGCGAGCGTGAGCAGACCCTCGATAGGTTCGTTGTGGAAGCAGCCGCCGGGCACGGCGTTCGACCACAGCAGAGCCTCGCCGGCGCTGAGTTCGACCTCCTTGTTGCCCTGATGGAACAGGACATCTCCTTTCGAAATGACGAGAACGAGATCGTCGCTGCTGTCGGACGCCAGAGCCTTGGTCCGCGTTACCTTGGCCGGAGAACTGGAAAACGATGCGATGGCCAGGTTCGGCAGCGCCTGGATATGGCCTTCGATGCGCAACGGCCCGTCGCCGACCGGCTCCATATCCAGTTTGACGATGTTGCGGCCAAAGGCTTCGCGCCAGATTGGCAGCCGATCACGCTCAGGCAATTCATCGGTCGAAAACCGGAACGACGTCTCTTCTCCTTGCACGACAGCTCCGCGGCCACGTCTTGAAACAGCAGAGACAAGCTACAGGGGAGAGGCCGGCGGCTGCTTGGGCTGGGTGACGCGCTGACTTGGGCTGTGAGGAACCGAGGCAGGCTGTGAGGAACTCAAGGAATGCCCCCCACGACACCGAGCGGTTGGCGCAATCGGCAGCGCGGGGCGTTGTCGGACGCTCTACCAGCCACCCTTGAGCCGGGCGGCGCCGCGAATTTCGGACGGCGTCGCGCCATAGCACCGGCGGAACGCAAGATTGAAGTAGGACAAGTCTCCAAACCCCGCCTCGAAAGCGATGGTGCTGATCATGTAGCCGGAAAACCTGACGTCTTCGAGGCAGCGATGCGCGCGTGCGAGGCGCTGGCTCAGCACGAAATCGGTGAACGTGGTCTGGTCGCTGTCGAACAACGACCTGATGTAGCGTGGCGAAATGCCGTGCCGCGCCGCCAGCCTGTCGATCGACAGATCCCGCTCGGTCAAATTGGCAACGATGTCGGCCTTGAGGGCTTGCAGCCGCGCCACGCGAACACCGCGTGCCCTGGCGAGATGGGCGGCATCGCGGTTGGCGCCAAGCGCCAGCACCATGAGGTCCTGCATGTGCGCGCTGCTTGCCGATTTGAGTTCCGGCGACATGTCGGCGATCTCGGCCTGCAGTATCTTGATATAGCTGGTCAGAAGCCGCGTTGCCTCGTTGTCGCGCGGTATGCGCTGCATCAGCGCGTCGTCGAGATTGGCCACCGCCTGCGTCAGCGCGGTCCGCGGTATGGCGAGCGTGAGGAGACGGGCGAGCGGCTCGTTGTTCAGGCTCCCGCCGGGCAGGGCGTTCGACCACAAAAGGGCTTCGCCCGCTCTTAGCTCGACCTCCTTCGTGCTCTGACGGAACATGACGTCTCCATCCGTGATGACGAAGACGAGATCGTCATTGCTGTCGGATGCCTGAGCCTTGGTCCGCGTCACCCTGGCCGGACTACTGGAAAGTGAAGCGATGGCGAGGTTGGGCAGCGTATGGATAAGACCTTCGATACGCAGCGGCCCGTCGCCGAACGGCTCCAGATCCAGTTTGACGATGTTGCGGCCATAGGCTTCGCGCCAGATTGGCAGCCGATCGCGTTCAGGCAATTCGTCGGTTGAAAACCGGAAGGACGTCTCAACCCCTTGCACAACAGCTCCGCGACAGGCGCCTCGAAAAAACGAGGCAAGCTATAAGCGAGAGCCGGGCGGTTGCTTGGGCTGGGTGACGTGTCGTTTTGGGCTGTGAGGAACAGCAGGATCAAAACTGCGGCATCTGCTGCTGGTCAGCGGCGCGGCGGCATTGCGCTACCAGCCACCCTCGATCCGTGCCGCGGCGCGTATGTCGGACGGGGTCGCGCCGTAGCGCTGGCGGAAACGGTGATTGAAGTAGGACAAATCTCCAAACCCCGATTCGAAGGCGATGGTGCTGATCAATCGAGCGCCCAGACGAGGGTCGGTCAGGCGTGCATGCGCGCGTGCCAAGCGCTGGTCCAGCACGAAATCGGTAAAGGTCGTTTCGTCGCTCTGGAACAGCGAGCGTATGTAGCGTGGCGACACGCCATGACGTGCGGCGAGGGCATCGATCGACAGCCAACTCGCGGCGACGTTGGCCACGGCGTCCGCCTTGATCGCATGCAGCCTTGCAACCCGCACTCCACGTCCCCTGGCGATCTCCGCGGCATCGCGCGTGGCGCCCAGAGCAAGCGCCACGAGATCGTGGACATGGTCGGCGGCGGCCTGCTGCAGGCTTGGAGAGGACCGCGCCAGTTCGCCCCTGGCGATGTGCAGGTAGGACGTTAGCAGCCGCAGCGCCTGGTTGTCCCTGGATAGCGGCCGAAGAACGCTCGCGTCCGCGTCAGCCAGCTGTGGAGCGAGCCGTTTTCGCGCAAAACGCAAGTTGATGAGTTGCACGCGTGAATGCGCGGTACCGCTCCCCGGTTCGTCATTGGCGGTGACGATAGCCTGGCCGCCGCTGAAGGTCTCTTCCCGCCCTCGTTGCTTAGCCGTTCCCAAACCGCTTTGCATGATGACGAGAACAAGATCATCGCTATCGATCAGTTCGCTGGTAAGCCGATTGCGCATCGCAGAGTGCGATCCGGTGGAGATGCGCAGGCCGGGCAAGGCTTGCAAGGTGACGTCGACATCGAAATCGGTGCCGGGCTCGGGTTCCATTTCGATCCGGAAGAGCCTTCGCCCGAAAATCTCGCGGAAATGGTCCAGGCGTTGCGCGGGCGGCAAGGCGGCAGTGGTAATTCGAAGAGGCTCGACACTCCCGTTCGCCTGCACGTCAAGTCACCTGTGTTGGCGAGCGGCTAGAGGCTCCGACCCGTCTGCTTTGCCACCCTAGGCTGCTGTCTCGTGATGCTGCAACGGCGCAGGCTGCCCGTTCAACATCAAATTGTTGTCATTCAGCGTTCCCGTCGGTCTCCCCTTTATGAATGATCTGCAGAACGATGGGCTGTCCTTGCGACCGTCAACGAGGTCGATTGCGTCATTGAAAGGCTCAAATCAGCGCACTCGTGATAAAACCGAACCGTTCAGTTCGATTTCTGTTGACGCACTGTGCAGGACGGTGTGAACGCTGGCTCAGCAAAGACGTGCTTGTTGCGTCTCGCGGTCTAGCCTAACCATTTGATATCAAAGAAAAAGATTGTGACCGCCGGAGCCTTGCGCTGGATTTCAAGGTCTGGATTCGACCCGCGCTGGAACATCTTCGTGATTGGAAACGGCAGCAGGGCAGACCCATCTCGGGGTGGTCCGAGCGACGCGAAATTCCTCCCAAGGGCACGCCACTAGACGGACAGGACAGATAAATACTGGAGTAAAGAAAATGACCAAGATCGCTCTTACCGCTGCCGCCATCCTCGTTGCCACGGGCACCGCTTTCGCCGGCAGCGACAATTATGGTTCGGCCAACGTCAATCAGTCCGCCGCCGCCACTGTCGACCATTCGGTCACCGCTTCGATCTCGAAGTCGACCGCAACGGTCCAGGTCCAGGCCCCGCAGGGCGCTGACCGCGATCTGGCCGGCAATCGCTAACCGCGCTTCCCGAACCAGTCGCAACCAACCTTCAAATCAGGAGTACTTAAAATGACCAAGATCGCACTCACCGCCGCCGCCATCCTCGTTGCCACGGGCACCGCTTTCGCCGGTAGCGACAACTATGGCTCCAACAACGTCAACCAGCCGGTTGCCAGCCAGTCGTCCTCCAACATCGACACCACGCACACCGGTTCGATCGCCAAGTCGGTAAAGACACAGGGCGACGCCAATGCCAACGTGCCGGCTCAGTCGGGCCAGGGCATCTGGGGCCGTTAATTCCTTCAATCCCCGGAAGACGACAAAGAGCGGTGGGCTTGGCCCGCCGCTCTTGTTTTTTATGCACTCAGGTGTGCCGATCCAAAATCGAACCGATCGGTTCAAGTTATGTTGACGAACCGTGAACGAACGGTCGACGTCCGCTCAGTGAATCGCCGCACCGTGCGTTGGTAGTTATCCTGCAACACAATGATATTGTTCAATAAAATTCTTCGCCATTGATCCCCTGGCCGAAGTTCAAGATGTGGATCCGGGGCGTGATGGCACATCTTCGTGATTGGAAGTCGGCGAACGAAAAACCCACTTCCAGCCTGTCCGAGCGACGCGAAATTCCTCCCAAGGGCACGCCACTAGACGGACAGAACCAGGAATACTGGAGTAAAGAAAATGACCAAGATCGCACTTACCGTTGCCGCCATCCTCGTTGCCACGGGCAGCGCCTTCGCCGGCAGCGACAATTATCACTCGGCTACCGACAATCAGGCTGCAGTCACCGCACCCGCAGGCAATATCGACCACAGCTATACGGCTTCGACCCGCAAGCAGGTCGAGCACCACGGCTTCAAGCTGACGCCCGATTCAAACCAGCCGGAATCCGGCCAGGGCAATTGGGGCAACTAAGACAACGCTCGACAGGTCACGGCATCTAGGCCCCACTGATCTTCGCAGCAGTCCTCGATAACAAAGAGCGGTGGGCTCGGCCCGCCGCTCTTGTTTTTTGCGCAACAGGGCAGGCACCGGCGGGCATCGGTTGGAGCAGCCGGTCGTCGCGCCCCGCAGAGAAAGTTTCCGCCTCCAGGAATAAAACCGGATGGCCTCGGGTCTTGTCCTTAGCGGAACCGTCCTCCCAAGACGCCGCCCAATGAATGAAACAGGAGATTGAAATGAACAAGATCGCTCTCGCTACCGCCGCTATCCTAGTTGCGAGCGGCGGCGCCTTTGCCGGCAGTGACCATTATGGTTCCGACAATGCCAACCAGCCGGTTGCTTCGGTTGCCGGCGTGGATCATGCCGTCACCGGCGCGGTCAAGAACACGGATATGGCCGGGCACAAGGCAGCCTATACCAGGATGAAGACAACTACCGAGTGGCCGGAACCCGGTCAGGGCATCTGGGGCAACTGAGGTCTCGACCGCGGGCTTGCCTGCCGCACCTGTCCGCAGGATTCTAGTTCAGATCCTTCGGGCGCAGGCAATGCGTCAGCCGCCCGGACGACAGGCCGGACCAATCGCCCTCGAAGACAAAGCGCGCAAGAGCCGTCGTCGGAAACTTTTCCTCGAGCCTCTTGCGGGCTTTGGCCTCCGAGCCTGAATCGGCAAGCTGTTTCGCCAGATCTTCCAGGCCCGGATTGTGGCCGACCACCGCCAGGCAGCCGCTCGACAGGTCGGCCAGGCGAATCTGGCTCAGAACATCCGCCGCCGAAGCATCGTAGAGCGCATTGGCAAACACGACCCGAGGCCGCGCCGGCAGTTCCGCGGCGACCAGCCGCCAGGTGTCACAGGTGCGTAGCGCCGACGACACCAGCACCTGGTCCGGCAGCCAGTCGCGCGCCGCAAGCTCCCGCCCCATCAATTTGGCCGCCTTCAATCCGCGTTCCGCGAGCGGCCGATCGAAATCATCGAGATCAGGGTCGTCCCAGCTCGATTTGGCATGGCGAAGCAGAAGCAGCTGTTTCATCGGCTTTGGTCAGGACCAGGGAGACTGGCCAGACGAGTGCGGGCCTTTTGTCTGATCGCCTCTATGTCGAAGGGATCGAATGGGCCGCTTTCCAGTCCTTCCAGCCAAGCTCTGCGCAGCCGGTCTGTTTCGGTCTGGCGCGGAGTCTGATTTAGCGACTCCAAGCTATTCGCCATGCTGTCGTCCCCAATCTAGGCCTCTCAGGGCGTAATCCGAGCCAGATGCTCCAGATCGGCTTCCTCGCGCAGCGGATCGGGCGCCATCACCACCGAGGTGCCGTTGTCGGCATCGTCGGCAAAGTGGGCAAGCACGGTGCGCCCGGCTTCCATGCGTGCCTTGCCTTCAGCAACGAGTCCCAGTGCCAGCGGATAGAGCCGATGCTCGGCCTTGAGTACGCGGGCGGCCAGCATATCGGCATTGTCGCCGACCATCACCGGCACGGCCGCCTGGGCGATGATCGGGCCGTCATCCATCTCGGACGTGACGAAATGCACGGTGCAGCCATGGATGCGCAGGCCGGCGGCCAGCGCGCGCACATGGGTGTCGAGGCCCTTGAATGCCGGCAGCAGGGCAGGGTGGATGTTGATCATGCGGCCCTGCCATTTCTGGACAAAGCCGGAGGAGAGGATGCGCATGTAGCCGGCCAGCGCCACGATCTCGGCATTGAAGGCCGTGAGTGCTGCATCGATCGCCGCGTCATGCGCCTGTTTGCTGCCATGGTCGGCGCGGGTAATGACCTGTGTCGCGATGCCGCGCGCCCGGGCGACGCCGAGGCCTGCGGCGTCCGCCTTGTCGGAAATCACGCCGACGATCTCGGCCGGGAAGGCCGGGTCGCTGGCCGCCGCGATCAGCGCGGTCATGTTGGAGCCGCGCCCCGATATCAGGACGACTGTGCGTTTTCTCTGGGTGCTCATAGGCCGATCGAGCCCCGATAGATGACGCCGGCGTCGCGGCGCGGCACGATGCGGCCGATCGGCGTCACCGTCTCGCCGGCTTCCTGCAGCACGGCGGCGACCTGCGCCGCCTGGCCGGAGGCGACTGCCAGGATCATGCCGATGCCGCAGTTGAAGGTGCGCATCATTTCTTCCGGCGCCACGCCGCCGGTCTTGGCAAGCCACGAGAACACCGCCGGCACGTCGATTGCTTCGAGATCGAGTTCGGCCGAAAAATCCTTGGGCAGCACGCGCGGAATGTTTTCAGGGAAGCCGCCGCCGGTGATGTGCGCCAGCGCCTTGATGCCATGCGTGTTGCGGATGGCCTTGAGGATCGACTTGACGTAGATGCGGGTCGGCTCAAGCAACGCTTCGGCCAGCGTCGCGTCATCGCTAAACGGCGCCGGATCGTTCCACGCCAGACCGCTGGTGGCGACGATGCGGCGCACCAGCGAAAACCCGTTCGAATGCAGGCCCGAGGAGGCCAAGCCCAAAAGCACATCACCCTCGACGATGTCGTCGGTGGGCAAAAGCTGGCCGCGTTCAGCCGCGCCTACGGCAAAGCCGGCGAGGTCATAGTCCTTGCCGTGATACATGCCGGGCATTTCCGCCGTCTCGCCGCCAATCAGCGCGCAGCCGGCCTGTCGGCAACCCTCGGCAATGCCGCCGACGATCGCCGCACCCTGGTCGGGATCGAGCTTGCCGGTGGCGAAATAGTCGAGGAAGAACAGCGGTTCGGCGCCCTGTACGACGATGTCGTTGACGCACATGGCGACGAGGTCGATGCCGATTGTGTCGTGCTTGCCGGCATCGATGGCGATCTTGAGCTTGGTGCCGACGCCGTCATTGGCCGCGACCAGCACGGGATCGGTGAAGCCGGCAGCCTTGAGGTCGAACAGGCCGCCGAAACCGCCGATCTCGCCATCCGCGCCCGGCCGGCGCGTGGCGCGGACCAGCGGCTTGATCTTCTCGACCATGAGATTGCCGGCATCGATATCGACGCCCGCCTCGGCATAGGTGAGCCCGTTCCTGCGCTTGCTCGTTTTGGGCTGGCCCGCTTTGGGCTGGCCCGCTTTGGGCTGGCTTGTGTCGCGCTTGCTCATCGCAATTTTCCTGCTCGTTTGCGGGCTCTTCGCATGAATGGTTTCGGGGGGCAAGGATAACGGCGGATCCGAGCGCCTTTCGGCCCGACAAAAGCGTGGATAGCATTTCCGACATTCGCAGCGAACACCGTGACGGCCGAATTGCGTGGCAAGAAACTTGCGGCGCCTCCCTATCTCCATCATCTATCCCTGACCTGAGAGGACGGGCCGAGCATTTGACCATCCCCAACCTAATCACCATTCTGCGCCTTCTTCTCGTGCCCGCCGTGGTGCTGGCGATGCTGCAGGCGCGCTGGGACTGGGCTTTTGCCGGCTTCGTTATTGCCGGCGTCTCGGATGGCGTCGACGGCTTCATTGCCCGCCGTTTCAACCAGCAGTCCAGGCTCGGCGCCTATCTCGATCCGATGGCCGACAAGCTGCTTTTGGTTTCGGTGTTCGTCGTCCTGGGCTTCATCGGGCAGTTGCCGTTGTGGCTGGTCGTCACCATGGTGTCGCGCGACGCGCTGATCGTCTGCGCGGTCCTGTTGTCCACAGTGATGGCCCATCCGGTCGAGATCAAGCCGCTTCTGGTGTCGAAGGCCAACACCACCATCCAGATCGTGCTGGCGGCGGTCGTGCTGGGGGAACTTGCCTTTGCCGTGCACCTCGACCCGCTGCGGCCAGCCCTCATATTGCTGTCCGGGGTCTTGACCGTGGCTTCGGCCGCGGCCTATCTCGTGGCTTGGCTGAGGCATATGAGCGGCTATGGCGAAGGCTCCAATCCGGACATCTGAGAAAGAAGCGGCGGTGATCGAGGCTGCGGCTGCCGATCTTGCCGCGGCCTCCGTGTTCCGCCGGCAGATCTCGTTTTGGGTGGCTGGCGCGGCCCTGCTCGCCCTTTTTCTCTATTTGTTCAGCGACATCCTGCTGCCCTTCGTCGCCGGCATGGTGCTCGCCTATTTCCTCGATCCCGTCGCCGACCGGCTGCAGCGGCTCGGCCTGTCGCGTTTCATGGCGACGGTGGTTATCCTCATCACCTTCCTCATCGTGCTGGTGCTGGCCTTCGTCATCCTCATTCCGGTGCTGGCGACGCAGATGGCGGATTTCGCCGGCAAACTGCCGGAATATCTGACCCGGCTGCAGAGCCTGATCACCTCCTTTGATCCGAAATGGCTGGAACAGAAGTTCGGCGTCAACGCCAACGGCTTGCGCGACGGGTTGAATTCACTGCTGACCTCCGGCTTCGGCCTGATCACCACGGTCTTCACCTCACTGTGGAGTTCCGGCATGGCGCTGGTCTCGGTGGTCAGCCTGTTCGTGGTGACGCCGGTCGTCGCCTTCTACATGCTGCTCGACTGGGATCGCATGGTTGCGGTCATCGACAGCTGGGTGCCGCGCGACAACGTCGCGACCGTGCGCGCCATTGCGCGCGACATCAACACGGCGACCGCCGGCTTCGTGCGCGGCCAGGGCACGCTCTGCCTGGTGCTGGGCGCCATGTACGCCACCGGCCTGACGCTGACCGGGTTGAACTTCGCCATCCTCATCGGCCTGTTCGCCGGGCTGATCTCGTTCATCCCCTATGTCGGCTCGCTGACCGGTCTCGTGCTGGCCGTCGGCGTCGCCTTCGTCCAGTTCTGGCCCGATTGGACGATGATCGTTGCCGTCGCGGTGGTCTTCTTCATCGGCCAGTTTATCGAAGGCAACATCCTGCAGCCCAGGCTGGTCGGCAAAAGCGTCGGCCTGCATCCGGTATGGTTGATGTTCGCGCTGTTCGCTTTTGGCGCGCTGTTCGGTTTTGTCGGCCTGTTGATTGCCGTGCCGGCTTCCGCCGCCGTCGCCGTTCTGGTGCGCTTCGCTATCGCTCGCTATCTGGAATCGCCGCTCTACAAGGGCCACGCGACGGAGCCCGTACCGCCGTTGCCGGCCGATCGCGGCGGCGGCCACCGCTCGCAACCGCGTCGCTGAAGTGACTGCCCAAAAAACCGATCCGCCGCGCCAGCTGCCGCTCGATCTCGGCCACGGCACCGGCTATTCGCGCGACGAGCTCGTCGTCTCCGGCACCAACAACCAGGCGGCGGCATTGGTCGACCGCTGGCCGGACTGGCCGTCGCCGGTGGTGGTGCTGGCAGGTCCAGCCGGTTCCGGCAAGACGCATCTGGCCGCCATCTGGCGTGCCCGCGCCAACGCAATGGCTGTCGACGCCGGGCGCATTGGCGACAGCATCGCCAGTCTCGGTACCCGGCCGGCACTGATCGACGATGTCGATACGCGCGCGATCGACGAACAAGGCCTGTTCCATCTGATCAACGCGGTGCGCGGTGCCGGCTCGACGCTGCTGTTGACCGCACGGCGTTTTCCCTCCGCCTGGGGCGTCTCGCTGCCCGATCTGGCCTCACGGCTGAAGGCGGCGGCGACGGTCGAGATCCACGAGCCCGATGACCTCCTGCTCGCCGGTGTTATCACCAAACTGTTCGCCGACCGCCAGGTCGAGGTCGAACCGCATGTCGTGCAGTATCTGGTGCGGCGCATCGAACGCTCGCTGGCTACAGCCATGCGCGTGGTCGATCGGCTCGATCGCACCGCGCTCGAGCGCAAGACGCCGATCACGCGGGTGCTTGCCGCCGAAACGGTCAGCGCCATGGATGAGGGTCAGCGCGAGTTCGAGATTTAGAGAAACTCGACGTGCAGACGGCCGGCAAACGGACTGCCCTTTGCCATTTCGGGAAACAACAGCTGGCATCCATCTTGCTACACAAGCCTTGCCGGCTGACCCCGGTCCTGATTGCGTTCCAAATCAGGTTGTAGGCTCGCCGGGAATGAGGTTTGGGGTTCTCGCCCGGCGAGCTTGCCTTCAAGTGCACCGTTATCGGCCGGTGAGCTTGGCCAATCTCAGAGCCACATTCTGACGAAATGTCGGACGAGCAGATAAACGGCCGAATGAGCGGCAACATAGCAGGCTGCGACCAGCACAAAAATTCCGATACTGACAGCCCAGGAACGGGAGGCGGTTGTGCCCGGCGCCAGCCTGGCCTGTCTGCGGCTCTCGCGATTGTTCCATGTCGCCAGCGCCGCACAAGCGATGGCCCACGCCACCATGAATGGAACCGTCACGCCAGCGTAGGCAAAGTATGCTGGCCCGAACAGCGACACCCACGCATCGATCCCAAGCATCTTCTATCCCCCGTCTGCGGGAGTGTAAGCCGGCAATTGCGGCGGATGCGAGCTAGAATTGATGAAGCTTAGGTGCTGGAAGCAAACCCTACTTTGAGAATCCTGTCGCGCGGCGATAACCCTCGAGTTGCTGCGTTGCAGCCCGACGCCAGTCACCAGCGCCATGCCGCAAGGCGGCCAGGCCACTATCGATACTGCATTTTCGAGCGGATGGTCGGAGTGGAGAGATTCGAACTCCCGACCCTCTGGTCCCAAACCAGATGCGCTACCAGCCTGCGCTACACTCCGAACGGTCTGTTGCCTATTCATTTCGGAGTTACATAGCAAGTGCAAAAACCTTGCCGCCATGCGCATTGCGCAGTAATGACGGGCGAAGGGTGGCGATGCTGCCTTGCACAACAATGAGGTGGCCATGTCCGCGCGCATTTTCAGCCCAGCCAAAACCGCTATGCAGTCCGGCAAGGCCAAGACCGGCCATTGGGTGCTGGAATTCGACCCCGAAATGCGCAAGAAGATCGATCCGTTGATGGGCTATACGACGTCGGGAGACATGAGAAGCCAGATCAGGCTGACCTTCGACACGCGGGAAGAGGCCGTGGCTTACGCCGAAAAGGAAGGGCTTGCCTTCCGCGTTGAGGAGCCGAAAGAGACCAAGCGTCGCCAGATTTCCTATGCGGAGAATTTCCGCTATGACCGCAGGACGCCCTGGACGCATTGAACGGCGGCCAGCGCCAGATATCCAGCCGGCCCCTGGGGCCGGCCAGTGGTCCCGTAGCTCAGCTGGATAGAGCACCGGCCTTCTAAGCCGATGGTCACAGGTTCGAATCCTGTCGGGATCGCCAATAATTTTGGTAGCGCAGGACATATGTTGTGGTTTCAGCACGGTGTCGGTTTGCGCCGCGAGACATGACCAGCGGGAACCTGATGCCCGCCAGCGCGTTGCCTCGCATGCTCAAGAAAATCGCCTTCGCCGCCGTGCTGTTCCAGGTTGCCGTCTTCTCGGCGCTGATAACGCAGACGGTTCTTTTCGCATCCACGGCGACTCAAGCCGCCGACGTCCAGCCCAATGAATCCGTTGTGGTCACTGACAAGGAATGCGCGACCGCGACGCCGAACATTCCGGGTCGGTGCCTGAAGCGGGTTGAGGCTCGGAACTCTGTTTCGACGCTGGTGCTGATGGCCGGGCAATAGAAAGTCCGCGGGCGGCCCGTAATTATTTCGTGATCTGCCGGGATTGGAACCTTAGCCCCTATGAGGCGTTCGGGGCCTTGTATTCGCGGTGCCTCATAAGAAGGACGATGTGGCTGGCGGATGGGGCGGGGCAAAACAAGCGGGTTGGGGGAGGAGAAAACCAGGCCATGTCGAAACGTGAAATTGGAACGTCCCCTGCCTTGGGGCGGCGTATCGCTGAACTCAAGGCCAAAATGCAGGATGCCGAAATATCCGAACATGAGATGAAGACCTTCCACAAGGTCGCCGCCATCATGGGAGGCGGTGAGGGCTCTCTACGCCTTGATGCCGATGACCTGATCGCGGCATCATTTGTTGTCAACGTGCTGGCTGAGCCCACCTGACAGCGACCGGTCCATCAGCCAACGGTCCAAGCTTTCAAACTGCGAAATCCGAACGGCCGCCTTCTGAGCGGCCGTCCTTTAGTGTGCGGCGCTAGCGCGGCAGCGTCGCCAGTTTGTCGATCAATTGTGAAGCCGTGTCGGCACAGGCCTTCATGGTCTCGTCGTCAGCGCATTTGGCGTCGATCTCGACGTCGCCACGCCGCAGCCGAAAATGAGCTGCCTTCGATGGCGGCGGTGGCGGTGGGCCAGCTTCGCGGCCATGCGGCGGTCCGTGGCGATCGCGCATGCCGTCCGGGCCCGGTGGGGGCGGAGGCGGTGGCGCATTGTCGGCAGCCGCGGAATCGACTGCAGCCTGAGGCGGCGGAGGCGGCACATCGGCTTGAGCAAAGGCAGCCGAGGCCATCAAGGTCAGGGCAAGGCCTGCCAGGGCAAGTTTCTTCATGTCTGTTTCCTTATCTTGAGGGGGCGGGGTGGGGTCAGCCGGGCACGCCCGGAGCGACCGTATTGACATCGGGCCCGTGCATCCGGTCGAGCAGGCCACGCGGACCCGGTCTCGGGGGTCGCAGGCTCTCGGCGCGGCCGTCGGCATGGACGAGCAAGTCACCATGGATGAAGCCGTCGTCGAAATGGCCCTGCACAGTCAGAGTCTCGCCTGCGGCGACCAACGTGCCACCTTCGCCGCGCCGGCCGGTTTCGACCAGTGCGCGGCCGCTGCCGTCGTCGATGACGAACTTGTTCCCGAAGATCTCGGCGACTTTGCCTTTAACGGCGACGGTGCTGTAGGGCGAAAGCGCGGCGATGCTTGTCGGCTGCATCAGCACGACGCTGTCGCGTGGTGCTGCAAGCATCGTGACGGCGCCGCCGGCAACCAGGCCGAAGGCGATCAATCCGGCGGCGAACAGGCCGGTCAGGTAGGGCCGTCTGCGTTCTGTGGCCGGTGGTCCGGCTGTCGCCGTGTCGGCGGTTTCTGGGGTGTCGATCATCGTGGTCGCCTTTCTGTTGTGGTGGAATGGCAACCGTTTTAGCCGGGTGACAGGAACCGAGCCTGAACCAGGCCGTTCAGCTTCAGTTAAGCCCGCGGGCCTAGGAGCCGGCGTCAAGGCGCATACGGGAAAATCAACGCAATGAAGGTGCTGCTCGTCGAGGACGACGGATCGATCGCCAGCCAGTTGGGCGAGGCGCTGCGCGGCGAGAATTTCGTTGTCGACATTGCCCGCAACGGCGAGGATGGCCAGCATCTCGGCGATACCGGCACCTATGACGTCGCCGTTCTCGATCTTGGCCTGCCCAGGGTCGAGGGCAAGGCGGTGCTCAAGGCCTGGCGCGCGGCAGGGCGCAACCTGCCGGTGCTGATCCTGACGGCGCGCGACGGCTGGTCGGAAAAGGTCGAGGGCTTCAAGGCAGGTGCCGACGACTACCTCACCAAGCCGTTCCGGGCCGAAGAGCTGATCATGCGGCTCCGCGCGCTGGTGCGCAGGGCGGCCGGCCATGCCCAGACGAAAATTGCCTGCGGCCCGCTGAATTTCGACGCGCAACTCGGCACTTTCGAGCTCGATGGCCTGCCGCTGAAACTGACCGGGCTCGAATGGCGCGTGCTGTCCAGCCTGATCCTGCGCAAGGAGATCGTGGTGACGCGCACCGATCTGCTCGACCGCGTCTATGACGGTGACGCCGAGGTCGATTCCAATTCGCTGGAAGTGATCGTCGCCAGGTTACGCCGCAAGATCGGCCACCAGCATATCGAGACGGTGCGCGGTCTCGGCTACCGGCTGACCGCGGGCGCGACATGAGACTGATCCCGCGTTCGCTGGCGGGCAGGCTGAGGCTGGCGGCAATTATCGCCATTGTTGCGGCACTTTTGCTTGCCGGCATCGCCATCGCTTTCATTCTGCAGCGCTTCATCATCTCCCAGATCGACCAGCGGCTGGACGGCCAGATCTTTGCGGTCGCGGCTTCCGTGCAGCGCGATGGCGACGGCAGGCTTACGGTTACATCGGCGTTGAACGGGCCGCCTTTCGACCGCCCGGGCTCGGGCTGGACGTGGCAGGTGGTCGGGCCGGACGGCGAAATTGTTTCGGCCTCGCTTGCCGGCCACGCCGCCATGAAGCTGCCGCCGGTACATCCCGGTCGCTTCGATAATCTCCCCGGCCTGCCGGATCTGTTCGGGGCACTGCGTTCGCTCGGCCGCCCAAGGTCAGCCGATGGCGCGGGGGCCGATGGCCAGACCTTGCATTGGCGCATCCTCGATGTGCCGGTCGGCTCGGAGGCGGTGGCAGTGGCTGCGACAGCGCCCTATCGCGCCATCTATGGGCCGCTGCGTGATGCGCTGCTGCCGCTGGCGCTGGCGCTGGCGGTGCTGGGGCTTCTGCTGGTTGGCGCCATGCTGGCACAGGTGCGGCTCGGTCTGCGTCCGCTCACCAGCCTGCGCGCGGGGCTGGCCGACATCCGCGCCGGCAGGCGCAGCGCGATTTCCACCGACCAGCCCAGCGAAATCCTGCCGTTGGTCGAGGAGGTCAACAGTCTGCTGGCCGACAATGCCGAGGGTCTGGCGCGCGCCAGGCGTCATGTCGCCAATCTGGCGCACGGCCTGAAGACACCGCTCGCGGCGCTAGGCCTGGCGCTGGAGAAGCGACCGGCCGGTGCCATGGCTCGGGCCGTCCCTGGCGCCGATGTCGCCGCAATGCGCGCCCAGCTCGAATTGATGGAGCGGCTGATCCGCCATCATCTGGCCCGCGCGCGGGCCGCGGCGCTGAGCGGCCCCGCCCGTGCCAGCACCAACGTCGCCGAAAGGCTCTCCGACCTCACTGGCATGATGGCCAATGTCCATCGTGAACGTGGCGTGACCTTCGACGTCTCTGCAGCCTCCGACGTTGTGGTCGCAACCGAGACGCAGGATTTCGACGAGATCCTCGGCAATCTGCTCGACAATGCCTGCAAATGGGCACGCTCGCGCGTCACTGTTTCGGCAAACACCGACGATAGCCGCGTCATCATCGATATCGATGATGACGGTCCTGGTCTCGACGCGACGGCGATGCCGGAGGTGATGCGGCCAGGACGCCGCATCGACGAGGCGACGCCTGGTCATGGCTTCGGCCTGCCGATTGCCGCTGAACTCGTGGAACTCTATGGCGGAAGTCTCGGTCTGTCGCGCGCGCCCGGCGCCGGCCTGCGGGCAAGGGTGGTCCTGCCGCAAAGCCGCTGACTCCGAGGCGATGCTTCCATTCGCGCCAGGCCTGTCGATATCGAATTGAACGGAAAGTCTTATCATTTTGTTTGCGTTGGTACGTCATAGTAGCGACGGCTAACGGAGTGGAACGCAATGAAGCTCGATCTGTCGCCGACGAGCTGGGGCAGGGTGATCGCTGTCACCGCTGCCGGTACGGCATTCTTCATTGCCGTGGCGTTTTTCGTTGATTCCTTCAATTTCCCCTATCTCTCGCCCGAGGCTGTCTGGCGGGCGCAAATGACAGATCTCATGCTGCCCCTGGTGCTCGGCGGCTCGTTTCTGTTTTTTCTGATGTGGAAAATCCGCCAGTTGGCCATAGCCCAGCGTGATCTCAGCATCGTTGCCGCGACCGATAGTCTGACGGCAGTGCTGAACCGCGGCGCCTTCTCGATGCTGGTCGAGGCCTATCTCGAGCAGACCCGCAAGCAGGAAGATACCCGTTCCGGCGCTTTGCTGATCATCGACGCCGACCATTTCAAGTTGATCAACGACCGCCTCGGCCACGACTGCGGCGACCAGGCGCTCAAGCTGATCGCGCAGGCGATCAAGGGGCAACTGCGCGGCAGCGATATCGTCGGCCGCATCGGCGGCGAGGAGTTCGGCGTGTTCCTTCCCGGTGTCGACCCCTCGCAATCCTGGCTGGTTGCCGAAGGCATTCGCCGACGCATTCGCGAAATGGACTTTTCGCCCGGCGGCCGCGCCTGTCCGCTTTCCGTCTCGATAGGCGGCACCAGCTTCAGCGGGCCGACGACTTACGAGGCGATCTTTTCCGCCGCCGACAGACGGCTCTATGCCGCCAAGTCGAATGGACGCGATCAGGTCAGCTTCGACCCGACGGAAGTCGCCTCGCAGGTGCCCCAGCCCAGCGTCGCCACGATGCATTGACCGCTGCCTTGCCGCGCGTGATGGCTGACGTCGACCGCTTTCCTTGACGCCTTCTTGTCGGTGTGCTTCCTCCGGCATCCGGGCCGCCCAGGTAAGCGCAACGCATGATCCATTTGTTCAACGGCTTTCAGAACCCGTTTGGCGGCAGCGAGCGCGAAACCCTGGACCTGTATCGGCTGTTGAGTGCCGACCAACAGGTGCGTCTGTGGGCAACCTCATCGCGCGTCTCCGACGAGCTGATGCGACAATTTCCGGTTCGCCGTGTCTCGCCGGCAACGCGCGACGTGCCGGACGGCGGCACCTATGTCTTCCTCGGCGCGCATTGGCGCAACAAGATATGGCCTTACCTGATCGCGCGGCCGCGCCGGCTGATCTATGTCTTCAACACCTTTCACCCGAAGGTCATCGCGCTGACGACGCGCATGCCACGCCTGCTGGGCTGGCCCGACGCCGAACTGGTGCTGATCTCCGATTTTCAGAAGCGCATGCTGCGGGTCGAAGGCGTCGTGCATCCGTCGCCGATCGATATCGATCGCTTCTCCCCGCGGCCGGCAAAGTCGGATCGACCGTTCACGGTGGGGCGGCTGAGCCGCGACACGGCGGACAAGCATCATGCCGACGACATTGCGCTCTACGAGGCCTTGCTGGCCGACGGCGTTGCGGTGCGGATCCAGGGCGGCATGCCGCTCAAGGACAGGCTCGCGCCACATCCGCAACTCGAACTGCTGTCGCAGGGCCAATTTCCCGCCGAACAGTTCCTGCCGACGCTCGACGTCTTCTACTATCGCACCGGCTCGCATGTGGAGACGTTCGGCCGCGTGGTGTTCGAGGCGATGGCCTGCGGTCTGCCCGTGGTCTGCCATTCGCATGGCGGCTACGCCGACCATATCAGCCATGGCGAAAACGGCTTTCTGTTCGAGACGACGCAACAGGCGGCGCTAATCCTGGCCGAGCTCAAAGCCGATCCGGCGCTGCGGGCGAGAGTAGGCGACAAGGCGCGGCAGACCGTCGACCAGCTGTTTTCGCCACAGGCATTGCGGCAGCGGCTGGATTTCTATCGACGTTAGCGATACCGACCTGCGGAACCACGGTCTGCCCACTCCGTTTGTCATCTCGACATCGCCAAAGCCGACATGCAAAAGAACCACCGGGCGGACCGCATCGGCGCCACCAGATCGAGCGGGGCTCCTTACCGATGACATTGATGGGCGCGGCGGCACTGCTGATCCTGGTCCTGACCTATGCCGGCGTCGCCATTGGCCGCATCCCTGGCCTGCGTCTCGACCGGGCGGGTATCGCGCTGCTTGGCGGCGCGGCGATGATCGCCATTGGCGCGATCAGCATGGAGGATGCCTACCGCGCGATCAATTTCGACACCATCACGCTTCTGCTCGGCATGATGATCGTGGTGGCGCATCTGAAGGTCTCGGGCGCCTTTCGCGGTCTTGGCGCCATCGCCATCGAACATGCGCACGCGCCGTTCATGCTCTTGGTGATGGTGACGCTGCTGACCGGCGTGCTGTCGGCCTTCCTCGTCAATGATGCCATTTGCCTGGTCATGGCGCCGATCGTGGTCCACGTCACCCGCGTCATCAACCGTAACCCGATGCCCTATCTGATCGCCACCGCCACCGCGTCGAACTGCGGCAGCGTCGCCACAATCACCGGCAATCCGCAGAATATGGTCATCGGCGCGCTGTCGGGCATTTCCTATCCCGCTTTTTCGGCAGCGCTGGCGCCGGTCGCCCTGTTTGGCCTCGTCGCGGTCATCGTCATCGTGCGCATCGTCTATCGCGCCGAATTCACCCGCAACGCCGAATTGACGCCGCATGTCGCGCGCGGCCGCATGCATCGTGGGCAGGTGCTGAAGGCGGTGATTGTCTGCATCGGGCTGGCAATCGCCTTCTTCGCCGGCGTTCCCGTTGCCAAGGCGGCACTGATCGGCGGCGCCATTCTGCTGCTCACCCGCGCCATCAAGCCGGAACGCATTTATCGCGAGATCGACGGTCCGTTGCTGTTCATGTTCGCCGGTCTGTTCGTGGTCGTTGCCGGCGCCGAAAAGACACTGCTGACGCCTGATCTCATCGCCTCGGCCAAGAATCTCGGCCTCGACGATGTCTGGCGTTTGTCCGGCTTTACCGCGGTGCTGTCCAACATCATGAGCAATGTGCCGGCCGTGCTGGCCTTGCGGCCGTTCATACCCGGGCTGGAAAACCCCGAACGCGCCTGGCTGGTGGTGGCGATGAGCTCGACGCTTGCCGGTAATTTCACGCTGCTCGGCTCGGTCGCCAACCTGATCGTCGCCGAGCAGTCCAAGGCTGCCGGCACACCACTGTCTTTCGGTGCCTTCTTCAAGGTCGGCTTGCCGCTGACGCTGATCACGCTCGTCGCCGGCACCGCATGGCTGGCGCTGGGGTTTTAGGCTGGGCTTCCTGAAATTCGCGCCCTGACCAGCATGGCTGCGGCTCGTCCGGCCGCCTCGATGTAGTCGGGATTGCGATGGATCAACATGATCGAAAAACAACCGTCGATCAGCAGCACGATTTCGCGCGCCACCGCCTGTGGTTCTTCGATCCCATGGTCGGACAACGCGTCAGCCAGCCATGTTTCAAAATTTGACTTGTGGCGCGACCCGACCTTGACCGCCGGATGGCCGGGCATCGAGGCGAGTTCCGCGGCCGTGCGCAGAAAGCCGCATCCCTTCCATTTCGGATGGCGTGCAACCCGCGCCAGATTGCTGAAGATCGCCTCGGCCTTGCGGTCCGCCCCACCTTCCGCCGCGTCGAACCAGCCGGCCATCTGCTGCAGATTGGGCTGATCGCGACCATCGAGATAGGCGGCGATCAGGTCGTCCTTGCTCTTGAAGTGGTAGTAGAGCGTACGCTTGGTGAGGCCTGCCTTTTCGGCAATGGCATCGACGCTGACGCGACCGATGCCCTCGGCATAGAACAGCTTCGTCGCGGCATCGACGATGCGTTTGCGGGTCGGGCTGGCGGGGTCAGACATGAAGCATGTATACCGACTAGTGAATATACACGCAATCGAAAGCATGTTCCTTTTCTCGCCGTATCTGAAAAGGAAAAACAATGACCGATCTTGTCCTGAGCGAGACCCGCGACGGGGTAACCGTCCTCACTCTCAATCGTCCGGAAAAGCTGAACGCGCTGAACTATGCCCTGATAGATCGCCTGCTCGCGATCCTCGACACGATAGAGACCGATAATGCGGTCCGTGCTGTCATTCTCACCGGAGCAGGGGAGCGGTCGTTTTCGGCGGGTGGCGACATCCATGAGTTCTCGGCCAGCGTGGCGCTTGGCGCCGATGCCGCAGTGCGCGACTTCGTCATGCGCGGGCAGCGGCTCACGGCGCGGCTGGAGGCCTTCCGCAAGCCGATCATCGCCGCCGTCAACGGGATTGCCTTCGGCGGCGGCTGCGAAATCACCGAGGCCGTGCCGCTGGCGATCGCCAGCGACCGTGCGCTGTTCGCCAAGCCGGAAATCAACCTCGCAATGCCGCCGACCTTCGGCGGCACGCAGCGCCTGCCGCGGCTTGCCGGGCGCAAGCGCGCGCTGGAATTGCTGTTGACGGGCGACTGGTTTCCGCCGCCGAGGGCGCTCGAACTTGGTCTCGTCAACGAGGTCGTGCCGCATGCCGAGTTGATGCCGGCAGCGCACGATCTTGCCCGCCGCATCATCAGGCATTCGCCGGCAGGCCTCGCCGGCATCCTCACCGCGGTGGCGCGCGGTATCAACCTCAGCATCGCCGAAGGGCTGCTGGTCGAGGCCGAGCAGTTCGCCCGCATGGTCCCGACCGCCGATCTCAGGGAAGCGCTTGGCGCCTGGATCGAGCGGCGCAAGCCCAGCTATGACGGCTCCTGGACGCACATCGCAAGGCCGGACGAGGCAAGGCGTGCCTCGCTGCGGCTCGACCAGGCGACGGGTCTGGGCAAAGCGTCAAGGTGACGCGTCATGCTGGGGGCGGGACGTCGCGGGCTGCCGCCGTCACTTCGCCCTGACGATGAACCCAAGCTGGCCGAGCACTTTCACCGCGCCGCTCTTGCCGCCCTCGAAGTCGCCCGAGGCCAGTCTCTTGCCCGTGGCGAATTCGTAGGCGGTGCCCAGGATCGCCTTCGGCGGATAGAGCCTGCTATCCGCTACCAGTTCATAGGTGGTGGTCGGAGCAAAGCCGTGTTCGGCGAAGAAGCGCTCAGGCCCCAGCCGGTCATATTCTTCCATCGCCCTCGCGACATGGGCGCGGGTCACGCTGTTCCAGGCAATCATGGCAATCATGGCAACCATGTCATCCTCCTCAGATCGATTTCACTTCGCCGCCATCCATGCGCAGCGTCGAGCCGGTGATCCAGCGCGCGGCTGATGAACCCGGAAGGCCATCAGCTCGGCGATCTCTTCGGGCTCGCCATAGCGGGCGATGCCGGCCTCCTTCGGGAAGTTGGCGGTCGCAGTGCGGCAATCGGGCAAAGCAAGCCGCGCATCGCCACCGCGTCAAGGTGCATAAGGACTAGAGCTGCGGCGGCTCGCGGATGCATATCACGCGGCCTGACGAGGCCGTAAGAAACCTCCGTCCTCCAAACAGCACGGCGCCTAGGCTTATTTTTCCTAAGCCTAGGCGCTAGAACTACTCGTTTGCGCCCAGGCGATCGCCAGCGTCATCCTCGTTGTCAATCGCAGCCGGCTTTTCGGCGAAGGCAATGGAGGCATCGTTGGTCGCTCTCGCTCGCAGGTCCTGGGTCCCCTCACATTGCGACATGTTCGCCCAGCAGCTGGCGCAGCAAACCAGTCATCAGACGACCGATGCCGTCATGGCGGCAATCGCCGGGGGCATTGAGCTGAACCGCTCGATCCACGAGACCGACTGTATAAACCTCAACCCGGCGACCAATGTCATGAACCCGAAGGCCGAGGCAGCGCTCTCCTCGGGCCTCGGATCGCGCCCGTCGCTTGGTTATCCCGGCGACAAGTATGAAATGGGCTTGGAAGGTGTCGAGCGGATCGAAGTCATCGCTGCTGAACTCGCGGCGGAAGTCTTCGGTGCGCAATATGCCGAGATCCGCGTGCCATCCGGCGCGATCGCCAATCTCTACGCCTTCATGGTCGCGGCCCGGCCAGGCGACAGCATCATTGTCCCGTCGCCGGCCATTGGCGGCCATGTCACCCACCACATGGCTGGTTGCGCCGGTCTTTACGGCCTCGATATTCACACGGCTCCGGTTGATGCCGACAGCTACACCGTCCATGTCGGAAAATTGCGCGACCTGGCCAGGTCGATAAAGCCGAAAATGATAACGATCGGCAGCAGCCTCAACCTGCTGCCGCATCCCATTCGGGAAATCAGGGCGATCGCCGACGAGGTCGGCGCGCTGGTCCTCTTCGACGCCGCACATCTTTGCGGCATGATTGCCGGGCACGCCTGGCAGCAGCCCCTCCAGGAGGGGGCTCATCTGATGACGATGAGTACCTACAAGAGCCTTGGCGGCCCGGCGTCGGGACTGATCGTCACCAACGATGCCGCTGTCGCCGAAAAACTCGACAGGATCGCATTTCCCGGCATGACCGCCAATTTCGATGCCGCCAAGTCGGCGGCGCTGGCAATCACGCTTCTGGACTGGAAGGACCACGGCAAAGCCTATGCAGCAACGATGGCGCGGACCGCAAAGGCCCTGGCCGACAGCCTTGCAGATCGCGGTCTGCCGGTGTTTTCGACGAGCAAGGGCTACACGACATCGCATCAGTTCGCCATCAAGGCGGCCGAATTCGGCGGCGGTCAGGCCGCGGCTAAAAAACTGCGGCTGGCCAACATCCTGAGCTGCGGCATCGGCCTTCCCATGGATGCGGTCGACGGCGACATGAATGGGCTGCGCCTCGGCGCGCCCGAGATCGTTCGCTGGGGCATGACCGAGGACGACATGCCGGAACTCGCGGCGCTTATCGCCAGGGGACTGCGCGGCAACGACGCCAGCGAACAGGTCGCCGCTGATGTCACGGCATTCCGGCGTCGGTTCAACAAACTTCATTTTGTGAACTGACGACCAGAACCCGCGGGCAAATGCCCGCCACTCTAAAAACAGGGGAATGAAATGCGCATAATCGTGCAGATGATGACTGCTGCCCTAATCACGGCTGCCGCTGTCGGCGTTGCGAGGGCGGATATCGTGTTCGGCGTCGCGGGGCCGATGTCGGGACCGAACGCCGCCTATGGAGAACAGTACCGCGTCGGTGTCGAAACCGCGGTCGAACGCATCAACGCCAATGGCGGCGTTCTCGGACAAAAGCTTGTCGTATCGGTCGGTGACGATGTCTCCGACCCGAAGCAGGGCGTTTCGGTCGCCAACAAATTCGTCGCCGACGGCGTCCACTATGTCGTCGGACACTACAATTCCGGTGTCACCATTCCGGCCTCCGAAGTCTATTCGGAAAATGGCGTCCTGTTCGTGACGCCGACGGCCACCAATCCGACGGTTACCGAGCGCGGTCTCTGGAATGCCTTCAGGGCATGCGGCCGCGACGATCAGCAGGGCTCGATCGCCGCCAAATTCATTCTCGGCCGCTTCAAGGACAAGAAGATCGCCATCGTCGATGACAAGTCGACAGCGGGCAAAGGCCTCGCCGATGAAATGACCAAGGCCTACAACGCCGGCGGCGGCAAGGAAGTCCTCCACGAGGAGGTTAACCCGGGCGAGAAGGACTACAGCCCGCTGGTGACCAAGATCAAGCAATCGGGTGCCGATCTCGTCTATTATGGCGGCCAGCACACGGAAGCCGGGCTAATTGTCCGTCAGATGCACGATCAGGGCGTTGCCGCGATCCTGATGGGCGGCGACGGCATCAGCAACAGCGAATTCGGCGCCATAGCCGGTGACGGTGCTGCGGGAACTCTGATGACGTCGTTCCCCGATCCGGCGACATTCGCGGAAGCCAAGGACGCCGTCGCCGATCTGAAGGCCAGGAACGTGCCGACCGAAGCGGTGACACTTTACGCTTACGCGGCAACGCAGATTCTTGCCGAGGCCATCGTCAAGGCCAAGGCCGATGATCCAAAGGCCGCTGCTGACTACCTCCATTCCGGCGCCGCCATCTCGACGGTCCTCGGTTCGATCTCTTACGACGACAAGGGGGATATCAAGCAGCCGGGCTTCGTCGTATTTGAATGGCAGAAGGCCGACGGCAAGCTGATCCCCGTCGCCCTCAAATAGAAACATCGCGTTGGCGGCCCGGCACCTGAAACTGGTCAACTGGCCGCCGACGCCGTCCTGGAATGCTGGATGGCTGTCAATCCGCCGCGACCTCGAATGCCGCCCCTCAACACCTTGCGGGCCTTTGAGGCTGCTGCTCGCCATGAGAGCTTCGCCAAGGCTGCGGATGAACTCGGTGTCACGCCGGCGGCCGTGTCGCATCAGGTCAAATCCCTCGAAGCGTGGCTTGGCTCGCCGCTTTTTGTCCGGCATGCGCAAGGGCTGCATCTGACGGAAGCGGGACGCGCGGCAATCCCGGCCTTCTCCACTGCGTTTGACGCCTTGGGCCTTGCCGTTCAAGAGCTGCGCATCTGGGCGCCGAAATCGCAAGTGAGTATCGCCGCGCTGCCGTCCATTGCCCAACTGTGGCTGGCCCCGCGCCTGCCGGCTCTGCGCGCCGCCCTGCCGGCTCTTCGTCCATCCATACACGCGCTCGAGGAGCCGCCGGATTTCAGGCGAGAGCCATTCGACCTCGCTATCTTCCTGACGAGGCCCATCTCCCTGACAAGGCAAGGAGCCGGCGGCAGCCGTTCCTTCAAGCTTTGCGACGATGTCCTGTTTCCGGTCTGTACCCCCGGCTTGGCTGCACAGCTGAAAACGCCCGCGGATCTCGCTTCGCAGCTCTTGTTATGGGACACCACCTGGACGGGTGATTGGAACCTTTGGTTCGACAGTGTCGGCATGAAAGGCCCATCGATCGATGCCGGATCGGAGTTTTCGCTTTATAGCCTTGCCCTTCAGGCCGCCGTCGATGGCGCCGGCGTTCTCATGGGACACGAGGTGCTGGTCTCTCGCGCCCTGGCGTCCGGCGTCCTCGTGGCGCCGTTTTCCCAGCGTGTCCTGAGTGGCCTCAGCCTCGAAGTTCTGGCTCCAGACCGCCCACCCGCCCAGGCAGCGCAAATGATCGAATGGCTGCTTTCGCAGGCAGAGTTGACCAGCTCGGGCGAAAAGGCGTGATTGGACAAAAGCCCGAGTGGCGGTGGCGATCGACGGCGAAGTGGTCTTCGCCATCGGTCTCTTAGAGAGGTTCGCCGTTTCACGGAAACGGCGACCCGCTCTAAGTCCTTGTTTTGACGCAATTCCGAACGGAAAACCGTTCACACTTTTCCTGGAATTGCTCTCGTCTCAGGGCGCCACCACCAAGCGGCCTTGCATATTGGGGTGAAAGCGGCAGAAATAATCGACCGCTCCCGCCGCCTTCAATGTCAGGCTTGCCGACTTCTTCGGCCGGATCATCACATCCCAGCCGCCCTTCACCGTGGCTGTGTGGGCGAACACGTCCTTGTTCACCCACTCGATCGTGTCGCCGACCTTCGCTTCCACGGTCACCGGCGAAAAGACGAGCTTGTCGATGGTGACCTGGATGGTTGCGGCCGCTGCCGGCACTGCCGCAAGGGCCAGCACCAGCGCAGTCAGCCATGACAGGCGGATCAAGGCGCCCGCTTTCATTTCAGCATGCCGGCGACATGTTCGGCGTGCTGCTCATGCCCCTGGAAGATCTTAAGGCCGGTTTCCAGCAGGCTCTTCAATTCGGCGTTGCTGGCCGACGGGATGAGCAGGGTTTCGAGCGCAGCGTCGACCTGCTTGTGATAGGCCACCTCGTTGTCGACATAGGCCTTGTCGAAAGCCGCGCCCTTGAGTTTGGCGAGTTTGGCCCGCTCCTCCGTCGCGGCTTTGGTCAGCGCCTGGCTGGTGGCGTTGTCTTCCGGCGTCACCTTGAGTTTCTTGACCAGGTCGAGCGCCTGCACATTCACCGCCTCATGGTCGCGCACCATGTCCTTGGCGAAGGCAAGCACCTCCTTGTTCTTCGATTTCTTGAGCGCTTGCTTGGCCGCTGCGACGTCGATCACGCCGGCTGTGTAGGCGATATGGGCGATCTGCGGGTCGGTCGGCTTGTCGGCTGCTTGCGCGAACGGAGCAGAGCCGACGAGAAGCAGGGCGGCAAGGGCCGCGGTATATCGGGTGAACATAGCATCCTCCTTCGCCCGACCATGAGAAAGCGCCGGGCTCATATTTTCAGTTGACGCTGATTGGATGCGGCGCGGGGCGAAACGTTCCCGGAAATCAGGACAGCATCATTCGAAGCCCAGCCGCCCCATCACGGCCTTGGTCAGCCGATCGCAGCGCCGGCCGGCGAAGGGAAAGGCATCGAGCAGCACCGGGCCTATCTCGTCGTCCAGTGCCTTGCGCAGGAGGGTACGCGCCCGGTGCAGCCTTGTCTTGACGGTCTCCGGCCGGACGCCGAGCAGATCGGCGGTTTCCTCCATGCTCAGGCCCTCGATGACGCGGGCCACGAAGACCGTGCGGTAGATATCGGGCAAGCTGTCGGTCGCCCGTTCGACAAGTGCGAGAATCTGCCGCTGCGCCATCGTCCGCTCCGGGTCGTCGCTGGGATTGAGGGGAAAGCGGATGATCCGCGCTTCCGGATTTTCGGGCATTGCCGAGGCGCGGCGCCTCTTGCGCAGGCGGCCGAGCGCTTCGTTGATGACGATGCGCGACAGCCAGGTGGCGAGCGAGGAGTCGCCGCGAAATGTCGCCAAATTGGCGAAGGCGCGGACATAGGCCTCCTGCACGACGTCCTCGGCTTCGGCGTCGTTGCGCAATATGCCGCGCGCGATGCGGTAGAGCCGCTGGTTGTGCGTCTTGATGATCACGCGGAAGGCGTCCGGCTCGCGCGCCAGCGCGCGGTGCACCAGCAGAAGGTCGCCGGAATGGCTTTCAGCCGCTTCGGGTGTTGTGGTGGGCATTGCGAGCTTGCTCATCGCGACCGGATCTCCTCGAACAGACGCCCGAATAGACGCTTGACTGAACGTTGGATGCTCCTGCCGGCAAAAGGTTCCCGGATTTCAGCAATCCGGCCTCGCTAGCTTAAGCTGCCGCCAGTCCCTTGTCTGTCGTTTGCACGCGTGCTGCCGCCGCCAGAAGGTCGGTCTGGGTGATCAGACCGAGAATCCGCCGCTCGCCGTCGACGATGACCACGGCATGGCTGCGGCCGTCGGTCAGCACGGGAAGCAGGCTCATCGCCGGCGTCTCGGGGGAGGCGGTGCCGGCCGGCGACATCACGCCATTGACTGTATCGATTGCTTTCGTCAGCTCGCGCAGGCCGACGGCGCCGACCAGCCTTGCGTCCGCATCGACCACCGGCAAGGTGCGGATGTTATGGTCGAGCAACTGCTGGCGCGCCTCGTCGGCCGTGGCTTGCTCGGGTACCGAAATCACGTCGCGGGACATGATGTCCTCGCACAGCAGCGTCCGGTGCGAGCGCACCATGGCCTGCAGCTCGACTTGCCTCAACAGCCGTTCGAGGTCGTTGCGGTCGATGTCGAAGGTCTCGTCGAGCGTGGTCAGCGCCGCATCGACATCCTCGGGCCGGAAGCCGACGCGCTGCTGCGCCGGTGGATCGGCGGTGCCGTGGCTGTTGGGCGCTGGTGCGGCGACATGCGGATAGTTGCGCCGCGCCAGCCTGTGGAAGAGCAAGCCGAGCGTGACCAGGATGATCGAATTCAGGGCCACCGGCACGAACGGAAACAGGAAGCCCGCGCTGACAACGGCCGGCCCGCCGAGCACCGCGGTCAGTGCTGCCGCTCCGCCCGGCGGATGCAGGCAACGCGTGAACGACATCGCCGCGATGGCGAGCGCCACCGCAAGGCCCGAGGCAAAGATAGGATCATGGACGAAATGCGCCACGGTCACACCCACCAGCGCCGATATGGAATTGCCGCCGATGATCGACCAGGGCTGGGCCAACGGGCTCGCCGGCACGGCGAACAGAAGCACGGCTGAAGCGCCCATCGGCGCCACCAATAGCGCCACATGTGGGCCGCCACCCATTGCCAGCCCGCTGATCACGCCGGTCAGCGCGATGCCGATCGTGGCACCGATACAGGCAAGCAGCCGCTCGCGTAGCGTCGCGCCGGCAAGGATGGGGACAAAAAGGCGAAAACCCATGGCAAACTTCGTGACAAATGGATTGGTGAATACCGTGCAGCACGCAATGCAGCCGAACCGACAGATTTGAAAGTCAAACAAATCCGGAAAGTCACGGCCCGGCAGAATAATATTGCGCGACGCCCCTCGCTGGGTTGCTGCGAGCGGCTCGCGCTTTGTCATCAGCGTCAGGGCCTTGCGCCCATTTGCTGATTCTGCCCCGTAGTTAGCCCGTATGCGCCGCCGTCAGGCGGCGGCAGCGGCCAGGCCACGCAAGATGTCGGCTTTCAGGTCGTCGACATCCTCGAGGCCGATCTGCAGGCGGATCAACGGACCCTCGTAAGGGGCCTTTGCAACGACGCGGTCGCCGAGCCAGACCGGCACCGCGAGGCTCTCATAGCCGCCCCAGGAATAGCCGAGCCCGAATATCCTGAGCGCGTCGAGGAAAGCGTGCTGCTCCTTCTGGCCGCCGCCGGCAAGCACGATGGAAAAGATGCCGCTCGAGCCGCAAAAGTCGCGCTTCCACAAATCGTAATCCGGGTGGCTGGGAAGAGCAGGGTGGAGCACGCGCGCCACGCCCTTCTGGCCTTCGAGCCATGACGCGATGGCGAGTGCGCTGCGCTGATGATGCTCCAGCCGCACGCCCATCGTGCGCAGGCCGCGCAGCACTTGGTAGACATCGTCGGGTCCCGCACAGCAGCCAAGCGTGCAAAAACTCTCATAGAGCTGCTTCCAGTGGCCCTCATTGGCCGAGACCGTGCCGAGCAGCACGTCGGAATGGCCGGCCGGATACTTGGTCGCCGCGTGGATGGAGATATCGACACCGTGGTCGAGCGGCCGGAAATAGAGCGGCGTCGCCCAGGTGTTGTCCATCATCACGATAGCGCCGGCCGCATGCGCCGCCTTGGCGATCGCCGGGATGTCCTGCAGCTCGAACGTGTTGGAGGCCGGTGATTCCGTGAATACCACTTTGGTATTGGGCTTGATCAGTGCCGCGATGCCGGGACCAACGTCGGGAGCGTAGTACTCGACCTCGACTCCCAATCGCTTGAGCATCGTGTCGGCAAAGTTTCGCGTCGGATGATAGACGGTATCGACGATCAGCAGATGATCGCCCGCCGACACGAAGGCGAGCAGCGGTATGGTCACCGCCGCGAGCCCGGACGGCACCAGGATCGTGCCGGCGGACCCCTCCAGCGCGTCAATGGCATGGGCAAGAGCGTCCGTCGTCGGCGTACCGCGTGTGCCGTAAGTGTATTTCTGGTTGCGGTCCGCCATTGTGGCTGCATTGCGAAAGAGCACGGTCGAGGCGTGCACGACAGGCGGATTGACGAAGCCGAAATAGTCGTGCGGGTTGTTGCCCGAATGGGCAAGCCGCGTGTTGATGCCCATCTTGCCGATAAGCTGGTCGTTGCCGTCTTTCGCCATTCTTGGTCGCCTTGTTTGACAAGGCGCTAGCCATAGTGCGGCGTCATGGACCGTGCAACAGCTCACCGTCCGCCAGGGCGTGGACTTCGGATATGCCAATTCTGCGCCTGAAACACACCGCAACCGAGGTTGCGCCGTGAACGAAGCGCGCCGGCCGGCCTATTGTGGGCGGTCCTGAATGGTATATAATCAACTTCTAATATTAATCGCCGGGTTGCCTCGATCAGATGCTGCCGGATGGTTTTTGCCGGCTGGCCTGTTGGTCCCTTCGATCCGGATATCGCGCTCGCAGAGCATGAGCGCGGCAAGGGGAGGAATGCCATGCCCGACGTCAAATGGACAATGAAGGCGCGCGAATTCATCAACTGCAATTGCGCCTATGGCTGCCCATGCCAGTTCAACGCCTTGCCGACATACGGCTTTTGTCAGGCGGTTGCCGGCATGGAGATCGAGAGCGGCCACCATGGCAGCACCAAGCTCGATGGATTGCGGTTCGTCGGGATTTTCCGCTGGCCCGGCGCGATACACCAGGGCAAGGGCGAAGCCGCGGTGGTTATCGACGAGCGGGCGAGCGAGGCCCAGCGTGAGGCGCTGCTGCGCATACTGGGCGGTCAGGACACCGAACCAGGCGCGACAATATTCCAGGTCTTTTCGACCACGCTGGAGAAATTCCATGACCCGATCTTTGCCCCGATCGAGTTCGAGGTCGACGTCGAAGCGCGAACCGGACGGTTGCACGTCAAGGGCGTGACCGACGGTCATGGCGAACCGATCAAGAATCCGGTCACCGGGGCCGAGCATCGGGCACGCATCGACCTGCCGCACGGCTTCGAATACGCGATTGCCGAAATCGGCCGTGGCTGGACCAAAACGACAGGTCCGATCAAGTTCGAGGTGGCCGATACGCACAGTCATTTTGCCAATCTGCATCTTACGCAGAGCGGCATCGTTCATTGACCTGATCCAATGAGCGACACGGCCCTCGAGGCGGTGCTGCGGCGCGACCGCGCGGTCGTGATGACCGCGCTCGTCGTGATTGCCGTACTCGCCTGGGCCTATGTGCTGTGGCTCGCCACTGACATGGCCGTGCCCGCCTCCCCGATGCCGGCCGGAGCAAGCGGCGGCATGGCCGGAATGGACATGTCGAAGATGGACATGGGCGGCATGAATATGGGCGGCATGGACATGGGCGGCATGGATGTGGGCGCCGCCGTGGCGCCCGGGTTCCGGGCCTGGGCACCCGCCGATTTCGCTTTCATTTTCACGATGTGGGCGGTGATGATGGTCGGTATGATGACGCCTTCGGTCGCGCCGATGCTGCTGCTCTATGCCGGCGTCGGCCGCAGGGCGCTAGCCGATGGCCGGCCTATCGCTTCGACCGGATGGTTCTTTACCGGCTATCTCGCCGTCTGGGTCGTCTTCAGCATCGTGGCAACCGTTGCGCAATGGCTGCTTGCGCGCCTCGCCTTGCTCGATCCCTCGATGGCGACCGGCAGCACGATCCTCGGCGGCCTCGTCCTGATCGCCGCCGGCCTCTATCAATGGACGCCGATCAAGGGGGCCTGCTTGCGCCAATGTCAGGGGCCGATCGCGTTCCTGGCCAGTCACGGCGGGTTTCGCTCGGCGCCACTCGGCGCGCTTCGGCTGGGCGTTGATCACGGCCTCTATTGTCTGGGCTGCTGCTGGGCGCTGATGGCTCTGCTGTTCGTCGGCGGAGTCATGAACATCCTGTGGATCGCCGGCATCGCCATCCTCGTTCTCCTGGAAAAGACAGTCACGGCCGGGCAGTGGATCCCGCGCATTTCCGGCGTGTTGATGGTGGCGGCAGGCGCGTGGCTCATCTCGCGCGCGCTTTGACGGCGCGTGTCTGACAACAGTCTTCGGACGAGCCAATTCATCCCGCATCCCAGATCAGTCATGCCAGGTTGGTGCCAGGGATGGATTTCGCCGCTGGCCCGCATTTGCGTTGAATGCGCTTTGCCGACTTTATTCGCGCCGTGACTAAATCGCGGGCGCGTTTGTCTGCAATTCGGGCATTTCCGGCAATCGATTTTCAAACACGTTCGGATTCGGTCATTTCCCTTGACCTCACGAGAATTATCGCCTTCGATGCTCTTCGTGAATGGGAGGCGGCGCGTCGGTTACGATGCGGGATTCCGGGAATGGGCTGGAATGGGAGCTGCGTTCACACGGGAAAAAAGATCAGGGTTTGCCTGAAAAACAGAGAAAAGGGTCTGTGGGTCATGAAACATATTGCTATCGGCATTCTTGGCGCCGCTACGCTTGGACTGATGGCGTCGACCGCGTCGGCTACGACGCTCGATACCGTCAAGGCGAAGGGCTTCATCCAATGCGGCGTCTCGACCGGTCTGGCCGGCTTCTCGGCGCCGGACGACAAGGGTGAGTGGCAGGGCATCGACGCGGATTTCTGTCGCGCCGTGGCCGCCGCTGTCTTCGGTGACGGCACCAAGGTCAAGTTTACGCCGCTCAGCGCCAAGGAACGCTTCACCGCGTTGCAGTCCGGCGAGGTCGACATCCTGTCGCGCAACACCACCTGGACCATCAACCGCGACACCGCACTCGGCCTGAACTTTGTCGGCGTCACCTACTATGACGGTCAGGGCTTCATGATCAACGCCAAGAAGCTGCCGGGCGTCAATTCGGCGCTCCAGCTTTCCGGCGCCGCCGTTTGCGTGCAGAGCGGCACCACCACCGAGCTCAATCTCGCCGACTACTTCAAGGCGAACAAGATGGAGTACAATCCGGTCGTCTTCGAAAAGCTCGAAGAGGTCAACGCCGCTTATGACGCCGGCCGCTGCGACGTCTACACCACCGACCAGTCGGGCCTCTACGGCATCCGCCTGACACTGGCGTCACCGGCCGATCACGTCGTGCTGCCCGAGATCATCTCCAAGGAGCCGCTCGGCCCGGCAGTGCGCCAGGGCGACGATCAGTGGTACCACATCGTCAAGTGGACCTATTTCGCGCTGTTGCAGGCGGAAGAACTCGGCATCACCAAGGCCAATGTCGATGAAATGAAGAACTCCCCCAGCCCGGAGATCAAGCGTGTGCTCGGCCAGGAAGCCGACACCAAGATCGGTACCGATCTCGGCGTCTCCAACGACTGGGTGGTCAACATCGTCAAGTCCGTCGGCAACTATGGAGAACTGTTCGACCGCAATGTCGGCTCGGGTAGCCCGCTCAAGATCGCCCGCGGCATCAATGCGCTGTGGACCAAGGGCGGCCTGCAATACGCTCCGCCGATCCGCTGACCGAAATGTGATCCGGGTGGCAGATCGTCTGCCTCCCGGTTTCTCTTTCCAGGGGATGGTCGAATGGCATCGCAGGAAGTTCTTCGCGAGGCGCCAAGTCGCGCTTCTCTTATAAACGACCCCAAAGTCCGCAGCATTTTCTATCAATGCCTGGTCGTTGCCTTGCTGGTGTCGGGTGTCTGGTGGATTGTCCACAACACCATCGTGAACCTCGCAAATCTCCACATTGCTTCCGGCTTCGGCTTTCTGAGGGGCCGCGCCGGTTTCGACATCTCTGACACGCCCATCGCCTATACGTCGGACTCAACCTATTTCCGCGCGATTCTTGTCGGCTTGATCAACACGTTGATCGTCGCCTTTGTCGGCATCATCACGGCCACCATCATCGGCTTTATCGTCGGCATCGGCCGGCTGTCGAAAAACTGGCTGATCCAGAAGATCTGCACCGTCTATGTCGAGGTGTTCCGCAACATCCCGCCGCTGCTGGTCATCTTCTTCTGGTATTCCGGCGTGCTGGCCGTGTTGCCGGCGCCGCGCGACAGCTATCATCTGCCTTTCGGATCCTTCCTTAACCAGCGCGGCTTCTATTTTCCGCGCGCTATCTGGGGAGATGGCTCCTGGCTGATCCTGGTGGGTCTGCTTGTCGGCATCGCCATGGCGTGGTTCGTCGCCCGCAAGGCGCATCAGCGGCAGATGGCGACCGGCCAGCAATTCCCGGTGTTCTGGACATCGCTCGCGCTGATTGTCGGGCTGCCGCTGCTCGCCTACGTGCTAAGCGGCTTTCCGCTGACCTTCGATTTTCCCAAGCAGTCCACCTTCAACCTGAGTGGCGGTTTCGTCGTCAAGCCGGAGTTTCTGTCGCTCTATCTGGCGCTGTCGTTTTATACCGCCGCCTTCATTTCCGAGATAGTGCGCGCCGGCATTCGGGGCGTTGCCAAGGGCCAGAGCGAGGCCTCGGCGGCGCTTGGCCTGCGTTCCGGCCAGGCGTTGCGGTTGGTGGTGGTACCGCAGGCCATGCGCATCGTCATTCCGCCACTGGCCAGCCAGTATCTCAACCTGACCAAGAATTCCTCGCTCGCCATCGCCATCGGCTATCCCGACCTGACGGCGACGGCCGGAACAGTGCTCAACCAGACCGGCCAGGCTGTGGAATGCGTGGTCATCATGATGGTGATCTATCTGGCCATCAGCATTCTGACCTCGCTGCTGATGAACTGGTTCAATGCCAAAATGGCTCTGGTGGAGAGGTAAGGACATGCAAGAACATGATATGTCCTGGGTACGCACCGAAATGATGCTGGCGCAACCGGCGCCTGCCGGTGTCACGGGCCTCAGCGCGTGGGTGCGAAGGAACCTTATCGCCTCGGTAGGCGATACCATTATGACCATAATCGGTCTCGCGCTGGTGGTGATGATCCTCCCGCAGATCATCAACTGGGCCTTCATCAACGCTGTCTGGACAGGACCGAACCGGACCGTATGCGCCACGGTAACGCAGGGCGGAATTCAGCCGGACGGCTGGTCTGGCGCCTGCTGGGCCTTTGTGAACGCCAAGTTCGGCCAGTTCATGTTCGGAACCTATCCGATCGAGGAGCGCTGGAGGCCGATTCTGGTTGGCATATTGCTCGTCGTGCTCATGGTGCCGATGCTGATACCGAGCGTGCCGCGCAAGGGCCTCAACGCCCTGCTTCTGATCGTCGGTTTACCTGTTGTGGCGTTCTTCCTGCTGGTGGGCGGCGTGTTCGGTCTGGAACCTGTCGAAACCGCACGGTGGGGCGGCCTGCTGGTGACGCTGTCGCTGTCTTTCGTGGCCATCGTCGTGTCGTTGCCACTTGGCATCGTACTGGCGCTTGGCCGGCGCTCCAAAATGCCGATCGTCAAGATGCTGTGCGTCATTTTCATCGAAGCCGTGCGCGGCATTCCGCTGATCACCGTTCTGTTCATGGCCAGCGTCATGCTGCCGCTGTTCCTGCCGCCGGGCGTCACCTTCGACAAGTACCTGCGCGCGCTCATCGGCGTGTCGCTGTTTGCGGCCGCCTATATGGCCGAAGTGGTGCGCGGCGGCCTGCAGGCGATTCCCAAGGGGCAGTATGAAGGCGCCGATTCGCTCGGTCTCGGCTATTGGCAGAAGATGTATTTCATCGTCATGCCGCAGGCGCTGAAGCTGGTCATCCCAGGCATCGTCAACACCTTTATCGGCATGTTCAAGGACACCAGCCTGGTCACCATCATCTCGATGTTCGACCTCCTTGGCATCGTCAAGCAGAACTTCTCCGACGCCAATTGGGCGACGGCGCAGACGGCCAAGTCCGGTCTGATCTTTGCCGCCTTCGTCTTCTGGCTGTTCTGCTTCGGCATGTCGCGCTATTCAATGTACACCGAACGCCGGCTCGACACCGGCCACAAACGCTGATGCATGTCGCCCAAAAGTGTGTTGCGGTTTTTTGTGATAACGACATGCATCATAACCAAAGATAAGAAAACAAGGGGACCCTGTCATGGCCACCGAAAATGCCGTCAGCGCGGAAGAGATCAAGGTCAACGCCGCCAAGATGCACATCTCGACCACCGATGTCGCCATCGACATCATCGCCATGCACAAATGGTATGGCGAGTTCCATGTGCTGAAGGACATTAATCTGAAAGTGATGCGCGGCGAACGCATCGTCATCTGCGGGCCGTCCGGCTCCGGCAAATCGACGATGATCCGCTGCATCAACCGGCTGGAGGAGCACCAGAAGGGCAAGATCATCGTCGACGGCAAGGAACTGACCAACGATCTGAAGAAGATCGACGAGGTGCGCCGCGAGGTCGGCATGGTGTTCCAGCATTTCAACCTGTTCCCGCATCTGACCATCCTGGAGAACTGCACGCTGGCGCCGATCTGGGTGCGCAAGACGCCGAAGAAGCAGGCCGAGGAAATCGCCATGCATTTCCTCAAGCGCGTGAAAATTCCCGAGCAGGCCAACAAATATCCCGGCCAGTTGTCGGGCGGTCAGCAGCAGCGCGTGGCGATCGCCCGCTCGCTGTGCATGAACCCGCGCATCATGCTGTTCGACGAGCCGACCTCGGCGCTCGACCCGGAGATGATCAAGGAAGTGCTGGAGACCATGGTCGGCCTGGCCGAAGAGGGCATGACCATGCTGTGCGTCACCCACGAGATGGGCTTTGCCCGCAAGGTCGCTAACCGGGTGATCTTCATGGATCAGGGCCAGATCGTCGAGCAGAACACGCCGGCCGAATTCTTCGACCACCCGCGCCACGAGCGCACGAAACTGTTCCTGTCGCAGATACTGCACTAGGCTTTCAGTGAACCAAGGGAGAGCCCGGCCGAAACAGTGCCGGGCTCTTTTGCGTATGATGGGCAGGAGGCGGGCGGTTCGTGTCGCGCCGGGATGCGTTTGCGGGGCCGCCATTCATGAAAAAGCTCGGCCGTTTTCTGGGTCTGCTGCTGATCGCAGTCGCGCTCGCCGTGACGCTCGGCACTTTTGTGCCGCGGCCGCTCTGGCAAACAGCCGGCGACAAGTCTTCGACGCGTCATATCCTGGTGCTGAGGAACCCGATCCATACCGACATCGCCATTCCGGTCGAAGATGCCGTGCGTCAGCGCTTTCATTTTCTGGTCGAAGCCGGCATCCCGGCCGACGCGCCGGAGGTGCGCTACATCGTCTTCGGCTGGGGCGGCCGCGCCTTCTATCTGGAAACGCCGACCTGGTCTGAGCTCAAGGCTGTTCCAGTGATGAAGGCGCTGACCCTCGATGCGTCGGTCATGCATGTCGATGTCGCCGGCGATATTGTCGAACCGCATCCCGATGTCGCAGGCTTCGACATCGGTGATGGCCAGTTCGCGGCATTGCTTGATTTCATCCAGGCCAGTTTTCAGCGGGGACCGAGCGGCCCGATCCATATCCAGAATGCCGCTTATTCCAGATTCGACGGCTTCTTCGAAGCCAACGGCCATTTCAACGCACTTGTCGGCTGCAACACCTGGACCGCCGCCGCGCTGCGCACCGCTGGCCTGCGTACCGGCTGGTGGAACCCGCTGCCGGTTTCGCTGGGGCTGTCGATGCGGCTGTATAATTGAACCAGGCGTCTACCCGTTCAGCCAGTTTTGCGATCCTGTCTCGTCACATACTCACGTAGTGCCTTGTTGATAGCACTTTGATAGCCACGACCATCGGCCGTGCGTCTTTTGAACCAGGCGACAAGATCGGAATCGAGGCGAAGGGTCAGCTGCTGCTTGATCGGTTTGAAATAAGGATTTCGAACAGCGTTCTGCCAGAACTCTTCCGTCAATTCCGGGATATCACTGGTATCGACATCGTCTTCGGGACGCGCCTTCAAAGCCGCAATTTCTGCCTTCTGGGTTTCCGTCAGCGGAGGCGGATTGGTCGGATCAAACTTATATCGAACGACTTTGCGCATAACGTTTTCTTTCTACCGGCGTGGCCCGCCGCGCTGAAATGATCCGGATCACCTCTATGCCGTCTTCTTCCCTATCGGCGTGGGCTACCAACAAAACAAACGCGCCATCAACCACGCCCGTCGTCTGCCAGCGGTATTCGCCGTCGTCGACTCTGTCCTGTTCAACCAGTGCGAAGGGATCGGAGAAAACGCGAACGGCAGTCTCGAAACTCACGCCATGTTTGCGCAGATTTGACCTAGCCTTTTCCGAATCCCATTCAAATCGCAATTCTTCCATGTGACGTAACCACAAAAATGTAACTACAAATAGTCAGTACGTCAAGGTTGGCTGGTCTCGACGCACCTACCGCCTGACAATCTTCTGTTCCTCCCAGCCATAGAGCCAATCCAGGTCCGCACCGAGTTTCTCTGCTGGCCGTGTCGCCAGCACCAGGTTTCGTGCAATCGCTACCGGACCCCACGCATGCCACGCGAGCCGGTTGAGCGCGCCGCGCTTGCGCACCTTTTCGACGCGCCGCCGCCGCAGGTTCTCCCAGATGGTGAGGCTCTGCTTCGGGTCGCCTGGAAAGTCGGCGACGAGATTGGCAAGCATCGCCGCGTCCTCGATAGCCATTGCCGCGCCCTGTGCCGCGAACGGCGTCATCGCATGAGCTGCGTCGCCGATCAGCGCGATGCCCTGCGGACTCGCCCACCGCGGTTGTTCAACGGTATGGATCGGAAAGGCCGTCCAGGGGCCGGCCAATGCGACAAGTCTTCCCAACGCCTGCACGGTACCGCGCATGGCTCCCCCAAGGATGGCGGGGTCGGCATGGCCCGACCAGCCTTCCGCGATGCGCTCGCCCCTGGTGAAGGCGGCAAGATTGAAGGCGCTGCCTTTGCGGACGGGATAGGCGACCATGTGGAAGCCGGGATGGAGGAAAGTGGTGACGCAGTCGGCAGCGCCAATGGCGGCAAAGGCCTGTCCGGCGGGGCTGTCGGTCGCCACGGTTGCGCGCCATGCCAGTTCGCCGGAAAAATGGCTTGACGCAAACCCGCTTTTCGAACCGGCGAGCCCGCGCACCGATGACCACACGCCATCGGCGCCGACCAGCAGAAAGCCATGCGTCTCGGTGGTGTCGCCTCCGGTCTCCACACTTGCCGTGACGCCATGGGGACCAGTGGCAATTTGGCCAACGCGTGCGCCGGTTGTGAGATGGATATCAGGCATCTCGGCAACACGCGCCATCAGTGCGCTCTGCAGGTCGGCCCGGTGCGCGACGAGATAGGGAGCGCCCCAGCGGCTTTCCCCGGCTTGTCCCAACGGTACCCGCGCGAGTTCTCGCAGCGTCCTTGCGTCCTTCAGCACCACGGCCTCCGGCCGCACCGCTGCCGGCAGAAGCCGGTCGAGCACGCCGAGTTGGCGCAGGATCCGTGTCGCGTTGGGAGAGAGCTGGATGCCGGCGCCTGCCGCTTCCAGGCGCTGTGCCTGTTCGAAAACCTGCACAGGGTAGCCACGTTCGGCAAAGGCAATGGCTGCGGTCAGCCCGGCGACGCCGGCTCCGGCGATGACGACTTGCCGGGAGCGCGTGTCGTCCATCAGGGCTGTCGCGAAAGAATCAGGCGGCCTGGTCGATGTAGAGGCAGCCGGCCGGCAGCGTTTCCGACGCCTTCAGCTTCGGCGAATAGCGGTAGAGCGTCGAGCAATAGGGGCAGACTTTCTCATTGTCGTCGCCCATGTCGAGAAACACATGCGGATGGTCGAAAGGCGGGTTGGCGCCCGTGCACATGAATTCCTTGACCCCGATGTCGATCGCCGGATGGCCCGCATCGTTCTGGAAATGGGGAATGGAACCGCCTGCCATCGTCGTCTCCTTAACGCAGTCACGCATGCATCTGGATCATAACAGGTCTCTTTGCAAGATCGATGAAATCAAACTGTCGCAAAAGCCTGTCAGAGGATAAGTTAAGCCGGTTAAGCGCGTGAGCGCGGACGCAAAGCGATTCCGCGACCGATCATGCGTCACAACGGCATGTTAGAGCGTCCATCGCCATCTGGCGGCGCTGCAAAAGGAACGGTTACGGGCAGGAACATGAACGAACTGAAGCCGGTGCAGAGCGAATTCGTCAATGTCGAGGTGGCCAGTTCGGAAGGCGGCAACCCCGATCGCTTCGTCAACCGCGAGTTTTCCTGGCTGCAGTTCAATCGCCGCGTGCTCGAAGAATCGCTGAACACCCATCATCCGCTGCTGGAGCGTGTGCGCTTCCTGTCGATCTCGGCAGCCAATCTCGATGAGTTCTTCATGGTGCGTGTCGCTGGCCTTGCGGGCCAGGTGCGCGAAGGAATCACGCTGAAAAGCCCCGATGGCCGCACGCCCGAGCAGCAGCTCGAACAATTGCTGCGCGAGGTTGAACGGCTGCAGGAAGACCAGCAGAAGAGCCTTTCGGCACTCACAGTGTTGCTCAACAAGGAAGGCATCGAGAGCATCACCCGCGACGCTCTGACCAAGGACGAGAAGGTCTGGCTGGAGGACCATTTCCAGGACCAGGTGTTTCCGGTGCTCACCCCGCTGTCGATCGACCCGGCGCATCCGTTCCCGTTCATTCCCAATCTCGGCTTCTCGATGGCGTTGCAGCTGCGCCACCGCAAGAATGGCGAGGAGATGAGTGCGCTCTTGCGCCTGCCGGTGGCGCTGAAGCGCTTCATCCGTTTGCCCGATCGCAAGCACCATGTCCGCTTCATTCCGCTGGAAGAGGCGGTCGGCCTCTATATCGGCAAGCTGTTTCCGGGCTACGAGGTCAAGGGTTCCGGCACGTTCCGCATCATTCGAGACAGCGATATCGAGGTCGAGGAGGAGTCGGAAGATCTCGTGCGCCTGTTCGAGACGGCGCTGAAACGCCGCCGCCGTGGTTCGGTGATCCGCATCGAATTCGACAAGCTGATGCCTGGCGAACTGCGCGAATTCGTCGCTGGCGAGCTCGGTGTCTCATCGAGCCGTATCAGCGTGCTCACCGGACCGCTGGCGCTCAGCCAGATCTCCGAGATTGTCTCCATCCCCCGCGATGACCTGAAGTTCACGCCCTACAATCCGCGCTTTCCCGAGCGCATCCGTGAGCATGGCGGCGACTGTTTTGCCGCCATTCGCGAGAAGGACATCGTCGTCCACCACCCCTATGAATCCTTCGACGTCGTCGTGCAGTTCCTGCGCCAGGCGATGGCCGATCCCGAAGTGGTGGCGATCAAGCAGACGCTTTACCGCACCTCCAACGACAGCCCGATCGTGCGCGCGCTGGTCGACGCGGCAGAGGCCGGCAAGTCGGTGACCGCGCTTGTCGAGCTCAAGGCCCGGTTCGACGAAGAAGCCAACATCCGCTGGGCGCGCGATCTCGAGCGCGCCGGCGTGCAGGTCGTGTTCGGCTTCCTCGAGTTGAAGACCCACGCCAAAATGTCGCTGGTGGTGCGGCGCGAGGATGGCAAGCTGCGCAACTACGTGCATCTCGGCACTGGCAACTACCACCCGGTCACCGCGCGTATCTACACTGACCTGTCCTTCTTCACCACCGATCCGACGATCGCCCGCGATGTCGCCCAGCTGTTCAATTTCATCACCGGCTACGCCGAGCCGACCGATGAAATGCGGATCGCGATCTCGCCATTCACGCTGAGAAGCCGCATCCTGAAGCACATTTCCGACGAAGTCGCCCATGCGCTGGAAGGAAAGCCGGCGCGCATCTGGATGAAGATGAACGCGCTTGTCGACCCGATCATCATCGACGCGCTTTACGATGCCAGCCGCGTCGGGGTGGAAATCGACCTCGTCGTGCGCGGTATCTGCTGCCTGCGGCCGCAGGTGCCGGGCCTGTCGGAAAACATCAGGGTCAAGTCGATCGTCGGCCGGTTCCTCGAACACAGCCGCATCTATTGTTTCGGCAACGGCCATGGCCTGCCCTCGGATGAAGCGATCGTCTACATCTCCTCGGCCGACCTGATGCCGCGCAATCTCGATCGCCGCGTCGAAACCATGGTGCCGATCACCAATCCAACTGTGCATGAACAGATCCTGGGCCAGATCATGCTGGGCAACATCATGGACAATCAGCAAAGTTTCGACGTATTGGCAGATGGAACCTCCCGGCGCGTGGTGCTGGAGGAGGGCGAGGAACCGTTCAACGCGCAGGAATATTTCATGACCAATCCGAGCCTGTCGGGACGGGGTGACGCGCTGAAGTCGCATGCGCCCAAACGCATTGCGCAGTTCAAGCGCCGCAAGAAGAACGCCGCAGCGTCCACCTGATGCTGTCTGATTCCCAGGGCCGGCTGCAGGACCGCCGACCGCTGTCCATCATCGACATCGGGTCGAATTCGATCCGCCTCGTTGTCTATGAAGGGCTGGCGCGCTCGCCGACCATGCTGTTCAACGAAAAGATGCTGGCAGGTCTTGGCCGCGGCATCGTTTCGACCGGCAAACTCGACCCCGAGGCGGTGACGCGCTCGATGGAAGAGTTCCGCCGCTTTCGCGCGCTGTCCGATCAGGCCGGCTCCGAGCATATGTATGTCTTGGCTACCGCCGCCGCGCGCGAGGCGATCAACGGCCCCGATTTCATTCACCGCGCCGAAGAGGTGCTGAAGACCGAGATCCGCGTCATCAGCGGGCGCCAGGAAGCCCATTATTCGGCGCTTGGTGTCATTTCGGGCTTCCATCCGGCCAATGGCATTGCCGGCGATCTGGGCGGCGGCAGCCTCGAACTCGTCGACGTCAATGGCGAGGCGATCGGTGACGGCATAACGCTGCCGCTCGGTGGCCTGCGTCTGCAGGACATGGCGAAGAATTCGCTCACCCAGGCGCAGAAGATCGCGCGCGACGAGTTGGCGCGGGCCAAGCTGTTGAAGGGCGGGCAGGGCCGGCCCTTTTACGCCGTCGGCGGCACCTGGCGAAACCTCGCCCGGTTGCACATGGAGATGAACAACTACCCGCTCGGCGTCATGCACCATTACGAGATGTCAGCCGACAGTGCGGCGAACTTTCTCAAGCAGGTGGCCAAAGCCGAGATCGAGAAGGTCAAGGGGATCGAAGGCGTTTCGAAGAACCGCCGCTCGCTGCTGCCCTATGGCGCCATCGTGTTGCAGGAGATCATGGCGGCGATGCAGCCGTCGAAGATCATCGTCTCGGCGCTCGGCGTACGAGAAGGCTTTCTCTATTCGCTGCTCGATGAGGCGGAGCAGAAGGCCGATCCGTTGATTTCGGCGTCCGAGGAGCTCGCCCGGTTGCGCTCGCGCTCCGTCACCCATGCGCACGAGCTGGTCGACTGGACGGCCAAATCCTTTGCCGCCTTCGGCATCGACGAGACCGAGGACGAGGCGCGCTACCGCCACGCAGCCGCATTGCTGGCCGATATCGGCTGGCGTGCGCATCCCGAATATCGCGGCAGGCAGTCGCTCAACATTATTGCCCATGCCTCTTTCTACGGCGTCGACCATCCCGGCCGTGCCTTCCTGGCTTTGGCCAGCGCCTATCGTCACGACGGCATCTTCAACGAATCCATCGCACCCGAAATCAAGGCGCTGGCTACGCCACGCTACCTTGAGCGGGCCCGGGTGCTGGCGGCGATGATGCGGGTGGTCTATCTGCTGACGGCCTCGATGCCCGGCATCATGCCTAGGCTGAAATGGGAACAGCGCGCCAACGGCGTGCTGGCGCTGGTGTTGCCGGCGTCGCTCTCCGACCTCTACGGCGAGCGGCCGGCCGGCCGCTTGGCGCAATTGGCGCGGATCACCAACCGCAGGCTGGTGCTGGCGGTCGAGGGCGGGCCGAGCGTGTCGGTGAAGTAGCATCGGGAGCCGTGTTCCCTGGGGCGGATCGGAAGAGGGCGACGACTGGGGGCGGCGGGGCGGAGAAAATACATGAAATGCAGCCAGATATTGCTGTTGTTGCTTTCAGCCCTCGGCTTTTTGGGCGTCGGATCAGCAAGAGCGCAGACGCTTTACACCTTGTCCCTTGAGTCCAAAGGGACATTCAAGTTCGATCGGTCTTATCCAAAGGGCGATGGCGAAAGAATGCCGTTTAATTTTCACCGGATGCTCGTGGCGCCCAAGCACGGAGAGAAAATAAATTACTTCGTATTCAAGCCAAGCGCCGACATATTCAAGCTCATGAAGTCTCTCTCGAAGGCTGATTTGTTCTCGCGACTTCAGCCGTGTTCTCAAGGTATCAACCAAGCTCTGTTTGATAAGGCGCAGACCATCGGAGGGTCGATCAGGCCCATCTTTGGCAGGGTCGATCTGTTGCCATACCTGAAGAGAAGAGAGCTGATTCAATCAGATGGCTATGTGTACGTCGCGATAGACGGCAACCTTCGGAATTACGTCAAAGCGCAAAGCGATTTTGGATACGAATGGGTGTCTGAAGCAGTACGAAAAAGACAGCTATGTCTCTACATAGGTGTCGGCCGTCTGGGTTACGGAGGCCTTGCCTCACAGCCCGTGAATGTAAGTCGGTTGGCAAACTTCGTTTTCTCGGACTGATGTGAGTGGGTCGATGACCGTTACACGGAAACCCATGTCGCCGTCCCCTAGCGGCGAATCGCCGAAATCCCTCGGTTTCGATCCCACGATCCATCGCAAGCTCGTCGCCGGCATCGAATCCGGTCTGCTGCGCGATCTGCACGTGGTTCTCGCCGCCCGCGCCGGGCAAGTCTTCCTGGAGCACTACGCGGAAGGCGCCGATGGGGAATGGGGGCGGCCCCTCGGTCATGTCGCTTTCGACGCCGGCACGCTGCACGATCTGCGCTCGGTGACGAAGAGTATTGTCAGCCTGCTTTACGGCATTGCGCTCGACAAGGGATTGGTGCCGCCGCCCGAAGCGCCGCTTGTCGCGCAGTTTCCCGAATATGCAGGTCTCGCCGCCGACCCGGCCCGCGCCAGGATCACCATCGGCCACGCACTGACGATGACGCTCGGCATGGAATGGGACGAGAACCGTCCCTACAGCGATCCGCTGAACAGCGAGATCGCGATGGAACTCGCCCCCGACCGCTATCGCTTCGTCCTCGAACGGCCGATCATCGCGGAAGCCGGGAGCCGCTGGATCTATTCCGGTGGCAGCGTGGCGCTCGTTGGCGCGATCATCGAGAGAGGCAGCGGCAAATCGCTGCCGGACTTCGCGCGTGAAGCACTGTTCGCGCCGCTCGGCATCGGGCGGTTCCACTGGTCGGCCGGTAACGATGGCATCGCCTCGGCAGCCTCGGGGCTCAGGCTGACCGCTGGCGATCTGCTCAAGATCGGTCAGTTGCTTCTTCGCAAGGGCGAGTGGAACGGGCAGCGCATCGTCTCGGAAAGCTGGATCGCGGCATCGTTCACATCGGCGACTTCGACGCCCGATGGCCTCGGCTATGGTCGGCTGTGGTTCATCGGCGACGCGCCCGCGCCAGCCTTCGATGCTCCCAAACCGTGGCATGCCGGCTTCGGCAATGGCGGCCAGCGGCTCTGGCTGATGCCCGAGGCGGACATCGCGGCCGTCATCTATGCCGGCAAGTACAATGCCTGGGATGCCTGGGTGACGCCGACGCGCGTCTGGCGCGAGATCATCCTGGCCAATTTCCTGCGTCTTTAATCGAGATCAAGTCTCGCTGCCGCGTCCATCGGCCGACCAGGCTCCGGCACCAGCCATCGCCAGCGCCAGGAAACCGCCTGATATAGCAATGTCCTTCATAAGCATTTGCTGGTGCAGGAAGGCGAGCATCGCATCGTCAGCGCCCTGGCCGTAGTGGCCGATAAAGCCGGCAACGACGCAGAAGGCCGCCAGCAGCAGCGCCACGATCCGGGTCTGGAAGCCGACGAGGACCAGCAATCCGGCGATCAGCTCGAACAGGCCGGTGCCCCAGGCGGCGAGCGTCGGCAACGGCAGACCGAGGCCGGCGAAATAGGCTGAAGTGCCGGCGATGTTGGCGAGCGCCTGAAAGCCTGACGGTACGAACATCACGGCAAACAGCAGCCGCGAAACCAGAAGCAATGCGTTGCGAGCCATGGCCACCTCCCTTGCCGGCGCCTGATTGGGTCCGAGCCAGCCACCGCGCAGTCTACGCCTGCGCTGCTGCCGCCGATACCGAACCGGCTACTTCAGACAACGAAAAAGCGGCGCGAAAAATTCCGCGCCGCTTCTGTCAAGACCTGGGAGGGGGCTTGGGAGGGGAGGCTCAGCCGCGCTTGGCGTCGATCGAATAGGCGCCCGGGCCTGAGGAAGCCAGCAAGATGAAGCCGCCGGTGATGGCGAGGTTCTTGAGAAACTGGATCATCTGCATCTGGTCGGCCCAGCCGGTGTGAGCAACCAGCCCGGTGGCGATGGTGAAGACCGCGAGCACCCAGGCGGCAATCCGGGTCTGGAAGCCGACGAGGATGGCAAGGCCGCCGAGCAGTTCGATCAGGCCGACGACAACGGCGGTTACGGTCGGAAAGGGCAGGCCGATACCGCCGAAATAGGCAGCGGTGCCGGAAATGGCGGTGAGCTTGCCGAAACCGGAAAGCAGGAAAATGACCGCGAGCAGGATGCGGCCGAGCAGGATGGTGACAGCGCTGTTGGACGCGGTGCCGGCGCCGGCGGCGGAAGTGTTGATGGACATGGGGACTCTCCGAATGGGTTGAATGCCGGAGAGATAGACGATACCGACTGTTCACCAAAGCCGCCTATCCGGCGACACATCGTTCACAGGTTGTACATTTCCGTGATCGGCCAGGAAGCGCGAAATTTGTGTCGGGTGATGTGGTGACGGGAGCAAATTATCCCGCCGAAAAACACCTTACCCCGGATGCGTCATGTCCTCCGGCCGCACCAGCCGGTCATAGTCGGCCTCGCTGACCAGTCCGGTGGCCAGCGCCTCCTCGCGCAGCGTCGTGCCGTTCTTGTGCGCCGTCTTGGCGATCTTGGCGGCGTTGTCGTAGCCGATGGTCGGCGCAAGCGCCGTCACCAGCATCAGCGAGCGGTCGAGGGCCGCCTTGATATTGTCTTCACGCGCCTCGATGCCGACGACGCAATTGTCCGTGAAGGAGACCGATGCGTCGGCGAGCAGCTGCACCGACTGCAGGAAATTGTAGGCCATCAGCGGGTTGTAGACATTGAGCTCGAAATGGCCTTGGCTGCCGGCGAAGGTCAGCGCTGCGTTGTTGCCGAACACCTGCACGCAGACCTGCGTCATCGCTTCGCACTGCGTTGGATTGACCTTGCCCGGCATGATCGACGAGCCGGGTTCGTTTTCCGGCAGCGACAATTCGCCGAGACCCGAGCGCGGGCCGGAACCGAGGAAGCGGATGTCGTTGGCGACCTTGAACAGCGCGGCGGCCGCCGCGTTGATGGCGCCGTGCGAAAAAACCATGGAATCGTGTGCCGCCAGCGCCTCGAACTTGTTCGGCGCGGTGACGAAGGCGATGCCGGTGATGGCGGCGATGCGGTCAGCCACCCGCTCGGCAAAGCCGACCGGCGCGTTGAGGCCGGTGCCGACAGCGGTGCCGCCCTGCGCCAGTTCCTGCAGGCCGGGCAGCGTCAGTTCGATGCGCTTGATCGATGAGGCGACCTGCGCCGCATAGCCTGAGAATTCCTGGCCCAGCGTCAGCGGCGTGGCATCCTGCGTGTGCGTGCGACCGATCTTGATGATGTGGTTGAACTCTCGGCTCTTGGCGGCAAGCGCCTTGTGCAGGTGCTTCAACGCTGGCAACAAATCGTGCACGATGCGCTCGGCGCAGGCGATGTGCATGGCCGTCGGATAGGTGTCGTTCGACGACTGGCTCATATTGACGTGGTCGTTGGGATGCACCGGCTTCTTCGAGCCCATGACGCCGCCCAGCATCTCGATCGCCCGGTTGGAGATCACCTCATTGGCGTTCATGTTGGATTGCGTGCCCGAGCCGGTCTGCCAGACCACCAGCGGGAAATGGTCGTTGAGCTTGCCGTCAATGACCTCTTGCGCCGCCTCGACAATCGTTTTGCCGATCGCGGGATCGAGGCGCTTCAGCTCCATATTGGCTTCCGCCGCCGCCCGCTTGACGATGCCCAGCGCGCGCACGACCGAAACCGGCTGCTTTTCCCAGCCGATCTTGAAATTGCCGAGTGAGCGCTGCGCCTGCGCGCCCCAATAGCGGTCGGCCGCAACCTCGATGGGGCCGAACGTATCGGTTTCGGTTCTGGTCTTTGGCGTGCTCACGGCAAGTCTCCGGTCTGTCGATTTGGGCAACGGCGTATCGCGTTGCACAAATGGCTTCAAGCGGAGATTGCGGGCGGTATGGATGCAAATCGGTTCAAGTCTGGACTGAGAAAGCGCCGTGGCGGCACGAAAGCGCATTTTAGCTTGATGACAGATACCGAGCCGTCAAATACGGTGCCGCGCAACGGAATTCTGATCAGGTAGACGTGGCACACGATTTCCAGCACGACATAGATGCAATCGTACGCATTGATGCCATTCCGACCATTCTCGACGTCGTTTGCCGCACCACTGGAATGGGCTTTGCCGCGGTCGCCCGCGTTACCGAGGATCGCTGGATCGTCTGCAGCGTGCTCGACAATATCGATTTCGGCTTGGCTCCGGGTGGCGAGCTGAAGGTCGAAACCACCATCTGCAACGAGATTCGCGCCAGCCATGAAGCCGTGGTGATTGATAGCGTTGCCGATGATACGGTTTTTTGCGGCCACCACACGCCCGCGCAATATGGTTTTCAGAGCTACATATCGATGCCGATCATCCGCAAGGACGGGCAGTTCTTCGGCACGCTATGCGCCATCGACCCACGTCCGGCGCGGCTGAAGAACCGCGAAATCATCGGCATGTTCAAACTGTTCGCCGAACTGATCGCGGCCCATCTGGACGCGGCCGAGCGGCTGGACGCCGCCCGTGCCGAAACCCTGCACGAGCGCGGCAACAAGGAATTGCGCGAGCAGTTCATCGCGGTCCTCGGTCATGACCTGCGCAACCCGCTCGGCTCGATAGCGTCCGGCGTCAACATGCTGAAGCGCACCGATGACGAGGCGAAGCGCGCGCAGATCCTGGCCCTGATGGAAGGCAGCGTGGTGCGCATGAGCGGGCTCATAGACAATGTGCTCGACTTCGCCCGGACCCCTATGGGCGCGGGGCTGGTGGTCAAGGAGGCCGAGCCGAAACCGCTGGAACCTGTGCTGGAATAGGTGGTGGCGGAATTCCGCTCGGTTCATCCAGATCGTGTGATTGAAACCGAATTCGACGCCGCCACGCCCGTTGCCGCCGACCATTTACGCCTCGCCAGGCTGTTCTCGAACCTGATCGGCAATGCGCTCAATCACGGCGCCGCCGGCACGCCGGTCAGGGTGGGTGCAACGATGACCGAGGGCGAACTTGTCTTCTCGGTGGCCAATTCCGGCAAGCCGATCCCGGCTGAAATGATGGCCAATCTGTTCCAGCCGTTCGTGCGCGGCAAAACCACCCATGAGCAGGGCCTCGGGCTGGGACTCTATATCGCGTCCGAGATTGCCAAGATGCATGGGGGCAAGGTGGAAGCGACATCGACTCCACAAGAGACGCGCTTTGTCTTTCGCATGCCGCTGAAGCACTGATCGCCCGCGTGAATGACTGGCGGCCAGCCCACCGCCTTGCTCCTCAGGCTAGGGGTGGGCCAACGATGTCGATGCCATTGTTTGCGCAGAGCTGTACCAGTGCCGCGATGATCTCCGGTGTCGGCTCCATCCGCGGTGGCAGTTCCGGCCGTTCCGCCGGACGGCTTGCCTGACGCAGCATCGTCTCGAAATCGGAGCCGCGCGTGACGGTGAGGCTGCGCGCGCCTTCGGGCGACTCGACCCTGTAGGTGTGCGGCAGACTTTTCGGTGCGATGACGGTTTCGCCGGCGACGGCAATCCGCTCATGACCATTGATCTGAAAGCGCAGCCGTCCTTCGAGGATATGAAACACCTCGTCCTCATTCCGATGCACATGCAGCGGCGGAGAGTCGCCGCATGGCATGCGATGTTCCACAACGCAGATGCCGTCAGCTCCTGCCTGCGACGAGACGTGGATGGCGACGAGCGTGTTGTTGAACCAAAACAGTTCCTTGCCTGTGATTGTCCCGGAGGTCATTGTCATGGCTCTCTGTTCCTTTTGGGTCGCTTTGCCGACGGGGCGGCGTCGACAACGACCTAATCAGGGACATGCCGGCGATGGAAATCCAATGATCGTATGGGGCGAATTGATGCGATGAATTTGAATGGCCTCGATCTCAATCTCGTCCGGGTGCTCGACGCGCTGCTGCGGGAAAGAAGCGTGACGCGTGCCGGTGAGCAGATTGGCCTCAGCCAGCCGGCCGTCAGCGCGGCGCTCAATCGCTTGCGCCACGCTCTCAACGACCAGCTGTTCGTGCGGCACGGCAACGACATGGTGCCGACGCCGCGCGCGGAGAGCCTGGCCGAGCCGGTGCGCCTGGCACTGCGCGAGATCGAACGCGTCTTCCATTCGGCGCAGTCGTTCGATCCAGCGGAGCTCGAGCGAACCTTCACGCTCATGGGTGCGGATTTCTTTTCCATGCTGCTGATGCCGACGCTGGCGGCGCGCGTCGCGGCCATCGCGCCGCGTGTGTCGTTAAGGTTTCTCGATAGCGCGCGCGGCGATGTTTCGCGGCTGCTTCAGGATGACGAAATCGATGCGGCACTGGAACGTCCGCTGGAGGTCTTGGACTGGGTCTCCAGCGTACCGCTGTTTCATTCGCCATTCGCAATCATTGCGGCGCGGGACAACGCTGCGATCAGGCAGGCGGGGATCGCGGACGGCGAGCTGCTGCCGCTTGAGCTTTTCTGCGAACTGCCCCACGTCCTTCGCTCGATCGACGGCTCGATGTCGGGCTCCACCGACGAGGCGCTCGGCAAGATCGGACGAAAGCGTCGTGTCAGCCTGGCACTGCCGCACTTTCAAGCCGTCGCGTTGGCGGTGGCAAACGGAAACTACCTTTCCGCGGTTCCCAGGCAGTTCGCGGTTTGGGCGGCAAAGACCTTGCCGCTCGCCATGTTTGAACCGCCACTTCCCATCGCTGTCCCTGAAATCAGGATGTATTGGCACGCGCGCCACGACGACGAGCCACCTCATCGCTGGATTCGCAATCAGATCCTGGAAGTTGTCGACGCTCTTGGATTTGTGGAAAGCGCTCAGCGTGAAGTTGCCGGCACGTAACGACCAGACAGTTCACCCAGCCGTATACCCGCCATCGATGGCAAAAATGCCGCCGCTCGTCCACGCGGCCTCGTCGCTGGCGAGATAGACTGCCATGCCTGCGAGGTCGTCGGGGCGGCCGATGCGGCCCAACGGATAGCTGCGTTCGACATAGGCCTTCAGCTCCGCTTGCGCCTCGGCCGGCAGATTGTCGACGGTCTTGCGCCGCATGGCGGTGTCGACCGTGCCCGGCGCGATGGCGTTGACGCGGATGCCGCGCGGGCCGAGCTCGAAGGCCAGCGATTTGGTCAGTGAATTCAATGCGCCCTTGGACAGGGAATAGAGGCTGGATGGCCGCTTCGGGATCATCTTGTTAGCGAAATAGGAGGAGATGTTGATGACAGATGCGCCGGCGCTGAAATGCGGCAGCAGCCCCTGGGTGAGGAAGAACGCCGCCGTCACATTGAGCGCGAAAGAGTGCTGGAACTGCGCCTCGCTGACAGTCTCGAATGGCACGAGGTAGGCGACACCGGCGTTGTTGACGAGAACGTCGAGCGGCCGGCTGGTCTCTTTGACGTGCTCGATAACAGCTGCGATGCCCGGGCTGGTGGCAAGATCGGCCGACAATGTCTCCACCGCACCGGCTCGACCGTGAGCCGTCAGCATCTGGCGCGCGGTTTCGAGCTTGCCGGCGTCGCGGCCGACGATGAGCACATCGGCGCCCTCGCGCAAAAACGCTTCAGCGATCGCCAGGCCGATGCCGTCGGAGCCGCCGGTCACCAGCGTGCGCTTGTCTTGCAGTCTCATCGGATACTCCGAGGTCGCCTTGGCCAATGCCAGAGCACCGCATAGTCGCGGCCGGGGTCAAGCCGCTGGCCTATCCCACGGTATGAACTTCGCCAGTTGCCGACGCCGGGATCGTCTGCCCTTGCATCCGCCGCGCCAACGGGATAGCCGCGTTGATTGAAATGGGTCGCGGCGAGCGTCTTTTAAAAATGACACCACTCAAGACCAGCCTGAAGGCGCTTCCCATGGCCGTCGACGTCGTCGAGGTCGACAGGCGCTTTCTGCCTGGCCTCAACCGCGGCGAGATCCACTGCCGCTTCGAAGGCGGCAAGCTCAAGGTGCGCTCCCGCGCCGCCTGGCTTGAGAGGCATGTGCAGGTCCTGACGTTGATAGCCGAGGCGTTGGCATCCCTGGGCGTCCGCAGCCTGCCACCGTTCTACATGCTGCTTGGCGATACGCCGTCGCGCCGAAGGCATCGCTATTTCCGCACGCGTTTCGCTTTCTCCCAGGCCGACGGCTATGGCGAGGTGGCCGCACCCGATTTCGTTTTCGACGGCTGGCCGGACGCGAAGTTCGGCGACTATGACCAGAAGACGTTGGCGATGGCGGCTGCGTCGGAAGCGCCGCCGCGTGATGACAGGTTATTCTGGGCGGGGCGCTGCATGAACGCTGCCCGCAAAAGGATTGTCGAGATCGCGTCGGCCCGCCCGGACCTGATAGAGGCGTATGACACCGAGGCGAATTACGACGTCGCCACGAACAGGTATTCCAGCAAGTTCATGACGATGGAAGACCAGGTCGCCACCTACAGATACATGATCGATGTCGAAGGGGCGGGTTACAGCGGCCGCTTCAAGATGCTGCTTCACACCAAGCGCGTCGTGCTGCTGCAGGATCGGCCATGGCGCGAATGGTTCTTCGACGATATCGAACCGTTTCGCCACTATGTCCCGGTGGCACGCGACATGTCGGATCTGGCCGAACGCATCGAGTGGCTGCGCGCCAATCCGAAGCTGGAAGCCGAAATAGCCGCGGAGGCGCGGCATTTCGCGCAAGTTCGCCTAACCCGCGCGGCAGCAGTGGCGGCATGGGCAAAGCTCCTGGGGGATCACATCGCCGCCGGTGGCAATCTCAAATCCGGTCTTCAGCGGCGCAACCGCGCGACCGGCTGGCCGGCCTGATAGTCCGGGCCTAAGCGGGGCGGTTTATGCGCCGACGGTTGCGGGCGGCCGCATGGCGAGCCGCGCGCTGACAAAGTCCTTGACCTGGCGGATCGCCTGTTCGCGCGAAACACTGCCCGGTTCCAGGCCGAGGCGCAGCCAAAGCCCGTCGATCAGCGCGGTGACGCCAAGCGCGATGTCGTCGGCATCGCTGGGCGAGGCAAGGCCGTGCAGGCCTGACAACAGGTTCGAGCGCATGCGCGCGTGCAGCACCTTCTGGATGCGCGCCAGCTTCTCGTCGCGCGGCACCTCGGCGCAGAGTGAAAGCCAGGCATGGCAAAGAGGCGGCAGGAACAGATGCTCCTCGAAATTGCCATCGATCACCGCATCGAGCCGCTCCATCGGCGTGCGCGCCTGGCGAAGCCGGGCGACGACCGCGTCGCGTAGCACAGCGTTGGCCTCGCGCATCGCATGCTCGAACAATTCCTGCTTGTTGCGGAAATAGTGCAGCACGATGCCCTTGGAGGCGCCGGCGTGGGCGGCCACTTTTTCCAGCGTCGCACCCGCAATGCCCTCGCGCTCCAGCACCGCGAAGGCGGCCTGCCGCAACTCCTTGCGGCGTATGTCACTGAGACGCTTGAGTTTCACGGCTTTGATCCAGGCATTGCGAATCCACGTTGACATTTTCGTCCGCCTAGATCAACAATTGACCAATGGGACAATAAAAAGACCAATTGGTCAATTTAGCGATAGTGAGGAGAGCTGAAATGGTCCGCATGCTTGCAAATGGCGTCTGTCTTGCAGCCTTGATGCTGGGCGCTCATGCGGCCCAAGCGGCCGAGGCCGAGCAGTGCAGGGCGGTCCGCATGGCCGAACCGGGTTGGAACGATCTTGCCTTCACCACCGGCGTCGCCAATGTCTTGCTCGGTGCGCTCGGCTACCAGCCGCAAAGCTCTGTGTTGGGCATCAACGTCATCTACGAAGGCATGAAGAACAACGATCTCGACCTGTTCCTCGGTTATTGGAACCCGGCCATGGTCACCTATTACGAGCCCTACAAGAAGGATGGCTCGGTCGAGAGTGTGCGCGTCAATCTCGAAGGCGCCAAATACACCTTCGCCGTGCCGACCTATGTCTGGGATGCCGGCGTCAAGGATTTTGCCGACCTGCACAAATTCGCCGACAAGTTCGGCAAGAAAATGTACGGCATCGAGCCCGGTTCGAACCAACTGATGATGGACGCCATCGCCGACCCGTCGCTCGATCTTAACGGCTGGCAAGTGGTCGAGTCGAGCGAAGCCGGCATGCTTTCCGAGGTCGGCTATGAGATCAAGGAAAAGCAGTTCATCGTCTTCCAGGGCTGGGCGCCGCATCCGATGAACACCATGTACGACTTCAAATATCTGACCGGTGGCGACAAGTTTTTCGGCCCGAATTTCGGTGCCGCGACGGTGACGACGCAGGTGCGCAAGGGCTATCTCGAGCAGTGCCCGAACGTCGCGCAATTCCTCAAAAATCTCGCCTTCGACATCGATTTCGAAAATGTCGGCATGGGCTACCTGATCAATGACGGCCTGAAGCCGGAGGACGGCGCGCTGAAGGCGATCACGGCGAACAAGAACCGCCTTGACGCCTGGCTCGCCGGCGTCACCACCTTCGACGGCAAGCCCGGCCTTGCCGCGGTCAAGGAGAAGCTCGGCCTGTGACATCGGTCGCGCTGGAAGCGGCCCCGGATGCCTGGGCGGAGCAGGACGCCTGGGCCGGCCGCAAGCGAGTCGTCGATCTCGCTGGCGTCGAGATCGCCTATGTCGAAATCGCAGGCGCCGAACCGGCGCTGTTGCTGCTGCATGGCTTCACCGACACCAGCCGCAGCTTTTCACTGCTGGCGCCGTATCTGGCCGGCCGCCGGCTGATCATGCCCGACTTGCGTGGTCACGGCGCGTCACAAGCGGGCAAGGGCTTCGGCATTGAAGACTTCGCCGAAGACATTGCCGGGCTGATCCGGCGTTTGCGGCTCGATCGACCTGTCGTCGTTGGCCATTCGCTTGGCTCCATGGTAGCCATCGCCCTGGCTGCGCGACACAACGATCTCATCGGCGGACTGGTGGTCCTGGCCGGCACGCTGAAACCCGATTTCGCCCGCGATCATCTGCTTGTCGCAGGTGTGCAGGCTTTGCGCGACCCGATATCGCCGGCAGACCCGCTCTATGACTGGTGGCATGCCTGCCGGCCCGGTGTGCCGCAGCCGTTTCTCGCCGGCCTTGCGAAAGACGCTTCAGCAATGCCAGCGGCGCGCTGGCGCGCCATCTTGGAGGAGATTTGCCGGGCCGACCTGACCAGTGCGGCACAAAAGGTGCAGACCCGAGCGCTGATCATCGCCGGCGCTTGCGACCCGCTGTTCGGCGAGGCGCATCAGCAGGCGCTGTCGCGTTGCCTGGCCGGGGCGAGCCTCGTGCGTGCCGAAGCGTGTGGCCACAACCCGCATTGGGAGGATCCGGCCTTTGTCGCCGGGGCCATCGTCGAGGCATTTGAAGCCTAACGTCCGACCAACGATCGCGACGTGGGCGACAGCCGCAAAGTCTCCGTTGGTCTGGTCAGGTCAAGCTGAGTTGCCTGCCAAAAAGCGCGCCATGCCGGCATGGCTTCATGGCGGGCATGCGTCTCGGTGCTGTCGAACCCGGTGACAGAAATGAAGACATTTTCGCTCGCCCGTACCGGCAGGCGCGGAAAGCTGTTTTCGGCATGCTCGGTGACAAAGGCGGCGAGGAAGCGGACGCCTGGTACCCTCATCATGGGCGCCGCCGCGGCCTCGAATCGACTGGCGAAGCTGGTCTCCACTCCGGGCTGCAAATGGTGAATCTGGATGACAACAATGCCGGCCAGCGGCTTGTTTGGAATTGGCTTTTCGCCGATGGCCAAGCCTGCCCGCTCCGTGCCCGAGAGATCAAAACCGGAGCCCGGCCAGGCTGGCTTCAGAAGCAACACATCGTCGGAATCGATCATGGTCGCATTGGCCGCATCGCGGTGCGCAGCCCATACCGGGCCACCATAGAAGGCAGTCAGGGCCTCCTTGCGGGCTTCCATGCTGTCGAAGCCGCGCAGCCAGACGAACATCTCCGGACGGTCCACATCGCGGAACTGGCCGATGATGGTCATTCCGGCCTCTTCCTGACCCTCGATCAACCTGCCGTCGAAGAGGTCGATGAGTGTGTCGCGTTTGCCTGATTACAGTGTGTACTGCCGCAATTCGACGATAGGCGAAGCGAGTGCCACAGGAGCCGCTGAGGCGTTCAGGGGGAAATTCATTAGTTGGTCTCCAGAAACAGGGTGGCCGTCCTGTTTATAAACAGACCGGTTGTCCTGTTTTGTCAACCTGCTATTGTCGAGCAATGTCAGCAGAGATGATCCTTGGATCAGGCCCACGGCCAGGAAAACGCATCAACGACCCCGAAGGCATGCGCCGGAAAGTCCTCGATGTCGCGGAGGTCGCGTTTCAGGCACGCGGCTATCACGCGTCCAGTCTCGGCGACCTGATGGCGGCGGCAGGGGTCAGCGGTGGCGCGCTGCACCACCATTTCCCCACCAAGAAGGCACTGGCGCTGGCGGTGATCGAAGAGCGCGTGGCGGCGGCGGTCGAGGCGACGTGGATCGCGCCGGTAAAGACAGCTGCTTCGGCGCGCGACGGCGTCCAAGCTGTATTCGCGACCGTGGCGGCGGAACTGGATCAGCAGGGGTTCGTGCGCGGTTGTCCGCTCAACAATCTGGCGCATGAACTGTCGCTCGCCGATCCCGATCTGCGCGCCGCCCTTGCCGGCATCTTTGCGGCATGGCGCCAGGCGATCGCCGACAAGGTCAGGACCGACCAGCAGGAGGGCAGGGAGCAAGGCACCGATCCCCAGCGTTTTGCCGCACTTGCCGTCGCCACCTATTCCGGCGCCATGTCGATGGCCAAGACGGCGCAGGACGCCAGCGTGCTGCGGGACTGCCTGATGGCTCTCGGCGAAGCCTGACCTGCAACCGCGTTACGCGCGCTTGATGGCGTTTGAAGGCGGGCCAACGGACCCGCGCTCGAAGATCGATGTTGGCAGAATGAGCCTTTCCGCCGGGCGCGAATCCCCCTTCAATCGTCGGATGAGCAATTCCGCGACACTCTTGCCAAGCGCGTAGACGGGCTGGTCGATGACGGTAATGGGTGGCGTTGTCACGCTCGTCCAGTCCGCATCATGGAAGGTGATCAGCGAAGTGTCCTCGGGAACCCGCAAGCCGCGCTCGCGGATCACCTTGAATATTTCCAGTGCTATGACGCTGTCGGAGGCAAGGATCGCCGTCGGCCGATCCGGCCCGGACAGCATCTCGTCGGCAACCCGGCGCGTTTCGGCGGGGCTTGTCGCACCAAGGCGAACATAGCGTTCTGGCCGATCAATTCCAGCATCCCGGCACACGGTGAGGAAACCGTCGATGCGCTCGCGAACCGATGAGGTGTAGATTTGCCCGAGATCGCGGTACTCATGCCCTTCGGCGTCGACGGCGGTCACATAGGCGATGTTGCGGTGTCCGGCATCCACAAGAATGCGGGTCGCCCGCATGGCGATGTCGTGATCGTCGACCGTGACTGTATCGACATCCAGATCGGGTAGCGCCCTGTCGAGCAGGGCAAGCGGCCGGCCGGAACGATGGATGTCCCTCAGGTGTGAGATGTCGCGAGATTCCGCCGGCGTGACGATCAGCCCGTCGACACGCTTGCCGATCAACAGCCGCACCGCTGCCTTTTCAACCTCGATCCTCTCGCCGGAGTTGGCCAGAATGACGTTGAACCCGGCTGCCCTTGCCGCGTCGCTGATGCCGCGCACCGCGAGGCTGAAGAACGGGTTCTCGATGTCACCGACAACCACCCCGATGATGCCGGACCGGCCGGTCGTCATGCTGCGAGCCAGCTCGTTCGGACGATAGTCCAGTGCCTTGGCCGCGGCCATGACATCGGCGCGGATCATGTCGCTGACGACGCCGTATCCGCCGAGCACGCGCGCGGCTGTCGCTTTCGACACCTTTGCCGCGCGGGCGACATCGCTGACCGTTATCGACTGGGTCTTGGGCGCGGTTGTTTTCATCGGATGAACGACTACAAGAGTTGTTGACGGAAGGTCAATCTGGCGATAACGATTATCAAAGAGACCGGTCTCAAGCAACAAGAGACCGGTCTCTTTTAGAAAATTGCGAGCCAGGAGGCGTGAGAAACGTCCCGCATAAGCGCGAGATGGCAGGCTCGACGTAAACACCAAGAAGAACAGACCTTCAGAGTGGAGAGAAGACATGAGCAGGATAGGAATTCTCAAGTCGTTGATGTCACCGGTCCAGATTGGCGCGATGGCCCTCATGGCCGTGTGCATGGGCGCCGGGTTGGTTTCGGGAGCAGCCGCCGCGGATGAAAACCCCTATGGTCTTATTGATGCGAAAGTCATCAGCGTCGGTACCATGGGCGATGCCAAACCCTACGCTTTCACCCAAGCGGACGGCACGTTCACCGGCTTCGACATCGAATTGTTCCGCAACGTCGCGAGCCGCCTTGGCTTCAAGCCGGACCAGGTGATCTTCACCGGTCAGGAATTCTCGGCGCTGATGCCTTCGGTTGCGAACGAACGCTTCGATGTCGCGGTCGCGGCAATCGGCACGACGGAAGCGCGCAAGAAGACCGTCGATTTTTCCGACGGGTATCTTGCAGGCTATCTCTCCGTGCTTACCGCCGACAAGGCGATCACGTCGGCGGACGGGCTCAAGGGCAAGCGCCTCGGCGTCGTGCAGGGGACGCTCCAGGAAATCTATGCGGCGAAGAACTTTGTCGGAACCGATCTCGTCAAATTCCCCGACAACAATTCCGCCGTCTCAGCACTCAACAACGGAACCGTCGACGCGCATTTCCTCGATTATGAGGCCGCCAAGGACTATGGCGTTCGCTATCCGAACCTGAAGATCGCGGTCAATATTCCTTCCTTCGACGCGCCGGCTGGCTTCGTGCTGCGCAAGGGTAACGACAAGTTTCGCGAGGCATTGAACACTGCCCTTCATGCGGCCATGCAGGACGGCACTTGGAAGACGCTTTACGAGAAGTGGTTCCCCGGTTCGCCGATGCCCGACCAATATCTCCCCAAGAAGTAAACCGCGCGTCCAGCCGCCGGCCTTGACGGCCGGCGGCTGGACGACACGCCGTTGCGCCTGATTTCCTGATGGCACGAATGGCGCAGTGAAAAAGGGGACCGAATGAACTGGCTCGAAAACCTGCGGCGCAGTTTCCTCGACTGGCAGGCCATGGCGGACGTGCTGCCGAGCATGATCACCATCGGATTGAAGAACACCTTGATCCTCGCGGCCGCGTCCACGGTACTGGGTGTCATTCTCGGCATGATCCTGGCGGTCATGGGCATATCGCAATCGCGCTGGCTGCGCATTCCCGCCCGGGTCTACACCGATATTTTCCGTGGCCTTCCGGCGATCGTCACCATCCTGCTGATTGGCCAGGGCTTTGCCCGCATCGGCCGTGAAATCTTTGGGCCTTCACCCTTTCCGCTCGGCATTCTCGCCCTCAGCCTGATCGCCGGCGCCTATATCGGCGAAATCTTCCGCTCGGGCATCCAGAGCGTCGAGCGCGGGCAGATGGAGGCCTGCAGGGCGCTCAGCATGAGCTACGGCCAAGGCATGCGCCTGATCGTGATACCGCAAGGCATCCGCCGAGTTCTGCCGGCCCTGGTCAATCAGTTCATCGGCAACGTCAAGGATTCGAGCCTTGTCTACTTCCTCGGTCTGCTCGCGTCGGAGCGCGAGATTTTCCGTGTCGGTCAGGACCAGGCGGTGGTCACCGGAAACCTCTCGCCATTGCTTCTGGCCGGCGTGTTCTATCTCGTCATCACCGTGCCGTTGACCCATGTGGTCAACTACATCGACAACTCGCTGCGGGTCGGAAAGCAGAAGGCCGGCCTCGTCACCAGCGGCCTTGCCGAAGTGAGCGAGTTGGAGAGCGCCACCGGCAGCCCACTCTCTGAGGCCAGCCCTGAAGGCAGCACGGCGCTGCCCCGGTTCAAGGGCGGCAGTCTCACCATCACCGATCTCGACATGGCCTACGGCGATCTCGATGTTCTCAAAGGCGTCAGCCTGGCGGTCAAGCCGGGCACGGTCACATGCGTCATTGGTCCATCGGGTTCGGGCAAGTCGACCTTGCTGCGCTGCCTCAACCGGCTGGTCGAGCCCAAGGGCGGTGACGTGTTGCTCGATGGCGCCAGCATCCTGGCGATGAAGCCTGAAAAACTGCGCCGGCGCGTCGGCATGGTTTTCCAGCAGTTCAACCTGTTTCCCGACCACACGGCCCTCGAAAACGTCATGCTATCGCTGACCAAGGTAAAAGGTCTCTCGATACAGGAAGCTGAGCGCATCGCCGAGGCACGCCTTGCCGATGTCGGGCTTGCCGCCCGCAAACACCATCGTCCCGGAAGCCTATCCGGTGGCCAGCAGCAGCGTGTGGCGATCGCTCGCGCCCTGGCAATGGACCCGGAGGTCATCCTGTTCGACGAAGTGACGAGCGCGCTCGATCCCGAATTGGTGAAGGGCGTGCTCAACCTCATGGCGGACCTCGGCCGGCGCGGCATGACAATGGTCGTGGTGACTCATGAGATGGGCTTTGCCCGCAAGGTCGCCGATCAGGTCGTCTTCATGGATGAAGGCCGCGTCGTCGAGGCCGGCACGCCTGCCGCGATCTTCGACACTCCGAACAGCACGCGTCTGAAGCACTTCCTTGCCGAAGTGCTTTGATCGCGCATGAGCCATGAGACGGCCGCCCAATCCAACCTCCACCAGTGAAAGAATATCCCATGGCTACGTTACGTCAGGTCTCGAAGGTCGTTGTTGTCGGCGGCGGCATTTTCGGTGTCTCCTCGGCCGTTCATCTTGCAAGGCTCGGCATCGAAACCGTTCTGGTCAATGATGGACCGCTCGCCAAGGGAGCTTCAAGCCGCTCGCTCGCCTGGATCAATTCCGCGCGCAAGCGCTCGGCTGAGTATCATCGCCTGCGCATGATCGGTATCGACCGCTATCGCACGCTGTCGGCGAGATATCCGGATGCCGCCTGGCTGCGTTTCGACGGCGGCCTGACATGGGATGCGGACGACGCCTCGAACGAGATCGCGGATGTCTTCGCTCATGAAAAGGGCCTCGGCTATGATGCGCAACACCTCTCCGCGGACGCCATCGCGTCAGTCGTGCCAGGTGTCTCCGCGAGCGCTGTCACGCCTCAAGGCGCGATCTTCAACCCGGGCGAGGGCTGGGTCGACCTGCCGTCGCTGATCGAGATATTGATTGCTGAATTCGTGGCGCGTGGCGGCCGACTGGTCACCGATGCGGGAAGCGCCGCTGTTACTGTCGTCGACGGTCGCGCAACCGGCGTTGTCACGACAAGCGGCACCAGCTTCGCTGCCGATGCAGTACTGCTGGCGACAGGTGCTGACGTGCCGAGAATGGTTGCGGACTCCGGCAAGCATATCGCCGACGGGACGCCGATCGCTTTGCTGGTCAGGACCAAGCCGGTCAACTTGCCGCTTCGTGCCGTGCTCAACACGCCGCGCGTCGCCATCCGGCCGACGCCGAATGGAGCCCTCGCGCTCGATTCCGCCTGGTCGGAAGAAGAGGTGGTCGTCAATTCGGATGGCACATATAGCGTGAGGGATTCGACTGTTCAGGGGCTTCTGAACGAAGCTTCGAATGTTCTCGATGGTCATCCAAGGTTGGAATTGGAGAGCTACGGTGTCGGGCCCAAGCCGATCCCCGGAGACGGCGAGCCGGTCTTCGGCCAGTTGAAGGACATCGAGGGATACTACGTCGCCTTCAGCCACAGCGGCGCGACGCTTGGCCTGATCGCCGGCGAACTGCTTGCCGGCGAGATCGCCAGCGGCAGTGAACATCCGCTGCTTGCGAACTTCCGTCCAAGCCGCTTTTGATGAGACCCGTCTAAGGGTTTCCTGCGCACCAGCGGAGCGCATACGGCTTTCGGAAAAGATCATGCTCAAACGCGCAGATCGAATCCCTATTCCGTCAGCGGCTTGATCGTCTCGTAGCCGTTCACCGATTCCTTGCTGGTGCCTTCATCATAGCGCCGGGCAAGAGAGGCCTGCAGATCGGGCGCATAGAGCGCGGTGAATGCATCGAGCGTCTCGCCGGCCCCATTCTTGAAGGTCTCGTTGACGGCGAGCACATTGTATTTGCAGTCGCCCAGGCTGAATGTTTCCTTGCCCTTGACGACCAGTGTGAGCGTCTTCGTGGCCTTGGGCTGCTTGTCCGGCGACAGCTCGACGAACTCGATCGTGCTCTTGGCTCCCGTCTTCAGCGGAAACAGTTTTCGCAGATCGGAAAACGGGATCATTGCCGCCCGGCCGGTGTCGCTGTCGCGAACCACCTCGATCAGGCCGGCAAACAGGAACTGCTTTTGCGGCGATTGCGATTCGTAGGTGTTGGCGACGGAGACCATTCCGCCCGCCACGGGCCGAAACTCGCTTTGGATGCCGGGCCGCGCCAGGATGAAGCCGTTTTTCGCGGACTTCGCATCGACGCACGGGCCGGCAAGCGCAACACTTGCCGGCAGCAAAACCGCCAAAGCCATGCCGATAGACGCGCTCTTCATAGCACTCCCCCGTATCTTCCAAATAGAATGCAAGTTCAGGTAGAAGTGGCAGACGTTCATTGCGATGTCGATGGTCAAGCCAGTCGCGACATTGCCGAAACTGGACGGACAGACGCCGCTTGTGCTGAATTCCGCCAATGATGAATCACCGATGGCCAAAATTGCTTTCACGACGCAGCTTTCTGATGCAGGCCGCCGGCCTTGCCGCGGCTGGTGCGCTTTCACGCCCGGCGTTCAGCCAGACGGGGCAACGCATCCAGCCTATCGACGCCACCTTCCTGTTCATCGCCGATGTCCATGCCTGCCGCATGGCGAGCGGCCTGAGCCCCAACTGCCTGCAGGAGGGCAAGACCGACGCCGCACTGCTGCGCAACGTTGCGGCATTGAACGCCGTCGGCGACAAGGACTGGCCGGTGGAGATCAACGGCATCGCCACCGGCTTGCGTTCGGCCGGCAGCCGGATCGGCATGCCGCTCGGCCTTGTCGTCGGCGGTGACATCACCGACGATGGCGGAGGCCAGATCACCCAGCCGAGCGAAGGCACGCAACTGCTGCAATTCAGCCAGCGCTATAGCCAGGGCGTTGGCCCGGATCGCGTCCACATGCCGGTCTATGTCGGGCTCGGCAACCACGATCTCGACCAGAACGGTCCGTCGCACCATGTCGACTGGTATCGGCGCGAACTGCGCGACTATGTCGAGGTCAACCACCGCGCCGGCGTGTTCTTCAAGCCGCCGGTGCCGGCCACCGACTACGATGTCGATACCGACTGTTATTCATGGGACTGGGGCGGCCTGCATCTCGTTCAGACGCATCGTTTCGCCGGCGACACCGGCCACGGCGCCGAATCGAGCCTGCCGTGGCTCAAGCAGGATCTGGCGACCTATGCGGCGGACGGCCGCCCGGTCATCCTGTTCCAGCACTATGGCTGGGACACGTTTTCGACGGAGCGGTGGGATCCTGCCAAGCGCACCTATAATGATGACGGCGCCGGCCCGCCGCACTGGTGGGGCGAGGCCGACAGGCAGGCGCTTCTGGCAGCATTGAAAGGCTACAATGTCGTCGGCATCTTCCATGGCCACCAGCATGACACCTCGCTGATCTATCGTCGCGACGGGCTCGACCTGTTCAAGCCGAAGGCTGCCTATATGGGCGGTTTCGCCGTGGCCAGAGTGACCAGCGATGGCATGGACGTCGTGTTGGGCGAGGCAACCGATGACTACGGCGGCGTCGCCTTCACCAACGCCTTCAGCAAGGGATGGAGCACATGAAAAAGGCGGCCTTGGCGGCCGCCTTTTTCATGTGTGCATTTTCGATGCGGGATCAGAACGCCTTCTTGACCTTGGCCTTCACGTCGCCATAGGCCTTCTGCACTTTGCCCGCGACCTTGTCGGCCATGCCTTCAACCTGGGTCCGCCTATTCCCGGTCGCTTTGCCGGCGGCCTGTTTTACCGAGCCTTTGATCTGCTTGGCCATGCCGGCAACCTGATCCCTTTTCACCACTTTCGCATCTCCTGGGAGTCCTGAATTCGGGGGAATTCATCCGCGCCAATAAACGGACTGGCATCGTTTAGGTTCCAGGCATCGCACCGGAACCAGACGAAACGCGCGTGGCCGCTTCCGGCGGCTGGGCAGGCAGGCTAGGCTGTGGATACGCGCCGACCAATCGTGCGCACGGGGAGAAAAATGGCGGAATTCAAGCTCTACATCGGCAATAAATGCTTCTCCTCATGGTCGCTGCGGCCATGGGTGGCGATGAGGCATCTGGAGATCCCGTTCGAGGAAGACCTTGTGCGGCTGCGCACGCCCGAGACCTTTGCCAATCTGGCGAAAGTGTCGCCGACCGGTCAGGTGCCGGTGCTGAATCACAATGGCAGGGTTGTCTGGGAAACCCTTGCCATCCTTGAATATCTCGCCGACCTGTTTCCCGAGAAAAAGCTGTGGCCGGCCGACATCGGCGCCCGCGCGCTGGCACGCGCGGCGGCGACCGAGATGCATTCCGGTTTTCGCGAGGTCCGCTACGGCTGGCCGATGAATTTGCGCCGGCCGAAGGGGCACAAGCCGCTCGATGCCGAAGGCGAGGTACAACGGGCGCGCATCGAAGCGCTGTGGCGAGAGTGCCGCGAACAATACGGCAAGGGCGGCCCCTTCCTGTTTGGCCATTTCACCGCGGCCGACGCCATGTACGCGCCGGTCGTCACCCGCTTCGACACCTATGGCGGCGAACTGGCCCCGGATACACGCGCCTATGTCGATGCCGTGCTGGCAACACCGGCCATGCGGCAATGGTACGCGGAAGCGGCCAAAGAGCCGTGGCCGGAACCGGGTCCTGATGAATAGGTCGACTGACGACATGCCAGGGGGAGGGACCCATGGCCAGCAGTGACGGGCAGCGCGAGGCAACAGTGCCAGTGATCTTCCATTGCCGGCTGGTCCCGCCACGGCCCGACTTCGCCTTCACCATGACGGAGGAGGAGAGGGAACTGATGGGCCGGCATGCCGAATACCTGCGCGGCAAGCTGCGCGAGGGGACCATGATCTTGGCTGGCCCGGTCTCCGACCCAGCCGGCCCTTGGGGCCTGCTGATCCTGCGTGTCGGCAGCGAGGCCGAGGCAAAGGCGGTGACCGATGGCGATCCGGTGGCAAAGTCAGGTCGCGGTTTTCGCTATGAGATCCTGCCGATGATCAGCACGATCATGTAGAGCTATACTGCAAGCTAACGGTGGGCTCAGGCCACAGGCCGCGAAATCCCTCGAACCATGACGCAAGGCCTGTATTGGCCAACCGGCAACGGCAAGCCGCTGCAACCGGCCACAGCCATAAGTGGAACGGAACGTTAAGCGAGCGTGTGTTTCCATCCAGAAGTGTCAGGGGTGGCAACATGACGGATGTCGAGAAGGAGGGTGTCGGGCTCTCCGAACTGGTCAGCGCTCTAAGCTATGCGCTCGATATCAGCGAAGGCCATCCGACAGGGCACTGCGTCCGCGCCTGCTGGATCGGCTTTCATATCGGCCGCGAGATCGGCCTGTCGCAGACAGAGCTTTCACATCTCTACTATACGCTTCTGCTCAAGGATGTCGGTTGCAGCAGCAATGCGGCGCGCATCTGCAGCCTCTATCTCGCAGATGACATCGCCCTGAAGCACGATTTCCATCTCGTCAATGACAGCCTGCCGCAGATCCTGCGCTTCGTGCTGTCGCGGACAGGAATGAAGGCGAAACTGGCGGAACGGTTCCGTGCGCTGCTCAACATCGCCATGAACGGCGGCAGCATCGCCAACGAGCTGTTCCAGACCCGTTGCCAGACCGGCGCCGAGATTGTCCGGCAGATGCGGTTTCCGGAACCCGTGGCGAAAGGCGTCATGGACCTAGACGAGCACTGGAACGGGCAGGGCCAGCCGGCTCGCCTGGCCGGTGAAGCGATATCGCCTCTTGCGCGCATCGCGCTTATCGCCCAGATCGCCGACGTCTTCTACGCCAGTGCCGGCGCCGAGGGAGCGATCGCCGAATTGCGCACACGTTCCGGTACCTGGTTCGAACCGCGACTTGTCGCGGCGTGTGAACGGGCGGCTGGCGCGCCAGGCTTCTGGGCGATGCTCGATTCGCCCGAGCTTGCGATTGCGGTGATCGAACTGTCACCGGGGGACGAGCGTCTGCCGATCAACGATGACTATCTGGATGATGTCGCCGCTGCCTTCGCCAAGGTGGTCGACGCCAAATCGCCTTTCACCAACGGCCACAGCGAACGCGTCGCCCTGTTCACCGACCTGATTGCCGAAGGACTTGGCCTGGATGACCAACGTCGGCGGCGGCTGAAACGTGCCGCCTTGCTGCATGACATCGGCAAGCTCGGCGTTTCCAACCAGATACTCGACAAGCCTGGCAAACTCGACGAAGCCGAATGGGCGGCCGTGCGCCATCATCCAGCGCTTGGCGAGATCATCCTGTCGCGGATTGGTGCGTTCAGCGAGCTTTCGCGTATCGCCGGCGCGCATCACGAAAGGCTCGACGGCAAGGGTTATCCGCGCGGTGTGGGCGCGGATGCGATCGACCTCGATACCCGCATCGTCACCACAGCCGACATCTTCGATGCGCTGACGGCTGAGCGTCCGTATCGCGCGGCGATGCCGGTGTCGAAAGCCTTCGAGGTTATGGCTGGCGATATCGGCACGGCCATCGATCCGGCCTGCTTCGAGGCGTTGCAGCGCGCTGTCCTGCAGCTGGATCGGATGGCAGCCTGAAGGCATGGCTTTTGCGGCCTGGTGGCCAAGATTTGACATCACGGCAAAATAGTCCTACAAGAAATTCGTCGATATTTGTTTGACTGACTTTTGTTATCCGCGCTTTCGAGCGCGTCTTTGACGAACTTCCCACATCAAAAATCGAGACAAAAATCGTTGTGCATTCGCACCGCGATTAACGAATATTTGCCATGGAAAGGGTTCGTCATGAGCACCGGCACAGTTAAATGGTTCAACGCCACCAAAGGTTTTGGTTTTATTCAGCCTGACGACGGCTCGGCCGACGTTTTCGTTCACATCTCGGCCGTAGAGCGCGCCGGCATGCGCGATATCGTCGAGGGCCAGAAGCTCGGCTACGAGATGGTCCGCGACAACAAGTCGGGCAAGATGTCCGCCGACCAGTTGAAGGCGGCCTGAAGAAAGAATTCAGCTGTCCCGGTGACCACGGATGTACTGGCACCGGTGATTGGCGAATTCTGGCGCGTGGCTACGGAAACCTGAGTTTCCAAGGCACATCATGCGCATGAGAGGAGTATCTCCTGTGCATCCATCTGGATGCGCGGTGCTCCCATGGAAGGTCAGGCGGTGCCTGGCCTTTTTCATTTTACGCTTGTTGCCACCGAAAATGCGCTGCGCATCGGGCCGAACGTGCTAAGGGACGCTCCAGCAATTAGAATCCGCTGCCGTATTGCCCCGATGCCGTTTGCTTAGTGCGTGGTCCTGACCGAAGACCCGGTCTCGCCCTGACGGCACCAGGCTCCTGACAGGAGAAAGATTTTGACCGCCCATTCGAAGACAGCCGCCGATCCGGCGGTGTCGCTGTTCAGCAAGACGCAAACCCAGTCGATGTCGCTCGGCCGCATCATGTCCGAGCGCGATGCCGTCAGCGAAGCGCGGGAAGCCAAGACCGCGCGCTTGCGCGAACTGCGCCTGGAAAAGGAAGCTGACGAGATGGCCGCGGCAGCGGCACTCGCGGCGCTGCCGAAACGAGCCGGAAAACGCTGATGGCCACCAAGCGCGTACCGCCAACGCCGATCGCCGCCGACGCGACCATCGCCGACATGGTCGAGGGTCTCGACAAGCCGGTCGAGTACGTCCGGCGTGTGCTGGAGAAGCTTGAACGCTGCAAGCGCGCCCATGGCGATGCCCAGGTGCGCGTCGGCGTGCGCGGCCGTGCCGAGTGCCCGAACTATCTGATCGAATATGTCCGCGAAGACGCCAAGACCCATGAGCGGGTGACCTATCAGGATGCCGCCTATAGCGGCAGCACGCATCGCGAATTGGCGCCGCATCACATCGAGGCGGTAAAGAACTGGTCGCCCGAGGAAATGAACATCACGGCGGTTTCGGCGCTGATCGGCCGCTTGCGTAACCCGCGCGCACCATCATCGCGTTTCGTCGACGAGGACTGACATGGCCATAAAATTCTCCACCAAGGATCAGCCGGCAGCGCAGGCTCCCGCTGCAAAGCCGGCCAAGCCGGTTGCCGCGAAGGCCGGTGAACCTGCCGAAGCCGCGACCGACCTGTTCAAGTCGCCGGCGGACGCACCGAAGGGCAAGACGGCTAAGAAGAAATAGCGCCTTGCCGCAGGACGCCGATCGCAATCCGGCCGTGCCGGGGCTGCTCGCCCTAGTAGCCGCCGCAAACCTTTCGTCGTCGCAAGGCGAGACCGCTCCGCTTTTTGACTGCCAAAGCTGCGGCGCCTGCTGTTCCTATTCAGCCGAATGGCCACGCTTTTCCACCGAGGATGATGCGCAGCTCGACCGCATCCCTGAGAAATATGTGGCGGCCGATCTGTCCGGCATGCGCTGTGACGGCTCCCGCTGCTCGGCCCTGTCGGGCGAAGTCGGCAAATCGACCGCTTGCGGCATCTACGAACTCCGCCCCGATGTCTGTCGCGCCTGCATGCCTGGCGACGAGGAGTGCCTGATGGCGCGCCGGGCGCACGGATTTCCGAGCTCTTAGCAACGATTGGCGGTGGCTTGTGCGCACCCGCCTTGCTGGCTACGCTGCAAGAGGGCAGGGCGTCGGAGGAAATCCATCGTGAGCATCGAATTTCTGTTGACGTCGCTGATCGTCGTGGCCTCGCCCGGCACCGGCGTTCTCTACACGCTGAGCGCCGGACTTTCGCGCGGGGCGCGAGCCTCGATCATTGCCGCCTTCGGCTGCACGCTCGGCATCATCCCGCACATGGCTGCCGCCATCACTGGCCTTGCGGCGCTGCTGCACACCAGTGCGGTCGCCTTCGAGACGTTGAAATATCTCGGCGTTGCCTATCTGCTCTACATGGCCTGGAACACCCTGAAGGAGAAGGGCGGCCTCAGCGTCGAGGACAATGTCGCGCCGCGCTCGGCCGGCAAGGTCATCGCCACCGGCATCCTCGTCAACGTGCTCAATCCGAAACTGTCGATCTTCTTCTTTGCCTTCCTGCCGCAATTCGTCAGCACCACCGAGCCCAATGCGCTGTCGAAGATGCTGGAACTGAGCAGCGTCTTCATGCTTTTGACCTTCGTGGTTTTTGTCGGCTACGGCATCTTCGCTGCTTCGATCCGCAGCCACGTCGCCTCGCGGCCAATGGTGCTGACCTGGATGCGTAGGACATTTGCCGGCGCCTTCGTCATGCTCGGCGCCAAGCTCGCGCTGGCGGACCGCTAGGCGCCCTGGTTCGGGAAGCACGCCCGGGCGCTGAGGTTCGGGCCATTCGCCAGCGACGTGAGGAAGGCCGGCAGCACGGTCTGGAATGTGTAGGAGACCTGGACGCTCGAAAAGCCGGACAGGCCCGAGCAGGTGGTGTTGTTGCTGATGGTGATGTTGGCGTTGCTAAGCACGATGCCGTCGGTTGCCGCCCTGCCGCTGATATAGCTGATCGCGCTGGCGGCGTCGTAGACGCCGTTCTGGGTGCATCCGCTCTGCAGCACGCCGACGCAACGCGCCCCGGCCGCGGCGATTTCATTCAGCACATGCTGGGCCCAGTACATGCGCCCGAACTCGAACGTGCCCATCAGCACCATCAGCAGCGGCACCGACAGCAGTGCGAACTCGACGGCTTGTGCGCCGGATCTGTCACGCAGGAAGGATCGGCGACGGCTCATTGCGGTTTCACCACCGCCTGGATGGTGATGTTGCCGTTGCTGACGATGCCGAAGCCGCCGAAAAGCGGCGTATAGGGTTTGCTGGCCGTGATCGTCACGAATTTTCCGGCGATGCCGCCGGCACTGCAGATGCTGCCGCATGCCACCGGGGTACTCCAGGCCACGGCCCCGGAACTGCCCGGGCAGTAGCAGAGGTCGGCATTGGCGGCCGTGCCGCTTTGGGTGGCCGTGGATGTGGTGGCGTTGTAGGCAAGCGTCGCACCGTTGTTGATGACGACCTGAATGCTGCCGCCATTGCTACCCAGGCCGCTCGTAACCACCGTCGCAATGTTTCCGGCCAGCGCGCTGCCGCCGGTGGAATTGACCTTGTCGCCATTGAGCAGCGCATAGTTCGAACCGGCCGAGACCGCCGAACTCAGTTCGAATTTGGCTTTCAGCGAGCCGCCTATGTCGACGGTTCCGGCCAGGATGACGAGCAGAACGGGGCTGACCAGGGCGAACTCGACGGCCGACACGCCGGCTTTCTGATGCCGCAGGAAGTCCCTGAACGAGGAATATCCGCTGGCAAGCAGGCCGCGGCCGGGGCGTGACAGCTTTCTCATTGCACGAGACTCACCTTGCTGCTGGCACTGGTGCTCGATGCGGCGATGCATTCCGACGCGGCCGCGGTGCCGCCCGATAGCGTGATGCGCGAGCCGATCATCTGCAGGCATTTGGTCGTGTCGGTCTTCGATCCCAGCACGCTCGAGCCGCCATTCATGACGATCGGGCCGTAGGGAAAGTAGAATGCGCCTGATATCTGGGCGTTGGAGCCGCCTTCGGCGAAGGTCGCGCCGCCGGTGTTGGAACTGCCGGTGGGGCCAATCACCGCCAGCTTCGCCGTTGCTCCCGACTGTGGTGCGGTGAGCACGATGTTGCTGTAGCCGGCGGCGACGCAGAAGACATAGCCGTTGCAGCTTCCCGAACTGGACTTGGCCTTGCCTGACAAGACAAGCGTCACATTGGCGCCGCTGACGCTGATCGTGCTGCCGTTGCAATTGGCGCTGCCGCCGCCATTGCCGCCAAGCGCGAAATAGCCGTCCACGGTGTAGACGCCGGCGCCGAGCAGGATGGCGCCAGAGCCGATAAAGTTGCCGGAGATGTCGTGCTGGGCCGCGGCCGGCACCACAAAGCAGCTGCCGCCGCCGCCGCCATTCACATTGCCGACGACCTGGAAAAAGCTGCTGGCGCCGGTCGCGTCGGCCATGATTGTCGTGGAACCGCCGCCAAGTGTGATGGCATCGCCATTGCTGCCGGGACCGATCTTGTAGGAATTGGTCGTGCCCGAGCCGAAGGTGAGCGAACCGCTGGTGTTGGTGTAGCCGCCCGGGAGTTCGAAAGTGCTCGGTCCGCCAAAGGTCAAGGTGGAGGTGTTGCAGAGGCTGACCTGTCCCGAGCCGCTGCAGGCGGTGTCGCTCATTCCGATCTTGAAGGTTCCCGCTCCGAATGTCGTGGTGGCGCCGCCGCCGGTTGTCAGGCCCTTGGTGAAGTTGAAATTGCCGGCCCCGAAGGTGGTGGTTCCGGCGGTGGTCACCTGCTTGCCGAAATTGTAGGTGCCGGCACCAAAAGTGGTGGTTCCCGCGGTGGTCAGGGTCTTGGCGAAATTGTAGGTGCCTGGGCCGAAGTTGGTCGTAGCGCTCGTCGTCAGGTCACCGGCAATATTGTAAACCGTGGTTGCCGCGCCGCTCGTGGCGAAGTTGAGATTGATACCACCACCGATGGTGATGGTGCCCAGATTGACTGTGGTTTTGCTGCCGCAGTTCAGCGTCCAGGTCGATGATGCCGATGTCCAACTGGCGGTGCAGCCGAGCGCGGTGGCTTGGCCTTGGGTGGAGCCCTGAGTCCAGCCGAAGTCGATGCTGTTGCCGTTGGGGGTGGTCGGCGCCGTTGGCGCGGTCGTCGTCGAAAGCGCGGCCACGGTGGCGATGCGGGCCACGGCGGCGGTGACCGCGGCATTGCCGGCCAGTGGATCGGGGGTCGATTTCTTGGTGATCACCGCGGTCGCCCCGCTTGGGCCGGTGATGCCGTTGCACGGCTGGCTCGGGGCCGCGGCGGAATTGTAGTTGACGCCGATCGCCGAAATGCTGGTGCCGCAAGGGACGGTCACCGTATTGTTGGAAGAGACGGTGCATTTCGGCGCCGAGATCGAAGTGCCACCGCTCAGCGTCACGCCGGTCTGCGTGCCGTCGAGCGCAAGCATGCATCCGGGCGTCTGCGGCTGCGCGCCAACCTCGGCCACCGAATTGGCGTAGATCTGCAGTTGCTGGCGATCGTTGAGGACGCGTGCCAGGAACAGGGTCCTGTAGGTGTTGATCGACACCGAAACGGCGTTGACGCTGGTCGTTTTCGGGGAGGCAACCAGGCTGACCTGTACATTGGCGGCAGGGACGCCGTTGAGCACCGCGACGCTGACGGCGGTCGCAGTCATCTGGTCCGTGGACTTGTTCACATTGTAGGCGAGGGCGCCTGCATAGGCCGACAGGTCGGCCACGCGCTGATTGTCGGCCCGCTCGACCAGAGCGGCGCCATATTCGGTCACCAAAGCGGCCATGCCGATCAGGACCGGCATCACCAGTGCCGAGATGATCAGCACGTTGCCGTCGCGGTTCCGCAAAAATCGCCAGAAAAACTGCATCGATGGGTACCCGACACGCTAAACGCTGGAGCAACCCCTCAGTGCTCTCGCCCTTTAGTAATCGCAAATATGTTAAAAAATATTGTCCGACAAATTGCGCGCCGCCGCCAAGGCGTGGTCGAAGCCGCTGATTTTGCTGAGAAACTGCACAGGAAAGAGGCATCTGCGGAATCGGGCGGCATGGAGCCCAATGGCCACCATCGTTCTCTGTTTCACGCCTTCATCGCATCGATAACAGCGCGCAGCCCGGCCGACATGTTCTGCCGGCTCGGATAATAGAGGTAGAGCCAATCTTCAGGAGGACACCATTCGTCCAGGCAACGGATCAGCTTGCCGTCGAGAATGTCGCGCTCGGCTCGGTTCTCCCAGACATAGGCCAGCGCTACACCAGATAGCGCGGCTTGTACCATCAGCTCATGGTCGTCGAGTGCGATCGGGCCATTCGGATGAAAGGCGATGGCCTCGCTCTTCAACTCGAATTCCCAGGGGTAGTGCGTGCCGTTTGGGTACATGTTCTGAACGCAGACATGATCGCCGAGATCGCGCGGCGTCTGGGGCAGGTTGCGATTGCGGAAATAGTTCGGCGAGCCAACCACCGCGAAGCGCAGTCGCGGCTTGACCTTCACGGCGATCATCCCTTCCCGAAGACTCTCGCCCAGCCTGATGCCCGCGTCGAAGCCCTCTTCGACAATGTCGACCAGCCTGTCGGTCGCCGCGATCTCGATCTCGAGATTGGGATTGTTTGTGATGAGCGGTCCAATGATTCCACCGAGGACGAAAGGTGCAATCGAGTTCGGCACGTTGATGCGCACTTTGCCGAACGGCGTGTCGCGGAACTGGTTGAGGGCATCGAGTGCCGCGCCAATATCGCCGAAGGCCGGTGCCAGCCGCGCTTGCAGCATCGCCCCCGCATCGGTCAGAGACACGCTGCGCGTCGTGCGATTGAGCAGTCGAATGCCGACGCGTTCCTCGAGATTACTGACTGAATGGCTGATCGCCGAAGCGGTGACGCCGCGCTCCTCCCCCGCCCGGCGAAAACTGCGGTGGCGGGCCACCGCATCGAAGGCGGCAAGTTCAGAGAGGTCGGTCGTTCGCATTGATGATTTTTACTCAGGAGTATCGATAGAATTATCACTCTAATCGGTGCAATTGAATTGCGCCATCCTCTCCTCGTCGCCGCAGGCAATCGCTCCGCGGCTCGCGATCAAAAGGAGAGACTGAGATGACTGATTTCCCGATCCCCGCCAAAAACACCTCTTCGGTTTTTGCCAACATGCGCGGTCATCACGTGGCGCTGCGCGTCCCCAACTACGAGATCGCCAAGAGCTGGTATGTCGACAAGCTCGACTTTCGCGTCGTTCACGAATGGCCATTTGCCGACGAGCAGCTCGCCTATCTGGCGCCGGCCAATGACGATCATTTCATGATCGAATTGCTGGGAGGCGGTGATCCGCTGCCGATCGATGCGCCGGCATACAAGGATCTCGCCGATAGCTTGCGCTATTCCGGCTATCACCATTTCTGCATCAACGTGGCCGACATCGACGCAACGGTTGCCGAACTGCGCAAGCGCGGCGTCACCATCGTCACCGAGCCCTTCAAGCTCGACGACATCAGCCGCAAGCTGGCCTTCTTCGCCGACCCATTCGGCAATCTGATCGAACTTGCCGAGGTCGTCTGATGGCGACATGCCCATTAGAAACGAAAAAGGGCGGCATCGCTGCCGCCCTTTCCGTATCTGAGGCTGATGGAAGCGTGGGTTAGAAATCCATGCCGCCCATGCCGCCCATGCCGCCGCCGCCCATGCCGCCAGGCATGCCGCCGCCAGCCGACTCCTTCTTCGGAGCCTCCGCGATCATGGCTTCGGTGGTGACGAGCAGGCCGGCGACCGAAGCCGCGTCCTGGAGAGCCGTACGGACAACCTTGACCGGATCGACGATACCCATGGCGATCATGTCGCCATATTCGCCGGTCTGGGCGTTGTAGCCGAAGGTCGCGCCCTTGTTCTCAAGGATCTTGCCGGCAACGATCGATGCTTCCGCACCGGCGTTGGCCGCGATCTGGCGGGCCGGAGCCTGCAGCGCACGACGAACGATGTTGATGCCAGCAGCCTGGTCGGCATTGGCGCCGGTGGCCTTGATGTTGGCCGAAGCGCGCAGGAGAGCGACGCCGCCGCCTGCAACGATGCCTTCTTCCACGGCCGCGCGGGTCGCGTTGAGGGCGTCATCGACGCGGTCCTTCTTTTCCTTGACTTCGACTTCCGTCGCACCGCCGACGCGGATCACCGCAACGCCGCCCGCCAGCTTGGCGAGACGTTCCTGCAGCTTCTCCTTGTCGTAGTCCGAAGTGGTCTCTTCGATCTGCTGCTTGATCTGGGCAACGCGGCCCTGGATCTCGGCCTTCTTGCCGGCGCCGTCGACGATGGTGGTGTTCTCCTTGGAGATCGACACCTTCTTGGCGCGGCCGAGCATGTTGAGGCCGACGTTTTCGAGCTTGATGCCGAGGTCTTCCGAGATGACCTGGCCACCGGTCAGGATGGCGATGTCTTCCAGCATGGCCTTGCGGCGATCACCGAAGCCCGGAGCCTTGACGGCGGCGATCTTCAGGCCGCCACGCAGCTTGTTGACGACCAGCGTGGCCAGAGCCTCGCCCTCGACGTCTTCCGAGATGATGAGCAGCGGCTTCGAGGTCTGCACGACGGCTTCAAGAACCGGCAGCATGGCCTGGAGGTTGGAGAGCTTCTTCTCGTGCAGCAGGATGTAGACGTCCTCGAGCTCGGCAACCATCTTGTCGGCGTTGGTGACGAAGTAGGGCGAGAGGTAACCGCGGTCGAACTGCATGCCTTCGACGACTTCGAGTTCGGTCTCGGCGGTCTTGGCTTCCTCAACGGTGATGACGCCTTCGTTGCCGACCTTCTGCATCGCTTCCGCGATCATCTTGCCGACCGACTCGTCGCCATTGGCCGAGATCGTGCCGACCTGGGCAACTTCCTCGGAGGTCTTGATCTTCTTGGCAGCCTTGCCGAGAGCCGCGACGACTTCGGTGACGGCCAGATCGATGCCGCGCTTCAGGTCCATCGGGTTCATGCCGGCGGCAACGGCCTTGTGGCCTTCCTGGACGATCGACTGCGCCAGAACGGTCGCGGTCGTGGTGCCGTCGCCGGCGATGTCGTTGGTCTTCGAAGCAACTTCGCGGACCATCTGCGCGCCCATGTTCTCGAACTTGTCTTCAAGTTCGATTTCCTTGGCGACGGTGACGCCGTCCTTGGTGATGCGCGGGGCGCCGAACGACTTGTCGATGACGACGTTGCGGCCCTTGGGGCCGAGCGTGACCTTCACCGCGTCGGCGAGGATGTTGACGCCGCGCAGCATGCGCTCGCGGGCATCACGGGAGAATTTTACGTCTTTAGCAGCCATTTTTTAGCTCCTGGCAGGGGCTTGGGGTAAGCCCGAATTCAGTTGACGGTGAGGCCGATAATCAGCCGATGATGCCCATGATGTCGGATTCCTTCATGATCAGAAGGTCTTCGCCATTGAGCTTGACTTCGGTGCCCGACCACTTGCCGAACAGGATGCGGTCGCCAGCCTTGACGTCCAGCGGGACCAGCTTGCCAGCTTCGTCACGAGCGCCGGAGCCGACAGCGATGATCTCGCCTTCCTGCGGCTTTTCCTTTGCCGTATCCGGGATGATGATCCCGCCGGCGGTCTTGGATTCGGATTCGACCCGGCGAACGACCACGCGGTCATGAAGCGGGCGGAACTTCGACTTTGCCATTTTTTCTTCCTCGATGAGAACGGTGAGAAACAGTTCCTCTATCCGGCGAAGCCGGACATGTGGTTAGCACTCACCAAGGGCGAGTGCTAACGTGGCGCTGAAATAGGCCGCCGACCTCGCAGAGTCAAGGCGCGCGGGGAGGCGCAATGGCGGGAAATTTTTCTCGTGCAGCCGCGCGATTGCGCAAAATAAGGCTTGCCGCCCGAACGCTGCCCGATCTCCCGAGTTTCAAAGTCGAGGAGCAGGCGATCCAAGAACCAGAAGCGGGCACCGTTCGGCCAGCGGATAGGAGCCGCTCGGCACGATGCGTACGTCGCCGAACCAGCTGTTCGCCTCGTCGATCAGCATGGCCAGCGTCGCGAAGCTGTAGCTTATGTCTGAGCCGGCATAAACATCGACCGTGTTGATCGACGTCATGCTCCATCCCGTCCGTGTGGCAAGAATTTCCCGGTCGGGGAACAGGATGTCGAACGTGTCGCGGATCGTTCGCACCTTGATTGCGAAATCGCAGTCGTCGCTCGTGCACGCCATCGCGATGCGCCATTTGAGCGCGTGGAAATTCTCGACCCCGCCGGCCAAGACCAGCGCCTCGATGCCGCGCAGGTCCTCCGCCGCTTCCGGCTGTGCAAAAACGCGGATCGCCGCACGCCTGCCGGGCTTCAGCACCCTTGCGATTTCGGCAAACAGCGCATGGCGGGCGGCTCTGGAATCGACCGCCGACAGGCAGCCGTCGCCGATGACGGCGTCGAAGCTTGCCCGCTCCACGGGGAGGCTGAGCCAATTTCCCGCCATCGCCCTTCGCGAGGCGTTGTCGCCGGCCCAAACCCCGGAAATCATGGTTGCCGATTGATCGATCGCCAACATCGACCTGCCCAGGACTGCCAGTTCGGGGGTCACGCCGAGCAGAAGGACATCGGCATTTCCGAGATCAAGTTCGCGATCGAATATGCCGACGGTTTCCGCGGTTGGCCGCAGCGGAGCGTCCAGCAGCTTCCAGTGCCGATGATAGTTATCCCAATGATTTGTCATTCAAACCCGTTGGAGCCAGGAAAGTCTGGCATCGATCGATTAGAGCCGCTTAATAGAAGCGGGCATTGAAGCCAAGGGGAAAGCCGTGTCGCGCATAGTCGTCATAACGCATGAGCACGACCGGTTTCTGGGTAAGCGCAACCTCCTGTTGCGCAGGGGCAGCCCCTATCTGCTTTTCGATGTTCTGGAGCACCTGAAAAGGCGTGGCCATTCGGTCCGGATTCAGCAGGGCCCGTCAAAGACACAAGACGCCGATATCGCGGTTCTGCATGTCGATGCGACGCTGACACCGGCGGATCATGTCGCCTATGCCAAGCGGTTTCCGTTCTGCCTCAATGTCGGTGCGTCCGATATCTCCAAAAGGCGGATCAGCGGGGCTCTGATATCAGAAGACGACAGCTGGCATGGCCCGGTCATCGTCAAGAGCAACCTCAACAATCAGGGTATTCCGGAGACACTCCTCAACCGGCGATCGAAACGCGCGGGCAAGCCGCCGCCTTTTCCGCATCTGCCAACCCTGCAGCGCTATGAGGTCTATGGATCTCTCGGCGAGGTTCCAGACAGCGTCTTCGAGAACGATGACCTGGTGGTGGAAAAATTCATTCCGGAACGAGAACCCGACGGCTTTGCGGCGCGTTTCTGGGTGTTTTGCGGCGAGCGCGAGCGCTGCACCCGCTACGTCTCGCCGAACAGACTGGTCAAGGCATCGGAAACGATTCGGCGTGAGCCCGTCCCGGTTCCCGACGAAATGCGCGAGCGGCGGCGCGAACTCGGCTTCGACTACGGGAAATTCGATTTCGTCATGCATGAGGGCAGGGCCATCCTCCTCGATGCCAACAACACTCCCGGCCGTCCCCAGAACCTCGTGAAAATGTTCGCGGCTGGCGCTGCCGATCTGGCTGACGGCTTCGAAGGCCTCATCCGCCAGGCGAGATAGGCCACGACGGGCTGATCGTCATGGCGCCGGTCTAGAGAAACAGCCGCAATTGGGTGTGGATGATCGACCGGTAATCCTCAATGGTCCGGCAGCTTTCCGCTCCGCCCTCCGCAAGCGCCAGACGCACCACGCCACCGGCGAGCTGGAAGATCAGCAACACGATGCGTTCGAACTGCTCGTGCTTCTGCGGCTCAAGCAAAGCGATGACATGGTCGCAGAACATCCTGGCCTGATATCGAGTTTCGGCGATGTCGAGATTCTTGAGCGCCTTGTCGGCCTGGATGGCGTTCTGCAGGTCCTGGATGGCGGGATCGCCGGCCACGCGGCTGTGATAGTCGTCAAGCAATCGGTCGGCGGCGGCGATGACGTCCTTGGCTTCGCGGACATCGGCAATGATCGCTGTCAATCGCGCGCGGCTGACCTCCGAGAACCGCTCATAGAGCATCGCCAGGATCGCCGACTTGTTGGGGAAGTAATGATAGACGGTGGCGATCGGGCCGCCCGCCAGCATGCCGACCTCCTTCATGGTGACGGCATCGATGCCCTTTTCGCCGATCAGCCGCATGGTCGTCGACAGGATGGCGTCGATACGCTCACGGCTGCGCTCCTGCTTGGGCTTGCGCCTCGGTTCGGTCGCTGTTCGCGTTGCTTGCGTCATGCACCGGTCTTTCGCACGAATTGCCAAATTCTGGTTGACAAAAAAAATGATCAAGTATCAGTTTCTGAAATGCTGACAGATTGTCAGCTTTTTTGCCGTGCGGCAAGGACGTTGGGAGGCGCCTTTGACTTCGACAAGTACCGGCCATGCGGGCGATGGCGACTGGCTGGTCGGCAATCCGACCAGTGGGCAGCTTGCCTCCGCCTTGTGGATCGGCTCGGTCGGCCTGCTCATTCTCGGCCTGCAGCCCGTGCTGCTCGGCGCCCTCTACACCGAAGGTCATGTCAGCGGCGATGAGCTGGCGCTGGTCGCCACCGCCGAGATGATCGCCATTGCGATTGGCTCGGCGATCGTTGCGATGCTGCTGTCGGCCCACAACATGCGCTGGAAAAGTGCGGTCCTCCTGCTCCTGCTGGCGCTCGCGAATGTCTGCACGGCCTATGCCGCCGGCGCCAATACGCTGATGGCGGCGCGCGCGCTGGCCGGCCTTGCCGAAGGCGGCCTTGTCGCGGTCGCCACGGAACTGATTGCCCGTTCGCGGCGGGCCGAACGCATCGGCGGCTTTTTCGTCACTATGCAGACGCTGGCGCAATGCGCTCTGGCGCTGCTGCTGGCGCTCTATGTCATCCCGGCCGCCGGATCGGCTGGCGGCTTCCTCGTTCTCGCGGTCGTCTGCGTCCTGTCGCTCGTGGTCGCCTTCATTGTCCCCGCTGATTACGCCGATCTGCCGAAGGACGAGAATTTGGCCAATGTGCTGACGGTTCCGTCGATCACCGCGCTGCTGTGCGTCTTCTGCTACTTCATGTTCTTCGGCTCGGTCTGGGCATTTCTGGAGCCGCTTGGCGCTCAGTTCGGCATCGATGGCCGCACCGTCGGCCTGATCGTTTCGGCCAGCCTCGCAGTGCAGGTCCTGGGCGCGATGACGGCGACCGTGTTCGAGGCGCGTATCGATTATCGCATTGCCATTGTGGTGATCGGTGTGGTGGCGCTTTTGTGTTCGCTGGTTCTCGCCAGCGGACCTGGCCTCACCACATTCTGGGTCGCTGCCCTGGTCATGGGTTTTATCCTCCTGTTCATCGTGCCCTACCAGATCAGGCTGGCGATCACCGCCGACGAGACACGTACGGCCGTGCTGCTGGTGCCGGCCGCGCAACTCTTTGGTCTGGCGATGGGGCCTGTCGCAGCGTCCCTGCTCATCGACGGCAAGGATTTTCGCCCGGTTCCGGAATTCGCCGCTGCCAGTGCCCTGGCCAGCGTGGCGCTCCTCGTCGTATTTGTCTTCGTGGCGCGGCGTCGCCGGGTTGTTGCGTGAGCGCCATGTCGAACATCTGGAGCAACTGGTCGGGCTTTGTCACTGCCGAACCTCGGCTGATCGCCAGTCCCGTCGATGCCGGCGAACTCGGCGATCTCATTCGCACCGCGCCCGGCCCGGTACGCGTCGTCGGCGCCGGTCATTCTTTTACGCCGCTGGTCAAGTCGCAGGGCACGATCCTGTCTCTGGAAAAGCTGGAGGGGCTGGTCTCGCATGACGCTGAAAAGCATCAGGCGCGCGTGCGGGCAGGGACGCGGCTCGGTTCGCTCATGCACATCCTGCAGGATATCGGCCAGGGCCTACCCAATATGGGCGATATCGACCGGCAGGCGATTGGCGGCGCGCTGGGAACCGCCACCCATGGCTCGGGATCGACGCTCGGCGCCTATCATACGCAATTGGAGACGGTGCAGATCGTCGATGGTCTTGGCAAGGTCCGCGAATTCACCAGGGCAGGGGATCAGGACACGATACACGCCATCGGCGTTGCGCTCGGTGCCTTCGGCGTCTTGAGCGAAGTGACGCTGAACAACATCGCGACCTACCGGCTGCGCCGCCGCAAATGGGTGCTGCCGATCGCCGACATGCTGCGCGACTTCGAAAAGATGATGACCGCGCACCGCTCGGCCGAATTCTACTACATTCCGTTCTCGGGCTATGCGCAGTTCATCGCCAGCGACTTCAGCACCGAGGCGACCACCACGCGCCCGACCGAGGATGATGAAGGCTCCTTGCTCACGCTGCGTCGGCTGCGCACCGGGCTTGCCTGGCTGCCGTCGCTGCGCCGGCGGCTGATCCTGGGCGCTGTCGCGAAAGTGCCCTCCGAGGATTATGTGCAGGATTGGCTCAACGTCTATGCCAGCGACCGCCAGACCAAATTCAACGAGATGGAATATCACCTTCCATTCGAGGAAGGGCCAACGGCGCTGGCCGAAATCATCGAGCTGACCGAAAAGCGCTTTCCCGAAGTCTATTTCCCGATGGAGGTGCGCAGCGTCGCGGCCGATCAGTTCTGGCTCTCGCCCTTCTACAACAGGCCTACCTGTTCGATCGCCATCCACCATGATGCGGCGAGCGATCCGCTGCCGTTCATGCAGGCGGCCGAGCCGATCTTCCGCAGATATGGCGGCCGGCCGCATTGGGGCAAGATGCACAGCCTGAAGGCGGCGGACTTCAAGAAGCTATACCCGCGCTGGGACGATGCCATGGCGGTGCGCCGCGACATCGATCCGCAAAACCGCTTCGTCTCGCCCTATATGGCTGGGCTGTTCGGCATCGAACAATGAAGGCTTATTTCGCCTCGCTTTCGGGTGCATTGAAGCAAGCCGGCATCTTCCAGCCCTGCCTGCTGCTCGACCTCGATCGGCTGGATGGCAACATTGCCCAGGTGAAGGAGAGGGTGGACCCCAGTCTTGCCGTGCGGCTGGTTGACAAGTCGCTCGCTTGCCTGCCGCTGCTTTCGCATATCGGCAAGACGCTCGGAACCGATCGCTTCATGACTTTCCATCCACCGATCAGCGCGGCGGTGCTGAAGGCGTTTCCGGATGCGGATCTGTTGTACGGCAAGCCGATGCCGGTCGAGGCGGCAAGGGCGGCGCTGGTGAAGGGTGACGCCGACTGGTCGCGTGTCTGCTGGCTGATCGATACGCAGCAGAGGCTGGCGGAATATGGCGCTCTCGCTGCCGAACTCGGCATCGACCTGCGCATCGCCTTGGAAATCGATGTCGGTCTGCATCGCGGCGGGTTCGCTGAACCGGAGGCTTTGTCGCAGGCGTTGAAGATGCTGCCGGCGCACAAAGGGCTGCGCTGCGAAGGCGTCATGGCCTATGAGGCGCATGCGCCGCATATTCCCGGCCTGTTCGGCGGGGCGGCCCAGGCGTTGGCGCAAGCCTCGGAACGGGCCGCCGCTTTCATTGCGCGCCTCGGCACCGACCAGCGAAGGATTCTCAACATCGGTGGCAGCAAGACTGCGCTGCTTCATCACGGTGGCGCTGCCAATGAAGTGTCGATGGGTTCGGCCTTCGTGCTGCCCAGCGATTTCGACACAGCTGGTCTCGAAGGTTTCCAGCCGGCAGCCTTTATCGCGACGCCGATCCTGAAGGTGGTCGAGCCGATGCTGCCGGGACCGCCGGCCGTTTCCCGCCTGCTGCAGGCGCTCGGCCGGTTTCCTCGCAAGGGCTGCTATCTCTATGGCGGCAAATGGATGGCCGAGCCGGTCTTTCCCGATGGCATGAAGACGAACGGCCTGCTCGGCCTGTCTTCCAACCAGCAATTCATGGGCCTGCCCGCCGACAGCGCCGCCAAGCCCGGCGATTATGCGTTCCTGCGACCGACGCAAAGCGAGGCCGTGCTGCAGCAATTCGGGCCGATTGCGGTGTTTTCCGGCGGCAGGCTCGTCGATCGCTGGCCGGTGTTGCCGATGATGTGATCCTTCAGGTAGTTGACTCAGTCAACTAAATGGTCAATTCTGTGCGAACAGGAGATGCCCATGACGATCCACCATCAGCCCAGCAACAATGCGCCCAACAAGCAGCTGATCGATGCGGTCAGGGCGTTCAACCGCTTCTACACCCGCCAGATCGGGCTGCTTGACGAAGGGCTGCTGAAAAGCGCCTTCTCCCTGACCGAGGCGCGCGTGCTCTACGAACTGGCGAACCGTGACGGTCTGACCGCGACCGACCTTGGACGCGATCTCGGTCTCGATGCCGGTTATGTCAGCCGTCTGCTGAAGAAGTTCGAACGCCTTCACCTGATCTCGAGGTCGACGCTGGTTTCGGACGCCCGGCAATCGTCGATTGCGCTGACGCCGGCGGGCAGGAATGCCTTTGCGCCGTTGAACCAGGATTCGCACGACCAGGTCGCGACGCTGCTCGACCGGCTGCCCGCATCGGAACAGGACCGGCTGGTGAAATCCATGCGCACGGTCCAGGCTCTGCTCGACGAAAGCGCCGAGCCAAGAATCCCCTATCTGTTGCGGCCGCTGCAGGTCGGCGACATCGGCTGGATCACCCGCCGGCAAGGCATGCTCTACGCGCAGGACTATGGCTGGGACGAAACCTATGAGGCGCTGGTCGCCGAAATCCTCGCGGCCTTCGTCAAATCCTTCGATCCGAAATGGGAGCGCAGCTGGATCGCCGAGCGCGATGGCGAGGTCGTCGGCTCGGTCTTCGTCGTGCGCAAGTCGGATCAGGTGGCGAAGCTGCGCCTGCTCTATGTCGAACCTTCGGCGCGCGGCCTCGGCATCGGCAAGCGGCTGGTCGAGGAATGCATCGGCTTTGCCCGCGCCAAGGGTTACAAGACGCTGACCTTGTGGACCAACGACATCCTGGCCGCCGCCCGGCACATCTACCAGGCCGCCGGCTTCAAACTGATCGAGGAGGAGCCGCACCATTCCTTCGGCAGGGATCTGGTTGGCCAGAACTGGGACTTGGAATTGTGACCTCCCGCTAAGCCTTCACCGGTATCCAGATCTCCAGCCCGCCATTGCCGCTGTGCGGATCGAACTCCGGGCCATAGCGTTCGAATTCCGGTGCGTCCGCTATTTCGTGCCCGGAGGCCGGCAGCCATTTGTTCCAGATCGTGTTGACGGTGCGGCGGATGGCCGAGATGTGCTCGCGATGCGAAAACACCGCATACTTCTGAGCAGGTATGCGCACCCGGCTGAATTCCCTGGGAAGGTCGGAGAAGTCCGATACCTCGACGCCGGCGATGTAATCGAAATTGCCGGCATCGTCGCCATTGACGCAGACGCCATAGGCAACGTCGCCGGTCTCGCCCGGAATATTGCCGATGTAAGGGCCGAAGCGCTGCCACTGCATTGGAATGGCGGCGCTGGTTTCGCAGCTGTAGCGTTCGCCGAGCCCGGCGATCAGGAACGGCCGGCTGGTCTCGAAGCGTGGTGGTTCGAGGTTGGTGAGAAAGGACTGGTCCATCAGGATAGGCTCCACGAGGTCGAGGGTCTTGGTCGAACCTTGCGCGCGCACCAGTTCCGGCGTGGTGCCGAACTGGTCGCGGAAGGCCCGGGTGAAAGCCTCATGCGAGTTGTAGCCGGCGTCGAGCGCCACCGAGAGGATATCGGGCGCCCCGCCGGCCAGTCTGCGCGCCGCCTCGCTCAGGCGCCGCGCCCGCGCATAACCCATGACCGAGCGGCCAGTGGCGGCGCCGAAGGCGCGTGTCACATGGAAACGCGACACCCCGCTGCTTTGCGCGACATCGTCAAGCGATATCGCCTCCGGCAGATGGCTCTCGACAAACCACAGCGCCTTCTCGGTCGGGTTCATGGGGCTCCTTCGCGCATCGGCCGGATCATACTGCCGCCTCCGCACGCGGCCAGTTTGATCGAAATTGCGCAGCGCGCAAAGTGATGCCGACTAGCGCCGCCGACGCTGGAACAACCGGCGAAGCCAGCGCCCGATCTCGCGCGGCAGATGGCGCAATCCGAATTGTGATGGCTTGCGCCTTTGCGCAATTGGCACGATCGGCAGGGAGAAGGCCGAGTTGAGTGGCTGTTGGCGCCCCAGCCGTTCCCAGTGGATCAGCCCGCGCATGATCCGGTCCCAGGCAAGCACGGTTGCCACTGCGGTGGAAAGTTCACCATCCTCGGCAGGCTCATGGCGCCGTTCGAACTCCGCATAGGCCTCGGCGACATAGGTGCCGAAATCGAAATTGTCGGGATTGGGGTCGTAGGAATCGCTCAGCGCATAGCGCGCCTGCCGGGCAATGAACGAGGCGATGTCGACGTAGTTCTCGTGGTGGATGTGGAGGCAGTTCGGCGCATCCAGTCGACGAAGACGCTTGGCACCGGTCAGAACCTGCGGCATGCGATGATGGCCTGGTTGCCAGGCGACAGTCCCCTTGCGGAAAAACCGTATCTGGTGATCGGGGTAAAAGCCGGAACCGCGCATGACCTGGCCGGCGACGGAGTTGAACCTCGGCAACGCAAAGGCGTCGGTGCTTTCGCCATGGTCGCGCACAAGGCCTCGCAGCGCCTCATATGCGTCGTCAGCGAGATACTCGTCGGAATCCAGCACAAGCACCCAGTCGTTTTGCGCCTGCGGCAGGTATTGATTGCGGATTGCGTCGACGGCATCGACGATGGCACAACTCAGCACCCGGCAGCCGGCGGAACGTGCGATCTCGACGGTGGTATCGCCGCTTTGCATGTCGACGATGATGCGCTCCGCTGCCCAGGCGGTGGTCGCCAGCAGCCGGGGCAAGGTCCGTGCCGAATCCCGCGTATGGACGATCAGCGATATCTCGTTTGCCTGCGTCACCCGCTCTCGTCTCCGTCTATGGTGTAGCGCCCGCGCCAGCGCTCGAAGAACAGGTTGCGCGAGGCCTTGTGGCGGTCGGGCCGCCGGTCCGATGTCGATTCCAGATGCAGTGAATCCCTGCGCTGGCCACATGCGATGCGGATTCCCAACTGCCGTGCCCGAAGACAGAGATCGACATCCTCATAGCCGAAAGGGAATGTCTCGTCGAAACCGTTCAAGGCGTCGAAGGCCGCATGGTCGATCATCAGGGCCGCCGCCGTAACGGCCTGCGGGAAAGTCGTCGCCCGGTTGACGATCGCGCTTCGCTTGCCATGATCCTGGTGATAGGGGCCACGTTCTCCGGCGTCAAACCGCACGCCACAATGCTGGATCGTGTCGTCGGGCAAGACTAGCCTGGTGCCGCAGATGCCAACCTTGTGGTCACGGAAGATCTCAAGCATCTCCACCAGGGCGTCCGGATGCAGAAGCACGTCATTGTTGAGGAAGAGGTACCGTGTGGCTTCAATCTCGCGGGCGCCGCGATTGCAGGCTGCCGAGAAGGAATGCCTCAGGTCCAGCCTGACGATCCGCACGTGCGGCGGTGCCAGATCATCGGCGAGGTAGGGTATGGCGGAGCCATTGTCGACGACGACGACACAGGTCTTGCCAAGCTGTGTCCTCGCCAAGGCATGCTCAAGCTGCAGCAAGCAACTTCGCAGCAGCGCGGTCAGGCCCCATGAAGGAACGATAACGCTTAGCTCCATGACAAGGCGTCCTTCAAGCCCGCCTCCATGGCAGATCGCAGTTTCTTTCTCTGAACCGCGATGCGGTAACGGGATGCCATCGCCGCGCCGCCGTCGCGCAGGGCGGCACGCCGCGAGCCTGCGCCTTGCTTGCTGATTTCGGCAAGCGCGGCTGGCAGTTCTATCGGCTCGGCGATGCACGCAGTGTGCCCATGTCTGAGATACTCCATCCCGCCGACGACTGGAACCGATACTACAACGCAGCCTGCCGCCATCGCCTCGAGCGCCGGCAGTCCGAAGCCTTCAGCCACTGCCGTGCCCAGGAAGAACCCGGAGCGCTTAAGACTTTTGGCGCAGATATCTTCACTATCGCCGTCAATCGGCAGGAAGCGGAGGGAGCGCACATGCTTCATCGCCGATTGGGCTATCGCGGCGCCTCTGCGCGGCATGAAGGCTGCGCACCGTTCGTCCTTGGGAGATCCGTCATGGAAGAAAGCGTCGGAGATCGATATGCCGACATCGATCGAAACGCGCCGGGCGACGGACATTGCGTAATTCGTCGCTTGTTCCCAACACGTCAGCACTGTGACATCCCTGTCGTGCAGAATCGGGTTGATCAGGGGATCGGTACCTTGACAGTGGAAGATCAGCCGCGCCCCAGTTGCCTTCAACTCGGGATAGTCGTGCGGCAATGAGAAGATGAGCGTATCGCTCTTCCCGGCATTCGCGACGACCTGCTGCCTGTCCACCACAGGCTGACTGCATCGGAACCATGAAGGCGCAAGGTTGCCAGGGGTCGCGACCGCCATCGGCACGCCGGCGTCCGTCAGCAACTGGGCGAACTGGAAGCCAACCTTGATGCCGCCATATATGCCGACCCCGGGCAGAACATAGTAGTTCATCGGCTTTCCAGCGCACGCCACCGTTTTCGGCGCAGCGCGTCCCTGATACCGAGGCGGCGATGGAGAACCCATCGCAGACCGCGAAGCGTAGCCGCAAAGGCACGGCCATAATGCAGCCGCGCGAACTTGAGCCGCGCATTGTCGATCAACGAGATCCTGACGGAGATCGGGATATCCGCGCCGTACCGACCGAGATGCGGCAGCACATGTTCCAGTTCGACGATTTCGAGCCCACGCCGTGCCATTTCAAATCCCACTGCGACATCTTCCATGTAGCAAAAGTATCTCTCATCGAAACCGCCGATAGCACGAAAGGTCTCTCGTCGAACGAAAAGAGCGGCCGCGAGCGGCCAGCTCCAGTTATGGTTGTGATAAAATGGGAGACACCTCAGGCGCCGAGCCCATTTCGCCATGCCATTATTGTCAAGAAGGTCGGCTGTCAGCTTGAGCCGGGAATAGCCGGGCTGGCGACCGGGTGTGACTTCGCCATGCCAGTCGACATAGTCCGGAACGATCATCGCATCGGGTTTTTGGGAAAGCATCGAGAGTGCCGTCTCGACTGCGGTCGATGTCAGGACGCAGTCCGGGTTGAGGAAGCATAGATATTTGGCGCTGGCGGCGGCAGCGCCTCGGTTGGCGGCGGCGGCGAACCCCTCATTGCTTTTGTTCCGGATGATGGTCACGCCCTGATGCGTCACGTGGTCGAGTGTCTCGTCGGTTGAGCCATTGTCGACGACAATGATCTCATGCTGGTCCGGCAGGGCGTCGAGGCAGTAGCGGATTATCTTGGACGAGTTGTACGTGATGATGATGAACGCCAGGTCGGCAGGCTGTCCTGTCGCTGTGCTGTCTAGCAAGGGTCCGGCGGAACCGTCGGCAAGAAGGTTATGCATCGCGAGCACGGTTTCGACTTCGGGGCCATTGCAGAAGTTGCTGAAGTGGGCGATCAGCGCATCCGGTCGGGGAAAGCCCGTATCCCAGTGGCTGCAATGGTTCCATTGCCATGATAGGGAGGCGCAGCGATCCGGCACCACTGAGTTTGCCCACACTTGGAAATAGTCCTGGTCGGCGATCATGTGCGCGCCAACCGAGTGATCGGCAGGCAGGAGCAAGCGTCGTCCCGCTACCCACTCCAGCAAAAGCTGCAGTTCGTCCCTGAAGGCCAGGACCACGCCACTGTTGAAGTAGCGAAACGATATCGCGGGTGGAGCCGCCGCTGAACCGTCGATGAACGCTAGCGAGCGCTTGCTGTAATGTTCCTGGAAGTCCCCCGGCGTCATGCCCGAACCGGCGATGCCGGTCTGTTCGACCATTGCCATCCGCTGTTCGCCCAGCGCCGTAAACACCTCTGCCGCCGCAAGGGGGCGCAACAGGATGGTATCGGCATCGACCTGAAGAATGATCTCGGCGCTGGCCTGCCCGAGACACCAGGCCAATGCGTCGAACTTGGCCAGAAACCCATCGGCCCGGTATTCCTGCCGTGCGGCGTCGAGCAAGTTGACATGGATGCGCGGCGAGGGCGGCAGCATTGGGGCGGAGAACCGATCCGTGACTACATAGATTTCGAAATCCGTGTTCCGGAGAAAGGACGTAATGGCTTCGCGCGCCGCCAGCGCATAGCCTGGTTTGCCGATCGCGAGTATGCAGATTGCTACCGTCCGCTCGTTCATCCGGCTGGGTCACCACGCATCATGCCGGGCACCTCCGTTGTCCGGATCCGTCGCGCCAGATAACGCCGCCGGCGTCCTGCAGACTCCCATCTGCTCTGAGCAGTTTGGACCGACAGCGCCGCGCTGTGGATGGCGGCTGAACAGCGCAAGCATCGCTTCAACGACCAGCCGGGCTCAGGAAATTGAAAATACCAGCCATTGCAAGCGAGCCTTTCTTCGTGAAGTTGGACCCAGATGCTTCTGCAATCTCGACCGATACCGCAATGTGTTCTCACGAGCATCGGCAGGTCAACCGTGCCGGCACGCTCTATTTTCAGTCGAAGACCAGATCGCGCGATCGCCATGGCACCACAACAACCGACCTCCAGCAAAAACGCATCGAAGCGATTGCGCAAACGTTTCGATGACACTATGGTCGCCGCTAATCCGCCATAACCAGTGAGAGCGGACCGGGAACGCATCATCAGGGAGGAGCGCTTGCCAGCACTCCGTTCGAGTCGCCATGCCGACAATGGCTGAGGTCGCGCGCCGCGCCGGCGTGTCGGTTTCGACCGTCTCGCATGTCATCAACCGCACCCGCTTTGTCTCGCCGGAGAAGGCGCGGCGCATCAATGACGTGATTGCCGCGATGGGCTATCAGCCCAACGAACTGGCGCGGTCGCTGAAAGTCTCCTCGACCAACAGCGTCGGCCTGGCCATCTCGGCGATTTCCAACCCCTATTTCACCGACATCATCTGCGCAGTGGAGGCCGAATGCGCGCGTCTCGGGCTCATGGTCTTCCTGTCCGACACGCAGGAGGACCCCGACCGCGAACTTTCGGTGGTGCGCGCCTTTCACCAGCGTCGCGTCGACGGCGTCATCCTGGCACCGTCGGGCGCGCCGCAGCGCGCCATCGATTACCTGGCCGAGAAGAAGCTGCCTTGCGTGTTGATCGACCGTTTCGCCGACGAACGCTTCGACCAGATCGGCGTCGAGAACCAGTCGTCGATGCGGGCGCTGATCGACCACGTCGCATCCTTCGGCCACAAGCGCATCGGCTATATCGCCGGCCAGCCGGGCCTGGCGACGACGCGTGAACGCATCGAAGCCTTTCGCGCCTCGCTGGCCGCCAATGGACTTGAGTGCCTGCCGCACTATGTCTCGCCGGATAATGTCGATACGGCAAGCGCGACGGCATCGACCCATGCGATCCTGTCCCTGCCGTCGCCGCCCACTGCATTGGTCACGGGCAACAACATGACGACGATCGGGGCAGTCCGCGCCATCCGCGAGAGAGGTCTCTCAATCCCCGGCGATCTCTCGCTCGCCGGCTTCGACGACTTCGAATGGGCCGATTGCTTCGAGCCGCGGCTGACGCTGGTCGCGCAGCCCTGCACCGAGATCGGACGGCAGGCGGCGGCCTTGCTGTGCGCCCGCATCGCATCCACCGGCCTGGAGCCGCAGGCGGTACGGCTGCGGGCGGCGCTGCAGGTCCGAGAATCCTGTGCGAGGCCGGCCCCATGAGGTCAGCCCCCATGAGGTCAATATGAGCGCGCCGCTGCTTTCCGTCACCGGCGCGGTCAAGCGCTTCGGCGGCGTCCAGGCGCTGCGCGGTGTCGACTTCGACCTCAAGGCGGGCGAGATCCATGCCCTGCTCGGCGAAAACGGCGCCGGGAAATCGACGCTGATGAACCTGCTATCGGGCGTCTACACGCCGGACGAAGGCACCATCCACATTGATGGCAAGCCGGCCACCTTCAACAATCCGCGCGAGGCACAAGCGGCCGGCATCGCCACCATCTTCCAGGAGCTCGACCTGGTGCCGACGCTCGACGTGGCGGCCAATCTGTTCCTCGGCCGCGAACTGATGCGGCCAGGCGGTTTCCTCGACGTGCCGGCGATGCGCAGCGAAGCCCGCAAGCGGCTGGAAGCCATCGAGTTGGCCATCGATCCGGCCAGCATGGTGGCGAACCTGTCGATTGGCCAGCGCCAGGTCGTGGCGATCGTTAAGGCGCTGTCCTACGCTTCGCGCGTGCTGATCATGGACGAGCCGACGGCGGCACTGACGGTTGGCGAGGTCGACAGGCTGTTCGACATCATGCGCAAGCTCGCCGCCAGCGGCGTCGGCATCGTCTACATCTCGCATCGCCTCGAGGAGGTGCCGCAGATCGCCGACCGGGTGACGGTGATGCGCGACGGCCGTGTCGCCGGCGTCACCGAGCCGCACGCGCCGCAGGCCGAACTGGTTCGGCTCCTGGTCGGACGGCCGCTGGACGAGCTTTATCCCGAACGCTCAAGGACGGCCGGCAAGACGCTGCTCAGCCTGCGCGACGCGCGCTTCAGGCTCGCCCATGAAAGCGCCGGATGGCAGCCGCCGGCCGGTATCTCGCTCGACGTCAAGGCGGGCGAGATCGTCGGGCTGGCCGGCATCATGGGGGCAGGGCGCACCGAATTGCTCAGCGCGCTCTATGGCACCGGCCTGTCCGGCCGTTGGGAAGGCGAGGTCGCCATCGACGGCCAGCCGGTAAGGCTGGATTCGATCAGGGCGGCCCGCGCGGCCGGCATCGCCTTTGTCACCGACGACCGGCGCGGCAGCGGCCTGATGCTCAGAATGGCGGTTGGCCTCAACCTCGTCATGTCTGTCATCCGCCGCATCTCGCCCTTCGGCCTGATGTCTCAGCGCCGCCAGGCGGATGCAGTGAAGCAGTCCTTCGGCCAGTTCGATATCAGGCCGAAGAATCCCGACATCGCAGTCGGCGCGCTGTCGGGCGGCAACCAGCAAAAGGTGGTGCTGGCGAAAGAAATCCTCGGCAACCCCCGGCTGCTGCTGCTCGACGAACCGACGCGCGGCGTCGATGTCGGTGCCAAGGGCGAAATCTACGCGCGCCTGCGGGCGCTCGCCGCGCAAGGGCTCGGCATCCTCGTCGCGTCCAGCGAGATGCCGGAACTGATCGGCCTGTGCGATCGCATCGTGGTGCTGCGCCAGGGGCGCAATGTGGCGGAATTCATCGGCGGCGTCGACGAGCACACGGTGCTGGCCGCGGCAAATGGCAGGGAGGCCTGATGTCTGACGAAAAGATTTCGGCGGCGCAGGCCCCGGCAGCGCCCGCGCCAAAACATCGCGATCCGCTCGCTTTGGTGGTGCGCTTCCAGAGCCTGATCGGCCTGGTCGTGGTGGCGATCGGCGGCATCATCTTCTCGCCGCGCCGGCATGGCCAGATCCTGTTCCTCGATCCCGACAACATCGCCAACATCGTGCGCGCCGTGTCCGAGACCGGCATCATCGCCATCGGCATGACCTTCGTCATCATTACCGCCGGCATCGACCTGTCGGTTGGCGCGGTGCTCGGCCTGTCCAGCGTCGTTACAGCATCGATGATGATCTCCGGCGGTTTCGGGCTCATTCCCACCATCCTCGCGGTGCTGGTCATGGGCATCGTCTTCGGCGCCATCCAGGGCACCATCTCCACCCGCTTCCGGTTGGAGCCGTTCATCGTCACGCTCGCCGGCTTGCAGGCCGCGCGAGGTCTCGCTCTGGTCGTCTCGGGCAACCAGTACATCAACATTTCCTATGGCGACGGGCCGGGCCTGGCGCCGCCGGTGTTCGCTATCCTCGGCGAGCGTCTGTTCCACAACACCGTGCCGGTCGCCACCATAGTCTTCATCGTCTTTGCCGCGATCGCAACGATCGTGCTCAACACCACGCGCTTCGGCCGCTATGTCTTTGCCGTCGGTGGCAATGAGCGCGCGGCGCGCATTTCGGGCGTGCCGGTGTCGATGGTCAAGATCTCGGTCTATGCCATCACCGGCTTTGCCGCCGCCCTTGCCGGCATCGTCCATGCCGGCCAGTTCAATTTCGGCAGCGCCAATGACGGTATGGGCTACGAGCTCACCGCGATCGCCGCCGTGGTCATCGGCGGCACCAGCCTGTTCGGCGGCGCCGGCTCGATGGTCGGCACCGTGGCCGGCACCATCATGCTCGGCGCGCTCGCCAACATTCTGCAGCTCAACAACATCACGCCCGCCATGCAGTTGCTCGCCACCGCCGCGATCATCGTGCTGGCGGCAGTGCTTCAATCCCTCGTTCGCCGCCGCGAGGGTTTGGGTCGTTAGGAGGAAGACGGCAGCATTTGGAAGGCAGTCAACCAAGGTCTGGCCCCCCGGCCCGACGAGGAGGAGAGTAAGTATGAAAACCACAAGACAAGGAACAAGGCGCGCGCTTCATGCCGTGCTTCAGGCAGGCGCCGGCCTGTGCATTGCCGGAGCCGCCCAGGCCGCCGAGCCGCTGGTCAAGGCCTGCGCCAAGGACGGCCAGTTCATCATCGGCTTTTCGCAGGCGAACAATGCCGAGCCCTATCGTCAGCACGTCAATGACGAGCTGACGGCGGCGGCCAAGGAAGTGCCGGGCTTCACGCTGCAGATCGCCGACGGCGCCGGCAACGTCAACACGCAGACCTCGCAGGTCGACAATTTCATCACCCAGAAGGTCGATCTCCTGCTGATCTCGCCCTTCGAGGCGGCGCCGCTGACGCCGGCGGTGAAGCGCGCCATGGATGCCGGCATCCCGGTCATCGAACTCGACCGCAAGACGGTCGGCGATCCTGGCAAGGACTACACCGCCTTCATCGGCGGCGACAATTACAAGATCGCGCTCGAAGCGGGCAAATACACCGCCAAGACCTTGCTGCCGGAAGGTGGCGAAGCGGCCGTGCTGGAAGGTCTCCCGAGTTCGACGCCGGCCGTAGAGCGGCTGAATGGCTTCAAGGACGGCGTCAAGGAGAATGCCAAGATCCAGGTCGTTGCCGAGCAGGCTGCCGACTGGGTGCCGGATAAAGCCCAGACCGCTTTCTCGGCCATGTTGCAGGCGCATCCCGACATCAAGGTGCTCTACGCCTCGAACGACATGATGGCGGCCGGCGCGCTGCTTGCCGCCAAGGGCGCTGGCAAGGACGTCAAGATCATCGGTACTGATGGCTTGCCAGGCCCGGCCGGTGGCATCGAGGCCGTCGCCAAGGGTGACTGGGCGGCGACCTTCACCTACCCGACGGGTGCGAAGGAAGCGATCGAGATGTCGAAGAAGATCCTACTCGATTGCGCCACTTCGGTGGATACGACGGTCACTGTCGAGACGACGGCGATCACGCCCGAGAACGCCAAGCAGCTGTCAGGCAAGTAAGCGCGTCTGCCTGCAGACTATCCGATCCGGGGCGGGGTTCACGCGAACTCCGCCCTGTCTGCGTCCGCAACCTTCAGCGATAGTTCGAAGGGTTGTGGCAAGGGATTGACATCGACAAAGAAAACCACCTAAATCGTTCTGTTATTACATTACAGATGGAGATATCGCACGCCTCTAGCTGACAAGCTGCCGGTGCCGCGATGGTGACAGGTTCAGTCGAAAAGAATCGTTGCGATGCGCTCGGGGCAAATCTACGGTGGCCCCGTGATGGTCCCCGCGCCGAAAGGCAAGGGGTGAAAAGGGAACACGGTGAGACCCTCAAAGGTCGAGACCGTGGCTGCCCCCGCAACTGTAAGCGGTGAGCAAGATCCGATATGCCACTGGCCGGCAAGGCTGGGAAGGCAGGATTGAGCCGAGACCCGCGAGCCAGGAGACCTGCCATCACTGAGTTGACCGGACGGGGTGTGCCGGGAGGAAACGTGGACGTCGGTCTTGTCGGCCGGCTCGCCAACATCCTTCCGTCGCCAGTTTTGGAAAGTGACGGAAAGTTGGACGGCGCCATCCATCGCATCATCGTGTGCACGCTTTGCCGTGACGTCCCGACAGGGATCAGGTCGGGCGAAAGCCTTTGCGCGGATTTGCGGTCCCGGCTCTCAGCCCACCACGAGCCCGTGGTTGCGCATGGCTTCACGATCGAAGGCGTCGAGTGCATGGCGGGCTGCGCGCGGCCGCTGACGGTGGCCTTCCAGGCGCCGGGCAAGGCCGCCTATCTCTTCGGCTCCATAGACGCGGAGGCCGACGCCGGCGATCTCGTGCGATTTGCCAGGCTTTACGCCTCGCTAGCCGACGGCTGGTGCAATTCCGGACAACGCCCGCCCCGACTGGCCGGCAAGACGCTGGCCCGCATCCCGGGATCGGGCAAGCCTGCGGGGGACAGCCGATGACAATGCCGCTTCTCGAAGCGCGCGACCTCGGCGCGACGGCCAACGGGCGGGATCTGGTCCATGCGGTCAGCCTGTCGGTGGCATTAGGCGATCGCCTCGCTATCATCGGCCCCAATGGCGCCGGCAAGACCACACTGCTGCGCATGCTGTCGGGCATGCTCAAGCCTAGCTCCGGAGAGGTGAAGCTCAGCGGGCGCCGCCTGGACAGGATCTCGACCGCCGAACGGGCGTTGCACATAGCCGTCGTCGGCCAGACCGACCAGCCTGATCCGCGACTAGCGGTGATCGACTATGTCGAGCTTGGCCGCGTCCCGCATGCCGGCCTGAGGCGCAGGAGCGAGGAACGCGACATTGTCGTCGATGCGCTGCGCCGGACCGGGCTGTTGCCGCTGCTTGGCCGCAGCATCGGCTCGCTGTCGGGTGGGGAACGCCAACGCGCCCAACTGGCGCGCGCCATCGCACAGCAACCGAAAGTGCTGTTCCTCGACGAGCCGACCAACCATCTCGATCCGCGCGCCCGCGGTGAGCTTCTCGAACTCGTGGCCGGCTTCGGCATGACGGTTATCGCCGTGCTGCATGATCTGGCCCTGGTGGCGCCCTTCGCCACCAGGGTCGCGGTGATGCACGAAGCCCGGCTGCATGCGCTGGCCGCCCCGCGCGAAGCGCTGACCCAACAGCTGATCCGCGAGATTTTCGGCGTCGACGTGTTTCGCCTGCGCCATCCCACCGAGGACCGCGAACTGACGGTGTTCGATGTTCCGAACCGCGCCGCGCCGCCGTCCTGATCGACCCCATTCCTCATCCGACACTGTTCAACCAAGGAGCAAAATCCGTGAAACGTCTCTCACTGTCGCTCGTCTTCTCGCTGCTGGCCTCGACGGCCTTCGCCTTCCCCGTCACCGTCGACAGCTGCGGCAAGCAGTTGACCTTCGACGCGCCGCCCAAGCGCGCCGTCATCCACGATCTCAACATGGCCGAGATGGCCTTCGCGCTGAAGCTGCAGCCGTCGATCGTCGGCCTGACCGGCATCACCGGATGGTACAAGGTCGGCCCCGAATTCAAGGCCGAGCAGGGTTCCATTCCGGAACTGGCGCCAAAATATCCGACGCTCGAGAACCTCGTCGCGGTCGAGCCCGATTTCTTCTTCGCCGGCTGGTACTATGGCATGAAGCCGGGCGGTGACGTGACGCCCGACACGCTCGCCCCGCACGGCATCAAGACGCTGGTGCTGACCGAAAGCTGCGTCCATCTCGACAAGAACCGCCCCGCCGCCTCGATGGACCTTCTGTATGGCGACGTCGAAAAGCTGGGCAAGATTTTTGGCAAGGACGCCGAAGCCGAGAAGCTTGTTGCCGGCTGGAAGTCACAGCTCGCTGATATCACCGCCAAGGTCGGCAGCGCCAAGGGGACGCGGGTGTTCCTCTATGATTCCGGTGAGGACAAGCCGTTCACCGCCGGAAAATTCGCCATTCCCAGCGCCATGATCACCGCCGCCGGCGGTGACAACATCATGGCCGACATGGACACCAGCTGGGGCAACACCGATTGGGAAACCGTGGCGTCGCGCAATCCGCAATTCCTCATCCTGCTCGATTACCAGGATGGTGGCGGCTACAAGAAATTGCTCGATTTCCTCAAGGCCCATCCGGCGATGAAGGAAACGGATGCGGTCAAGAACGAGCGCTTCGTGGCCCTGCGCTATGCCGAGCTGACACCCGGACCGGCGAACATCGAGGCGATCGCCAAGATCGCCAAAGCGATGCATCCGGAAGCGTTCTGATGCTTCTTGCCCCAAGGCATGGATCCGCCGCGCTCTCGGGGCACAAGGCATTCGCGCTGGCGATGGCGGCGGGCGCGGTGGCGATCGTCGCCCTCGTGCTGCTGTCGATCGCCTATGGTTCGACGCTGATCCCGCTGACCGACGTCATCGCCGCACTTGGCCATGCCGTCGGGTTGAATGAGCACCAGGTGTCGGACCCGATCGGCAAGATCGTCGTTGACCTGCGGCTGCCGCGCACGATCCTCGCGGTCTGTGTCGGTGGCGGCCTCGGCATAACAGGCGCACTGTTGCAGACGGTGACCCGCAACGATCTTGCCGATCCGTTCCTGTTCGGCCTGTCCTCGGGGGCTGCCGCAGGGGCTGTTTCCGTCATCACCGTCTTTGGTGACAGTTTTGGCATCTGGACCTTGCCGGTCGCGGCCTTCACCGGCGGCATACTGGCCGCGAGCATCGTCCTGCTGCTGGTCGCGCGGGTGAGGGGGCAGGGGCCGGAACGGCTGATCCTGGCCGGCCTTGCAGTCTCCTTCCTGTTCACGGCATTGACCAACTATCTGGTGTTTGCCGGAGACCAGCGCGCGGCCCACTCGGTGCTATTCTGGACGATGGGCGGGCTCGGGCTGGCGCGCTGGGACAATGTCTGGCTGGGCGCACTGGGCGCCGGCACGATCGCGGCCTACGGGTTGTGGAACCACCGCAGGCTGGACGCCTTCCTGGCCGGTGAAAGTGCCGCCGAAAGCCTTGGTGTGCCGGTGGCGCGGATGCGCAGGACGACGTTTCTCGTTGCCGCCTTCTCGACGGCAATTCTCGTCTCGGTCGCCGGTGTCATCGGCTTCGTCGGGCTGATGATCCCGCATCTGTCGCGGCCGCTGGCCGGTCCCTTGCATCTGCGCCTGATCGCAAGCTGTGCGCTATTCGGGGCGGTGCTCTTGCTGGCAAGCGATCTTCTGGCGCGAACCTTGCTGCCGCCGCAGGAGCTGCCGATCGGCATCATCACCAGCTCGCTCGGCGCCTTCTTCGTCGTCACGCTGGTCATGCGAAACCGGCTCTGACTGCGCTAGGCCGGTTCAGACGGTCCAGAAATAGCGTACGATGTGAAAGAAGATCGGGGCGGCGAAGACCAGGCTGTCGGTGCGGTCCATCATGCCGCCATGGCCTTCGATGAGATGGCCCCAGTCCTTGACGCCCTGGTCGCGCTTGATGGCCGAGGCCACCAGCCCGCCCAGAAACCCCATCGAACAGGCGACGAAGGCCACGCAAGCCGCCTGCAACGGCGAGAACGGCGTCACGAACGACAAGAGCGCGCCGAGCAGGCTCGCCGACACCACTCCGCCGATCAGGCCTTCCCAGGTTTTCGACGGCGAGACGGTCGGCGAGAAACGGTGTTTTCCAAACAGCTTGCCGAAGATGTATTGCAGCACGTCGCTGCCTTGCACGACGATGATCAGGAAGGCGATCAGCAACAGATTGCGGCCCTCGAAGCCGGGCACGTCGAGCGTCAGCAGCGCTGGCACATGGCTGACGCAGTAGACCGAGATCATGACCGCCCATTGCTGCGCGGCGATCCGCTCGAGAAAGCGTTCGGTGTCGCCATGCAGCGCGGTGATGGCCGGCATCAGCAGGAAGCAGTAGACCGGAATGAAGATGACGAAGAGCCCGTACCAGGCGGTCCACACCAGCCAGTATTGAAACGGTATGATGATGCCGAACATGCCAAGCAGCACCCAATGGTCGCTGCGGCTTGTGTGCGTCAGCGTGACGAATTCGCGCAGCGACGCGAAAGAAATCAGCGCGAACAGGATGGTCATGCCGTAGCGGCCGAAGAAGAAGGCGACCGTCATCAGCGCCACCATCACCCACCAGGCGTTGATGCGTTGGGTGAGATTGACCAGCGTCGAACTCAGCGGCTTCGGCGCCCGCGCCGAAAGTATGGCGGCGACGATGCTGGCGGTGGTCAGCACCACCAGCAGGCCGATGATCAAAATTGAGATGTCGTGGCGCATCAATCGTCTCGTTCAGGGCGCGGGTTAAGCGCCAGGAGCGTGGCGTGGGCTCGGTCGAGAAAGGCGCGGCGCTCCTCGCCCGGTGCCACCGTCACTGGCGCGCCGAAGACGACGCGGCACAGAAGCGGAACCGGCAGGAACTGGCCCTTGGGCAGCACGCGCGACATGTTCTCGATCCAGCACGGAATCAGCTCGACCTCCGGCCGCGCCATCGACAAATTGTAGAGCCCGGAGCGGAAGGCCAGCAGCGGCTCCTCGGTCATGTTGCGGGTGCCTTCGGGAAACAGGATCAGCGAGTGGCCCTGGTCGAGGACCGACAGCATGATCTCGATCGGGTTTTCCTCGGGCTTCGTCCATTGCCGGTTGATGAGCACGGACGACAGCATGTCCTGCGCGATGAAGCGGCGCAGCCGCGATTTTCCCCAATACTCGCCGGCCGCCACGGCATGGGTGATCGCGCGCTCCTTTTCGCTGAGGCAGGCCGACAAGAGGATGAAGTCGCCATGGCTGGTGTGATTGGCGAAATAAATGCGCTGCCGGTCCGACGGCAGGCTGCCGTTCCAGATCGGACGCACCCCGGTCACCACCCAGGCCAGCGCCGAGAGGCCAACGGAGGTTACCGTCTGCAGCAAGGTGAAGGTCTTCAGCGCAAGCTTGCTCATCGCGGCGCCCAAAATCCGGCCGCCAAAAGCATCGCCACGAACAGGCCAATGGCAATGCGTTGCCTGGTGAGCAACCGGCGCGTACCGGCCATGCGGTCGTCGAGCGAACGTGTGGAGGGCGGCAGCGGCTTCAGGCGCATGCGTGCCAATATATGATCCACCGCGGCGCCACCGGAAGCCTCGTCATCATGGTTGGCCATCAGCCGGAACAGCAGCGCGTCGAATGCCAGCAGTGCCGACAGCGCCAGCACGGCAACTGCGCTCGCCGCGGCGAGCGACAGCGCGACGGCCGCGGGCCAGGTCTCGAAGGCGCCGCGCGACCAGGCGGCCAAGGGCGCGAGAATGTTTGCGGCAACCACGAGTGCGGCCGGCCACGCGGCTTGCCGCATCAGCATGCGGGCGAAGCGATCGGTGCTTTCCTGATAGGCATTGCCGGTCATGACGCCGCCCGCTCCGTGGCCTCGGCAAGATGAACCGGCCGGCCGGCGGCTGTCAGCATCTCGCGAGCCTGGGCCGGTGTCTTGGCTCTGCCGGTTGCCACCAGCCATTCGGCGACAACGCCGGCGCTGCGCTGGAAGCCGAGCGCGCAGCAGACAAGCACCGTGCCGTCGCGGCGCGCTTTCTCCAGCGCGCCGGCTGCCTGCTGCTGCATCATCACGGGCGGCGGCAACAGGTCGACCATCGGCAAGCTGATCCAGCGGCACGTCGTTCCCGCCGGCCTTTCTAGTTCGGCGGCGAGGTCGATGACCGTGCCGAAGCTGTTGGCCTCGCTTGCCGCGGGAAAGCGACCGAGAAAGACGCCGTCGGCCACCGCGACCTGGGGAGCAAGATCACGCGTCCAGGCCCATATGTTTGCCCTGGCGCCGAGACGGTAGGGCAAGAGCAGGACGCGGCTGGCGAGCGTGATGCTGCCATCCGCGGATTTCTGGAACATCTTGGCGCCGGCTCCGGCGTAGGCGAAGGCGACGATGGCCAGCGCCAAAGCTGGCCAAAGCAGGATGAGTGCGACGGCAGAAAGGAAGGCGCCGAGCGCGGCACCGACCAGCGCAAGGACGCTGCCCAGCGCATAGAACAGCGCCAGCCGACGGGCTTTCGCACCGCTGGTCAGTCGGGCGCCTGAAAACGGCAATGCGCCGCTGCGCGGAAACAGCCAGAGCGCGAAAAAACCGAGCAGCGCGCCAGTCGGAATGTCGATGAAATGATGCTGCCATGTCGTCAGCACCGAAGCGCCGATCAGGAAGCACCAGACATGCCAGAGCGACAGGAGAAGGCCGCCGAGCCGATGGCGCCAATGGTCCCAGATGATCACCAGCAGGGCGATGTGTAGCGACGGCGCCTGGTTGAATGGCTTGTCGAAGCCGCCAAGCACGGCAAACATGAAGCCTGGCAGACCGGTCGTTGGCGGTCGCACGAACGTCGCGGTCAGCGGGAACAGGATGAAGCAAGTGACCGCGACGAGCTGCGCGGTGAGAAAGCGGCCGGCGAGGCGGTCGACCCCTTGCCGGGTATCATTGAGCAGCAGCGATAGCCCATAGAACAGGTTGATCGACCAGTAGGGCACGATGGTCCAGGCGACGAACGGGATGCTGTGTTCCCAGGAGAACACGATGCTGCCGACATCGTCACGCCGCGACGCCAGCCAGTTGGCGAATCCATAGGTCAGGTAGAAGAACGGCGCCAGGAAAGCCAGCCACAGCGCTGCCCTGACGACCACCCGGCCATAAGGTTCGGCGGCTGCGATGGCTGCGGATTGCGAGGCCTCGGGATCGGTCGGCATGCGGCGGCTGGTCCTACAGGCGCCGCGCGACCGAGACGGTGAAGATGCCCCATTGGTCGATGCGCTGGTCGAGTTTCTCGAAACCGGCGGCCTCGACGAGCTGGTCCATTTCGCCTTGCGTGCGCCGGCGCATGACCCAGGCCTGGCCGCCGCGATGCGAGGTCAGGCTGCGCGCGATCATCTCGAGCTGCGGATGCCAGGGCTGGTTGGTGTAAAGCAGCAGGCTGCCCGGCAGCATGGCGCGGGCCAGTCCACCGAGCGAGCGGGCGATCATCGCATTGTCAGAGAAAAGTTCGTAGAGGCCGGAAACGATGGCGAGGTCCGGCGCCGGATCGATCGCGGCGAGCATGCCGGCATCGAAAGCGTCGGCGCGCTGGAACGTGATGCTGGCCGGCAATTGCCGCTCGGCGATCAGCTTGCGGCCGAGCCCGACATTGAGGTCGGAATAATCCTGCAGGCGCACGCTTGCCGGCTGGTCCGGGCTCTTCACGATCGCATCGAGAACATAGCGGCCGTGGCCGGCGGCGATGTCGAGGATGTTTGCCGGCCGGCCGGCGGCCTTGAGCGTCGCCAGGCAAGAGCCGATCAGTTCTTCCAGATGCAGCTTGCGCTGGCGGATGCCGCGCCAGCCGATGGCCTCCAGGAAGATGCGGTCGACGAAGCGGCCAAGAGGTGTGAGACCCCGCGCTTCGTTCTCATAGACATAGTCCAGCGTCGAGCCGGAATCGAAGCCGGTGGTGACGCCGGCCTTCATGCCCGACGAGACCCAGGCGCCCATGCGGATGGAGGCGCGGCTGAATGCCCAATAGAGGCCCTTGGGCGACAACAGGTCGAGCGGCGAGGCGAGCCTGTCGGCTTCGTCGCGCGTGTAGCCGGCGATATCGGCCTGCTTCAGGTCGACCGGTGCGTCCGGTGCCGTGAACTGCCTGGCCAGGAAGGGCCGGATCAGGTCGAGGGCCTGCGCCCGGTCGCGCTCGCCCAGCGTGTCGTGGAAGAAACCCGGCAACACATGGCGCTCCTTGGTCCGGCTGCCGAGATTGACGAAGAATTCGTGCTGCGGGCCGTGGCGCACCACCCAGTCGCTTCCCGAAAGCAGAAGCTGTGTCGGCACGGTGATGGCGCGGGCGTCTGCGACGATACGGGCGGCGTGCTGGTAGAGCTCGACCAGGATGTTGGAGGCGATCGGCCGCGTGATCAGCGGGTCGCTCTCGAAAGAGGCGATGCGCACGGGATCATGGGTCAGGAATTTCGCCTTGACGTAGGAGTTGACGAAGAAGCGGCCCTTGACCTTTTGCCAGAGCGCGATGCCCTCCTTGGCGAAGGGCACGTAGAGCTTGACCGAAAAGGCCGGCGAGGCCAGCACCATGGCACGCAGCTTCGGCGCGTAGTCGTGCACCCAGGCGGCGGCAAGCACGGCGCCGAAGGACTGCGCGATCAGCGCGACATCCTGTGTGGCGAAGCCATCCCTGGCGGCGATCTCGCGCATGAAGCAGTCGATGTCGCGCACCAGCGCCGAGAAGGACGGAGCATAGCCGCGTTCGCCGGACGAACGGCCGTTGCCGCGGGCATCCCAGGCATAGAAGGCGTGATCCGGCATCTGCAATTCGTCGACGAGATGAGCCATGCGGCCGCCATGTTCATGGCCGCGATGGAAGAGCACCACCGCGCCCTTGGCACCTGCGGAAGCCGCCGGCCAGAACCGGTAGAAGATCTCGGTCCCGTCATGGCTGTGGAAGACACGCTCTTGCGCTTGCCGGCCAAGGCTTTCGGCCGCCGCTGCGGCGATTGTTTCGTGCATCATTGTTTTCCCCTCAGGCGGCATGGCGAGCCTCGGTGCTCAGCTGGCGCTGCCAATAAGGCCGGCGCGTATCCGGTTTATGGCGGTCAGCAGCGAAAGCGTTGCCATGGCCGGAAACACAAGCGGCGCGATGGACGTCGGCCACAGCCCGGCGGCGCACAGGACCGCCACAACGCCCAGCGCCAGCGCCCTGTCGCTCTTGCCGAACGGCCCGGCATAATTGCGCCCGATGCCGGCGGCGATGCCGAGCACGCCGGTGAACTCGGTCAGCACCGCGGTGATGGCGAAGGCAATGACACCCCATTCGCTGAACAGCGCAAAGGCTGCGAAAGGCAGGATCAGCGCCAGGTCCGAAACGACATCGCAAATCTCGTTCAGATACATGCCGAGCGTCGAAGCCTGCCCGTGTTCTCGCGCCAGCATGCCATCCACGGCATTGAGCGCCATACGCACGAACAGCACCACGGGAATGAGCAGCAGCGGCCAGCGCCATTCATGCCAGATCGCGATGGTCGCCCCGGCCGCGATCGACATCAGGGCCGCCAGCATGGTGATGCTGTTGGCGGTGATACCGATTGCCGCCAGCCGGTTGACCAGCGGCCGCAATCTTCCCTGGAAAGCCGGCTTGAGCGCATAAAGCGTCGGCATGGCGTCGATCCCCCGATCCTTCCTGCGGCTGTACATGAATATGTCACAAGCGACCAGCGGCCGCTGCGCCCAAATGGGCACCTCTCAGGGCTCGCATCTTGATGTGGCGGGTCTTGGAGCGCCCACCAGTTGCCAGCATCGTCCCCGAAGCTTTCACCAATCACAACGGCATGCACATTTGCCGGCTCTCGAACAACGCAGCGGCTTGAATAGTAAGCACGCTTATTATATATACCGCTCATGGTTTCAGATGGCATCGACAGACTGGGATTTTTGATCCACGACGTGCAGCGCTTGATGCGCAAGCGTTTCGAGACGCGCGCCAGCGGGCTTGGCCTGTCCTCCGCGCAATGGCGCCTCATGGTGCGTGTCGCCAAGGAGGAGGGCGTCACCCAGGCGCGGCTCGCCGAATTGCTCGAAATCGAGCCGATCAGCGTTTCGCGGCTTGTCGACCGGATGGAGGAGGGCGGCTGGATCGAGCGCCGCGCCGACGCCGCCGACCGTCGTGTGCGCATGATTTTCCCGACCGCCAAGGCGAGCGCTGCCTATGCCGAGGTCAAGAGCCTCGCCGGCGAAGTCTATGAGGAATCGCTCGTCGGCGTTTCGCCGGAGGACCGTCGCGTCCTGATCAGGGCGCTCGATGCGATGGCGCAGAATCTCGCCGACGGCGATACCTCGTCCTCGGACAAAGTCCAGCCTACGAAAGGCGCAGCAGCATGAACGCGGTAGCCAAGGTAGACGAAAACGCCGCCAAGGTGGAGATGGAAGCGCCGGCCCAGCCGGTTGCCGCTCCTGTCGCGGTCGCTCCTCCCGTCCAGCCGGTCCCGGAGCCGAAGAAGAAGCGCCGCATAGGCCGCTTCTTTTTGATGTTTGCCTTGCCGGCGGTGCTGATTATCGGTGGCGGCTATGTCTGGGTGACCGGCGGCCGCTATCAGGAGACGGAGAACGCCAATCTGCAGCAGGCCAAGGTCTCGATCGCCTCGGATACCGCCGGCCGTATCGTCCAGGTTGCCATATCGGACCATCAGATGGTCAAGCAGGGCGACCTTCTGTTCACCATCGACCCCGAGCCTTACCGGATCGCGCTTGCCCAGGCCGATGCCGCGGTTGCCGGCGCGCGCCTCAATGTCGAGCAGCTGCGCGCCGCCTATAGCCAGTCGACGGCGCAGGAAAAGTCCGCCAGCAGCGAGGTCGACTACGCCCAGTCGCAATATGATCGTGCCGCCGATCTCGCCCAGAAAGGCATCAACGCCAAATCGTCGCTGGATGAGGCCCGCAACGACCTCGACAAGGCAAAGCAGCAGGTCACCGTGGCCCAGCAAGGCATCATCAGCGCCAAGGCCGCGCTCGGCGGCAACCCCGACATCGAAACCGACAAGCACCCGACGGTGATGGCCGCACTCGCCGCGCGCGACAAGGCCGCCTACGACCTGGCGCAGACCACGGTGAAGGCGCCCGCCGACGGCGTCATCTCCCAGGCCTCCTCTTTCAAGGTCGGCCAGTTCGTCGGCTCCGGCACGCCGTTGTTTTCGCTGGTCGAGACCAACGACACCTGGATCGATGCCAATTTCAAGGAAACCCAGCTCACCAACATGAAGCCGGGCCAGAAGGCCGAGATCGTCGTCGATACCTATCCAGGCAAGACTTTCGAGGCGACGGTCAAGGCGATCGGTGCGGGAACGGGCGCGGAATTTTCGCTGCTGCCCGCCCAGAACGCCACCGGCAACTGGGTCAAGGTCACGCAGCGCATCCCGGTGCGCCTGGAACTGACCGATCCCGACGCCCGGATGGCGCTGCGGACCGGCATGAGCGCCAGCGTCACCGTAGATACCGGCATTGCCCGTGGTTTTCCCGCCATATTCGGTCACGCCACGGCTGGCGAGGCCGCGCAATAAAAGTCAGTGGAAGCCCGCACAGACCAGCGGGTGGAAGCGGATAGCAGGATTGGTCTGATGGGAGGAGTGGCAAGGATCAGCGCTTGGTTCGAGCCGCACTGCGGCCTGGCTAAAATCTGAAATCTTCGACACGGACCCCTCGGTCCTCATGTTTCCGGGCGGCAGGCATCCGCTCATCAGAGACTTTCAGTCGATGTAACCCCCACATCGATACTCGCGTCCCACCGCGATGAAGGTCTCTCAACGGAAGGCTTTGCCGCCCGGAAACCCTGTGTACACGCTTTTGTTACCGGCTGGAAGTTCCGCATCATGAGCACGCCCGAACCTTTCAAGGAAGTGCCGCATCGTGGCCTGATCACGGTTGCGCTGATGCTGGCGACCGTCATGCAGGCGCTCGACACCACCATCGCCAACGTCGCGCTGCCGACCATGACAGGCGATCTCGGGGCCTCTCCCGACAATATCAACTGGGTGCTGACCTCCTACATCGTCGCCGCTGCCATCATGACGCCGGTAACCGGCTGGCTCGCCGACCGCTTCGGCCGCAAGGAATTGTTCCTGACGACCGTGGTCGGCTTCACCGTCTTCTCCATGCTGTGTGGCTTGGCATGGAGCCTTGAAACCATTGTGCTGTTCCGGCTGATGCAAGGCGTGTTCGGCGCCGCCATCGTGCCGCTGTCGCAGACCTTCCTGCTCGACATCAACCCCAAGGAGCGTCACGGCCAAGCCATGGCCATCTGGGGCGCCGGCATCATGCTGGGACCGATCCTGGGCCCGACGCTGGGCGGCTGGCTGACCGACAATTTCAACTGGCGCTGGGTGTTTTTCATCAATCTGCCGGTCGGCATCGTCGCCTTCCTTGGCATGGCCGCCTATCTACCGGCCGTTGCCCGGCGCGTGCGCAGCTTCGATTTCTTCGGCTTTGCCATGATATCGCTCGGCGTCGGCGCGCTGCAGCTGATGCTCGATCGCGGCGGCGAGGTCGATTGGTTTTCCTCGGTCGAGATATGGATCGAACTCGGCTTGGCCCTCACTGGCTTCTGGGTGTTCGTCATCCATACAGTGACGGCAGACCATCCATTCATCGATCCGAAGATCTTCCTCGACCGGAATTTCGTGACCGGCCTGGCGTTCATCTTCGTCATGGGCGTGCTCATCCTGGCCTCGATGTCGCTGCTGCCACCAATGCTGTCGACCATTTTCGGCTATCCGACTGTCACCATCGGTATCGTCATAGGTCCACGCGGTCTCGGCACGATGATTTCGATGCTCGTCGTCGGGCGGCTCATGAATAGGATCGACGCCAGAATTCTCGTCGTCGTCGGCTTTCTGCTGACCGCGCAGTCGCTCTACACCATGGCGAGCTTCACGCCGCAGATGGACAACTGGCTGATCCTCAGCTCCGGTGTGATCCAGGGCCTGGGCATGGGAATGGTGTTCGTGCCGCTGTCGACGGTCGCCTTCGCCACGCTTGACGCGCGCTTCCGCACCGACGCAACCTCGTTGTTCAGCCTGGTGCGCAATCTTGGCTCATCGATCGGCGTCTCGGTCGTGACGGTGCTCTTGGTGCGCAACACGCAGATCAACCACGCCGAGCTTTCAGCCTTCATCAACCCGTTCAATCCCAATCTCTGGGCGGTCTCGCCAGCGGCGGCGGGCGGCGATCCGATGGCGCTGACGGAGGTCGATCGCATGGTCAATCTCCAGGCGATGATGATCTCCTATGTCAACGACTTCAAAATGCTGATGGTGATGACGCTGGTTGCCATCCCGTTCGTCTTCCTGCTGCGCAAGCCTGCGCGGGCGCCAGCCGGCGGTGCGGCACCTGCGGCGCATATGGACTAGGCAGGCACTGTCGCTTGAGTCTCCGTGGCAAGACGTGAAGGAATCAAGGCGACGAGCAGACGGGGCCGGGAAGCTTTATTTGCCGAGAACCAGTGACCAATAGCGCAGCTTGGGGTCACGCCCGTCGCGGACATAGGCGAGCCCGAAGCGGCTGAAATCCGGATCGAGTATGTTGCGCCGGTGGCCCTGCGAATGCATCCAGATGTCGAACAGTTTCTGCTGGTCGAAGCGGCCTTCGGCGATGTTCTCGGCTGCGGCCCCCCGCACGCCATTATCCTTCATGCGCGAGGCGAAGTCCTTGCCCCAGCCTGTCGTGTGGCTCATGCGCTCCCGCGATGCCATGTAACCGGCCTGCTGCAGCGCCGCCTGCTCGAGCTGGGTGTCCGGCGTCAGCGGGCCGAGCCCGGCCGTCGCGCGCAAGCCCGCCAGAGTAGCAGTCGCGGAGGACGAGGCGCCCGCACCTTCGCCCGTCGGTACAGAGACGGTGCTGCAGGCGGAAAGCACGGCAATGGCGCAGAGGCCGGCGGCCTTGAGCATCGTGCGTCTGTTCAGCCCGGCTGGTTGCATGTCGAGTTTTTCAGCTGTCATGCCTGTCTGACATAGTCGAGATCATGGCTTTTGCCGGGCAGGGCGGTGAAAATCTGAGATCGAAATGGGGATTAACCGCTTAGTTCACAAGCGTGATGAAGCGGCCGGCATACATCTCGCGATTTCCAAACACGGCCGTGCAGTCGGTTTTGATGGATGAATTTCCGGTCATCTGCACGGTCAGGCCGACAAGCCTTAGACAGTCGCCCTGACCGCTCATATCCGAGTTGCCGGCAAAGGAAATGGCCGCGTCAGGTGCATAGACAAACCCGCTGATCACGGAATTTGCACCGCCATTCAGCGTCAAGGCCGATGTGTTGCCGTGGTTCTCGAAAATGGTGATGCCGGCGTAGGGACCGCTGGTGGGCGGGGAAAGGTTCACCTGCTCATTGGCATTTATATAGATCTGCGAGCCCTCCATCAGGAATATGGTCACGCCCTCGCCGGTCAGGCTGCCGTTGCCGCCCGGTTTTAGGGTGGCGCCGCGCAAGATGTAGACGCCAGGGGTGAGCGTGATGTTTCCCGACAAGGTCTTGTCGCAATAGGTTCCGGGCGACAGCGTGTAGGTTTTGCCCTTCGGAACCGGCAGGCACAATGTGTAGGCGGGAGGGACAACATCCGCCAGAGGATCGAAGGACGCATATTGATGTTCGAGCGGGGCTCCGCAGCTGAGATTGGCGCTGGGCGGCAAAAGCCCGGAAGTGCCGCCGACAGTTGAGACGCAGCCCGCCGAAACCTGCGCGGAACCGCCTCTGCTGACGGCATCGGACGCATCCGAATTTGCCGCGATCACGCAGTTGCTCATAGAGACATCGGTCGAGCCCTGCAGGCTCACGGCGGCCGACGCATGTGGATCGAGCGCCAGCACGCAGGCCTGCGCACCAGGGTTCATCTTGACCGTGGCCGAGCGGTGAGCTGGCCAGGGGGCCGCGCCATTGATGAAGCTCGGATGGTTGATGCTTGACGAAAGCGAGATGTAATAGGCGCTCGGGTCGCCGCTGGCGGTCGCCGAAAAAGCGGAGACGCTGTCTGAATATTCCTGCTGGTCGGCGACGCTCATATTGGCCGTAAAGAATGTCAGCCCAAGCCCCTGGACATCACCCGCGGTCATGCTGGGGAGGTACTTTGTGCCGACGGCAAGCCCAGCCGCGTCCAGCGAGTTCTGCAATTGCGCGGCGTCGTCGCTCGTGCCCGTCAGATCGATCGTGCCGGCCACGACAACCATTATCGGCAGCATCGCTATGGCCGTCGCCATGGCAAAATTGCCGCGCTCCGAAGGCCAGAAGCCCTGCAATCTGAACATCGCCCCTCGCCAAGGTTTGTAATGCTCAGGTGATACGCCTGGGGTCTCTATGAGCTATTTAAGCAATAGCTAAAATGCATAGATTCTAAAATGAAACTCGACGGTTCGCCAACGAAGGTCTCCCAGCACACCTAATGAGAGGCGATAGTCAGAGATGAACACGACAACGGCTGATTCAAACCATTGACGCGGCGACAATCGCCACCAGATTTGTTATCGTCACTCTCGTTCTTACAGTGGCAGCTACGGGCGGCCTCCAGGCGGTGACCGCCCCGACTCACGGGAGGAAGGTTATGGCCAGCTTTCATGTCATGGCGGACGCACACGGGATGCACGTGCAGCCAACGGTCCGCCATCTCACCACGTCGGATCTCTGGGACGCGCTCAAGCTCGGCGCCGAGGATTTCTGGGCAAAACCGTCCCACTACGTGTTCCTGTGCCTGATCTACCCGGTCGTCGGGCTGATCCTGACGCAGTGGACCTCGGGCTCCAATGCCATCCAGCTTGTCTATCCCTTGATGTCGGGCTTCGCTTTGGTCGGGCCTTTTGCGGCGATCGGTCTCTACGAGATCAGCCGCCGGCGCGAGCTCGGCATGAACACGAACTGGCGCCATGCACTGGATGTGCGCCGTTCCCCGGCGCTGCCGTCGATCGCGGTCATCGGCATCATGCTGTTTGCGCTGTTCCTGCTGTGGCTGTTCACCGCCCAATCGATCTACACCAGCCTGTTCGGCGACCAGCCGCCGGCTTCGATCGGCGCCTTTGTCCGCGACGTGCTGACGACCGGCAAGGGCTGGACCTTGATTGTGCTTGGCAATGCGGCCGGTTTCGTCTTTGCCGTGGTGGTGCTGGCGACAACAGTGATCGCCTTTCCGCTGATGCTTGACCGTGATGTCGGCGCTGTCTCGGCAATCGAGACCTCGGCCCGCGCGGTGATGGCAAACCCGCTGCAGATGGCGCTGTGGGGGCTATTGGTCGCCGTGCTGCTGGTGATCGGCTCGATCCCGCTGTTTGCCGGGCTGGCCATCGTCATGCCGATCCTGGGTCATGCCACCTGGCACCTCTACCGCAAGGTGATCGAGCCGGCGCAGATCCGGCCGATCCGCCGGCCGATGTAGGGAGCCATATCGTTCCGGCAACGCAGCAGACGAGCAAGTCTGCGCCCACCAAAGCTGCGGATGTGTTGGGCGCTGCGGCCAAATGGCTGGACCTAACGATGGCGTGCAAGATGCTGGCGTGCTTGAAAAAAATTGTTTGGCTGACCTGTTTTGGCATTGTAGGGCACCTCAATGCGGCGCTCGCCGATGCCAACCAGCCGGTGCAATTTGAAAGTGCGGCGATAGCGCCGACGCCATTTCAACAACGCATTGCACAACAAAACGGGCAAGTGCTCAAAGCTGTACCCGGCACGCCATTGATCGGGTATCTGACACGACCGCCGGGTGACGGGCCGTTCCCGGCTATCGTTGTTCTCCACGGGTGTACGGGTCTATTTCCAAGCGTAAGGAAAACCTGGTCCGAGCGGTTGTCTTCCTGGGGTTACGTCGTCCTCTTTGTCGACAGCTTCAGCACGCGAGGCATCCACGAGACGTGCGATCATCGCGGCTTGCTTGCTGATCGCGTCTATGACGCCTATGGCGCTCTGGAGTTCCTGTCGAAATTGAGTTTTGTCGACCCGCAACGCATAGTCTTGTCGGGGTCCTCTGCTGGTGGGACCACAACGCTCGAGGCCGTGCAAGCTGGGGGCGCCGAGCGGCTCATGGAGCGCAAGTTCAAGGCGGCGATTGCCTACTATCCGAATTGTTCGGCGGCGAATGGCGACATGTCGGTGCCGACCTTGATCCTGATCGGCGAGCTCGACGATTGGACCCCTGCCAAAAAATGCCAGGAGATGATGGCTGAGCGCAGCGGCAAGGGCAGCGCCGTTCAACTAGAGGTCTTCAAGGGTGCCCGTCATGCATTCGCCTCTCCGGGATTGAAGACCGGCACCGAGGCCTATGGTCACAGGATGGAGTACAATCCGGCTGCGGCCGATCAATCCGTAAGCGATGTCCGTGCTTTCTTGAAAAAAGCCTTCAGCGGCTAAGAACGAAGCTCGGCGCTTGGATATCAGCGCTGTGCGTCGGTCGCCATCTTCAGCGCCAGCGCCGTCAGCACGCCTCCCATCATCCAGCGCTGAATGACCAGCCACAATGGCCGTCCGGCAAGGAATGTGGCGATCGAACCGGCTGTCACGGCGATGATGGCATTGACGGTCAGGCTGATCGTGATCTGCGTCGCGCCCAGAACCAGCAGCTGCGACAGGACATGGCCTTTGCCGATGCTGATGAATTGCGGCAGCAGCGACAGATAGAGCACCGCCACCTTGGGATTGAGCAGATTGGTCATCAGACCCATGGCGAACAGCTTGCGCGGCCCGTCTTTCGGCAGGTCGCGAACCTGGAACGGCGAACGCCCGCCCGGCTTCACCGCTTGCCAGGCAAGCCACAAGAGATAGAGCACGCCGGCAAAGCGCAGCGCGTCATAGGCATAGGGCACGGCAAGCAGCAGCGCGGTGATGCCGAACGCCGCCGAAACCACATAGAACAGGAAGCCGACCGCAACCCCGCCAAGCGAGATCAGTCCGGCCCTCGGCCCTTGCGACAGCGAGCGCGAGATCAGGTATATCATGTTCGGGCCAGGCGTCAGCACCATGCCGAGGCAGACCAGCGCGAAGGCGAGATGGTTGGCGGTATCGGGCATTGTTCGTCCCCCAAGCTTTGTCGCCAAGCGTGCCGCGATGATGTGCGATCCTGCGGGCGGCCAATATGTGCCTGTCACGGCAGGTAGCCGCAAGGGCTTGGCGGCGCCAGGCGTTGCGCCAGAGGAGCCGTTAATGCATGTCGCCCAAAAGTGACCTCGGTTTTAGGAGAACGACATGCATAAAAACAAGGACCTAAAGCACGTCGCATGAGACCGTATTGAAGCGACGTGCTTTAGCCGACCACCCGCAGGTTCGACAGTTCGTTGCCGATTTCCTTGAAATCGTTCGACAGGCTGGCGCCGGTCGCATTCCAGAACAGTTTGACCGGCTTGGTCGGGTCCGTGGGATCCTTGCGGAAGCGCGAGTCCGACGAGCAGGATTTCAGCGCATCGATCGCCAGCTTGTCGCTGGCCTTGGTCGTCGACAGGTCGAGCGCCACCGTCATCACCATGATGTTGGCTGCCTTGGCGTTGTTGCAAAGCGTTGCCATTTGCTCGTTGAGTGCGTTCGTATAGTTGCCGTTCGAGTAGTCGAACTGACCGATGGCGCTCGATGTGCCCATGAACATGCGGCCGACCGAGGTGCCGTTATAGCCGGGGTTGAGATAGCCGTAGGACGCATAGGTCGATTTCGAGTTGGCGGGATCTAAGTAGCCCAGCGAGGACGGCGTATAGTAGGTGTTGGCGCCGTCGGTCAGCACGATCACCACCTTGTCGTTGCCTTTTTCCGTTTCCAGGCGCCCTTGCGTGAACGGTTCGCCGCTGGAAACCACCCGCCAGCCCCACGCCATGCCCTCGGGAACATTGGTGCCGCCATTCGGCTGCATCAGGTCGATCGCGGCTTTGATTGCGGTGGCCCCATCGGCGACGCTGACATCGGTCAGCGGTGTGATTGCACCGGTGGTGCAGCTGTAGTTCGGGCCGTTGCCGGCGGGCAGCGCCGGCGCATCGATCGGCCGCGGCTGGAAATATTTGGCCATGTTGCGCAGCCGTGATTGGCCGCTGCTGCTCGAAGGATCGTCATTCCACCAGCTGTTCACCGCGCCATAGGTCACCGGGGCGGCTTCGTCGGGATCCTGGGTGAGCTTCCAGTGATTGCCAGGTTCATCCGGGGCGAACATCGGCACGAACATCGTTGCCGGATCGCCGACGCCTATGCCGGTGTTGGCCGAGCCGCCGGATGGCGGGGTGTCGTTGACATTGTAGGGGTAGGGCCGGGCCTCCACACAGCCCTGCCAGCTGGCGAACGGACCGTAGGAATCGATGTAGTCATATTCGTCGTGGCTGCGTTTGCAGGTGTTGTTCGAATTGTACTCGTCGCAAACCACGCGCTTGCTGTTGATGACACGCTCATGGTTGGTGACCACCTTCATGTCGCGGTAGAGCGAAAACCGGGTCAGCGTCTGGCCTTCCTCGCTGCCCCAGCCGGTGCCGCGCTTATACCAGATGCCGTTGGTTTGCTGGGCGTATTTGTTGGCCGCGTTGAGCGTCGACCAGTCGAAATTCTCGTTCGACACCGGCGACAGGCCCTCTGTGTCCATCCACGACGCGTTGCCATTGCCGGAGCCGACATTGACCGAAGCGGCAAAGGGCACCAGGCCGAATTGCACCGGCTTGTCGACCTGCTTGACCATGACCGCCTGCGCGGCCAGCGTGTCGACCAGTTGCTTGGACGCAGTCTTGAGAAGATCGATGCGCTTTTGCCCCGAGCCTGTGCCCAGCGTGGTCATCGATCCGGAATTGTCGAGCACCAGGGCAACTTCCAGCGTGTTCTTCAGCCGCACCTGGGAGGTGACGTTGAAGTTGATCCTTTGGTTCGCATCGGTTGCGGATTTGCCGACGAGTTGGGCGAAGGCAGGATAGAAATAGGGCTTGTAGGCAAGCTGCGCCGTCATCGTCAGCAGGCCGCCGCCGCTGGTGTTGCTGGGCAAGGTGACGTTGAGCGTCGCGCTGGCGGGATCGACATCGTTCAGGTTGGCGTTGAAGAAGTCGAGCGCATAGGCTCTCAGCTGGTCGTCGGTCGCGCCTTCCGTCAGCCGGCGCGCCGTGGCGAAGTTGGCAGCGTCGAGCGCATTCGTCACCATCTGCTTTTCACGGTTCATTTCCGTGAAGTCGACGGCAATCGCCAGGCCGCCCATCAGCGGCACCATCGCCACAACAGTCATAAGAGCATAGTTGCCACGTCTGTCGCGGCGGAACTGGCGCCAAAGTTCATGCATGTCTTGCAGCGGCCCCCGCCGGCGGATTCTCGATTGGCGCCAACTTTCCACAAAACGCTGAAGGACGGGTTTGGGAAACCGCTCTATTGCTTGGTGGGCGCTTCACCAACCGCTAACCAATGCAAGGCAGCGGCCGCGATGCGGTTCAAAACAAAACGCCCTGCCGGGGCAGGGCGTTCATATGCGAGATCGGTGGATCAGCTGACGATGCGCAGGTTGGACAGTTCGTTGCCGATCGCCTTGAAATCGTCGGACAGCGTTGCTCCGGTTGAATTCCAGAACAGTTTCAGCGGTTTGCTGGGATCGGTTGGATCCTTGCTGAAGCGGGAATCCGAAGAGCAGGCCTTCAGCGCATCCATCTGTGTTTTTTCCGCCGTCTTGGATGGAGCCGCCACTTCACGCGCGTTAACCAAACACTGCCCAGTCACGGCTTTTGGCGAAAGCTGGTGACAGCATGGACTGGTTCGGATAATTCGAACCGGCTGCGGCGAACCGTCGGCCGCAGCACTCGCAACGCCCAAAGTGAAGGACACGGCATGGCGGATTCGCCTGAAATCGTCGGCTCGCTCGAAGACGTCTCGAAGACCTATTCGGCAATTCTTTGCGATGTCTGGGGCGTGGTGCACAATGGCGAATGGCATTTTCCGGCGGCCGCGGCGGCGCTGGCCAAGGCAAGGGCAGCCGGTATTCCCGTTGTCCTCATCACCAATTCGCCCCGCCGCAGCGCCGATGTCGTCGCTCAAATGAGCGCAATCGGCGTTCCTCCGTCAACCTACGACCGTGTGGTGACCTCGGGTGACGTGACCCGTGACCTGATCGCGGAAGGCCCGCGAAAGGTCTTCCACATTGGCGCAGAGCGCGATCTGACCCTCTATGACGGTCTCGATGTCGAACTTGTCGAGGAATTCGAGGCCACCGGCGTCGTCTGCACCGGGTTTTTCAACGACGAGGTCGAGAAGCCTGAGGATTATGCGGACCTTTTGCGCCGATTGCGGGCCAGGAACCTGCCGTTCATCTGCGCCAATCCCGATATCATGGTGGAGCGCGGCGAACGCACCATCTGGTGCGCCGGCGCCCTGGCGCGCGACTATGCCCAGCTCGGCGGCCGCACGCTGATCGCCGGAAAGCCCTACGCGCCTGTCTATGATGTCGCGATGAAGGAGGTGGCGGAGGTCCTTGGTCGGCCGGTAGAGCGTTCTCAGGTGTTGGCCATCGGCGATGGCGTCATGACCGATGTGAAGGGCGCGGCCGACAATGGTTTCGACGTTCTCTATGTCTCTGGCGGCATTCATGCCCGCGACTATGGCGACCCGTTGCGGCCGGATCCGGCAAGGCTCGGGCTCTTCCTGGAACGGCACGGCTATCGTCCGGTGGCCGTCATGGTCAGACTGCAGTAGGTGTCAATGGCAGCCTTCCAGCATCTCTCGGCAACCGCGCCGCTGCCCGCTGATCTGCGTGGCGGTGTTGTCGCGATCGGCAATTTCGATGGCGTCCACCGTGGTCATCAGGCGGTGCTCGAACGGGCGTTGGCCGAGGCTGTGCGGCGTGACGTGCCGGCCCTGGTGCTGAGCTTCGAACCGCACCCGCGAAAGGTCTTCAGGCCCGACATGCCGTTGTTCGTGCTGACGCCGCCGCAGATGAAGGCGCGGCTCTTGTCTTTGCTGGGCTTTGCCGCGCTCGTCGAGCAGCCGTTTACGCGCGACTTCGCCTCGCTGTCGGCGGAAGCTTTCGTCACCGATGTGCTGGAGAGGACACTCGGCATTACCCACGCCATAACCGGTTTCGATTTCCATTTCGGCAAGGACCGCCAGGGCGGGCCGGCCTATCTGATGGCTGCCGGCGAACGCCATGGCTTCGGCGTCACGCTTGTCGACGCTTTTCGCGACGAGGGCGCCGAGGTGGTTTCGTCAAGCCGGATCCGGGCTCTGCTCTGCGATGGCGAGGTGGCCGAGGCCGCCGGTCTGCTCGGCTATCGCTTCACGGTGGAAAGCGAGGTCGTCGGCGGCCAGCAGCTTGGACGAACGCTCGGCTTTCCCACAGCGAATATGAGGCTTCCCGCGGAAGCCACCCTCAAGGAGGGCATCTATGCCGTTCGCTTTCGGCGCGCCGACGGCACGCTGCATGATGGCGTCGCCTCCTTCGGCCGCCGCCCGACCGTCGACGACAATGGCGCACCGTTGCTGGAAACCTTCGTCTTCGATTTTTCCGGCGATCTCTATGGCGAGACCTGCGAGGTCTCGTTCTTCGGCTTCCTGCGCAGCGAGATCAAATTCGACGGGCTCGATGCGCTGGTCATGCAGATGAAGCGCGACGAAGAAGAGGCGCGGGCGCTGCTTGCCGGCGTCCAGCCGCTCTCCGACCTAGACGCTGCCGTCGCGTTTTGAGCTACTTTTTCAGTGCCAGGCCGACGGCGATAAAGGTCCAGCCCTGGAAGATCAGGTCGATCGCCAGGAACATCCCGAGCACCCACAGGCTGTTGACCGGCCAACCCATGGCGATGATCAGGCCAGCAATCACGCTGATGACGCCCGCCGCGACGATCCAGCCCCAGCCGCGTTCCGGACGGTGACTGTAGCCGACCCAGGCCCGCAGCGCGCCGGAGGCGACGAGCGCAACGGCCAGCAGGAAGGTCAGCGCCGCCGAGGCCAGCAGCGGATTGTCGAAAGCGAAAAATCCGGCGACCGCATAAAGCAATCCGCTGAGCAGCCAGTAGAAGAAGCGGCTCCAGGTCTTGACGCCGAAAGCATGCATAATCTCGATGATGCCGGCCACCAGCATCAGCCAGCCGACGACATAGACGGAAGCCACCGTGGCGATGAACAGATTGCCGAAGGCAATGCCGCCGAGGATCAGCAGCAACACGCCCAGACCGACAAACCATCCCCACTTTGCTCGCGTCTGGCCGATCGCGTTCTTCAATGCATCGCCGTGCAAGGTCATGATCCATCTCCCTCCACATCTGGCCGCGCATCCTGCGGTTGAAGGAAGGTAATCCCAATGGCACTACCCGTCCAGCGCGGTGGCTATTGCAAAGGCGCGTCGAAGCTGGTGTCATCCCCCTTTGCACCAGGGAGGTATGACAATGCAGCGATCCCATCGGCTCGCCCTGTTTTCCTCAACTCTCGCCCTGCTCGCTGCCACCGCAGCTTTCGCATTCGCAGCGCAGCCCGGCGATCCGCCGGATGGCATCACCAAGATAGAAACGGTGGTCGTCATCTTCGCCGAGAACCGCGCCTTCGACAATCTCTATGGCCATTTTCCCGGTGCCGAAGGCATCGACAAAGCCAGCCAGGAAAGCCTACAGCAGCGCGACCGTGACGGCTCGGTGCTGTCCGAACTGCCGCCGGTGTGGGACGGGCTGACCGCCAAGGGCGTCACGCCGCCGGTGACGCAGGCGATGACCGAGCACCTTCCAAACGCGCCGTTCACCGTGAACGACGCGAAGGGCTTCAACGTGCCGCTCGGCGTCACAACGCGCGATCTCTGGCATCGCTACTACCAGAACCAGATGCAGATCAACGGCGGCAAGAACGACATGTTCGTTGCCTGGGCCGATTCAGGTGCCATGCCGATGAGCAATTGGGACGCTTCCAAGACCGACATGTGGTCGGTCGCGCAGAAATACGTGCTGGCCGATCATTTCTTCATGGGTGGGTTCGGCGGCTCGTTTTTCAACCACCAATGGCTGATCTGCGCTTGCGCACCTTACTACGCCGATGCCGACAAGAGCCCGGCCAAACCGTCGATTTCGGTGACGGATGATAGCGGCACAGCGCTGAAGATCGCCGACAATTCGCCGAAATCGGCGCGCGACGGCATTCCGAAATTTGTCTCCGATGGCAATCTGACGCCGGACTTCCACGCGGTGAACACGATGCAGCCGCCTTACCAACCGAGCGGCACCGATCCGGCGCCTGGCGGCGATCCGCTCCTTGCGGATCCGGCCAAGCCCACCACGCTGCCGCCCCAGACGGAGCCGACTATCGGCGACATGCTTAGCCTCAAGCACATCACCTGGGCATGGTATTCGGGCGCCTGGCAGTACACGCTCGACCACGGCAACAACTCGCCGATTCCGAATTTCCAGTACCACCACCAACCGTTTAACTATTATGCCAATTACGCGCCGGGCACCGCTGCCAGGCGCGAACATTTGCGCGACGGCGGGCTGGGCGGCGTTAGCTTCATCCAGGCGATCGACGACGGCGCCCTGCCACAGGTCTCCTTCTACAAGCCACAGGGTAATCTCAACGAGCATTCCGGCTATGCCGACATCGAGGCCGGAGATCGCCATATCGCCGACGTCGTCGCCCATCTGGAGAAAAGCCCGCAATGGCCGCATATGCTGGTCGTCGTCACCTATGACGAGAATGGCGGCATCTGGGATCACGTCGCTCCGCCCAAGGGCGACCGCTGGGGGCCGGGCACACGCATCCCCGCCATCATCGTTTCGCCCTTCGCCAAGCACGGCTATGTCGATCAGACGCCCTATGACACGACTTCGATCCTGCGCTTCATCACCGAGCGCTTCGAACTGCCGGTGCTGCACGGCATCGTGGTTCGCGACAGGGCCGTCGCCGCGCACGGCGAACCGCCACTCGGCGATCTTACCGCCGGGCTCGATCTCAATTGAAGGCCCGTGTCCGCAGGAAAACGATGAACGTTGACAGGATCGTCGCCCTTGTCACCGCTGCCGGCATCGAGCTTATTGACCGCCGCCGCAACGCCAAGGGCGACGGCTGGTCGCTAAGCTTTGCCAACGGTGCAACGGTGGAGGTGGGTGACGACGGATCGGCGCGCATTGCCGGCAAGGGCAGCAAGACCGTGAGAGGGCTGCTGGACTTGCCGACCGCGCCGCGCCGCGCCTGATCCGGCGCGGCCGGACACTAGGTTGGCCGACGCAACTGTGACGGATGTTAAGTCAAATTTTACCGAACTGGCGTCATGGCTTGAGCGATGCCGGGTGTTCGTTCCGGCGTGTTTCGCGTAAGGGGTATCGATGCGTATTGTCCGAGCGATTCCGCTGCTTCTGACTGCCTCCTTGTTGGGCGCCTCCGCGGCCGAGGCCGGTGACGGCGCTTTCGGCTGGCTGTCCGGCGACTGGTATCTGACGGTCGGCGCCACCGGCCTTGTGGCGCCGAATTTCGAGGGCGGCAAGAAATACATGCTCAGCGCCCAGCCCATCATCTCCTTGGGCAAGGCCGGTCCCCAGGCCCGCTTCACCTCGCGTAACGACAACATTTCGCTGGCGCTGGTCGATGATGGCGGCGTCCGCGCCGGCCTGACCGGCAAGTTCCTGTTCTCGCGCGATGACAGCAATGCCGACGAACTCAAGGGCCTCGATCCGGTCCGCTGGGGTGGCGAAGTCGGCGGCTTCTTCGAATTCTATCCGACGGACTGGCTACGCGCGCGTGCCGAATTGCGGCATGGCATTCGTGCCCATAATGGCTTTGTCGCCGATATCGCCGCCGACGCCTTCTACGACGTGACGCCAACCGTCAGGATTTCGGGTGGCCCACGCGTGTCTTTCGCCTCGGCCAACTATTTCGTTGCCTATTATGGCGTCAATGCACAGGAAGCCGTGGCCTCGGGTCTCAGCCAATACAATCCCGGTGGCGGCCTGAAATCCGTCGGCCTCGGCGGCGCGGTGACCTGGAAGGTGACCGATCCGATGACCGCCAGCCTGTTCGGCGAATATTCGCGCCTCGAGGGTCCGGCAGCCGATTCCAGCCTGGTCAGGGAGCGCGGCGACCGCAACCAGTTCACTGTCGGTGTGTCGACCACCTACCGTTTCGACTTCACGATGTGAGCGATTCGACGCTTTATTCCTGCCGCCGCATCGGCTAAAAGCCCGGTGATGACGCACTTTATCGGCGCTTTCGCGATTGCGATACGAATTATGAGCCCGGTGTTCCGGGCGGCCTGAGCGCCGCCGGAGCCGCCGGGAATGTTGCGCGCGGCCTCTCGCGCTTTTTCCAAATCATGATAGTTCAACGCCCGAGCTCCTTTGCCGCCGGGCAATGCACATGGCAGACCAATGACCGATACCGCTGAAACGATCGACTATTCCAAGACGCTTTACCTGCCGCAGACGGATTTCCCGATGCGCGCCGGCTTGCCCGAGAAGGAGCCGGTGCTGGTCAAGCGCTGGCAGGACATGGACCTCTACCGCAAGCTGCGCGAGAGTGCCGCCGGCCGCACGAAATACGTGCTGCATGATGGCCCGCCCTACGCAAACGGCAACATCCATATCGGCCATGCGCTGAACAAGATCCTCAAGGATGTCATCACCCGCTCGTTCCAGATGCGCGGCTATGATTCCAACTACGTGCCCGGCTGGGACTGCCACGGCCTGCCGATCGAATGGAAGATCGAGGAGCAGTACCGCGCCAAGGGCAAGAACAAGGACGAAGTGCCGGTCAACGAATTCCGCAAGGAATGCCGTGACTTCGCCGCGCACTGGATCTCGGTGCAGGGCGGTGAGTTCCAGCGGCTCGGCGTCGTTGGCGACTTCAAGAACCCCTATACGACGATGGCCTTCCATGCCGAGTCGCGCATCGCCGGCGAATTGCTGAAATTCGCCATGTCGGGCCAGCTCTATCGCGGCTCGAAGCCGGTGATGTGGAGCGTCGTCGAGCGCACAGCGCTGGCCGAGGCCGAGATCGAGTATCAGGATTACGAGTCGGATACGATCTGGGTAAAATTTCCCGTCGCCAGCCTGGTCCGCCCGATCGATGACGGTGAGGCCAAACTGACGGAGGGCGCTCTCGATCTGCTGCAGGCGCATGTCGTCATCTGGACGACGACTCCGTGGACGATCCCTGGCAACCGCGCCGTCAACTATTCGCCGCGCATCAGCTATGGCCTCTACGAGGTTACGGCTGCCGAGAATGCCTTTGGCCCGCAGCCGGGCGAAAAACTGATCTTCGCCGATGCATTGGCTGAGGATTCTTCGGCCAAGGCCAAGGTGACCTTGAATCGCCTTCGCAGTGTTTCAGCGCAAGAGCTTGGAAGCCTTACGCTTTCGCACCCCTTCAAGGGCCTCGGCGGCGGCTATGAGTTTCCGGTGCCGATGCTCGCCGGCGACCACGTCACCGATGACGCGGGTACCGGTTTCGTCCATACGGCTCCCGGCCATGGCCGCGAGGACTTTGATGCCTGGATGGATGCGGGGGCGGATCTGCGCGCGCGCGGTATCGATGCGGCCATTCCCTTCACTGTCGACGATGCCGGCTTTCTGACCAAGGATGCACCGGGCTTTGGCCCGGACCGTGAGGGTGGAGCCGCGCGCGTCATCGATGACAACGGCAAGAAGGGCAACGCCAACCAGGCCGTCATCGACGAGCTGATCAAGCGCAACGCCTTGTTCGCGCGTGGCCGCCTGAAGCATTCTTATCCGCATTCCTGGCGATCGAAGAAGCCGGTCATCTTCCGCAACACGCCGCAATGGTTCGTCTACATGGACAAGGACCTCGGCGACGGCACGACGCTGCGCAGCCGTGCGTTGAAGGCCATCGACGACACGCGCTTCGTGCCGGCTGCCGGTCAGAACCGCATTCGCGCGATGATCGAGGAACGCCCCGACTGGGTGCTGTCGCGCCAGCGCGCCTGGGGTGTGCCGATCGCCATCTTCGCCGACGAGGACGGCAACGTGCTGAAGGACGAGGCGGTCAACCAGCGCATCATGGACGCTTTCGAGGAAGAGGGGGCCGATGCCTGGTTCGCCGCCGGCGCCAAGGAGCGTTTCCTCGGCAATCACGATGCCTCCAAGTGGAAGCAGGTGATGGACATCCTCGACGTCTGGTTCGATTCGGGCTCGACGCATGTCTTCACGCTCGAAGACCGTCCGGATCTGAAGTGGCCGGCCGACGTCTATCTGGAAGGCTCGGACCAGCATCGCGGCTGGTTCCACTCCTCGCTGCTCGAAAGCTGCGGCACCAGGGGCAGGGCGCCTTACGACACCGTCGTCACCCATGGTTTCACCATGGACGAGGACGGGCGCAAGATGTCGAAGTCGCTCGGCAACACCGTCGTGCCGCAGGACGTCATCAAGCAGTCCGGCGCCGACATCCTGCGGCTGTGGGTGGTGACGACGGACTATTGGGAAGACCAGCGGCTCGGCAAGAACGTGCTGCAGACCAACATCGACGCCTACCGCAAGCTGCGCAACACCATCCGCTGGATGCTGGGCACGCTCGCCCATGACGATGGCGAGGAGGTGCCGCTGGAAGCGATGCCGGAGCTGGAACGGTTGATGCTGCATCGGCTGGCTGAACTGAACGAAGTCGTGCGCTCTGGCTACGATGCCTTCGAGTTCAAGCGCGTCACCCGCACGCTTCTTGACTTCATGGTCGTCGAGCTGTCGGCCTTCTATTTCGACATCCGCAAGGACGCGCTCTACTGCGACGCGCCGTCGAGCCTGAAGCGCAAGGCCTCGGTGCAGGTGGTGCGCCATCTCTTCGAGTGCCTGGTGAAATGGCTGGCGCCAATGCTGCCCTTCACCATGGAAGAGGCCTGGCTCGACCGGCATCCCGATGCGGTGTCGGTGCATCTCGACCAGTTCCCGGAAATCCCGGCGGACTGGAAGAATGAGGCGCTGGCGGAGAAATGGCGCAAGGTGCGGCAGGTGCGCCGCGTCGTCACCGGCGCGCTCGAGATCGCTCGTGCCCAGAAGGTGATCGGCTCCTCGCTGGAGGCGGTGCCGGTCGTCACCATCAACGACGCAGCGCTCGAAGCGGCGATATCGGACGTCGACATGGCCGAGATGGCGATCACCAGCGATCTCGTCATTGCCCATGGCCAGGCGCCGGGATCAGCCTTCACCCTCGACGACGTCAAGGGCGTCGCCGTGGTGGTCGAGAAGGCCGAGGACCGCGGCCTGGTCAAATGCGCGCGTTCCTGGCGCTACACGGCCGATGTCGGGCAGGATCTCGCGTTTCCCGATGTTTCGGCGCGCGATGCCGCCGTGCTGCACGAACTAAAGGCGCTCGGCCGGCTTTAGGTGCATGTCGCCCAAAAGTGTGCTGCGGTTTTGGGAAAACGACATGCACCCTATCAATAGTGCATGTCGCCCAAAAGTGTGCTGCGGTTTTGGGAAAACGACATGCACCCTATCAATAGTGCATGTCGCCCAAAAGTGTGCCGCGGTTTTGGGAAAACGATATGCACCGGAAATAGTGCACAAATGCCACGCCGGGCGGTGCAAATCCGCCCGTGCGTTGCCCTTAACGAGTGGTTGAGGTAAACACGCGAAACTCCGGAAGACAAATTGTCGCCGGATTTCCGTCGCAAGTGCTTGGATGATGKGGACCGGACCTTGGGCCGGTGGCGATCGAGAGGCTGTCTAGAGTGGGACTTTTTGGCATGACCGAGAGATATAATGCGCGCCTTGCGCTGCTGGCGCCGCTTGTCGCATCGGGCCTCGCTTTGTCCGGCTGCATGGGCTCTCCGACCTACGGAACAGACAAGACCGCCAGCGAACAGTTGGTCGGCGATCTCACCGGCGCCGTTTCCTTCGCGCCAAAGCGCAGGGACCCGATCGACTACAAGCCGCGCCCCACCTTGGTGAAGCCCGCTCCTGGACAGAAGGAAGCGCTGCCTGCACCGCAGGACAGCATCCAGTCGGCAAGCGCCGAGTGGCCCGAATCGCCCGAGCAGCGTCGCGCGCGGCTGCGCGCCGACGCCACCGCCCACCAGAATGATCCGAGCTATCAGTCGGAAATCGTCGACGATGTGCAGAGCGATCCGGCATCGGTCAAGAAGGCGATGGCGGAATCAGGTTCCAGTCACCCGCCGGCTTGGACCCCCGCGGACTCCGACAAGGGCCGCGCTGCCGAAATTCAGCGCCGTCTTGCGGACGCTAAGCAGGGCGACCCCAACACTCGCAAATATCTGAGCGAGCCGCCGTTGGCCTACCGTGTCGCGTCCGACACAGCGCCGCAGAACGTTCTCGGCGAGGACGAGTACAAGAAGGAACGCCGCCTGAAGAAAGAGGCGGAAGGCAAGAAGAGCGGCTGGTTCGACTGGCTGCCGTCGCTGTAAGAACGGCCATGGCGCGGTTCAGTCGCGCCGTTCCTTGAAAAAATCCTTCAGCAGCAGGGCCGCTTCGGTCTCGCCCATGCCCGGATAGATGTCGGGCGTATGGTGGCAGGTCGGCGAGGCGAAGAAGCGCACGCCATTGACCACCGCACCGCCCTTTTCGTCGGCGGCGCCGAAGTAGAGACGGCGCAGCCTGGCGAAGGAAATGGCGCCGGCGCACATGGCGCAAGGTTCCAGCGTTACATAGAGATCGTGGCCGGTCAGCCGTTCAGCCGAGAGTTTTCCGCAGGCTTCGCGGATGACCAGCATCTCTGCATGCGCCGTTGGATCGGCAAGCTCGCGGGTGCGGTTGCCGGCTTTTGCAACGACTGTGTTGCCCGTGGCGATGACAGCGCCGACCGGCACTTCGCCACGCAAGGCTGCCGCTTCGGCCTCCTTTAGCGCCAATGCCATGAAATCAGGCCGCTTCACGCGGTTTCCATTCCGATTATCACCTCGCCACTCCTGGCTTTTGGTTTTCGTTTGTCTTCCCGGAAAAACCAGTCGCCACTTTTCGCTGATAAACTCTGATGATCCTGTTTTTCCGGAAAAACCAGTCGCCACTTTTCGCTGATAAACTCTGATGATCCTGTTTTTCCGGAAAAACCAGTCGCCACTTTTCGCTGATAAACTCTGATGATCCTGTTTTTCCGGGAAAACCGGGTTCCACTTTTCCCTGACAAACTCCGGCGATCCTGTTATTGAGCGCATCAACCCGAAAATCGGACTCGATTTTCGGAAAAGATCATGCGCCAAATCAAAGTGCACCAGCGTTCGTTGCGCGCCCGTAAGGATGCGCCACGCTGTAGCAGCGCAAACGGACAAAGGCCACATGGACGACAACGACAAGAAATCTCCGCGCCAAAAAGGCCCGGGCAAGAAACCTGCGGCTCCGCGAGGCGAGAGGGGCGGCAAGCCGTCCTTCGGTGCGAAGAAGCCTTATACCCCACGCGGCGACCGGCCGATGGCCGCCGATGGCGAGCGTCCGAAGCGCGACTTCAAGGGCGGCGACAAGCCATTCAGCAAAGGCCCGCGTAAGCCCTATGCGCCACGCGGCGACCGTCCGGTAGCAGCTGAGGGCGAGCGCAAGCCCTATGAAAAGCGTGAAGGACCGCGCAAGCCCTATGCACCGCGCGGCGACCGTCCGGTAGCCGCTGAGGGCGAGCGCAAGCCGTATGAAAAACGCGAAGGACCGCGCAAGCCCTATGCGCCGCGTGGCGACCGTCCGATGGCGGCCGAAGGCGAGCGCAAGCCGTATGAAAAACGCGAAGGACCGCGCAAGCCCTATGCGCCGCGTGGCGACCGTCCGATGGCGGCCGAAGGCGAGCGCAAGCCGTATGAGAAGCGCGAAGGACCGCGCAAGCCCTATGCGCCGCGTGGCGACCGTCCGGTTGCCGCCTCAGTGGAGGGCGGTGAAAAGCGCTTCGACCGTCCCAAGCGTGATTTTGGCGATCGTCCGAAGCGTGACTTCGCTGACCGGCCCAAGCGCGACTTCGGCAGCGACAGACCCAAGCGTGACTTCAGCGATCGGCCCCAAGGCGCATCAGCCGGCTTCAAGCCGCGCCCGCGTCCAGCCGAGGCGGCGGAAGAGGCTGGCGAACGCATCGCCAAGCGGCTGGCGCGCGCCGGGCTTGCCTCGCGCCGCGACGCTGAGGAACTGATCGCCGCCGGCCGCGTCAAGGTCAATGGCCGCGCTTTGACTTCACCGGCCTTCAACGTCATGCCGAGCGATATCATCCATCTCGATGGCATGGAAATCCCGCCGATCGAGCGCACGCGCCTGTTCCTGTTCCACAAGCCGGCCGGCGTCGTCACCACCAACCGTGATCCCGAAGGCCGCAAGACAGTCTTCGACGTGTTGCCCGCCGAACTGCCGCGGCTGATGACCATCGGCCGGCTCGACATCAACACCGAGGGCCTGCTGCTGCTGACCAATGATGGTGGCCTGTCGCGCGTGCTCGAATTGCCGGCCACCGGCTGGCTGCGCCGTTACCGCGTGCGCGTCCACGGCAAGGTCGAGGAAAGCGCGCTCGTCGGCTTACGTGAAGGCATTGCCGTCGACGGCGTCTTTTATGGCGCCATCGAAGCGACGCTTGACCGCGAGCAAGGCACCAACGCCTGGCTGACGCTTGGCCTGCGTGAAGGCAAGAACCGCGAGGTCAGGAACATCCTTGGCTCGCTTGGTCTCGATGTGACGCGGCTGATCCGCATCTCTTACGGGCCATTCCAGCTCGACGACCTTGCCGAGGGGCATGTTCAGGAGATCAACGGCAGGGTGCTGCGCGACCAGCTTGGTGAGCGTCTGGTAGAGGAATCCGGCGCCAATTTCGACGCCGAGATCACCAAGCCGTTTTCCAACAAGCCGGTGCGGCGCACTGAAGTTCGCGAGCCGGAACCCGAACGGCCGAAATTCGTCCGCGAGGGCGATCACCGGCCGGTCGGCGAGGGCGGCCTGATCAAGAACCGCAAGCGTAGGGAAGGCAGCCGCGACGAGGCGCTCGGCAAACTGTCGACAAGTCCCGAAAGAAGTGCGCGGCCGGAAAAGAGCTTTGGCGAACGCGGCCCGCGGCCCGAACGTGGCGGTTTTGGCGACAAGCCACGCGGCAGTTTTGGCGACAAACCGCGCGGTGGCTTCGGCGACAAGCCTCGCGGCGGTTCCGGCGGCAAGAAATCCGAACGCGAGCAGCGGCCGATCGAGCCGCCCGGCCAGCGCAAGGCCAATGTCTGGATGGCGCCGGGAGCCCGGCCGATCGGCAAGGGCAGGGCGGAAGCCGACGCCGCCAAGGCGGCCGACGCCAAGGCGCGCAAGGCCTCGTTCAAGCCGTCTTATGGCAAACCGGGTGGCGCAAAGCCGTTCGGCAAGCCGCGTGGCGAACGTCCCGGCGGCGCCGGTGGTGAGCGGCCGCGCGGCCCTAAGGGCCCCCGGACAAGATGAGAATCGTCGGCGGTGAGTTTCGCGGGCGTCCGCTGGCGACGCCGCGCAGCAGCGCCATCCGTCCGACGACCGACCGCACCCGTGAGGCCGTCTTCAACGTGCTGGCGCATCGCTTTGCCGAACGACTGGACGGCGCGCGCGTGCTCGACCTGTTCGCCGGCACAGGCGCGCTTGGTCTGGAAGCGCTGTCGCGCGGCGCTTCCTATGGCGTTTTCATCGAGGAATCGGCCGAAGGCCGTGGCCTGATCCGCGACAATGTCGAGGCCTTCGGCCTGACCGGCCGCACCAAGATCTTTCGCCGTGACGCGACCGGCCTTGGCGAGGCGGGCACGCTGGCGCCGTTCGGCCTCGTCTTCGCCGACCCGCCCTATGGCAAGGGCCTTGGCGAGCGTGCCTTGCAGTCGGCGAAAGCCGGCGGCTGGCTCCGCCCCGGCGCGCTCTGTGTGGTCGAGGAGACGGCGGTGGCTCCCTTCGAGCCTGGCCCTGGCTTTTCCGTGCTGGATGAGCGCAACTATGGCGAAACCATCATCCGCTTCATCGAGGCGGCCTGATCCACCGGCCTCTTTGCCGCCGCGTTTGCCGGCAACAACAATTCACTTTGCTTGTCGCCAGCACCTTGCCTATCGTTCTTTAGAGAAAACCGGAGCCATCGATGACATCCAGGGCTGAATGGCTGCGGACAACACTGCTCGCAACGTCGCTGGCCTTAACGGTCACCGGCCCAGTGCTGGCAGATAGCGCCGTGCCGGCCAACACGAAGCCGGCCGAATTCAAGGTCACGGATTTCCTGCTCGACAACGGCATGGAGGTGGTCGTCATTCCCGACCATCGCGCGCCGATCGTCACCCATATGGTGTGGTACAAGATCGGCAGCGCCGACGAGCCGCCCGGCAAATCCGGCATCGCCCATTTCTTCGAGCATCTGATGTTCAAGGCGACGACCCATCACGCGGCCGGCGAGTTCGACCGCGCCGTCTCCGACATTGGCGGCTCCAACAACGCCTTCACCTCCTACGACTACACCGCCTTCCACGAGACGGTGGCGCCCTCGGCGCTCGAGTTGATGATGAGTTTTGAAGCCGACCGCATGCGCAACCTCATCCTCACCGATGACGTCATCAAGACCGAGCGCGATGTCATCCTCGAGGAGCGCCGCTCGCGCATCGACAACAACCCGCAGGCGGTGCTCGACGAGGAAGTCGATGCGACGCTGTGGCAGAACCAGCCCTACCGCATCCCGGTCATCGGCTGGATGCAGGAGATGGAGCAGCTGAACCGCATCGACGCCACCGCCTTCTATGACAAGTACTACCGGCCCAACAACGCCGTGCTGATCGTCGCCGGCGATGTCGAACCGGATACGGTGAAGGCGCTGGCTGAGAAGACCTATGGCAAAGTGGCGCGCGGCCCGGATCTGCCGCCGCGCATCCGCCCGGTCGAGCCGGAGCAGAACACCAAGCGCACCGTCACGCTCACCGACGCCCGCGTCAGCGTACCGAGTTTCTCGACGCAATGGGTGGTGCCGTCCTACCACACCGCAAAGCCCGGTGAGGCCGAAGCGCTCGACCTCTTGGCCGAAATCCTCGGCGGCGGCAACCGCAGCCGGCTCTACCAGGCGCTGGTCGTCCAGCAAGGCATCGCTTCCAGCGCCGGCGCGTTCTTTCAAGGCACCATGCTCGACGACACCAACTTCACCGTCTATGGCGCGCCGCGCGGCGACGCCAAGCTGGCGGACGTCGAGGCCGCGGTCGATGCCGAGGTGGCGCGCATCGTCAGCGGCGGCGTCACATCCGATGAGCTCGAAAAGGCCAAGGACCGCTATATCAGGTCGATGGTCTTTGCCCGCGACAAACAGGACTCCATGGCCGAAATCTATGGCTCGACGCTGGCCACGGGCGGCAATGTGCAGGATGTCCAGCAATGGCCGGATCGGATCCGCAAGGTCACGGCCGACGAGGTCAAGGCCGCCGCCGCGCGCTATCTGGTGCTGGCCCGCTCGACGTCAGGCTACCTCTTGCCGCAGCAACAGGCGGGGAATTGATGATGACGAACTCGCACTGCGGCTCTTTCCATTCTTCCACAAGGGGAGAAGGAAGAACGCGCGCCGCACTGGCAACCCTCTTCCTCTCCATCCTCTTTCTGATCCTGCCCGCACTTGCCGCCCGCGCCATGGACATCCAGTCCGTCACCTCGTCGAAGGGCGTCACCGCCTGGCTGGTGGAGGATTATTCGGTCCCGATCGTCGCCGTCCGTTTCGTCTTCGGCGGCGGCTCGACGCAGGATCCGGTGGGCAAGGAAGGCCTGGCCAATCTGATGACCGGCCTCTTCGACGAGGGCGCTGGCACTCTCGATTCGGAAGCCTTCCAGATCAGGCTCGACGATGCCGGCGCCGAGATGGGCTTCGAAGAGAGCCGCGACGGCATCTACGGCTCCATGCGCATGCTGGCCGAACAGCGCGACGAGGCGTTCGAGCTGTTGCGGCTGGCGGTCAACGAGCCGCGCTTCGACCAGGCGCCGATCGACCGCATCCGCGCCCAGATCCTGTCCGGCATCATCGCCAACGAGAACGATCCCGATACGGTGGCGCAGAGCAAATGGGCGCGCGCCATCTATGGCGACCACCCCTATTCGCGCTCCGACCAGGGCACCAGGCAGAGCGTCGCCGCCATCACGCAGGACGATCTGAAGGCCCTGCACAAGGCGGTGTTCGCACGCAGCGGCCTGCATATCGCCGTGGTCGGCGCCATCGACGCCGAGACGCTGAAGAAGAAGCTGGACATGGTGTTCGGCGACCTGCCGCAGAGCCAGGCGCTCGCCCCGGTCGCCGATGTCGAGCCGAAGCTGGCGCAGCATCTCGAGGTCAATTACGACCTGCCGCAGACCTCGCTGCAGCTCGCCTGGCCGGGCGTGAAGCGCAAATCGGCGGATTTCTTCCCCGCCGTGCTGATGAACGAGATCCTCGGCGGTGGCACCTTCACCTCGCGCCTGTTCCAGGAGGTTCGCGAAAAGCGCGGGCTGGCCTATGGCGTCAATTCCTCATTGGTCAACCAGGACCATGCCGACGCGCTGATCGTCACCACCGGCACGCGTTCCGACCGCGCGGCCGAGACGCTCGGCATCGTGCGCGATGTCGTCAAGCAACTGGCGCAGGACGGCCCGACCGAGGCCGAGCTGGCAGCAACCAAGAAATACCTGATCGGCGCTTATGCCATCAGCAATCTGGACTCTTCGAGCTCCATCGCCGCGACGCTGGTCGAATTGCAGATCGACGATCTCGGCATCGACTACATGCAGCGCCGCGCCGGCTACATCAACGCGGTGACACTCGACCAGGTCAAGGCGGCGGCGAAGAAGCTGCTGACGGCCGAGCCGACCATCATGGTGGTCGGACCGCCGCTGGCCGGGGCCGGCAAGGGATGAGCCCGACCTTCGGCATAGCCTTCGGCGGCGGCGGCGCGCGCGGCCTGGCGCACATCCATGTCATCGAGGCGCTGGACGAGCTCGGCATCAAGCCGGTGGCGATCGCCGGCTCGTCGATCGGCGCCATCATGGGCGCCGGCATGGCCGCCGGCATGACCGGCAGGGATATCCACGACTATGCCCGCTCGATCCTCGGCCGCCGCGCCGAGGTGGCAAGCCGCATGTGGCGCGCACGGCCGGGAACGATCGCCGAAGCCATGCAGAACGGCATCCGGGTCAGCCAGTTCAATGTCGAGCGCATCCTGAAGGCCTTTCTGCCCGAGGCCATTCCCGAAACCTTCGCTGCGCTGAAAATTCCGCTGAAGGTGACCGCGACCGACTATTTCGGCCACAAGCTCGCTGTCTTCGACGAAGGCGATCTGCACTCCGCGCTAGCCGCCTCGGCGGCCATTCCCGCCGTCTTCCGCCCGGTGACGCGCGACGGCCGTCTGTTGATCGACGGCGGCATCTACAACCCCGTGCCGTTTGATCTCATAGAGAACGACGCCGACATCATCATCGGCGTCGACGTGGTCGGGGCGCCGGAAGAAGTCGACCGCAAGCAGCCGACCTCCGTCGACCTGATGTTCGGCGCCACCCAGCTGATGATGCAGTCGATCATCGCCAACAAGCTCAAACAGTGCCAACCCGATATCCTGGTCCGCCCGGCAGTGTCGAAATACCGCGTGCTCGATTTCCTGAAGATCGATGCCTTGATGGCCGACACGGCCGACATCAAGGACGAGCTTAAGCGGCAGGTGGAAAAAGCACTGGAGGCGCGCTCCGGCGCCACCAGGCTCAAGCGCGGCAAGCGCGGTTTGGACTGAATCTTGGGGCGGCCAATGCCTGTGGCCCTGATCCTGCTCTGATGCGCACGGTGCTGATCACAGGCGCACGGGCGCCGGTGGCGTTGCATCTGGCGCGGCTGCTGGATGGCGCCGGCCTGAGGGTGATCCTGGCCGACAGCCCCGCACGTCCGATTGCCGCGGCGAGCGCCGCCTGCGCTTCCTATCATCGTCTGCCGCCGCCGCGTTTTGCGCCGCTGGCTTATTTCCAGGCGGTGGCGGACCTTGTTCGCACCGAGGCGGTGCAACTGGTCATCCCGACCTGCGAAGAAATCTTCTACCTCGGCGCACTGTGGCGAGACCGGGCCATGCCGGCTCGTCTGCTCGCGCCGGACATGGAGTTGCTGACCCGGGTTCATGACAAGCACGCGTTCATCGGCTTGGCGCAAAGTTTTGGCCTTGCCGTGCCGGAAACGACGCTGCTGCGATCCGACGACGATATCGAGGCCGTTCGCGGCCGTTCGCGCGAGCTGGTGTTCAAGCCGGTCTGGTCGCGTTTTGCCAGTCATGTGTTGCTGCGGCCGCCGCCTTCCGCCCTCGATGCCATCAGCCCTTCGGCACCGGCGCCGTGGGTGGCGCAACGTTTCGTCGTCGGCGAAGAGATCAGCGCCTATGCGCTGGCGCATGACGGCAAGCTCAAGGCATTGGCGCTCTATCGTTCGCGCTACCGCGCCGGCAAGGGCGCCGGCATCTGGTTCGAACAGGTCGATGATGCCGCTGCTCGCCATTTCGTCGAAACGTTCGTTGCCGGCACCGGCTGGACCGGCCAGATTTCCTTCGACCTGATGCGGGAAAGCGACGGCACGGTGCTGCCGCTGGAGTGCAATCCGCGCGCCGTCAGCGGCCTGCACTTCTTCCGCGATCCGGAAGCCTTCACGGCTGCGTTATGCGAAGGCGCTGAAGTGAGGCCCGATGTCGGCAGACCGCAGACGGTGCGACTGGCCATGTGGGTCTATGGCCTGCCGTCAGCTCTTCGGTCAGGCCGGATCGGGAGCTTCCGTCAGGCGATGCGTGATGCGGACGAATTGCTCGACTGGCCGAACGATCCTGCGCCCAAACGGGCGCAATGGTGGGCGCTTGCCGAGATCGCGAGCAATGCGCTGCGCCAGCGCATCAGTCTGCAAGCCGCCTCGACGCGCGACATCGAATGGAACGGGCCGCTTCAAAGCTCGATCTGATACACGCGTGGCGTTGCCGCTGCCGGTGGCATTTCGCCTGCTATGATGGCCGCCATGTCGCGGCGCAGGAAATCCAGCGGGCCGATCGCCGGCGAGGCAAGGGGAGCGTGGCGTGCATTGTCGCTAGCCGATTTCAGCACCTTGCGGTCCTGTGCCAAGGCGATGTTGAACAGCGGTTTGAAGGCGAGCGCCTTGAGGTGGCCGAGCAGGCCCTGACGCGGGCCGATGAGCCAGCCGACCCCCTCGACCATGTTTTCATCCGCTTGGCGCAGATGGAACGTCGTCGCCAGCGCCAGCCCGTCCTTGCCCCAATATTCCAGTTCGGCGATGCCTGGATGGCGGAAACGGCCGATGGTTTTTGTGCGTTCACCTTCCAGCAGCCGGCTGATCAGGCCCTGCTGCCGCTCCTCGCCGGTATAGCAAGCCTCGACCCAGCCTTCGCCGCCGGTCACGTCGACACGCACAAGATGGCGCCTAGCGCTCAACCCCCGCAGCAGGCCTTTATGGGTGAAATGCGTGTGGGTTGCGTCGAGGATGTTCTCGGCCGCGTCGAGCACCGTCGATTGCGTCGAGGAACGCACGCGCCGTACAAGCACGTCCTGGCCCTGCATGCAGTGGAGATATGGCTCCGCCTCTGGCGTGCCCGCCGAGACGAAGACGATGCCATCACGCTCGATCGCGCCGTAGCGTCGCACCCGGTAGCGCGGCATCTCGCCGACATGGCCAGGAATGGCGGTGCAGAGGCCTTCGCCGTCATAGCGCCAGCCATGGTAGGGGCACTCGATCTCGCCATTGACGACCTTGCCGGTCGACAGTTCGACCAGCCGGTGAACGCAGCGGTCAAAAAGTGCCGCGATGCCCTTGTCGGAACGGAACAGCACCACCGGCGAGCCTTCGAACAGGATGCGCCTCGGTCTGGCGCCGACATCGGCTGAAAGCGCCACAGCCTGCCAAAAATCCTTTCGCGCGGCCTTATTCAAAGTTCGAATCTCCGCAGCAGCGGTATCCCGACCAGTGCCAGGACCCGCGCCATTGTCCACACCGCGAGGCGTTGGCGGCGTGGCAGATGCCCGACATAGCAGGCGTTGTACTCGATCGCCGGCACGGCGCCGCGACGGCGTTTGAAATCGGCCGCCCCGGCGCTCATGTTGAAGAACAGGCCGCGTGCCGTGGCGTGGTCCTGCGCCATTGCCATCGCCATCCGGTAGAGGCCGTCGCTGATCGGCAGGCTGGTGTCGTAGCCGACGATCGGCTGCGTCAGCGTTCCGCCGTTTTCGAACAGGCCGGTGACGGCAACCAGTTGCCCAGCTTCGTCTCGCAAGCCGGCAAGCCGCAAGATGCCGCGCCGGTGCATTTCACCGATATAGCGGGCCGTGTAGTGCGGATTGAGTGGCGTGTATTTTTGGATGTAGAGCATGCCGTAGAGCTCTTCACTCCTGACATAATCGGCCTGCGTGAAATCGTCATTGCCGGCGATACGCAACGATGTCGCGCGCAGCCGGGAACGGTCGCGCTTCATGTCGCGTGTCATCGGCGGTGCTGAACTGCGGTCGGCGAAGATGTAGACCTGACGTGCAGCGAGCATGTGAAATCCCTCCGCTTTGAGTGACGCGATGGTCGAGGGATCGGCGATGTCGTTGAGCGAGCGGATGACGATGGCGCGGTCGGGAAACCGGCTGGTCAGATCCGTGCGCATCGCCGCGATCGAGCCGCGGTCGAGCAGCGGCACCGGATTGGTCGAATAGAGCCAGTTGTTGACCTGAACCTGATGATCGAGGCCACTTGCCTTCACCAGCGGGCCACATAGGCCGATAAGCATCCGGATTGTTTTTTGCAGCCAGGGCTTTGCAGCGAAATTGCGGGTCTCGTCGATCGCATAGTCGATATAGGCGCTGGACGGGCAGCAGATGTAGCAGTTCGGCGCCTCGCTGGCGTCGTTCAACGTCAGCGGAAAGGCTCGGCCGGCGATGTCGCAAGTCTCGACGCGAACGGTCAGGTTGGCGATGAGATCGCGCACCGGCATGGCGTTGAACAATTGTGCGAAAGCGTCGACCTTGTGCAGGTCGTTCTCGACCCGGTCCGCTTGCTCCGAACTCCGCCTGGCGGCTGCTGCCACGACCCGGCTCACCTGACGGCCCCGGCAGGAAGCCGGCACTCGACACGGCGCAACTTGCGGCCGGTTTCCAGCGGCAAGGGCGAGCGCACGGGTTCGACCGCGACCCTTGCCTGGCGCGAAGCGAACAGCCCTCGCACCGCCTCTAGTGCGGCCTGTGCGGCATCCCCGGCCAGGTCGGGCTTGAGGTGCAACTCGACCGTCTCGGGCGCGGTCTGGATCAGCCGGAAGTCGTCGATGCGCCGGTCCGCCTTCAGCACGGCATTGCGCAGGATATCAGGCGTGATCAGGAGTGGCTCTTGCGCCGAAGCAAGACGGAAGGCGTCGTCCATGCGGCCAACGATTTCATCCACCACGCGCAACGGCGAGCCGCATCGGCATGGTGTGGGCGACAGGCGCAGCAGATCGTTCATCCGGTAGCGCGCCATGATCTGGGTCTGTCGGCGGAAGGCGGTGACCAGCGGCGTCACCAGGCCGTCGCCAGCCGTTTCGAACTCGAAGAAGATGGAATCCTCGGCCAGATGCAGGTTGCCTTGCCGGCAGGTGACAGCGAACAACCCCTCGGTCGCCATATAAATCTGGTCGAGCCGGCGCCCGAAGAACACTTCGATAACAGGCCGATCGACCGGATCGAGCGTCTCGGCGGCGCTGAACACACGCAGCGGCGAAAGCCGGAAGCGTTCGATCGCAAAGTGCCGCAGAATCTTGGGTGGGCCGATGACCACCGTCGGCGCGAACGCCTCGAGGGCCGCCCGCCAACGCTCCGGCCCGAGCGTCAGGTCGAAGAAGCGCAGGTCGATGCGCCTCGACTGGCGAGCGGTGTCATAAAGGCCGGTGTTTTGCGGCAGGATCACCGCCACGCGCTGCCGGCGCCAGAGCAGGTCAGGAATGGCTTTCGCCAGGATTGTCCCCAACCAGCGGTATTTCTCGGCTTCGCAGATGACGAAAAGGCCACGATTGCCCGAGGTGCCTGTGCTGGCGCCGACCGTCAGCGCGCCGAGACGGCCGTCACCAGCCGCCGCCGTCCAGGCGTCCGCAGACGACACACCGGCAATGTTGAAGCGCTCGAAATCGGCCATCAGCAATGCCTTGTCGGTCACCGGAAGGTCCCTGAGATGGTGTGGCGCCACGCCATAGAACGGCGCCAGCGGCAGGTCGCGGTCGAGCCAGCGCCGCAAGGCGCGCGCCTGCCAGCGTTCGAAGTTTTCGCGGCTCATGCGTGATGCCCACAAGGTGAGGGCAAATGAGCGGATGGCTTCGCCGAGCCCGGTCATCCACCCTCCGGTGTCAGGTCGTATGGTGTCAGCCCTGGGTCGTGGCAGAACATCACTTCGCCGCCGGCTGCCAGAAAGCGGCGCAACGCCGCGCTGGTCCGATCGATGGCGGCGAAATCCTCGGCCAGCAGGCGTGCAGGAAAGCCAGGCGTCCGGTTCTCGACCAGTGCCTTGAGCAGCCACTGCACGTCGACCGCATAGAGCAGCGGCCGATCCATTTCAGGAAACAGGAGCCCGAACTGGCCATCGGCATGGCCCGGCAGGTCGACGGCGATGACGCTGCCGTCGCCGAACAGATCGGCTCCGCCGGGAATATCGCCGCGCGGCGGGATCTGTCTCATCGCTGACAGCCCGTCGAGCCTTGTCTCGAAATCCGCCGGAAAAAGCTCGGTGAAGACGCCATGCCGCAGGTTTTGCCGGGCTGTCCGCGCCTTCAGCCGCGACCAGGCGGCATCGCTGGCGATGTAACGCGCATTGGGAAACAGTGTCAGGCCCGAGATGTGATCGGCGTGAAAATGCGTGACGATGACGGTTCTGATATCGCGTGGTGCCAGGCCAAAGCGGGCCAGGACAGACATGGGTTGCCCGGCCTCCACGAGTTCGGGCCCGAGCACGGCGCCATAGAAGCGCAGCGTGGCGCTACGCCGGGCTCCGGTGGTCACGTGCGGCGTATAGCCGGTGTCGATCAGCACCGGGCCGGCCCGCGGATGGAGGATTAGCCCGTAGCGCACGCGCAGCCGGATTTTCTGCCAGCCGCCGCCGCGCAGGATCAGTCGTTCGGCGGCGCTGACCCAGGCGCTGTTGGCGAAGACGATCTTCAAGCTGTCCCCCAGGCTTCGCGCCCCCTGGCAAACGTGCGGTCGAGCCCATCCTCGAACGGCACTTTCGGCGTCCAGCCAAGGATCCGCCTGGCTTTGGAAATATTGAGGCTCTGGGCATAGGCGAACAAGCCGAGGCCGTAACGGGTGACCGGCGGTTCGGGCCGGCGGGGCAGAAGCAGCGCCACAGCCTCCATCACGCCCGCTGCCAGCATCGCTGGTGCCAGCGGCGTTTTTCGCCATCGCGTTTTCAGCCCGGCGCGGGCGCAGGCACTATCGGCAATGTGGCGCACGGCCAGTACTTCGCCGCCCGAGATGTTGAATATCTGGCCTTCGGCGGCGCTGCCGGCCGCCAGCGCCGCGAACACCGCATCGACGACATCGTCGACATGGGTGAGATCGATGCGCGCCTGGCCGTCGCGAAACAGCGGCAGCGGCCGCCGCGCTGCTTGCAGCAGGCGTGGGAGCAGCGCTCGGTCGCCTGTTCCGTAGATACCGCGTGGCCTGAGCACGACAGGCCCTATGTCCGCCGCCGCCAGCACGATGTCTTCACCTTGCCGCTTGGTGCGGGCGTAGTGGTTGACCGGATCGGGCAAGGGGCCGTTCTCGGTGACGCAGAGCTGGTCGCGAAAAGCGAAACAGACCGAAGGGGTGGAGATCTGGACAAAACGCTGCACACCCAGCTGCCGTGCAAAATGGACGAGATTGCGGGTCGCCGTGACATTGGCGGCCTCGAAATCAGCGAGCCGGCCGAAGGGCGAAGACAGTGCTGCACAATGGACGATGGCAGCGATCTCGCCAAATCCGGCGCCGGATTTGGCATCAAACGGCTGCGACAGGTCGCGACGCATGACCGTATGGCCGGCGGCTTCGAGTGCGGCGCTTCGCCTGATATCGCGGCCTTGCGCCAACACCGGCGTGCCCGCGGCGGCCAGCCGCGCCACGACATGGCCGCCAAGAAAGCCGCTTGCGCCGGTGACGAGCACGCGTCCCATCACGCCTCCAGCGCCATGCCGCCGAAGGAGACGCCGGCCGAGGTGCCGAGGAAGAGCACCTTGGTGCCCTGCATGACGCGGCCTTGCCGGCGCGCAATATCGAGCGCGAAGGGAATGGACGCCGCGATCTGGTTGCCGTAGCGCGCTGAGATGTCGACCAGCTTCTGTGCCGCGAACCCGGTCTGTCGTGCCATGTGCGCCAACGCAAACGGGCTCGCCTGGTGCGGCACGACGAGGTCGACGTCCTCAAGCCGCCAGCCGGCACGTTGCAGGAGTTCGCCGACGAAGCCATTGAAATGGCGCGCGGTCACCCGAAACAGCTCCTTGCCGTCCATGTGAAAGAGCGCATGGCGGGAAAACTCCTCCGGCTGGTGGTGGAAGTCGAAGCGGGTGCCGCCGGCCCCGATGCTACAAGCCTCGTAAGCCGATGGATAGGTGCGCATGAGATTGGCCAGCACCTTACCCTCTCCGGGCGCCGCCTTGCGCAGCACCGCGGCGGCCGCACCGTCGCCGAACAGGGCGGCGATTTCAGGCTGTTCTTTCCAGGGCAGGGCGCGTGAGGCAATCTCCGCCGAAAACACCAGCGCGGTTTCGCTTTGCCCGGCCTCAATCATCCGGGCGGCGGTTTCGAAAGCGGTGAGGAAGCCAAGGCAGGTGCTGTTGACGTCGAAAGCTGCGGCCGAGCCATCGGCCAGCCCCAGGCGCTGCATCACCAGCGGCGCCGTCGAAGGCAGTGGCTGGTACGGCACGCCACATCCGCCGATGATGAGGTCGACCGCATCGGGCTCTATCCCGGCATCAGCCAGCGCCAGGCGCGCTGCCGTGCAGGCCAGATCGACCTGCGATTCGGTCTCGCAGACATAGCGCTCGATGACACCGGTGGCGGCCTCGATCTGGCCTTGGCCAAGTCTCAGCCGCTCGTCGAGGTCGCGCGATGTCAAGCATAGCGCAGGCACCGCGCGCCCGGTTCCAACGATCTTGATCCGCATGCCCAGCCGCCCAGTGAGTTGCGATTCCCAACTCATAATTCGGACCGATGGTAACAGTGAGGCGGAGTGTTAGACAGGGCGGTGCGGTTTCCTGGCAGCGAGCCGCCTGGCCAAATAAGTGCCAGCCTACGGCGTCATCGCGCGAAGCGACGTTTGATCCGATCAATCTGCTTGCGTATGCGGGCGGAAGCACGCTGGGTCATGCTGGACATTTTGGCGTTCAGCTGGCCTGACTTTCGCATGCGCTCAATCTCCTCGACCAAACGGGAATTGTCGGAGCGCAGGCGCTTCATTTCGGCACGGATTTCCGGAAAATGCACCTTGGCTATATGGGACCATAATTCTCGTTGCGACCGCTCGAGGTAAGTCGCTCGGTCCAATCCATGAGGTTGGAGTTCATCCTGGACTGCGGGAGCGAGCCTGCCAAGGCCCATCACGGCCACGGTGTCTGGAAGGAAGACGGTCCCATGCGCGACGCCGAGATGATCGAGGAAGCGCTCCGCATTGAAGATCGCGTCCGCGATCAGATTGGCGTCGTGGAAGCAAACGATGCAGTCCGGCTGTGTAAGCGCCAGGACGCCGATAAAGTCCGAAAAGCAGGCTCGATTTGTATGCACTCCATCGATAAACGCGAGCGTAGCCTTGAGTTCGACCGCCCCAGGAGCCAATGCGGAGACGTCGCTCTCGATCGTGGTCAGTTTTGCCATTGCGGAGCGAGGCAGCCGTTCCGACAGCACCGCGATCATCCGGGCCGTTGAGTTCTGGGGATAGCGGATAAACTCGGCGCGTTCGTCCGGCAGCGCCGCGGGCCGTGGATCGACCGAAACCGCCGCCTCACAGGCCGGATCGATCAGATGCGGCAACAGGCTTCCGCCGACATGCGAGCCGACCTCAAGGTAGACGTAGCGGCCGAGAACGGATCGGGCCAAGTTCTGCACCCGGAGAAAACTGGCCCGGTCATTGACCGTACTCTGAGTTTCGACCTGGAAAACGGCAATATCGAGCGTCCCGATCATGCCCAGTGCTTGGTCGGCAGTCAGCATCCGGGGACTCCCTTGCGTGGAGATTGTGCGTCAGTTGCACGGTGCCGTCGGGCGGACCTCTGCAAAAATGTTTGCCCTAACGTCGCCCTTCGGCTGGACACCTGCACAGCATATTTCGATTCGAAATCGGGACGAAAGCCTGATCGCAAGGCGACGCTATACAGGCGGCGGTATGGCCATTCGGGCTTTCCCAGTGTCATCTGTTGCGACTGAAAAGCCGACGCCACATCTTGCTGGGTTCCGCAGCCCGCTCGTCTGCTTTGGCATCAGGCGATCGCATGGGCTGGTTGTTTTCGATAGATCCGTCGCGCGGCTTCAGTTCTTGCAGGCGCTGTTGCAGCCAAGACTTGTCCGGCTTGCCGGTCGCGGTCAGCGGCAGCGACTGAATCTCATGGATTCGGGCCGGAATCTTCCATGACGGCAAGATCGACCGCAACCCGGCCCTCAGAACGTCAGGCTGAAAGGATGTATTCTCCTTCATGACGACGAACGCCGCGAGGTAGTGCGCGTCCTGGCGAAGCTCGGTGACGACAACGGCTTCCCTCACTGTCGCAAGAGCCATAAAGGCCTTTTCGATCTCGCTTATCTCGACGCGATAGCCGCGAATTTTGACTTGATCATCGCGTCGCCCCAGGAATTCGAAACTGCCGTCGTCAGACAGACGTCCCATGTCGCCGGTGTAGAAAAGGTGCTGGCCGGGAAAGTCGGTCGCCGGGCGGAAACGCTTTGCCGTTTCGGATGGCTGTCGCCAGTAGCCATCCGCCAGAAACGCGCTGCGCACGACGAGTTCTCCCATGCTGCCCTCGTCGACCTCTCGTCCATCCTCATCGACGACCATAAGGAACTTGTCGGTCACCGGGCGGGGCGGCGGCACTGTGTCTGGGGGAAGTGTTTCACCTCCAGCCACCGATGCGACGGCAATGTGACCGGCCTCGGTGGAGGAAAACCGATGGCGCAGTGCGCAGGACACTGCGAAGTGGCGGCGCCACCGCTCGAGATCCGAAGCAATGACCGTTTGGCCGGCAAGCGCCACCAGCCTGATGGATGGATGCAGGCCCGAGCCTTCGATCATGTCCAGATACTTGCGAAACAGCATGACGGGCGGGTGCAGAAGGGTGATGCTGCGCTCATCGATCCACGCGCCCATGTCACCCAGACCACGCGATCCGACATCGTAGAGTTCCAGCGCCGCGCCGTTCAGAAGCGCCCCGAAAAGGTCTGCTTCCGACGAAGCGAAACTGCAATATGTCAGAAGGGACTGCCGGTCTGCCGGCGTCACCTGGTCGTCTTGCGCGCAGAGCGAGGCCCGATGCAGCACCATCCGATGGCTTTTCACCACCCCCTTCGGCTGGCCGGTGCTTCCCGAAGTGTAGAAGATCGCGGCCGGGTCGCCGGGCTTGACCGCGACATGCAGGGCATCCGCGGAATAGTCAGCGCCGATGGCGTCTAGCCGAAGAACCTGATTTTTGTCACCGACAAGGTCATGTGCAGCTTGTGCCCACAACGCGTTGGTCAGCATCAAATCCGGTGCTGCATCGCGAATGATGTCCCGCTGGGCGGCAGCCGGCGTTCCAGGATGGATGCAAAGGAAAGCCTTGGCTGCCTTGAGTGCCGCAAGTGCACAGATGATCATATCAGGCGAGTGATCGACCAGATAGGCCACGCATCCGTCCCCGGTTGGTGTGTTCGCCAAGATTGCTCGAGCCACCTGGTTGGTGCGCCGGTCAAGCTCGCTGTAGGTCCATTGTTGCTTGCCGCCGCCGATCGCGACCCGCGAGCCGCATGCGCGCGCGATCTTTGCGAAACGCGTCGGGATGCCGTGATTAAGTTCGTCACGACCGAATGCGGTTGCGTCTTGTTTTCTAGCCATGGCTTTCGGCAAGCCGGCTTTCCATCACGACATCCAGTTCGGTTTTCAGGCCTGCCTTGCGCCCATAGCTGACGAGCGCCCTGTAGGTGGACGAGCGGAGCCGCACCCCTTCCTTCAGGCTGCGCTGACGGTTGCGCAATTCCATCTCGCCGGGGATCAGGATTTCGTCGGTATCGGCGGCGCGTTCGCTGTTCTTGGTCTGCTCGATCAGCCTGTCGACGCGCGCCGTGAAGTCAGCTGTCGCCATGAACCGTTGCGGGTCGAGCGCCATGAAGAAATGGCCATAGTCCGGCGCCGCCGAACCATCGTGCAGCCTGTCCCGATGGTGGTCGTTGCCGAAACCGGCGCCGCTGAGCACGCCGGCAAGCACTTCCATCACCAGCGCAAGGCCGTACCCTTTATGGCCGCCGATAGGCACGCCCAGCCCGGCGGCGAGATCGCCAAGATCGGTCGAGGGGCGTCCGTTACTGTCGAGGATCCAACCCGCCGGCAACGGATTGCCCTCGGCGACCGACAGCCCGATCTTGCCGCGTGGTGCAACGCTCATGGCGACGTCGAGCAGGATGGGAAAATACCGGTCCGCCGGAATGCCGACACCGAGCGGATTGTTGCCGAATGTAGGCGTTACGCCACCCGTCGGCGCCAGTATCAACGGTCCATTTGTTGTGCAGAGACCGACCAGACCCTTGGTGGCTGCCTGCCAGACATAGTGGCCGGCGGCGCCGAAATGGTTGGAACAGCGCACACTGACGATGCCGACACCATGGTTGTGTGCCTTCTGGATGGCGAGGTCCATTGCCACGGTGCTGACCCACTGGCCCGGTCCATTGTCGCCGTCGATCCGCGCGATGGTGTCGCTCTCATGCTCGACCTTGATCTGCGGGCAAGGGTTGAGCTTGCCCGAAGCAACCCTTGAGGCGTAACGCGGGATACTCACCATGTCATGCGTTGGCTGACCACGCAGACTGGCTTCAAGTTGCACATCGGTGACGATTTCGGCACCCTTGAGATCCAGCCCCGCCCGTGTCAGCGCCTCGCGGCCATAGGCACGAAGGCTTTCGATGGTCACCAAGGTGGTCGATTTGGCGGGGGAGGTCGCTGCACTGGCGATCTGGCCTTGCTTCACCCCCGCCAGGGCACACGCCAGTTCACGGATCGTCTGATGCTGGTAGAGTTGACGCAGGTCGACGTCCATACCGGCCTTGCCGGCTTCGACGACGATGCTGATGCTCAACATCGAGTTGCCGCCGAGGTCGAAGAAATTGTCGTGAGGGCCGACATCGTCCAACTGCAGAACGGTTTTCCAGATCTTTGTCAGCACGGTTTCGGCCGCGGCCTGAACGGGGGCCTCTGCCCGATTGAACGGAAGCGTCACGACATTAGACTGTCTCGGCACATTTGGCTGTCTTGCCAGCAAAGCCCCGCGGTCGATCTTTCCGTTCGGCGAGCGGGGCAGATGCTGCAGCATCATGATGCGCTGCGGCAGCATGTAGTCCGGTAATTTTTGCTTCAGAAACTCGCGCAACTGCCGAGAAAACGCTGGTGTTTCGGTTGTACCTGGTTCGTTGGCGGCAACGAAAGCCACCAGGCGTTTGTGTTCGTCGGTAGCATCCTCGGAGGCATCGGCCGTGACGCCGACGACACATTCGCGAACCTCAGGATGCAGAAGAAGCGCGGCCTCGATCTCGCCCGGCTCGATGCGGAAGCCACGAATCTTGATTTGATGGTCGACGCGGCCCAGGATCTCGATTGTCCCATCGGGCCGATAACGGGCCAGATCTCCGGTTCGCTGAAGCCACTCACCTCGATCGAAGCGGAATGGATTTCGGATGAAGTTGCTTGCCGTGCGCTCGGGATCGTTGATGTAGCCGCGCCCTATGCCGGCACCACCGACATACAATTCGCCGCCGATGCCGGCCGGAACGGGTCGGTGTAACGCATCCAGAACATAGATTTGCGTATTGGCGATCGGCTTACCAATAGGCACGATTGCCACTGGATCATCGCTCGCTGCAATTGGATGAACGGTGACGATCCCTGTCGTTTCCGTCTGGCCGAACATGTTGATGAATGTCACCTGCGGCCGGCACAGACACCGCCATTTTTCGATCAGGGCACTGGGTAAGGGCTCACTTGCTGAAAGCATGAGCCGGACCTGATTGTCGAGCAGATCTGCGCGTTTGGCGTGATCGAGCGACATCAACGCCTGCAGGCAACCCGCCGAGAAGGATGGAACAAAATCCAGGATCGAGACGCGCTGTTGGCGCACCGTTTCGAAAAGCGATCGAGGATCACGGATTTCTTCAATTGAGGCGATCGATACCGCCGCGCCACACGAGAGCGGAACGGCAAACTGCCGTATCGAAGACGAGAATGAAAACGACGCGGTGTGCAGGTAGATATCGTCCGCACGCACCCCCAGCGCGAGAGCCATTGTTTGCGCGTAGTGGCCGACATTTGCGTGGGTGATCATCGCGCCCTTGGGCGCGCCGCTGGAGCCCGACGTATAGAGCACATAGGCGAGAGCATCCGGTTCGGTAACAACCGCTGGATTGCTTTCGTCTTCTTGGACGAGGGATGCCTCGCAAGTGTCGATGCAAATGATCTCGGTCGCCGCGGACACGTCCCGCACTCTCGTCAACAGCGATGTCGTGGTCACGAGCCGTATCACGCCGGCATCGCGTAGCATGAAGCCAATGCGTTCGGGCGGATGGTGCGGGTCGAGGGGCAGGAATGCGCCGCCGGCTTTCCACGCACCAAGCATCACCGCAAGCATGTCAGCCGATCGTGGCAGGCAGATGCCCACCAGCGTGTCTTGGACGACGCCCTGCCGGCGGAAATATCGCCCCAGCCTGTTGGCACGCTGATTGAGCTCACGAAACGTCAACTGCCCGTCATGGGTCAGAACAGCCACGGCGTCGGGCGTCCGTTCGACCTGCGCTTCGAACAGCTCGACGTAGTTTTGCCCCAGGAGTTCGGGAGCTTCGGTGGCGTTCCATCCGGTCACGATCTGATCTCGGTCGATCTCCGACAAAAGCGCGAGCTCCGACAGCTTTTGATCGGCGTCGGCCGAAATGCCTTCAAGCAAGGTCTGGAAGTGTCGTGCCAGCTGCTCTATGGCCGTCAACTCGTACAGATCGGCATTGAACTGCCAGGTGGCCGACATCCCTTCGGGAGTTTCCGACAGATACAGGGTGAGGTCGAACTTGGCGGTTACCTTGTCGGTGCGCACGGGCCGGGCAGTCAGCCCTTGTGCAACGTCGAAGGATGGTCCCGCCGGCTGTTCCGTCAGCTCCGGCATGTTCTGGAATGCGAACATGACCTGGAACAACGGCGTATAGCTGGGATCTCGCGGCAGCTTCAGCCGCTCCACAATGTGCTCGAGCGAGACGTTCTGATGCGCGTACGCGTCAAGCGCTGTCTTCCGGACACGGCTGAGCAAATCGGCAAAGGACGGATCACCGCCAAGCGATGTCCGCAGAACCAGCGTATCGGCGAAGAACCCGATCAGTCTCTCAAGGTCCTTGCTGGGGCGGTTTGCAAGCGGTGTACCGACGACGCAATCGTCTTGCCCGTTGTAGCGGAACAGCAATGTCTTGAAGGCGGCCAGCACAGTCATGAACAGGGTCACGTTTCGGCTTCGACTGAGCGCCTTCAGCCGATCCGTGGTCTGGCGGTCAATCGTGGCATCCAGCGTGGCGCCCCGGAAGGATTGGTTGGCAGGCCTCCGCCGATCGGCGGGCAGCGTGAAGAGGGGAGGAAGAGCGGACAGCTGATCGATCCAGTAGGCTGTCTGCTGACCGGCCTCGGCAGTTTCGACACGCTGCTGTTGCCAGGCGGCATAGTCGCCATATTGAAACGGCAGGTCGTCCAATGGCGAAGGTCTGTTGTCGTGAAAGGCTTGATAGAGCTGCTTCAGCTCGGTGTGCAGGATACTGGTCGACCAGCCGTCGAACACGATGTGGTGGATCGTCAAAAGCAGCATGTGGTCGTCGGTCGCCAGCCGGATCAACCTGGCGCGGAACAGTGGGCCTTGCTCCAGATCGAATGGTTCGGCTGCCTCTTGACTGGCGATGTGCATTGCATCGGCCAGGCTCTCTCCTGCCGGGTGCGAGGTCAGATCGGTCACAGCCAGTCTGGTTGCCTCAAAGTCGGAAACCAGTTGCACCGGCAAGCTGCCACGCATGTGAAAAGTCGTGCGCAAGATCTGATGGCGCCTGCGAATTTCATCGAGGGCCAACGTTAAGGCGTGTTCGTCGAGCTCGCCCTTCAGCCGCAGCGGGACTGACATGTTGTAGGCGCCACCGGCCCCCATCCGGTCCAGGAAATAGACCCGCTGCTGTGATGACGAGAGCGGTCGAGGCGCGTCGTCCTGGTGACGGGAAATGGCTGGTGGCTTGGCGTCTGGTGCCTGGCTCGTCTCTTGTTCCAGCCGCCCTTTGCCATCCGCCACCAGATCGGCCATCGCTTCGCCGATGCGCTGCGAAAGCCTGGCGACGGTAGTGTTTACGAACAGGCAATCGATCGGCAATTTGATCTGGAATATCCGGTGCAGCCGGCCGAGCACCTGCATGGCTGTCAGTGAATGGCCGCCAAGGTCGAAGAAATCGTCATAAATGCCAAGAGCTTCGATTCCCAACACCTCGGAAAAAACCGCCGCTACCCGGCGTTGGGTGGCGGTTCGGGCAGCCGCGTTGGCGGTCTCCTGCAGATCGCGTCCAGTATCGTCTTCTTTCCCAGCGAGCATCGCGGCCAGGTGGCCGCGATTGAGCTTCCCGCCGGCAGCGCCGGGGATCGCATCCACAACCACGATCCGCTGTGGCACTTTCGAGCGCGCCAGCCGCTCCGCGACGAAGCTGCGGATTTGCCGGGCCGAAGCGTTCTCGTGGCCCGGCTTGAGAACGATTGCAGCAGCTACGGTCTCGCCAAGCATCGTGTGCTCAATGCCGAAAACGACCGCTTGGTCGATCGACGGATGTTGCAGCAGCACCTGCTCCACCAGCGCCGGCGCAATTTTCTCACCACCGCGATTGATGATGTCCTTCAGGCGGCCGGAGATGAACAGGTAGCCGTCGGCATCGAGATGGCCACGGTCGCCTGTCCGCAGCCATCCATCGGCAAAGGCTGTCTGGTTGGCCGAGGGGTCTCCATCATAGCCATGCATGACGCCAGGCCCGCGAATGGCCACTTCGCCATTCTCGCCGGCGGCCAGGACCGCCCCGCTCTCATCCATGATGGCAATGTCGGGACCCGCGGCTTTGCCAACGGAGCCAGGTTTGCGTTGGAACGGCGGAAGCCGATTGCTCGCAATCTGCGGCCCTGCTTCGGTCATGCCATACGCTTCGACGAACGGCACGCCAAACGCGGTTTCGACATCCAGGATCAGCTGTGCCGGCATTGGCGCCGAAGCCGAGCGAATGAAGCGCAAGCTGCTCTGGCGCGGATCTCCTGCATGGAGATGGATCTGATCGAGGACAGTCCGATGAACGGTCGGTGAAGCCGAATACCAGCTCGGTCTGAACTCCTCGAGATTGCCGAAAAAGGCGTCGGCCGAGAAGCCCTCCATGCTGATGTAGCTGCCGCCTGAAACCAGTGATGCCAGAAGGCCGCTGATGCCATGGATGTGGAACAATGGCATTACACCCAGGCAGCGGTCGGCCTGGGTGAGGCCCAACACTGTGTGGATATTCCGGGCCGAGACGCAGAGATTTCGATGAGTCAGCGGTACCAGCTTGGCTTGCGCCGACGTACCCGAGGTGAACAACAGCAGGGCGATATCGTCTGGCGCAGGTGCCTTCTTCCGTGTTGCTGCGGGCTGATCGTCGGCTCCGCCGTCACCAGTCAGCGAGAACAGCCCGGCTGCCGCGTCAGCTTTTGCGTGCAGTCGCAGGATGCGCATGTTCAGCGACGCTGCCACGGCAAGCACCGGCGATCGCCAGCCATCCGGCACGATCAGCACCTTGGCTCGCAAGGCGTTGAGCTGCTGACCAAGTTCATGCTCGGACCAGGCTGGATTCAGGGGCGTGTATGCCGCATTGGCTGCGATCGCCACGATCGCCACGGCAGCTTCCGCGCCGGGTGGCAGCAGCGAAGCCACCCGATCCGAAGTCTCGACGCCTTCCGCTGCAAGCCGCTCACCGACATAACGGATATGACGTCCTAGCCCCTCATAGGTGAGAGGCGAACGTCGTGCGGCCACAAGGGCCGACGATTGCGAATTCTGTCCCGCATGCCGATCCACATGGTCACGTATCGTGTCCATCAGATCACGCTCCGGGATCGAAATTGTGTAACCACCGATCAATCCAAGGGAGCACCAAGCCCGGATCATTGAGTGCTTGCTGACAACCTGGATGTCAATGTGTGGGCCGGGCAAAACGCAGGCATAATAGGGGTATTTGGCCCGCTTCCGTACTTCAGGAAGACCCTGCCGGCAGGATTTCGGCCAGACGCGGACGTCAGTCCTTCGCACGCTCCACATAAGCCCCGTCGGCCGTCATCACCACCACGCGGGTGCCGGGCGCGATGTGCGGCGGCACTGTGGTGCGCACGCCGTTGGAGAGCACGGCGGGCTTATAGGAGGACGATGCTGTCTGGCCCTTGGTTGTCGGCTCGGTCTCGACCACTTCGAAAGTGGCGCGCTGCGGCAGCACCAGCGCAATCGCGATGCCGTTGAACTGCGAGACCTGCACCGGCATGCCTTCCTTCAGATAGGGTGCCGCGTCGCCGACAACGGCTTCCGACACCGCCACCTGGTCATAGGTTTCCGGGTTCATGAAGTGATAGCCTTCGCCGTCGGCGTAGAGGAAGGTGTGCTCGCGCTCCTCGACATAGGCGCGCTCGACCTGTTCGGTCGTGCGGTAGCGCTCCGACACCTTCACTCCGTCGCCGATGCGGCGCATGTCGAGCTGCGTCACCGGCGTGCCCTTGCCTGGGTGGATGTTTTCGGCAAAGAGGATCACATAAAGCTTGCCGTCCTTGTCGACGACATTGCCTTTGCGGAGCGAACTGGCGATGACTTTCACCACGGTTTTAAATCCTGCGAGAGTTGACGGGCGTTTGCCGGCTTGTGCGGCGCTGGTAGCGCATCTTGGCGCGAACCGCCAGCCCCAAAGCCGCGCCAGCACGCCTTCAATCCGCTCATGACCGCCGCTTCGCCCTGGTGGACGCCTGACGTTCACGCCGACCGCCGCCCGCGCCTGCTGCTGCGCAATGGCCTCACCGCCACGCTGCGCGACTGGTTTGCCAGCCGTGATTTCATCGAGGTGGAAACGGCGGCGCTGCAGATCTCGCCCGGCAATGAGGCGCATCTGGCGGCTTTTGTCACCGAGGTGGTCGGTCCGGATGGCGCGCGGTCGCCGCTTTATCTCCATACCTCGCCGGAATTCGCCTGCAAGAAGCTGCTCGCCGCCGGTGAAGTCAGGATTTTTAGTCTTGGCCCGGTCTGGCGCAACCGCGAGCGCGGGCCCTTGCACCATCCCGAATTCACCATGCTCGAATGGTACCGGGTGGGCGAGACCTATGAGAGCCTGATGCGCGATTGTGCCGATCTGCTGGCGCTGGCCGCGACGAAGGCAGAGGCCACGCGCTTTTCCTTCCGGGGTCGCGATTGCGACCCGTTCGCCGAGCCGGAGCGGCTGACGGTGGCCGACGCCTTCACCCGCCATGCCGGCATCGATCTCCTGGCCACGGTCGCCGCCGATGGCGGCACCGACCGGGACGCGCTCTACGCTGCGCTGGGTCAAGCCGGCCTGCGCACGGCGCCCGACGACAGCTGGGCCGACCTGTTCAGCCGGGTGATGGTGGAAAAGATCGAGCCCAATCTGGGCTTCGGCCGGGCCACCATCCTGTGTGAATATCCGATCGCCGAGGCGGCACTTGCCCGGCCGAGCCCGCGAGATGCGCGCGTCGCCGAACGTTTCGAGCTCTATTGCTGCGGCGTCGAGCTCGCCAATGGCTTTGGCGAGCTGACCGATGCCGCCGAGCAGCGCCGGCGCTTCATCCTCGAGATGGACGAAAAAGAGCGCATCTATGGCGAGCGCTATCCACTGGACGAGGATTTTCTGGCTGCGCTGGCCATCATGCCGCAGGCCAGCGGCATCGCGCTCGGCTTCGACCGGCTGGTGATGCTGGCGACCGGCGCGCAGAAGATCGAGGATGTGATCTGGACACCGGTCGCGGCAACCTGAACGGCACGCCTGCGGCCGGTCTTCTCACTTTAATGCGCGAAAACCTGTTCCAGCGAGCGAAAGCCCTTGAATTCCAAAGCGTTGCCGGAGGGGTCGCGGATGAACAGCGTCGCCTGTTCGCCCGGCTCGCCCTTGAAGCGCACCATCGGCCGTTCCAGCCAGTCGATGTCGTCGCGCGCTTCCAGCCGCGTCGCCAGGCGCTGCCAGTCGTCCATCAACAGCACGGCGCCGAAATGCGGGATCGGCACCAGAATGCCGTCGACCTTGCCGTCGCTGGCGGCTTGCGCGGCCTGCGGTCGCAAATGCGCCGACATCTGGTGGCCGTAAAGATCGAAATCGACCCAGGTCGCCGACGAGCGGCCAATCGCGCAGCCCAGCACCTCGCCATAGAAAGTTCGGGTTTCATCGAGATCACGGACCGGGAAGGCGAGATGGAAGGGCGTCATCGAGAATGCTCCGTGCAGGCTGCGGACTGATTTTGCGTCACAGGGTTCTGGGTAGGAACCATATAACGATGCATTTTGATTGAAGCCTGTGCCATTGCACAAGCCGGACCGGAACAATAGATGGGTGGGCGCGGCCGCAAGCTGGCCGCGACAAGCAGGATTACAGGCATGGCCGACATATCAGACGCTGCAAAACTGACCGACCGCGTCGCGGCGCTGGTCGAGGCCGCCAAAAAGGCCGGCGCCGATGCGGCCGATGCGGTCGCCGTGCGCGGCCGCTCCACCAGTGTGTCGGTTCGGCTCGGCAAGGTCGAGGCCACCGAATCGTCGGAAGCCGAGGACGTTTCGCTGCGCGTCTTCGTCGGCCAGAAAGTGGCGAGCGTCTCGGCCACCGCCGCGTCCGACCCGGCGATGCTCGCCGAGCGCGCCGTTGCCATGGCGAAAGTCTCGCCTGAGGATCCCTATCAGGGGCTGGCCGATCCGGCGTTGCTGGCAAGGCAGACGCGCGATCTCGACCTGTTCGATGGCACCGAAGTGTCGGCCGATCAGTTGAAGGAAGCAGCCCTTGCGGCGGAAGCGGCGGCACTTGCCGTCAAGGGCGTAACCAATTCGGCCGGCAGCGGCGCCAGTGCCGGGCTGGGTGGTATGGTGTTGGCCACTTCGCACGGCTTCCTCGGTCATTATGTCGGTTCGGGTTTTTCGCGTTCCGCCAGCGTCATCGCCGGCGAGGGCACCGGCATGGAGCGCGACTATGACTTCTCCTCGCGCCGGCACTTTGCCGACCTCGATGCGCCCGGGGATATCGGCCGCAAGGCCGGCGAACGCGCCGTGCGCCGCATCGGCGCGCGCAAGGCGGCGACCGGGCCGATCGACGTGGTCTTCGATCCGCGCGTGGCGCGCGGCATCGCCGGCCATATTGCCGGCGCCATCAATGGCGCGTCCGTCGCGCGCAAGACGTCGTTCCTGCGCGACATGATGGGCAAGCAGGTGGCCGCAGCAGCGATCACGGTCACCGACGAACCGCTCAGGCCGCGTGGCCAGGCCACGCGCCCGTTCGACGGCGAGGGCATCGAGGGCGAGAAGCTTCTGATGGTCGAAAAGGGTGTGCTCAACCATTGGTTCCTGTCGACCTCAGCCGCAAGGGAACTGGGATTGATCACCAATGGGCGCGGATCGCGCAGCGGCTCGTCCGTTTCGCCGTCCTCCACCAATCTCGCCATCGAGCCGGGCGAGCGCTCGCCGGAGGATCTGATCAAGTCGCTCAAGACCGGCTTCTACGTCACCGAAGTGTTCGGCCAGGGCGTCGACATGTTGACCGGCGAATACAGCCGCGGTGCCTCCGGTTTCTGGATCGAGAATGGCGAACTTGCCTATCCGGTCGCCGAAGTCACCATCGCCTCGAATTTGAAGACGATGTTCCTCAACATGGTGCCGGCCAACGACCTCGACCGCAATTTCGGCACCGCCGCGCCAACGCTCCTGATCGAAGGCATGACTCTTGCCGGAGCATGAGCTGACCACTGCCGGTGCCCCTTCTGGCGCCCTTGGGGATCTGCCGCTGCTGCGCGACGCCGCCCGCGAGGCGGGCCTCATCGCCATGCGCTACTTCGGCAACAGCCCGCAAGTCTGGATGAAGGGCGGCACCTCGCCGGTCAGCGAAGCCGATCATGCGGCCGACGCCTATCTGCGCCAGACCCTGCTCGCGGCGCGGCCGGACTATGGCTGGCTGTCGGAAGAAACGGTCGACGATCCGGCGCGGCTTTCGGCCCGCCGCACCTTCGTCGTCGATCCGATCGACGGCACACGTGGCTTCCTTGAGGGACAGCGCACCTGGTGCGTCAGCGTTGCCGTCGTCGAACAAGGCCGCACGCTCGCCGGCGTGCTCGAATGCCCGGCGATGGACGAAACCTACTGGGCGCTGCCCGGCCAGGGTGCCTTCCGCAACGGCAAACGCGTTGGCGTGCGCGCGCTTGGCGAGAATGCCGAGATTTCCGGACTGAAGCAGCTGATCGACCTGGTGCCGGCCGACTGGCAGAAACGGCTGACACGGGCCCCTTACAGCCCCTCGCTTGCCTACCGCCTGGCAATGATCGCCAACGGCACGCTCGACGCCACCTTCGTCAAGCCGAACGCGCATGACTGGGACATCGCCGCAGCCGATCTCATCCTGCGCGAGGCCGGCGGCCAGCTGCTCGACCCGCATGGCCGCGCGCCGCTCTATGCCGGCGAAGTGACCCGCCACGGCGCGCTCGCCGCCGGCAGCGGTGAGCTGTTGGCGGTGCTCGTCGATGTCATCGCCGGGCTGTGAAACCATATTCGCAGGTTCCAAAGTCGGCGGCTTTGGTCTAGACCTGTCACAAACTCACAATATGTGAAGGACCGACATGGCCGCGGAAGACGGAAAGAAACAGCTTTTGCACCTGGTGTTCGGCGGCGAACTGAAGAAGCTTGGCGGCACCGAGTTCCGCGATCTCGACGCGCTCGACATTGTCGGCGTCTATCCGGATTATCAATCCGCGCACACGGTGTGGAAAGCCAAGGCGCAGGCCAGCGTGGACAATGCCCATATGCGTTATTTCGTCGTTCATTTGCACCGTCTGCTGGATCCCGACAGCAAGGTCGTCGGTTGAATTCGATGGAGCATGACCTGGCGAAAGGGCCAGCCAGCGACGCCACGCCTACAGGCAGGGGCGGCAGCCGCGCGACCAAGGCCTTTTGGCGCAAGATACGCGAACCACTCGCGCAGTCGCGATTCGTCAAGAACGCCATTGCCAGCCTGCTCGCGCAATTCGTGCGCCTGGTTCGCCTGACCAGCCCCCTGGTCGCCGGATCGGCGCGCTTTTCGGGCGGCGCCTATGCCGAGTTCGAGCCCGGTATCATTGCTCTGTGGCACGGCCAGCATCTTTTGACGCCGGCCTTTTATCCCAAGCGTAAACCGCTGGTCGCCATGGTGTCACGTAGCGCCGATGCCGAGCTCAACGCGCTGATGCTGGAGAAATTCGGCATCGAGGCGGTGCGCGGTTCCGGTGGACGTGACAATGCCAGGCATCTCGACAAGGGTGGGGCCAAGGCCCTCATCGCCCTCAAAAAGTCGCTCACCGCTGGCAAGAACGTCGCCATGATCGCAGACATTCCGCACGGCACGCCTCGCGACGCAGGGCTTGGCATCGTTCTGCTGGCGCGTCTCTCGGGCCGGCCGCTGCTGCCTGTAGCCATTACCACCAGCCGCCGCAAGGTGCTGGAGAAGAGCTGGGACAAGACGACCATCAACCTGCCATTCGGCCGATCCGCTGTCGTTATAGGCTCACCGATTTTCGTGGCGGCCGGTGCCGACGAAGCCGAAATGGAACGCAAGCGCCAGGAAATCACCGCTGCGCTCAATGCCGCGACGGCCGAGGCCGACCGCCTTGTGGACGGTCGGCGATGAGCGGTCGCTGGGCGCGCGCCATGCTGTCGGCATACCGTTTTGCCGGCGCCGCGGCCTATCCGCTGGTCGGGCCGTACGTTGCCTGGCGCACCTCGCGCGGCAAGGAAGACCGCAACCGCCGTCGCGAGCGCTATGGCGTCGCCGGCCGCCCGCGCCCCGAAGGACCGGTTATCTGGATCCATGCCGCGAGCGTCGGCGAGACCATAGCCGTCGTGCCGCTGGTCGAAAGCATTCTCGATTATGGCGTCAACATCGTTTTGACGACCGGCACCGTGACATCGGCCCAGGTTGCCGACGAGCGGCTCGGCGACCGCATCATCCACCAATATGTGCCGCTCGACCTGAAGCCGGCGGTCAGCCGGTTCCTCGATCACTGGCGGCCGGACCTGGCGATCATCGCCGAATCCGAGATCTGGCCTATGACCATCCTCGAGCTTGGCGCGCGCCACGTGCCGCAGGTGCTGGTCAACGGCAGGCTGTCCGACCGCTCGTTCACCTCGTGGAAGAAGCGCGCCAACATCGCCGAGGCGTTGTTCGAGAACCTTGCCCATGTCGTTGCCCAGTCCGATGTCGACGGCGAGCGTTTTCGCGCGCTCGGTGCCCGGCCGGTCACGGTGTCGGGCAACCTCAAGGTCGATACCAATCCGCCGCCCGTCGACCAACGGGCGCTGGCCACCTTGCAGCGGCAGATCGGCGGCCGTCCGACCTGGGCGGCGATCTCCACCCATGACGGCGAGGAAGTGGTCGCTGCGGAAGTCCACGCGACGCTGCACAAGCGTCACCACGGCCTGCTGACGATCGTCGTTCCGCGCCACCCCGATCGCGCCGAGGCCCTTGCCGCGCAGATTTCCGGCATGGGCCTGAAGGTTGCGCGGCGCAGCAAGGGCGACCGAATCGGACCGGACACCGATATCCTGCTCGGCGATACGATCGGCGAGATGGGGCTCTATCTCCGGTTGACCGAAATCGCCTTCGTTGGCCGCTCGCTGACCTCGGAGGGCGGCCAGAATCCGCTCGAGCCGGCCATGCTCGACACGGCGGTTCTCGCCGGGCGCAACGTGCAGAATTTCCGTGAAGCCTATCAGCGTCTGATCGACAGCGGCGGCGCCAAGCTGGTGCGCGATCGCGACATGCTGGCCGGCGCCGTCAACTTCCTTTTGACCAACGAAGTGGCGCGCCACGAGATGATGGCTGCGGGGATCGCGACCGTAGACGAGATGCGCGGCGCTCTGGCGCGCACGCTGAAATCGCTTGAACCCTACATCCAGCCGCTGGTCGTCAAGTCGCGCCTGAAGGGCGCCAACGGGCGCTAGCGTGGCCTCCGAAGCACCACCATTCTGGTGGGAAGAGCCGGACTGGAAGGTCCTGGCGCTGTCGCCGCTGTCGGCCGTCTATGCGCTCGTTGCCGGCCGCGGCATGCGGCGAGCGCGGCGCGAGAAGATCGAAGCGCCGGTCCTGTGCATCGGCAATTTCACCGTTGGCGGCACCGGCAAGACGCCGGTGGCCATCGCGCTCGCGCAACAGGCCAAGCGCATGCATCTCAAACCCGGTTTCCTGTCGCGCGGCCATGGCGGCTCCTTCGCCGAGCCGCATGTTGTCGATGCCCATCACGATGCCGCCAAACATGTCGGTGACGAGCCGTTGCTTTTGGCCGAGCACGCTCCCGTTGCGGTGACACCGAACCGCGCCGCCGGCGCCCGGCTGCTGCTGGAAAAGCACGGCTGCGATTTCCTGATCATGGATGATGGCTTTCAGAGCGCGCGCATCCATATCGATTACGCGCTGGTCGTCGTCGATGCCCGCTACGGCATCGGCAATGGTCGCGTCATTCCGGGCGGTCCGCTCCGGGCCAAGATCGTCGACCAGCTGGTCTTCACCAGCGGGCTGTTGAAGATGGGCGAGGGCACCGCCGCCGACGCCGTGGTGCGGCAGGCGGCGCGCGCCGGCCGGCCGATCTTCGAGGCTCATACGGAGCCAAGCAGCAAGACGGGGCTTGCTGGCAAGCGGTTCCTCGCCTTCGCCGGCATCGGCCATCCCGACAAATTCTTCGACACGGTGCGCGAGGCCGGCGGTGAGGTGGTTCTCTCAAAACCCTTTCCGGACCATCACTTCTATGCCGAGGACGAGCTCGCCGAACTGGCGACGACGGCGCGCGCCGAAGGTCTCGGGCTCATCACCACGGCCAAGGACGCTGCCCGGCTGCGCCACGGCGCCCCGCAGGATTTTCTCGACAAACTCGAGGTGCTGGAAATCGATACGGTTTTCGAACTCGACAATGTGCCGGAACGCATCATCCACGAGACGTTGGATGCCTGGCGTCAGCGCAAGCTCAAGAGCTAGCTCCGCTTGCGCAGCTCCGGATGCATCTCGATCTCGCGGCGCAGCGAAGCGGTGGCGTTCACATAAGGCTCTTGCCTGGCGACGCTCCAGTATTTCAGCTCATCCAAGGGGATGTTTTCCCCGGTCACGGCGCAGCGCACGAACGAGCCGGGGCTGGTGACCTGGAAATCGCCATCGAGATAGCGGATGCGGGCTTCTTTGCCGCCCGGGCCTTCGAAACGGTTCATCATGCGGTGGTGCCGAGTGTCATACAGATTTCATCGCCACAAATCTGCGGCCGGGTCAAGCATGTGACAAGCCTCGGACAATGCTGAGGCACTAGGACAGGTGCGAAAAGCGCTTTAATCGGGGGCATGATGGATATTTCTTCCGCCCGCCTGGCTTCCTTGCTCAAGGAGGCGATGACGCCGCAACCCGTGCCGTTGGCGAAAGCCGATCCGGTCAGGACGGCGCTGGTCAGGGAACTGGTCCAGCCCGCCGTGCCCTCTCTGTTGGCTCAACGCACGGCGCCCGCTTTGTTGGCGATGCCCGCGACGCCGATGGCCGTCAAATCGCAGCAGATTGCTTCATCTGGCATCGTCGAGGCCTATCAGGCCCAGCTTGAGGCGAGGGACGAGGCGGTACTGGCAACGGTCGTGGCGAGGAAAGCAGCACCAGAAGCTGAAACGCAGCGAGGCTTCGTGCCACCTGCGGCAACGGCCAATGACAACGCACCGGCCAGGGCCGCAGGGGTCTCACTGCTGTCGTTTATCCCGCCGCCGGCTCCCGTCCCGCGCAGCAGTCCCGCTCTGGATGCACCGGCGGGACGGCGAAGGGCTGCCAATCAATCCCACGGTGCGGCGCCGAACCCCGAACGCCTGCTGGTGAAGATCGGCTTTGTTTCGATCATGACCGGTTTGTTGGCAACCATGATGTTCGGCTTCGTTCTGCTGTTGCTTCGCTGAACGTCGAATCGGCTGACGGGATAGGCCAGGAGGCCTAGCGCTCGGCCTCGACAAACGCCTCGATCTTGTCCGGCGCCAATCCGGCCTGCCGCGCGATGCGGCGGGCGAGGTCGGCCGCGGCAGTGCGTGGCCGCCCCATCGGCCGATCGAGCCAATAGGACACCGGATTGAGCGCGGTGCGCTCGTCGACCGCGGTGATGCGGCCCGACTGCAGCTGATGCCCGGTCAGCGGCGGACGCGCCAAGGCAATACCGAGCCCATAGGCGGCAGCATCCAGCACCAGATTATAGTCCTCGAATCGCCGATCCTGCGGGCGCGGACGATAGTCCATGCCTTGCGCGGCGAACCATGCGCGCCAGCCGGAAGCATCGGAATCGTTGATCAGCGGAAATTTGAGCAGCCGGGCCGGGTCGCCGCGGCCGATTTCGCGTGCCAGTTCCGGTGAGGCGACGGGAAAGACATGCTCCTCGAAGAGTTTTACCGAAACGCGGCCCGGAATACCGCCACGGCCGCAGCGGATCGACAGATCGATGCCTTCATCAGCAAGGTCGGCCTGGCGGATGTCGACATCGAGCACGATGCGCAGTTTGGTAGGATTGTTCTCCAGTGCCGCCATGCGCGGCATCAGCCAAAGCCCGCTGACCGAGGGGATCGACGTCAGCCGCACCACCGCCGTGCCGCGCGGCTCGACCCAGCGGTCGGAATGGCTTGATATCAGCGCGAAGGCTTCCGCCGTGCGCAGATGCAGCCGGTTGCCTTCGATTGTCAGCGAGACGCCGCGCGCGCCGCGATCGAACACTTTCAACCCCAGCCAGTCCTCGAGCTTGGCGATCTGCCGGCTGACGGCGCCATGGGTGATGTTGAGCTTTTCGGCCGCCGCCGAAAAGCTGCCCGTGCGCGCCGCCGCATCGAAGGCGCGCAGGGTTTCGAGCGGCACCATTGTGTCCGAGCTGTGATCCATAGTCACAGGTGATCCTCGATTTGGTCGTTTGTCAACAAGCGGGAAAAGGCGTTTTGTGGCTTTCAGGACGGAAGAACACGAGGACAGTGAGATGAGCGCGATGACGGGCACGTTGAATCAGACACAGCGCATGGATACCACGGCCGCCATCGCCGTGGCGCTTACGGTGGTCGGCTGGGCGTCCGCCTTTCCCGCGATTCGCGCCGGCCTTGCCGCCTTCGGGCCGCTGGAACTGGGCGCCCTGCGCTTTGCCATCGCCGCAGTGCCGGCGGCGATCTTCCTTGCCGTCAAGCGCCCGGCACTGCCCAGGCTCGACGAGGTGTGGCGCCTCGTCTTTGGCGGGGCAATTTTCGTCGCGCTCTACACCGTTATGCTCAACTTCGGCGAACTGACCGTCTCGGCCGGTGCCGCCGGCTTCATCATCAATGTCAGCCCGATCTTCACCGCCATCATGGCAATGGCATTGCTCGGCGAGCGCTTCTCAAGCTGGGCCTGGGCCGGCACGGCCATTTCCTTCGCCGGCATCGGCATCATCGCCGTGGCCGACGGCAACGGCCTGCACTTCAATACCGGTGCGCTGCTGGTTCTTGGCTCCGCGCTCTGCTCGGCCGTCAACACCATCGTCCAGAAGCCGCTCTTTGCTCGCCATCACCCGCTGACCATCTCGGCCTCGAACATGATCCTTGGCGCACTTTGCCTGTCGCCGTTTCTGCCAAGCGGCTTTGCACAGGCAGCGGTCGCCAACACAGCCGGCCTCGGCGCCGTCATCTTTCTGGGCATCGTACCGAGCCTGATCGCCTATGCCGCCTGGGCGACGGCCTTGTCGCGCCTGCCGGCAGCGCGCGCCTCGAACTTCCTCTACCTGGTCTCGCCAATGTCCGCCCTGATCGGCTTCTTCTGGCTGGGCGAAGTGCCGACGCTGCTTGGCATCCTCGGCGGCGCACTGGCGCTCGGCGGCGTCATGGTGGTGAATTTGAAGAGGTAAAACAGAAGGTTGGAGGCGTTTGCGGAGTCAAACCCGAAACCGTATCCGCCGGCATGCAGACACCCAGAGGAAGGGCCGTTATGGTGAGCTGCTTTCACTGGGGGACGGAATGGGAAAACTGCTCATATCGGCGCTCTTTTGCGTTTTGTTGCTGACCGGGGAAGCCGTCGCCGGCTGGTATCAGGTCGAAAATTACGCAGGGACCATCGGGGCTGATCCGGTCCATTTGTCGCTGCAGAGATATGACAGTTTCGGCAGCGGCATTACCGTCGAAGGAAGCTACTTCCGCGACGCAAAGCAGAGGCCGATCGCCCTGTATGGCACCGTCACCGGCACCAAAGTCTCGCTTTGCGAGATCGCGGACGACAAGGAATTCTACCGGGTCTTGGTGATGGGATCAAAGACGCCAGTCGACACCGCCGGATGCCCGATCGTCCTCGATTTCAACGCAGGCGGCGCGACGGGAAGCTTGAGCATGGGCGCCGACAGATTGCCCATTATTCTCAAGAAGGTCGCGAGCCTCGATGACACCGGCGACGCAAAGATCGTCGGCACCGTCGAGATTCCCTTCTGGGCAGAGACAGCCGCCGACAGGTTCGCCGGCGTTTACGCGAACACCAGCGCCGGCTTCTGCATGACGAAAATGCAGGTCATCAAAAAGAGCAGCGGCAAGATCGTTCAGACGATCACCTTCAAGGACGATGACTGCAATGCCGGCATGCTGATGACGCCCATCTACATGAACGTCCAGAAATGGACCGAGGCAGGCAAGGACATCATTTCGGTGAATTTTCGCGGCGGCGGCGCTGGCGACTCGGAAGACTACGTCTTCAATCGTGCCACCGGGAAATACCGACTGAAGAAAGTGTCCAGCCGATAGATAGATGGTAACAGGTTGAGCCGGCTAAATGGGTAACAGTTCTCCCTCTATGCGTCCGCAGCAGCGCCAGGCGGCTTGGTTGGCGTCTTGCTTGCCGTCGGACAGAATGCTCAGCGCCGCCCGAACAGCCTTTCGATATCTGCCAGCTTGAGCTCGATATAGGTCGGGCGGCCATGGTTGCAGGTGCCGGAGCCCGGCGTCGCCTCCATCTGGCGCAGCAGCGCGTTCATCTCCTCGGCCTTGAGCAGCCGGCCGGAGCGCACCGAGCCGTGGCAGGCCATGGTGGCGGCGATCTTGTCCAGCCGCTCTTTCAGTGTCTCGACCGTGTCATTGTCGGCGATCTCGTCGGCGAGGTCGCGCACCAATTGCTGCACATTGGTCTCGCCCAGCATCGACGGCGTCTCGCGCACGGCGACAGCGCCCGGGCCGAAACGCTCGATGCCGAGGCCGAAGCGGGCGAGCGTTTCGGAATGCATGGCGAGCCGCTCGGCGTCCTCTTCCGGCAGGTCGATGATCTCAGGCAGGAGCAGCATCTGCGAGGGGACGGGCCGCGAGTGCAGCGCGTTCTTCAGGGCTTCGTAAACCAGCCGCTCGTGCGCCGCATGCTGGTCGACGATAACGAGCGAATCCCTGGTCTGGGCAACGATGTAGTTTTCGTGCACTTGGGCGCGCGCCGCACCCAACACCGCACCGAGCAGCGTCTCGGCCGGCATATCCTGGCTGGCGCGCGCATCGGCGCTGGCAAGCGGGCTGGCATCGAAGGCTGGCTGGTCGGGCTCACCAAACCCGCTGTTTCTCGTGGTGGCGCGTTCAAAGCCCGGGCCCTCGAATTGCATGTCGAGCGGCCGCTGCGGCGAGCGCGCGGGGTCGAAGCCGGCTGAACCGGACGGGCGATAGGCCGCGTCATAGCTGCGATGGCCGTTGGCCGGGCCGCTGTGACCATAGGATGGCGCACCCGGCCGGAACGCCGCCATCATGCCGGCGGCGCCCGTGGTGGCTGAACGGATGCCGGCATCGGCCAATGCCTGCCGGATGGCGCCGACGATCAGCCCGCGCACCAGGCCCGGATCGCGGAAGCGCACATCAGCCTTGGCCGGGTGGACATTGACGTCGACAATGGCCGGATCGAGCGAAAGAAACAGCACCGTCACCGCATGTCGGTCGCGCGGCAGGACATCGGCGAAGGCGCCGCGAATGGCGCCGGCGATCAGCTTGTCTCGCACCGGCCGGCCGTTGACATAGGCATATTGCTGCAGCGCGTTGGCGCGGGTGAAGGACGGGATCGACACATGGCCGGTCAGACGCACGCCCTCGCGCATCGCGTCGATGGCGATGGAATTGTCCGGAAACTCGGCCCCCATCACCTGGGCGACGCGGCGCAGGCTGCCTTCCGGACTGTCGTCGGTCGCCGGCAATTCCAGCGTCGAGCGGTCAGAGCCGGCCAGCGTGAACCGCACGGAAGGGAAGGCGATGGCAATGCGCTTGACGACATCGCTGGTCGCCGAGCTTTCGGCGCGCTCGCCCTTCATGAATTTGAGCCGTGCCGGCGTGGCGAAAAACAGGTCGCGCACTTCGACGGTGGTGCCGCGGTTGGCGGCCGCCGGCCGGACAGGCAAGATGCGGCCGCCCTCGATGCCGATTTCGGCGGCGCTGTCGCCGGAGGCTGTGCGCGACCGGATCGACAGCCGCGACACAGAGCCGATCGACGGCAGGGCTTCGCCGCGGAAGCCGAGCGAGCGGATGTCGTTGATATCCTCGACGAGCTTGGAGGTGCAATGGCGTGCGATTGCCAGCGAAAGCTCCGGTTCAGGGATGCCGGAGCCGTCATCGGTGACGCGGATCAAGTTCAGCCCGCCGCCTGCCGTGACGACCTCGACCCGTGATGAGCCGGCATCGAGCGCGTTCTCGACCAGTTCCTTGACCACGCTCGCCGGACGCTCGATGACTTCGCCGGCGGCGATCTGGTTGATCATCGTTTCGGAAAGCTGGCGAATGGGCATGGGCGCACTATAGGCGGATTCGGGACCGCTGCGGATAGGCTAATTGCATCGGACCGTCCACGATCACCCAAATCAGCTAGTCTTAACCACTTGCCGCAGATCCACGCCATCCGGTAACCGAACGTTCCGGGTCAGCTTTGGGATATCCTTCCACCCCTTCTTTCCCAGGATCTGAACCTTTTGAGTTAGAAGCTGCGTCTTGCAATGCGCACAGCCAAGAAGATCCGATCCTATCAAGACCGTGTCCAAAGTGGGTTTGCGGACCTTAGGGTTGCCTTTCATCAAATCCGCGAAGGGCTTGCTGTCGACAGGGTGCTGAAAAAGAGCGTCGTAATATTTCGCGAACTGCTCATGATCAGGAAACATCTGGCCCGTCTTGCTTATTTTCCTGAAATATCGACTGCATTTCCAGCACGTCGGATAGGCCTGCAGCATGAAAAAGACGAAAAATCCTCCGAGGATGAAACCGATAAAATCGATCACTGCTAACCAGTAGCCAAAGTTGCCAACCTCGCCAGTGTCGATATGGCCGCCATGTCCGGCCTTGAGATGCATCGATTTCAGATATGTATCGAGATAATCCCAAAAACCAATGGCATCAGAAGCCATCGTGCCATCATCGAGAACCAACGAGCGATATTCGCCATAGTAGATGACCAATTGCGCCGCAGCGGTCACAATGAGAATTTGGACGAGAAGAAATCACGTGGGTCGGGTGTGAAAAAACAGGCTGCCAAAATAGTAGCCCGAGGCTGCAGCCACCCCTGTCAACACTGCCCCAGCCGGAATGACCACCCAGAAGCTGAACGAAAAAACGTTGAAGCCTGTTAGGTGGTTGACGACTATTACGGCCAGAACAACCAACACAAAGTAATCAGACCAGACACAGCCACGCCGAAATGGCCGCCGAGTTTCGCGATCATCGTTACCCCCGTCCAGTATGCAATTACTAAACCTGGAACACCTACTACTGATAGAGGGGATTTTCGGATACAATCACTTTTTCACGCCTGAGCCACCAGCCAATCCCTTACTTTGCGGGCATTCTCACTGAGCTCGCGGTTCTTCGGCCAGATGACGTGGAATCCGATGCCGGTCCTCAGCACATGATCCGTCACCGGCACCAAAAGTCCCGATGCCACAAGGCGCTCGACCAGATGCCGCCAGCCGAGCGAGATGCCTTGTCCCTCCATGACCGCCTGAATCACCAAGGCATAGTCATTGATGCGCAACCCGCGCTCGGCATTACGGAGGCTGGTTCCTGCGGACGCGAACCATTCGTCCCAGTTCGGGGCCTCGCGGTAGGGCTCCTCGAGATGGATGAGGCGGTGCGTTGCCAGTTCCTCGACAGTCTTCGGCAGCCCAAACTTCGCCAGATAGTTGGGACCTGCGACCGGGAAGATCTCCTCGTCAGAGAGCGACAGCGAATGATAGTCCGGCCAGTCGCGCGGCACGCCGCCGCGCACGCCGAGCGGGATGCCCTCGGCGATGATGTCGAGGTCGCGGTCGGCGGTCTGGATGCGCAGATCAACGCCAGGCAGTTCGTCGCGGAATTGCTGCAGGCGCGGCATCATCCAGAACGAGCCAAAAGCGGTCGAGGCGGCCAGCGTGACATGGCCGCCGGTCGCCTGCAGGCGCAGATCCTCCGCCGACTTGCGGATATGCGAAAGGCCGAGCGAGACGTCGGCGTGGAAGCGTTCGCCGGCCTCGGTCAAGACGACTTGTCGGTGGCGGCGCTGGAACAGCTTGGCGCCGAGCTGCTCTTCCAGTCCGCGCACGGCATAGGAAACGGCGGCCTGTGTCATGCCGAGCTCCCGCCCGGCGGCGGTAAAACTTGACAGCCGGCCGGCGGCTTCGAAAACAATCAGGCTGCCGGCGGAGGGCAGTAGATGGCGCAGGCTTCGCATAAGCTCAACTTATACAAGCGATCAGGATTTTCCAGCGTCACAGCTGCATTTTGTCTCTCTAGATTGAAGGCCTCTAGGAGGATCGAGTTTCATGAACGCACCGGCCGCTGAAATAACCGAACCTGCCAACCGTCGAGCGGGTGGCCGCGTGGGGCGCAAGACACTGCGCGGAATTCCCATGGCGTCTTTTCCGACCCTGGTCCGCAAGATCCCTGTTTATGAGATGGTCCCGGATGAAGCGGTGGAACTGATCCACCAGGAGTCACTTTTAATCCTCGAAGAGGTGGGCTGCGAATTCCGCGACGATGAGGCGATCGCCCTGTGGAAGGCCGCCGGAGCCGATGTTTCCGATACGCGCGTCCGGATCGACCGTGCCCTGCTGATGGAACTGGTATCGAAGGTCCCGTCAGAGTTTACGCTCAATGCGAGGAATCCGCAGCGGACGGTGCGGGTAGGCGGCAACAACTCCATCTTCGTGCCGATGTACGGCGCGCCCTATGTGCGCGACCTCGACAACAACAGGCGCTACGGCACGCTTGCCGACCTCAACAACTTCCACAAGCTCGCCTATATGGCGCCGGCGCTGCACTCGTCGAGCTCGGTCATCTGCGAGCCGATGGAAATCGCGGTGCCGAAGCGCCATCTCCACATCATCCATTCGGCGCTGAAGCACTCGGACAAGCCGTTCATGGGCATAGTGACGTCCAAGGAACGGGCGGAAGATACGATGGCCATGGCGGGCATCGTGTTCGGCGAGGACTATGTCCGCGACAATCCGGTGCTGGTGTCGATCACCAACTGCAACTCGCCGCTGGTGTGGGACGCCACCATGCTGGATGCGATGAAGGTCTACGCACGCCACAACCAACCGCTCATCCTTGCGCCCTTCGCCCTGTGCGGCGCCTCGACGTCGGCCTCCGCCGTCGGCGCGGTCGCGCAGGTCAATGCCGAAGCGCTGGCGGGCGTCGCGTTCACGCAGCTGCTGCGTCCCGGCTCGCCGCAGCTCTACGGACAGTTCATGGTCACGGTCGACATGAAGACCGGGGCGCCGATGGGCGGCACGCCGGAGGCCGCGCAGATGATGTATCTGATGGGGGCGCTGGCCAGGAAATACAAACTGCCATGGCGCACCTCGGGCTTCCATGTCGGGTCGAAGCTGAACGATGCCCAGGCGGGCTACGAATCGAACATGCTGATGCATGCCGCAATCCTCTCCGGGGCCAACTACATCTGGCATTCCGCCGGATGGCTCGAGGCCGGCTTGAGCTGCGGCTATTCGAAATTCGCAACGGACTGCGAACAGCTTGTCGGCTGGTACAAATATGCCGGCGGGCTGCCGTTCGACGATTTCAAGGAGGCGATGGCGGCAGTCCGCGAGGTAGGCCCGCAGGGCCATTTCCTCGGCACCAAACACACGCTCGAACATTTCGAGTCGGCCTTCTTCATACCCTCGATCATGGACTTCAATTCGTACGAACAGTGGAAGGCTGAAGGGGCCAAGGACCACGACACGCGCGGTCGCGAGAAGGCGCGCAACATGCTCGCGGATTATGAGGAACCGAAGCTCGACGAGGGCATTGCCGACGGGCTGGCGGATTTCATTGCGCGGCGCGAGGAGGCGCTGCCAAACAGCGTCAGCTGACGCGACGGACGAACAAACTAACGGGAACAAAAAAGGGAGAAAAAAATGACGTTCTTCAGAAGCAATGGCGACCGCGTGCCGGGCGCTATCGAGGCAATGGCGAAAGAGACGCGTGCAGGCCATATGGACCGGCGCGAATTCCTGGCGCTGGCCAGCGCCTTCGGCGCATCGACGGCTTTCGCCTACAGCATGATCGGCCTTGCCGCGCCGACCAAAGCCCTGGCCGATGAACCGAAAAAGGGCGGAACGCTGCGTGTCGCCATGTCGGTCAAGGCGCAGAAGGATCCGCGCACCTATGACTGGACCGAGATGGCAAACGTCACCCGGACTTGGCTCGAGCCGCTCGTCCGCTACACGCACCAGTTCACGTTCGAGCCGGTGCTGCTTGAAAGCTGGGACGTCAATGACGACGCCACCGAATACACACTGCATCTGCGCAAAGGCATCACCTGGAACAATGGCGATGCCTTCAACGCCGATGACGTGGTCTCTAATCTGAACCGCTGGTGCGAGAAGGCTGCTTCCGGCAATTCCATGGCGGCACGCGTCGGCGCGCTGATCGACACAAAGACCGGCAAGGCCAAGGATGGTGCCATCACCAAGGTCGACGACCTCACGGTCAAGCTGAAGCTGTCCGAACCCGATATCGCGATCATACCGGGCTTCACTGACTATCCGGCGCTGGTCGTGCATCGCGACTTCGACAAGGACGGCGCCGACCCGATCAAGAAGCCGATCGGTACCGGACCCTTCGAACTGGTCTCCTACGCAGTAGGTACCAAGGCGGTTGTCAAGCGTCGCGAGAACGGCAAGTGGTGGGGTGGTGAAACGCCGCTCGACGGTGTCGAGTTCATCGATTACGGCACCGACTTCAACGCCACGCTGAATGCCTTCGAATCCGGCGAGATCGACCTCGATTTCGAAACACCGGCCGACTTCATCGACGCCCTCGACAAGATGGATCTGGTGAAATCGGAAGTCGCAACGGCGACCACGCTCGTTGCCCGCACCAACATCACCCACAAGCCCTATGACGACCAGCGGGTGCGCAATGCGCTGCAGATGGCCGTCGACAACAATGCCGTCATGCAGCTCGGCTACGCCGGGCTCGGCACGGTCGGCGAGAACCACCACGTCGCCCCGATCCATCCCGAATACTATCCGCTGCCCAAGAAGACACGCGATGCCGCCGCCGCCAAGAAGCTGATGGCGGATGCCGGGCAGGCCGACTTCGAGCACGAGTTGATCACCGTCGAGGACGAATGGCAGAAGAACACTGGCGATGCGATCGCCGGCCAATTGCGCGATGCCGGCATCAAGGTCAAGCGTACGGTGCTACCGGGTTCGACCTTCTGGAATGACTGGACGAAGTATCCGTACTCTATGACCATCTGGTACATGCGGCCGCTTGGCGTCCAGGTGCTGGCCTTGGGATATCGCTCGGGTGAAGCCTGGAATGAAACGGCCTATGCCAATCCGGATTTCGACGCCAAGCTGAAGCAGGCGCTTTCGCTGGCAGATCCTGCCAAACGCAAGGAGGTGATGAAAGACGTCGAGCAAATCCTGCAGGATTCCGGCGTCATCATCCAGCCGTTCTGGCAGAAGCTCTACTGCCACATGAGCAAGAAGGTGAAGAACTACGGTATGCACCAGACCTACGAAATGGACTTTCAGAACGTCTGGCTCGACGCCTGATTTAGCTCCCGAGATTTGCAATCAACCGCCGCCGGTACCCTATGACAAAAGGTGCCGGCGGCCCGTAGATCACTGACAGGCGATTGGCGCAGGCAAAATGTCCGACGACGAGATCATCCTTTCTGAACTTTCCGATGACGAGTTGGTGCAGCAGATGCACGACGATCTCTATGACGGGCTGAAGGAAGAGATCGAGGAAGGCACCAACATCCTGCTGGAGCGCGGCTGGGTGCCTTACAAGGTGCTGACCGAGGCGCTGGTCGAAGGCATGCGCATCGTCGGCGAGGATTTTCGCGACGGCATCCTGTTCGTTCCCGAAGTGCTGCTGTCGGCCAACGCCATGAAGGCCGGCATGTTCATCCTGCGTCCGCTGCTCGCCGCCACCGGTGCGCCCAAGCAGGGCAAGATGGTGATCGGCACCGTCAAGGGCGACATCCACGACATCGGCAAGAACCTCGTCGGCATGATGATGGAAGGCGCCGGCTTCGACGTCATCGACCTCGGCATCAACAATGCGGTCGAGAAATATCTCGATGCGATCGAAAAGCACCAGCCCGACATCATCGGCATGTCGGCGCTTTTGACCACGACCATGCCCTACATGAAGGTCGTCATCGACACGATGAAGGAAAAGGGCATTCGCGACGACTATGTCGTGCTGGTTGGCGGCGCGCCGCTCAACGAGGAATTCGGCAAGGCCGTCGGCGCCGACGCCTATTGCCGCGATGCCGCGGTGGCGGTCGAGACCGCCAAGGACTTCATGAAGCGCAAGCACAACGTCCGCGCTTGAGCACAACAGTTCGATCCAGCTTTGTGACCGAGAGCGCCGTCATGCACCGTGGTGGCAAGATGGCCAGAATCGCTTGGCTCGAAGGGAGCTAAGGCCCAATATGCGTATCGAGTCGATCAAAGTCTATCAGATGTCTCTGCCTGTCAAAGGCGGTGCCTACCGGATGGCCAGCGATACCGTGCAGGATCTGGACAGCACGCTCGTTGAAGTGACCACCGAGGACGGGCTGTCAGGCTGGGGTGAGACTTGCCCGGTCGGCCCTGTTTATCAGCCCCAACATGCTCTGGGCGCGAGAGCGGCAATTGCCGAAATAGCGCCGGGGCTCGTTGGCGAGGACACTACGTCGATGCGCCGCCTCGCGAAGAGAATTGACGAGCGGTTGAACGGTCACAACTATGCCAAGGCAGCCTTGGACATAGCTCTCCTCGATCTTACCGGCCAGCGGCTGGGCGTTCCGGTTTCAACACTTCTGGGCGGTGCGCTCACCGACCGTGTGCCGTCCTACTACTCGACTATTGTCGGTCCACCGGACGAGACTGCGCGCATTGCCGTCGACAAGGTCAAGGCCGGATACCCACGGCTTCAGATCAAGATTGGCGGACGGGATCTCGAACAGGACGTCGCCACCGTGCACAAGGTATGGGAAGCGGTTGGCTTCAAGGCTCGGATAGCCGTCGACGCCAATCGTGGCCTCACGGCCGCGGCGGCGCTGCACATCGATCGGCTTTGCCAGGCAATCCCGTTCGTGTTCGAACAGCCTTGTAACACCATGGAGGAAGTCGCGAGCCTCAAGGGACGCGTTACCCACCCGGTCTACCTCGACGAGAATACCGAGGATTTGAATGCCGTCCTGCGGGCAGTTTCTTCAGGTATCGCTGACGGATTCGGATTGAAGGTGACCCGCCTTGGCGGCCTCACCAGGATGGTCACGGTCCGCGACCTGTGTGCGATACGATCTCTTCCGCACAGTTGCGACGACGCCTGGGGTGGGGACGTCATCGCCGCGGCATGCGTGCACCTGGCCGCTACCGTCGAGCCGAGACGCTTTGAGGGCGCCTGGATCGCGCAGGAATACATCGAAGGGCATACCGATCCCGTAAATCCCATCGTCATCGAAAACGGGCATATACGCGTCCCCCAGATGCCAGGGCTTGGTGTCAAACCTGAGCGCTCCCGACTCAAAGCGCCGGTCGCGATTTTCGGAGGCTGAGGATCCTGTGATGCTCGCGGCGATTGTATCTGGCCAGTATCGTCGGCAATTGCGAACCTCCAGAACATCTGGCGGGGCATCTGAGGCTGGCGCCGCAGGGCTTCATGAGCCGCAAGAAAACCGATATGCAGGATGCGTGGTGTTGATTGCTTCACCGGAGATTCTGCATGAGACTGACAGTGCTCCTTGCCGCTCTTGCGACAGCCTTGCCCGCAACCGCCTTCGCCGGGCCGGCGTCCGACGCGGTGAAGTTCTTCTATGTTCCGGCGGTTAAGTTCGAGGCCGACGCACAATACCGGGATCGCTTCACCGAGCCGGTGACGAAATTGTTCGATCTCAACGATCAGGCGACCAAGAAGAATCCCGATCAGGTCGCCTGTATCGACTTCGACCCTGGTCTTGACGCGCAGGATTTCGACCAGAAAACGGTCTCCAAGACCCTGAAACTGTCCGAGACGGTGGATGGCGACACCGCGCAGGTGGTGGCGAACTTCAGCCTCTTTCCGGACGGCGACGATTCGCAACGCGAAATGCACTGGTCGCTGAAGAAGGTCGATGGCAAGTGGAAGGTATCGGACATTGCTTCGAAGACCAGCGCCTGGACGCTAAGCCAACTCGAATGCATGGCGGGCCAGGATCCGGAGTGACGCCATGGGCCTTGGCCGTTCCGGCGGGGGGGCGAATCGGCTGATTTATGTCGCTGCTTGCCATCCCTGGCGCGCCAAGCTTGCTAAATTTCGTGGAACGTCAAGCACTTCGACTGTAGTGTGAAGGCTATGTAACAAAGGCACGATGGCGGCTGCGTAGCTTGGCGGACCGCCGTTCATATGAGAAATTCAAATTGGTGATTCGGTTTTGACGTCACGTTGCTTTCGACGAGGCAACGCGCTAAACTTCCTCCGCTTGGTTGTGAACGATTATCTTGTTCCATTTAGGGGGAATGATCATGAAAATTCTAGGATACCTATTATCTTCGCTGCTTCTCGTGCTGGTGATGGCCGTGACTGCTACGCCGGCTTCCGCGCAGGCGACCCGGACATGGGTTTCAGGCGTTGGTGACGATGCCAATCCCTGCAGTCGCACGGCGCCGTGCAAGACCTTCGCTGGCGCGATCTCGAAGACCGCGGCCGGCGGCGAAATCAACTGCATCGATCCAGGTGGCTTCGGTGCGGTAACAATTACCAAGTCGATGACCATCGCTTGCGAGGATGTCGAGGCAGGTGTGTTGAACGCATCGACAAATGGCATCATCGTCAATGCGTTGGCCACTGACGTTATCGTTCTTCGTGGTCTCGATATCGACAGCGCGACGGCTGGTCCGGGTCTCAACGGAATCCGGTTTCTTGCCGGCGCCGCGCTGCATGTCGAGGATTGCGTCATTCGTGACAACACTGGCGCTGGCGCCGGGAACGGCAACGGCATCTTGTTCGCACCGTCTGGCACAGCCGAACTCTATGTCCGCGACACAATCATCACCGGCAACAATGACGGCATTCATATCCAGCCGACCGGTGCCGGCGTCGCCAAGGTCGTCATCGAGACCTCGTCGATCGAGAACAACAACCTAGCCGGGGTGAAGGCGGACGGCACCAGCAACACCGGTGGCTCGAACACGACTATTGTGAACAGCAATGTCTCGGGCAATACCAATGCCGGTATCAGCATCCTGAATCCGGGCGGCGGGCCGGCCATCAACCTCATGGTCGACGGCGTTACCGTGGCCAACAACGGTGCGGCAGGCGGCCTGCGCGTCGACGGAGCGAATGCGACAATCCGCGTCGGCAGATCGACCATCTCCGGCAACGCGACCGGAACGGCCATCGTCAATGGCGGCGTGATTTCGTCCTACGGCACCAACCAGCTCAACGGCAACACGGCAGATGGTCCCAATCCACCGACCATTCCGCAGAAATAGCTGTTGACAGCAACGGCGGGCGCGGGATGACTGCGTGAACCCACGAAAATGCTCCGCGCAGGCGACTGCGCGAGCAAGCAATTGAGGCGGTCTGGGGCTATTCGCGCCAGTGAGTTCAGCATGTCCATGAATCGGGCCCGAAGGCCATCGGCTGGATTCTCAGCCAACCCGACCGCGTCGCCGACCGGATCCCGCAATGCAGCCTTCCGCTTCAGTCTCGTGGCTTTGTCGATCGCTGGCATGTTATCCGTGGCAGCAGGTGGCAGCGCTGTGGCGCAAGGGCTGTTTGGCGCGCCCCCGGCAAACGCTCCGGCCAACGGCGCGCCCTCGGCTAGCGCTCCTGCCGACAGCGGGACGCCGCCCGCCAACGCACCGGGCGGTGCGGTGGAGCCGGCAACGCCGCCGGTTGCCTGGCCGCCCAGCGCCCCCGCCGCGCCCATCCAGCCGGGATCGCCGACGGCGGTGGTGCGGCCGTTCTACAATCAGGTTGGGCTGGAGATCGATCCGGCGCAGCGCAGCCATTTCATCGATCCGGCGAAAACCGTGCTCGATAAGAGCGACGCGCTGCGCAAATCCGGGCAGGGCGAATGCCTCGATCCCAACATGGCGCTGGACAATGCCGATTACGATAAGCTCGCAATCGACAAGAGCCTGAAGAGCATCGAGGCCGTGAACGGCGATCAAGCCAAGGTGGTCGTCGCCTTCGTCGTCGAAGGCCATCAGCACCGGCTGGAGTGGAAGCTGAAAAAGGTCGATGGCGACTGGAAGATATCGGACCTGCTGTCGGTGACCGGCGAGTGGGCGCTCAGCCAATATCAGTGCGAATGAACCGGCAATGAAGCTTCGCTTGTGGCTCGCGATCGTGCTGGTCGGGCTCGGCGCTGCCGCAGGCGTGTTCGACTGGCACATCGGCACCCTGCTGATCGCACGCCAGCCCCGGCAAGCTCTGGTGGCGCCTGGCGACTTTCCCGTCGAGCGGGTTGTGCTCGATCAGGCCGATGCGCCCGAGCTTGTCGGCTGGGTAGCCGATCGAAAGGGCAGTTGCGGCGCGATTGTGCTGCTGCATGGGCGCGGCGCTAACAGGCTGGCCTTGGTTCAAAGGGCGAAGCTTTTGTTCGGCGCCGGCTATTCCGTCATCCTGTTCGACCTGTCCGGGCACGGCGAGAGCGGCGGCGCCACTCAAGGCTTCGGCTACAGCGAAGGGCAGGACGCCGCCCGCATCATTGCCTTTGCCAGGCAACGCTTCCCCGGCCAGAAACTTGGGGCGTCCGGCTCATCGCTGGGTGCCACGGCATTCGTCTTTGCCGCACAGCAAGCGCCTGCCGATGCCTATGTGCTGGAGCAGCTCTACGCGAGTTTGCGCGAGACCACGGCATGGCGCATGCCTTTCCACTTCTGGCGCGGTTTCCAGGCCGATGTGCTTTTGGCGCAGATGCCGGTTCGTCTCGGCTTGAGCGCCGACGACGTCAGGCCGGTCGATCGCCTCGGCAAGATCGGTGCACCCCTGATGCTGCTTGCGGGCAGCGTCGATCCGTTCATCGATCGTGGCCAGGTGATGGCGCTGCAAAACGCCGCCACCGGCTCGCAACTGGTCTGGTTCGAAGGGGCAGGCCATGTCGACCTGCTGCGCTACGACCTGCCACGCTACCGCGATGCCGTCCTTCCCTTCCTGGCGACGAGGCTATGCCTGACGGGTGCCGGCAATGGTTGACATCAGTTCAGCCGCGCCCGCGATAGGGCGCCACACCGGTGTCGGGCAGCCAGGCGCCTTCCGGTGGCGCGCCGGTCTGCCAGAACACATCGATCGGAATGCCGCCGCGCGGATACCAATAGCCGCCTATACGCAACCACAGCGGCTTGGTTGCTGCCACGATGCGGCGGCCGATCATGACGGTACAATCTTCATGGAAGGCGCCATGGTTGCGAAACGAGGTCATGAACAGCTTCAGCGACTTCGATTCCACCAAAGCCGCATCGGGTGCATAGTCGATGACGATATGGGCGAAATCCGGCTGGCCGGTCACCGGGCACAGCGAGGTGAACTCCGGGCAGGTGAAGCGAACGATCGCCGGCGGACCGTCGCCGCGCGAAAACGGCACGGTCTCCAGGACTGCTGCTTCGGGGCTCTGTGGCGTCTCGACATGGGCGCCGAGCTGGGTAAGGGTTTTGGTATCGACCATGGGCGGTTGTCCTTCGAATTTGCCGCGCTCATTAGCACAATTTGAAAAAGCAGGAAGACGATGACCAGCAACGACCCGCTTCTCCAGCCCTACCAGCTCAAGCATCTGACGCTGAAGAATCGGGTGATGTCGACCAGCCACGAGCCGGCCTATTCCGAGGATGGCATGCCGAAACAGCGCTACCGGCTCTACCACGCCGAAAAGGCTAGGGGCGGTATGGCGCTGACCATGACGGCCGGCTCTGCGATCGTTTCGCGCGACAGCCCCGCCGCCTTCGGCAATTTGCATGTCTATGACGACCGCATCGTGCCGTGGCTGGCCGAACTCACTGAGGCCTGCCACGAGTATGACTGCAAGGTGATGATCCAGATCACCCATCTCGGCCGCCGCACCGGTTGGAACAAGGCCGACTGGCTGCCGGTGCTTTCGGCTTCGCCGGTACGCGAGCCGGCGCATCGCGCTTTCCCGAAAACGATCGAGGACTGGGACATCGAGCGCATCGTTGCCGACTACGCTTCGGCTGCGCAGCGCTGCCAGGCGGCAGGCCTCGACGGCATCGAGTTCGAATCCTACGGCCATCTGATGGACGGCTTCTGGTCGCCGGCCACCAATCATCGCGATGACGCGTATGGCGGCTCGCTCGACAACCGCCTGCGTTTCACCAACATGGTGCTGGACGCCGTGCGCGCTGCGGTCGGCGAGAAATTCATCGTCGGCATTCGCATGGTTGCCGATGAGGACTTCGAGAAAGGCCTGTCGAAGGAGGAGGGTGTCGAGATCGCCAGGCGGCTGGCCGGCTCCGGCAAGGTCGATTTCCTCAACATCATCCGTGGGTCGATCGAGAGCGATGCGGCGTTGACCAAGGTCATTCCGGTGGCCGGCATGCGGTCATCGCCGCACCTCGATTTCGCCGGCGAGGTGAGGGCGGCGACAAAGTTTCCGACCTTCCACGCGGCGCGCATCTCCGATGTCGCCACAGCGCGTCATGCTATCGCCACCGGCAAGCTCGACATGGTCGGCATGACGCGTGCGCATATCGCCGATCCCCACATCATCAAAAAGGTGATGGAGGGCCGTGAACACGAGATCCGCCCTTGTGTCGGCGCCACCTATTGCCTCGACCGCATCTATGAGGGTGGCGAGGCGCTGTGCGTGCACAATGCCGCGACCGGCCGCGAGGCCGAGATTCCGCACATTATTGTCAAGACCGAAGGGCCGAAGCGGAAGGTCGTCGTCGTCGGTGCCGGCGCCGGTGGGCTGGAGGCGGCGCGTGTCGCAGCCGAGCGCGGCCATCAAGTCAAGATCCTGGAGGCATCGTCGCAAGCGGGTGGCCAGGTGCGTCTGGCGACGCAGAATCCGCGCCGCAAGGAATTGATCGGCATCATCGACTGGCGGCTGGCCGAACTCGACCGGCTCGGCGTCGAGATCCGCTATGACACCTGGGCGGAAAAGGATGATGTTCTGGCGCTGGCGCCCGATGTGGTGATCGTTGCCACCGGCGGCCTGCCGCAGAACCCGCCGCTGACAGCGGGCGACAATCTCGTCACGTCGAGCTGGGATATCATGGCCGGCAGCATCAAGCCGGCCGAGAACGTGCTGCTGTTTGACGACAATGGCGGCCATCAGGGCATGGGCGCGGCCGAGTTGATCGCAACCGCGGGGTCCAAGCTGGAGCTGGTTTCGCCGGAGCGTTTCTTTGCCCCCGAAATGGGCGGCATGAACCACGTGCCGTATATGCGCGCCTTTCAGGAACAGGGCGTCACCATCACCATCAACACGCGCCTGCGCTCGGTGCGCCGTGAGGGCAATCAACTGGTCGCCGAACTTGCTTCGGATTTTGCCGATGGCTGGCGCGGCGAGCGACGGGTCGACCAGGTGGTGGTCGAGCACGGTACGGCGCCGCTCGACGATCTCTACCTCAGCCTGAAACCGCTGTCGCGCAATGGTGGCGCGGTGGATTACGAGCGGCTGGTCAACGGTGGCGACATTTTCCCTACACGTAACCCCGAAGCCGGCTTCGTGCTGCTGCGCATCGGCGATGCGGTCGCCTCACGCAATATCCATGCCGCCATCTATGACGGGATCAGGTTCGGCTTGCGGATTTAATCCACGACCAGCTCACGCCGGCATGTTGAACGGCGTGATGATCTGGATGTTGGACGCGCCTGGCGCGACCGATTTCGGCAATGCGCCCTGTGCCCGCATGATGTGGATGCAGGCCGTCCTCATGTCTTGTCTGAGATCGTGATGCAGTACGGCCGAAATGCGTCGGCTTCGCAGCAAGTCGAGATTGTCGGCGTCGAGATCGTGGCCGATGAACACCCGGCACGGCCGTTTCACCGCGGCGAATGCCTGCACGATGGAGGCGTTTCCGCCGCCGATGGAGTACACCGCCGTAATGTCGGGATGATTTATCAGCGCGGTGCGGACCAGCTCGCCCGTCGCGCGATCGATGCCGTGCCCTTCGCTGATGTCGACGATCCCGAGATCGGGAAAGTTTTCGCGCAAGGCGCGGCGAAAGCCGATCTCGCGCTCCTCCTCACCCCGGAACCGGTTGCTGCTCAATGTGACCAGGACATCAGCATGTCGTCCACCCAGCCATGCGCCGATCAGATAGGCAGCCGTTTCGCCGGCGGCGCGGTTGTCGACGCCGACATAGGCCAGCCTCCGGCTGTTCGGCAGATCGGTGACCAGGGTCACGACAGGTATGCCCGACTGAACGATCCGATCCACCGCGGCCGCTATCTCCGGAACATCGGGCGCCTTGAGGAATATGCCGTTGCTGCCGCGACGGGCAATTGCATCAAGCAGGGAGACGGTGTTCGCCACCGCTCGCATTTCGGCAAGGTGGTAGCGTGACCGGAACACGGCCGGATGGAGGCCCGGCATCTCGGCCTCCAGCGCCGCACGCACCGCCTCGGTGAAGCGCACCGGAGCCTCCATGACGAGATCGAGAATGAATTTGCGGCCGGACAGACCGAGCTGCGAGCGTTGTGTTTCCAGTTCGCGGATCGCCTGCTCGATGCGGCGGATGGTGTGCTGACGCACGCCGCTGCGCCCATGCAGGACACGGTCGACCGTGGCGATACTGACGCCGGCCTGCTGGGCAATGTCCTTCACCAGGAATGGATGCGACATCAGCAGTCTCGATCCGATCTTGAGGTGTTTTTGAGGTGTTTCAGCGATATGCCACCTCTCAGTCGGAGCTATACTTCCGCCATCCAGTCGAAACAAGACCATGGGGAGGATACCGTGAAGGCCGACAATTTTTCCAAGCTCAGATCCGATCGTGTCTGGTTAACCGCCGATATGTGCAGCATCGACGATTTTGCGGCGTCGACGCAACGGACCACAAACCTGGCGGACTATCCGTTCGCGTCCGAGGTGCAGAAGAACGTCCTGATCTACGACGGTGCCGCGGTGCGCGCGGCCGCCGGCGATCCGGCCCGGCGCAAGGCGCTTCTCGCCGAGTGGGTCGAGGCGATGACGGACGGCCCAGGTGTGGTCGTCTTTCGCGGCGCTTTCGAGAATGTGGCCCCGATCGATGCCGCGACGGAGGCCTTCAACGCCATCATCGCCGAGGAGCGCGCGGCCGGGGCAGGCGGAGGCGATCATTTTGCCAAGCCCGGTGCCAACGACCGGGTGTGGAACGCGCTGGAAAAGCTTTGCCTGCGCGATCCCGCAACCTTCGCCGCCTATTACGGCAACGACATTATCGCGCTGATATCGGAAGCCTGGCTCGGCCCGGCCTACCAAGTCACATCGCAGGTCAACAATGTCAGGCCGGGCGGCGCGTCCCAGTCGGCGCACCGGGATTATCATCTCGGCTTTCAGACCGCATCGGTCATCGAACGCTACCCGGTCCATGTCCATCGGATTTCGCCGGTGCTGACGCTGCAGGGCGCCGTCGCTCATTGCGACATGCCGGTGGAAAGCGGCCCCACGCTTTACCTGCCCTATTCGCAGACCTATCTGCCCGGGTACCTGGCGATGAACCGCCCCGAATTCCAGGCCCATTTCACCGAGCATCATGTTCAACTGCCCCTCAGGAAAGGGGATGCGGCGTTCTTCAATCCGGCGCTGTTCCACGCCGCCGGCACCAACCGGTCCGCCGACATCCAGCGCATGGCGAACCTGTTGCAGGTGTCATCGGCCTATGGCCGCGCCATGGAGAGTGTGGACCGGACCCGCATGAGCGCGGCCCTCTATCCAATTGTCCAGCGCATGCTGGGCGATGGCAGCCTGACCAGGCAGGCGGTCGACAACGCCATAGCATCGTCGGCGGAAGGCTATTCCTTTCCGACCAATCTCGATCGCGACCCGCCGCTCGGCGGCCTTGCGCCGGAAACACAGCAGGCGCTTTTCCATCGCGCGCTGGATGCGGGATGGGAACCGGCCGTCTTTGTGGAGGCATTGGAAAACCAGGCGCGCAAAAAGCTAACCTGAGAAAGGCTGCTGCTGCAATTCGTACCGCTGGTGGCGCGCGGCTAAGCCTGCGTACGAGAGCCCGTGTACGTTGGCCTGACCGCGCGCCCGCACGTCATTGGCTCGTTGCCAGACAACGTACGATCTCGTGAGCTGGTGCTGCGTCTCAGAACATCCTGGCGACAGCCATGCACAGCACCGTGATGGCCAGCAGCCGCGCGGCAATGCGTTCGCCCGTCGCCATTCTCGAACGCAGTTGCGTTTCGGTTTCCGCATTGGCGCCGGCAAGCCGCCGGCTGGGCGCCCTGACCATGGCGCCGAGGACGCCGGCGGCGGCGAAGGCGGTCAGAATGCCGAGCGCCAGCACCATCTCCGTCAAGCCAAAATAGGCTCCGTGGAAGAAGTACCACAGCAGCGCCCCGGTCAGGAAAACCATGACGGCGGCGCCCAACTGTGGCCGGATGAAGCGCTCGGCCCGGATCTCGGGATCGCGCGCCAGCGTGACCGTGGTGCCGGCCCAGAAGACGCCTGCCAGGACATGAAGACCGATGACGACGATATAGACATATTGCATGACCGGATTTCCTCTTTCGCCTGCTGTCCACAAATAGTTAGATATCTAACTGTTAGATGTCAATGTATAAACGCGGGCCTGTTCCATCTGTGGAAAACACCGTCTTTGTCTGACGCAATTCCGGACGGAAAACCGCTTCACACTTTTCCTGAAATTGCTCTAGTGTCCCGCGATGACCCCCTTTGAACGCCCGCCAGTCGGCATGAATCTCGGCCGCACCGCCAAGCTTGTTGCGCAGGCCTTCGACGCCGCTTTGGTCGAGGCCGGCGGTACATTGCCGGTCTGGCTGACATTGTTGTCGGTTAAGTCGAATGGGCTAGCCAATCAGCGCGAACTCGCCGGCATGATCGGCATCCAGGGCGCGACGCTCACCCACCACCTCAACGCGATGGAAGCGCAGGGACTGCTGACGCGCCGCCGCGATCCCGTCAACCGCCGGGTTCATCTGGTCGAACTGACAGACGCGGGAGAAGCGCTGTTCGAAAAATTGCGACAAGCCGCACTTGTCTTCGACAAGCGGCTTCGCACCGGACTGCCCGACGAGCGTCTGGCGGAGTTTGCGCAGGTGCTGGCGGCATTGCGGGACAATGTTGAAGGCTAGAAGAGCCGGCCCATGGGCTCAGTCATAGCTCTGGATCGCTCCAAACGCATATTGGCGTAGCTTCAGCGCGGTGACCAGGTTGGTGAGCTGCGTCTTGCCGTCAAAACCGTCCTGGAACATCTCGTCATGCATCAAGAGGATCAGCTTGCCCGGCTTGGCGAAGTGACCATAGCCGAACAGATGATCGATCTCGCTGACCAGATGATCGACGCTCTGGACCGGCTCGCCGCTATCCTTGTGCACCCATTCATGGTCCCAGCCATAGAGATAGAAGCCGGAAGCCGCGACGAACTCGTAATCTGGGTCCTCTCGGCCGGCTTGTGCCTGGCCGAGCGAGTTGTCGTTCTTTGACATCGAAGGCAGCCGGAACACATCGCGCCCCGGCAGGCGCGCGTGCACGGCGGGCTCCAGGCCCAGCACGGCATTCGCCATGAGCATGTCGGCAACCACCCCTTCCGTGTCGCTGTAGAAGTGCCGGTAGTGATTGTAGGCATGGCTGTAGCTGTGGTTGCCGATCGTCACCAGCGGCATCGCCTTGGCGCGCCGCACCAGCGCCTTGTTGGACGCACTGGCCTCGGCATGCATGCCGACCATGAACAGCGTTGCCGGAACCTGCTCTTTCGCGAGCACGTCGAGGATGTTGCTGGTGCCGTTGAGCGGGCCATCGTCGAAGGTGAGATAGATGGTGCGATCCGCCCCATAGGCGGGCCACGCGGACATCAACATGGCCGCCAGGACAAACCGCAAGAATGTCATAAGCCACACGATCCGGTTGTTGTCGCGACAGGCCGCCATCTCGGCGGCTGGCTGTCAAGCCGGGCTGGATTCTGGCTAGGACAGGCTGCCCTGCAGGACCCGCAGTTTCGCCTTCTTCGGCATGCGGGCGGTCAGCCATTCCAGTGCCTTGTCCTGCGGCATCGGGAAGGCGATGGAATAGCCCTGCACCTGGTCGCAGCCGATCGCCATCAGCGAGTCGAGTTCGGCCTCGGTCTCGGCACCCTCGGCGACGATGGAGATGCCGAGGCCGCGGGCAAGTTCGGTTATGGCGCGCACGATCTTCGAATTGTCGCCATTCTCATGGATGTTCTGGACGAAGCGGCGGTCGATCTTGAGCCGGTCGATCTCGTTGGGATTGACGTGGCTGAGCGAGGCATAACCTGTGCCGAAATCATCGAGTTCCAGATGGACACCGGCGGCCCTGATGTGACGCAGCTTTGCGGCGATGCCTGTCTTCTCGTCGTCCAGGATGACGGATTCGACGATTTCCAGCGACAGCTTCTGTGGTGGCAGTCCGGCCTTTTCCAGCGTCTCGAACAGAAACGCATCGAAATCGTGCTCGCGCAGTTCGGTGCCCGAGACATTGACGGCAAGCCGGCCGAAGGCAATCCCGGCGCGGTTCCATTCGGCCGCCTCGTTGATCGCCTTGCTGATCACGATGCGGCCGATCTCCGGCATGAAGCCGCATTTCTCGGCGACCGGGATGAATTCGCCCGGCGAGATCATGCCGCGCTCGTGATGGTTCCATCGCACCAGGGCTTCGATGCCGCTGATGCTGCCGTCGGTCAGGGAAACCTGCGGCTGGAAATAAACCTGGAACGCCTTGTCTGAGATGGCGACCTTGATGTCGTGCTCGAGCTGCTTGCGGTAGTCGAGCTCGCGGCGCAACTCCTCCGAGAAGAACGAGAAGTTGCCGCCGCCCATCTTCTTGGCGGAATAAAGCGCCAGATCGGCGTGGACGAGCAGATCCTGCGCATTGTCGGCATCGATCGGATACACGGCGATGCCGCCGCTGGCGCCCGGAAGAATGGTGGTGCCCTGGAAGACGATCGGCTCGTTGATATGCGCCAGGATGCGCCGTGCGAGCATGTTGATGTCTTCGGTGCTGCCGGCTCCGTTGAGGATCATCACGAATTCGTCGCCACCGAGCCGCGCGCACAGATCCGACGCCCGGCAGGAATCGCGCATGCGCTGTGCCGTCACCACAAGGACATAGTCGCCGGCGGCGTGGCCGAGCGTATCGTTGATCTGCTTGAAGCGGTCGAGGTCGAGCTGGACGACAGCCAGCCGCTCGCGCCGCCGATGCGCGCCCTTGATCAGCGTCTCGAAATGATCGGTCAGGAAGGTGCGGTTGTGCAGGCCGGTCAGGCCGTCATGAACCGCGATGAAGGCCATCGAATTGCGCGCATCGACCAGTTCACGCGTCTTGCGCAGGATCGCATTGGACATCGGCCTGAAAATGAACAGCGCCACCAGCAGGATGACGCCGAGTGTGGCGTAGAACAGCGTGCGGTGCAGGGTGAGCAGCTTTTCGGAGCGCTCGTCGGCTTCGGCGCTGATACGCTGGCCAAGGGCTGCATAGCCCGACAAGGTGGCATTGGCGACCGAGGCATCGAGGTTCACGCGTTCGGCGCCGCCTTTGTAGCCCTCATTGTCGACATTGAGTCGCGATTCAAGGGCTGAGATCAGACGGTCGCCATTGGCGATCAGTCCGACCGAGAAATAATCGAGATGGAAGGGCTTGGCGAAAAGCACGCTGTCTATCGACTTCGCATCGAGCTTGGCCGGCGATTCCGGATCCGCGCCGGTCTGCTTGAGCAGCAGGTCGTAGTTGGTCTCGAACTCCGCCGTCGCCTGCTTGAGCGCGCTCACCAGCGCCGGCTGCTTATCAAGCGAGGCGGCACCTGTTTCGCTGGCCAGGAAGACGATGCGCTGCGACAACGTCTTCTGCGTGCTGACGATGTCGAGCAAGGTGTGGTTGTGCTGCTGCGTCGCCATCGTCTGCTGCAGCAGGACGAAGGAGGCCGCCACCATGGCGGCAATGATCAGCAGCGCCAGCCAGTAGCCGGCCTTGATCAGCAGGATAAGCTTGCCTGAAACGGTATGCACCGGCTGCTGCGACATGTTCGGGGGCGGCCCTCTCGCCAACGGATTCCTGTATGAGCACCATTGAACTGCAAACGTTAACAGGACTGGAAATCGATCGCCGGCCGGCAAGGGGAAGACGCGGAAAGATCGCGAAATGGTTATCGCCTCCTTTCGCTGCCGGCCTGCATTTGAGCATTCGTTACCTGCGGTCGCTTGGGCGATGCCTATGGCGTCTCGTCTGATGCTGCCCGGCCACCCGATCCGGTCGCTTTTGCGATGGATTTTTTGCGCAGGCGGGACGACAGTCTGCCCACGTCAAACGAGGCTTGATCATGACCGCAGCATTTCTCTCCCATATTGACAGCGAGCTTGCCGGGCTCAAATCGGCTGGGCTCTACAAGTCCGAGCGAGTGATCTCCTCAATGCAGTCGGCCCAGATCGAGGTCGGTGGCGAGAAAGTGCTGAATTTTTGCGCCAACAACTATCTCGGCCTCGCCGACAGCGCCGACCTGCGAAAGGCGGCCACCCAGGCGCTCGACCGTTACGGCTACGGCATGGCGTCTGTGCGCTTCATCTGCGGCACGCAGGAGGAGCACAAAGAGCTCGAGGCGACGATTTCGTCTTTCCTCGGCCTTGAAGACACCATCCTCTACGGCTCCTGCTTCGACGCCAATGGCGGCCTGTTCGAGACGCTGCTAGGCGAGGATGACGCGATCATCTCGGATGCGCTGAACCACGCCTCGATCATCGATGGCGTCAGGCTGTCGAAGGCCAAGCGCGTCCGCTACGCCAACAACGACATGGCGGATCTTGAGGCGCGGCTGAAGGAAGCCAGGGATTGCCGTTTCCGGCTGATCGCCACCGACGGCGTGTTCTCGATGGACGGCATCATCGCCAACCTGAAAGGCGTCTGCGACCTTGCCGACAAATACGATGCCATGGTCATGGTCGACGACAGCCATGCGGTTGGCTTCGTCGGCAAAAATGGCCGTGGCTCGGCCGAGCATTGCGGCGTCGAGGGCAGGGTCGACATCATCACCGGCACGCTCGGCAAGGCGCTCGGCGGCGCTTCCGGCGGTTATACGTCAGGCAAAAGCCAGGTGGTCGACTGGCTGCGACAGCGCTCACGGCCCTATCTGTTCTCCAATACGCTGATGCCGGCGATCGCCGGCGCTTCGATCAAGGTGTTCGACCTGATCCGCAATGGCGATGCCTTGCGCGAACGCCTCTATGCCAATGCGGCGCGGTTCAGGTCTGAGATGGGCAAGCTCGGCTTCACGCTGGCGGGGGCCGATCATCCGATCATCCCGGTGATGCTGGGCGACGCGACGCTGGCGCAGGAGATGGCGGCGCGCATGCTGAAGCGCGGCATCTATGTTATCGGCTTCTCGTTCCCGGTGGTGCCGAAGGGCCAGGCGCGCATCCGCACCCAGATGTCGGCGGCGCATTCCATTGCCGACATCGACCGTGCGGTGGAGGCTTTCGCTGCGGTCGGCAAGGAGCTGGGTGTCATTTCCTGAGCAGCCGGCGCCGAAAAGCGATTCCGGATCAAGAGATTCAAGGGACAAAAGAATGTCGAACATGATGAAGGCGCTGGTGAAGGCCAAGGCCGAACCGGGCATCTGGATGGAAGAGGTGCCGGTGCCGGAGATCGGCCCCAACGATGTGCTGATCAAGATCAAGAAGACGGCGATCTGCGGTACCGACGTGCACATCTACAATTGGGACCAGTGGGCGCAGAAGACCGTGCCGGTGCCGATGGTCACCGGTCATGAGTTCGTCGGCACCGTCGCCGATTTCGGTGCAGCCGTCACCGAATACAAGGTCGGCCAGCGCGTGTCGGGCGAGGGCCACATCGTCTGCGGCCATTGCCGTAACTGCCGTGCGGGCAGGGGGCATCTCTGCCGCAACACGCTCGGCGTGGGTGTTAACCGGCCCGGCGCCTTCGGTGAGTATCTGGCGATACCGCAGCACAATGTCGTGCCGATCCCCGACGACGTGCCGGACGAGATTGCAGCAATCTTCGATCCCCTGGGCAATGCCGTTCACACGGCATTGTCCTTCGACCTCGTCGGCGAGGATGTGCTGGTCACAGGCGCGGGGCCGATCGGCATCATGGGCGCGCTGGTGGCGCAATGCGTGGGTGCGCGAAAGGTCGTCATCACCGACATCAACCCGGTACGGCTGGCGCTGGCGAAAAAGCTCGGCGTCCAGCATGTCGTCGACGCCTCGAAGGAAAAGCTGCGCGAAATCATGCCGGCGCTGGGCATGACCGAAGGTTTTGACGTCGGCCTGGAAATGTCGGGAGCGGCGCCCGCCTTCCGCGACATGATCGACACCATGAACAATGGCGGCAAGATCGCTATTCTGGGCATTGCGCCGACCGGCTTCGAGATCGACTGGAACAAGGTCATCTTCAAGATGCTGCATCTCAAGGGCATCTATGGCCGCGAAATGTTCGAGACCTGGTACAAGATGATCGCGCTGGTCCAGGGGCCGCTCGATGTGTCGGGGCTGATCACCCACCGCATCGGTATTGATGATTTCCAGACGGGCTTTGATGCGATGCGCAGCGGCAGTTCCGGCAAGGTGGTGATGGACTGGTAGGGGCGACCTATTGGCTTCACGTGGGGACCAGAGATGGCGGACAACGAGCACGGGCGTATCATTGCTGCGCAGGCAAAGATCGCGTTGCAGCCCGCCGGATTTCAGCGAAAGGGGCAATCACGTGTCTGGATCGCAGATCGTGGCTTCTGGCTAAGTGTAGTCGAATTTCAGCCCAGCTCTTGGTCCAAAGGCACGTACCTGAACGTAGCAGTCCACTGGCTTTGGGGCTCGCTTCTGGAAACACTGACCTTCGATCGCTCTGAACGCGTCGGCGGGTTCGTTGAGTTCCAGAGCCCCGAGCAGTTTGTGCCCGTGGTCAGTCAAATGGCCAGGAAGGCAGTCGAGATCGATCAGGTTCATCGATCGATGTTTCCTTCCGTGCAGGCGGCAGCGACGATTCTCGTGAATGAATTGCAGCCGGGTGCGTACGGCGAATGGGCAGCTTTTAATGCCGGGGTGGCGGCCGGTTTGGCTGGTGATTTTGAAACGGCAAGGCGGCTGTTTGAAAGAGTTCAAAGACACGCGGCCTCGCAAGCGCAGGCGCTCCTGGCCTACATCGATGATCCGGTGGCATTTCGAACCCACGTCAGAGGCATCATTGAAGCCGAACGCACATATTACGGCTTAGGAGCGTTGCCTACCGCCGGAGCAATCTGATTTCTGCGACGGTCGAACCTTGCCTCCAGAGCTGCCACCCCGTTGACAATCGCCGCGCGTTCCTCCGCACCGAGCCTAGCCAGCAACTCCTTCTCAAACGCCTTCGCCAGCGGCACCATCTCGTGATAGGCGGCAAGCCCGGCCTTGGTGAGAGCCAGATGTTCAACGCGGCGGTCGCTCTCGTCAGGCGTGCGTGTCAGCCAGCGCCGTCGCGCGAGTTCGGCCACGGCGCGCGAAACCTTGGTCTTGTGCATGGCCGACTGCTCGCCGAGTTCTGTCGCCGTCATCGTGCCGCGCTGGCCGAGACCTGAAAGCGTGCGCCACTCCGGTCGGGTCAGCCCGTGGCGATCCCGGTAGATCTTCGAGAATTCGCGGCTGACGGCATCGGCCAGCCGGTAGAGGCGGTAGGGCAGGAAACTTTCCAGTTCCAGAATATCGGATTCCATGATGCGCGCCGTGGCCGTTGATAGTTACATTTTCAATGGTTACAAATGAAACCAGTTTGGTCAATATTGCCGGTAAGCCGCGTTTCAGGCGGCTGAGAGGCAGGGATCAGGGAGGATCGGATGGCCTTTTCCTACATGCCGGGCTTCGGCAACGATTTTGAGACCGAAACCTTGCCCGGCTCGCTGCCGCAGGGACGGAACTCGCCGCAGCGGCCGGCCTACGGCCTCTATGCCGAGCAACTTTCGGGCTCGCCCTTCACCGCGCCGCGCGGCACCAATGAGCGCTCCTGGCTGTATCGCATCCGGCCGAGCGTCAAGCACACCGGCCGGTTCAAGGCAGCGACCTATCCCTTGTGGAAGACCGCGCCCAATGTCGGCGATCATGAATTGGCGCTTGGCCAGTATCGCTGGAATCCGGTGCCGATGCCGAAGGACCCGACCGACTTTATTCAGGGCATGTGCACGATCACCACGGCTGGCGACGTGCTAGGGCAGAGCGGCATGGCAGCCCATGTCTATGTCGCCAACACATCGATGGTCGACGACCATTTCTTCAACGCGGACGGCGAGTTGCTGGTCGTCCCGCAAGTCGGCGCCCTGCGTCTGGTGACGGAGATGGGCGTCATCGAGCTGCGGCCCGGCGAGATCGCCGTTTTGCCGCGCGGCCTCGTCTTCAAGGTCGAACTGGTCGACGAGGAAGTACGCGGCTATGTCTGCGAGAACTACGGCGCCAAGCTGACCTTGCCCGACCGCGGCCCGATCGGCGCCAATTGCCTGGCCAACCCGCGCGATTTCAAGACGCCTTGTGCCTGGTTCGAGGAGAAGGAAACGCCGTGCCGGCTGATCGTCAAATGGTGCGGCAATTTCCATGTCACCGAGATCGGCCATTCGCCGCTCGATGTTGTTGCCTGGCACGGCAACTACGCGCCCTACAAATATGATCTGGCGACCTTTTCGCCGGTCGGTGCGCTTTTGTTCGACCATCCAGATCCGTCGATCTTCACGGTGCTGACCGCGCCGAGCGGCGAGGAGGGCACCGCCAACATCGACTTCGTCATCTTTCCGCCGCGCTGGCTGGTGGCCGAAAATACGTTCCGGCCGCCCTGGTATCACCGCAACATCATGAGCGAGTTCATGGGGCTGATCCATGGCCAGTACGACGCCAAGGAAGAAGGTTTTATCCCCGGCGGCATCAGCCTGCACAATCTGATGCTGGCCCATGGCCCGGACGCGCCTGGCTTCGAAAAGGCCTCGCGTGCTGAGCTGAAACCGGTCAAGCTCGACAACACCATGGCCTTCATGTTCGAGACCCGCTACCCGCAGATGCTGACCCGCTACGGCGCCGAACTGGAAACCCGGCAGGACAATTACATCGACTGCTGGGCCGACCTGAAGAAACGCTTCAATGGCACGCCCGAGGGCGACTGGTCTTGAGGCTCGTCTGATGAGCGATCGACTGGTGCTGCTCGGCTCGAAGGGCGGCCCGGCGTTGCGGCCGGGTGGGCCGTGGCCGAGTTCGTCGCTGTTGGAACTCGGTGGGCGGATCATCGTCGTCGATTGCGGGCTTGGCGTGACGCGTGGTCTGGTCGATGCCGGCATCAGCCTGAAGGCGCTCGACCTTGTCTTCATCACGCATTTGCATTCCGATCATGTGCTGGAACTCGGGCCGTTGCTCCACACCGCATGGACGGCGGGTCTGGCGACGCCGGTCAACGTGTTCGGGCCCGCCGGCACCGGCCATTATTGGCGGCGCTTCTGCCAGGCGATGGAATTCGACATTGAAATCCGTATCGTTGACGAGGGTCGGCCCGATATTCGCGAACTGATTTCGATCAGCGAATTCGGCGAGGGGCAGGTGGTCGAGCAAGGCGGCCTGAAAGTGACGGCGCTGCGTGTCGACCATCCACCGGTGACCGACTGCTTTGCGCTGCGCTTCGAGCATGGCGGGAAAAGCGTGGTGTTTTCCGCCGACACGGCCTTCTTTCCGCCGCTCGCCGATTTTGCCAAGGGTGCTGATGTTCTCGTCCATGAAGCCATGCTGGAAGAGGGCATCGAACGGCTGGTCGCCAGAACCGGCAATGGCGCTCGGCTCAGAGAACATCTGCTCGCCAGCCACAGCTTCGCCGAAGGGGCCGGGCGTATCGCCAGCGATGCCGGCGTGAAGAGGCTGGTGCTCAATCACCTCATTCCCGCCGACGATGCCGAGATCGGCGAGGCGGATTGGATCGCCGCTGTCAGGAAAACATGGGCCGGCGACTTGACGATCGCCTGCGACGGCCTTGTTGTGGAATTAAGCAGTGTGAAAGCTGCACAAGGAGAGGAAACCGCATGAAGCTTGCCACACTGAAGGACGGGACGCGCGACGGAAAACTCGTTGTCGTCTCGCGCGACCTGACGCAGTACACCGACGCCTCTTTCCTGGCGCGCACGCTGCAGGCGGCACTCGACGACTGGCGCAGGATTTCACCGCATCTCGGCACAATAGCGGAATCGCTGGAGAACAATGCGGTGCCGTCGGCGCGCTTTCACGAGCACGACGCGCATTCGCCGCTGCCGCGCGCCTATCAATGGGCGGATGGATCGGCCTATGTGAATCATGTCGAACTGGTGCGCAAAGCACGCGGCGTCGCAATGCCGGCAAGCTTCTGGACCGATCCGCTGATCTATCAGGGCGGCTCGGACTCCTTCATTCCACCGCGCGATCCGATCCGCATGGCCGACGAAGCCTTCGGCATCGACATGGAAGGCGAAGTCGCCGTCATCGTCGACGACGTGCCGATGGGGGCAAGCCTAGACGAAGCACGCGCCGCGATCCGGCTGGTCATGCTGGTCAACGATGTCACGCTGCGCGCGCTGACGGGACCGGAACTGGCCAAGGGGTTTGGTTTCTTCCAGTCGAAACCGTCCTCTGCCTTTTCGCCCGTCGCGGTGACGCCGGATGAACTGGGCGACGCCTGGGATGGCGGCAAGGTCAGCCTGCCGCTGCTCGCCGACCTTAACGGCAAGCCGTTCGGCCGCGCCAATGCCGGTGTCGACATGACCTTCGATTTTCCGGCACTGATCGTGCATGCGGCCAGGACAAGGCCGCTGGTATCAGGCACCATCATCGGTTCGGGCACAGTCTCCAACAAGCTCGACGGCGGGCCGGGCAAGCCTGTCTCGGCGGGCGGCGCCGGCTATTCCTGCATCGCCGAGCTGCGCATGATCGAGACCATCGAGGCGGGTGAACCCAAAACGCCGTTCCTGCGCTTCGGCGACACGGTGCGCATCGAGATGAAGGACAGAGCCGGCCATTCGATCTTCGGCGCCATCGAGCAAAAGGTCGAGAAGTACCAGGGACAACATGGGATAATGGAATGACGGGGGAGGTGCTCTATTTGCTGGCTGGCGTCTTGGCGCTTGGGATTCTGGCAGTCTTCATCCTGGCCATTCGGTTGAGCTATCGTATCGAGGCGCGCTCACCGGATCTGACCAACCGCAGCGGCTTTCCGCGCAAGGCGATGATGTTCCACACCATCACCAACATGAACGTCGCACGGGATGAGGAAACGCAAGCCATGCGCCGGCGCATGAACGGGTTGCTGCTGATCGTTCTCGCCGGATTCGCGATCATGGCGGCAGGCCTGCATCTGGTGCGGTCGGGGGGATGATTTCGTGACCCTGCTGGATCACCTGCGCCGCATGGCCGGCAACAATCTCTGGTCGAACGACCGGCTTTATCGTGCCGTGCTGGCGCTCAAGCCTGGTGAGTTCGAGGCTGGGCGCACCAGCTTTTTCCCGTCGATCAAGGCAACGCTCAACCACATTCTGGCGGTCGATCATCTCTATCTCGATTTTCTCGAAGAGGGCGGCGTCGGCGCAGCCGTTTATGACGACTACGTGCCATTCGACGAGGCGGTCGATTTAGCAGCGGCCCAGGTCAAGTTTGACCGCAGGCTCATTGCCTTCTGCAATGGCCTGTCGGAGGCCGATCTCGATCGCCGCGTTATCACCGACCGGCGCGAGGATGGCATGATCCCCGAACGCATCGGCGACATCCTCGCCCATGTCTTCCTGCACGACATCCACCATCGCGGCCAGGTGCACGCCATGCTGTCCGGCACCTCGGTCGCGCCGCCGCAGCTGGATGAGTTCCTGCTCGATTATGATTTGAAACTCAGAAAAGCTGAAGTCGAACGGCTGGAACTGGATGGTCAGACCAACGCGACGTCATAGGTTGAGAATTGCCGATCCGCGGTGACCAAGATCAGGCCCTCAATTTGTGCCTGTGCGATAAGCAGGCGGTCGAACGGATCGCGGTGGTGAAGCGGCAGATGCTCAAGCCTCGCCGCATGGAGTTCGTTTACGGCGAGGATCGGAATGCCGTTCGATCGCAGGATGTCCAAGATGTCACCTGTGAGCGTGACTTTGCCGAGCGATTTCTTGATGGCGATCTCAGCTACCGAGATGGCGCTGACGATCACATCCTTGCCTGCGAGAAAGATGTCTCGATGATGATCCGAAAGACGTGAATCGGCGTTGAGAACCCAAAGCAAAATATGGGTATCGACCAGATATTTGCGGCTCATTTAATATACTCGTCCCATTCGGGGCCGAGTTCATCAAAATCATCCGATATCCAAATTTGGCCTTTCAGGGCCCCCAAAAGGCGCTTGCTGCCGCCGGGCCGGGCGGGGGCACTCAAGGTCGCAACAATTTCCCCATGCCGGGTCAGATAGATTTCTTCGCCGGCCTGGGCACGCTTCACCAACTCGGAGAGTTGGGCCTTCGCTTTCGCCATCGGAACGTTCATCGTCAAACCTCTTATGACCAGAATTTAGGTCATAATTGGCCGAGTCGCAAGTGAACTACTCCGCTGCCTGCACCTTGATCACGCCGCGCTTGATCTGGTCCTGCTCGATCGATTCGAACAGCGCGCGGAAATTGCCTTCGCCAAAGCCTTCGTCGCCCTTGCGCTGGATGAACTCGAAGAAGATCGGTCCGATCACGGTTTTCGAGAATATCTGCAGCAGGATCTTGGTCATGCCGCCGTCGACCACGCCTTCGCCGTCGATCAGGATGCCGTGCTTTTTCATCCGCTCGATCGGCTCGTCATGGCCGTTCACCCTGTTGTACGACATGTCGTAATAGGTCTCGGGCGGGCCGGGCATGAATTTCAGCCCATTCTCGGCAAGCTTGTCGGTGGCGGCGTAGATCTCGTCGGTGCCGACCGCGATGTGCTGAATGCCTTCGCCATTGTACTTCTTCAGATACTCGGCGATCTGGCTGGTCTCGTCTTTCGATTCGTTGAGCGGAATGCGGATCTTGCCGCAGGGCGAGGTGATGGCGCGGCTGACCAGGCCGGTGATCTTGCCGTCAATGTCGAAGAAGTGGATCTGCTTGAAGCCAAACAGATTGCGGTAGAAATCCCACCATTTGTCCATCTGGCCGCGATAGACATTGTGGGTCAGGTGGTCGAGGAAATAGAAGCCGACACCGAGCGGCCGCGGATCGCGCGCGCCCAGCCACTCGACCTCGGCGTCATAAGCCGAACCCTTCGTGCCATAGGTATCGACGAAATAGAGCAGCGAGCCGCCGATGCCGACGATAGCCGGCACGTCGAGCGCCTTGTCTTCGCCTTCGTAAGGCGTCGCGCCTTTCGAGACGGCGTGGTCGAAGGCATGCTTGGCATCGACCACCCGCCAGGCCATCGAGGCCGCGCAGGGGCCATGCTTGTCGGCGAACTTCATCGCATGCGAGTCCGGCTCAGCATTGACGACATAGTTGATGTCGCCCTGGCGCCAGACGGTGATGTCTTTGGTCCGATGCCTGGCCACCGCCACATAGCCCATGCGGGTGAACAGCTCGGCCAGCTTCTGCGGCTCCGGATGCGCGAACTCGACAAACTCGAAGCCGTCGGTGCCGGCGGGGTTGTCCTTGCTGATCGTGGCGGGCGGGGCGTCGTGCGGGAAGGGACCCATGATATTCCTCCAAAAGCTGGCTTGGCCTGAAAAGGCCATGTCACGCCATCATAGCGCGGAGCCGTCGCATGGTGCTTGCATTCAAACGCTTGAAATGATGATGTCATGCGTGAAGCATGCATGATGAGAGACAAAACCATGGATGAGACGCGCATTGATCAGTTTGACCGCAAGATAATGGCGCTGCTGCAGGGAGATGCGCGGCTCACCAACAACGATCTCTCGGAGCGGGTGAACCTGTCGGCGTCACAATGCTCGCGCCGCCGCCAGAGGCTCGAGGAGGACGGTTTCATCAAGGGTTATCGGGCGGTGCTCGATCGCGACAAGCTCGGCTTCTCGCTGGTCAATGTCATCTCGGTAACGCTTGCCACCCACAACCGCGATAATGCCAGACGCTTCGGCGAACTGGTGGCGCGGCTGCCGGAGGTGCAGGAGGCGCACGCGCTGACCGGCGAGATGGATTACATCTTGAAGGTGGTGACGCCTGATCTCAAATCGCTGTCGGAGTTCGTCAACGGCGTACTTCTACCGCATGAATCGGTCCAGCATGTGAAGACGGCGATCGTGCTGGAGACGTTGAAGGAGACGGGCGCGCTGCCGATTTGAGTGGGCGATGGTTTAGGCGCTTCGATGCCAGTACATCTTTGGCGCTATAGAAACGCTCAGGCCGTGGTGAAGCATGTCCAGATACCAACTTGCCGGCATTATCCTGTTTCTTGTCGGACTGGTGCCATACACAATCGGCGGACTTATCCACCTTGCGCGTCATCCCAAGAGCTTGGACTCGTTTCTCAGGGATGGGCCTCAGATGAATCGGTTCTGGCGAGCTCCGGTTTTCAAGTTTAGGGCCTCTGAATGGAGCATGTTCACCGATCACAAGTCGCGCTGGTGGTGCCTCGTGGGAGCTCCCGTCTGTCTCACAGGCTTCGTCGTGATGGTGGTCAGTTCGGTCGAACTTGGTTTTCTCGCGCTGTTCATTGCTCTCGCAGCCGTGTTCTTTGGCGTACTCAGCTTGGTGGGCGACAAGCGCCGATAGTTCAAGAGGGCACACGAATAGACGGCGACGTGGCAGTGAAGCTCATTCAGCCCTTTGACTGCTGGATCAGCCCGTACAGATTGGTGCAGCGCGCACCGGAGCGGCAATAGGCGAAGACCGGGCCGTCGAGTTCGTCGAGCGCCTTCGCCTGGTCATCGACATTATCGGCGGTGATCTGGCCGCTGATCACCGGGATGTAGCGGAAGGCAAGGCCGGCGGCCTCGACCGCCGAGCCGATGCTTTTGGCCGAAGGCTGGCCGGGCTGTTCGTCATCCGGCCGGTTGCAGATGACGCTCTTGAAGCCGGCTTCCTTGATGGCGGCGACGTCTTCGGCCTGGATCTGGCCAGAGACCGAATAGTCCTCGCTGATTTCGCGGTATTCCATGGCAGCATCCTCGCAATCTGATTTGGCAGGAGTTTTGCCACTCCCTGACGTGGCCGGCAACCAATTCCTATGCCGTGGCCGGCTGAGCGATGCGCGCCCGGGCAAAACGCGCCACGACGATGCCTGCGATCACCGAAGCGACGAAGATCGGCGTCTGTGAATAGCCGAGGCCCAGCGCCGGAATGGCGCCGCCCGGACAGAAGCCGGCAATGCCCCATCCGATACCGAACACGGCGGCGCCGCCAACCAACTCCAGGTCGATAGCGCGCTTCGTCGGCAGCGCAAACTCGGTTTCGAACACCGGGGCCTTGTGCCAGCCGAACACCAGTCGGTAACCGATAAAGGCGACAGCCAAGCCGCCGCCCATGACGAAGATCAGGCTGGGGTCCCAGGTGCCGGCAATGTCGAAGAAGTTCAGCACCTTGGCCGGATTGATCATACCGGAAACAGCGATGCCGAGGCCGAAAATCCCGCCGATCAGGAATGCCGAAACGAGCTTGTTCATGGTCAGCCCCCGACCATGTGGCGGATGATGAAGACGGTGATGAACGCGGTGATCATGAAGGTCGCGACGGCTGCCATCGAGCGTGGCGACAGGCGCGCAATGCCGCAAATGCCATGCCCGCTCGGACAGCCACCGCCGAAATGCACGCCGATCCCGACCACGAAGCCACCGACAACAAGGGACAGCGTTGGCAGCGGCACGCTGAAGGCAATATGTCCGCCAACAGTCTGATAGAGAAGCGGCGCCACGACTGCGCCAGTGAGAAACGCGGCTCGCCAGCCCCAATCCGGGGCAAGCGGCGGAATGACCCCTGTTAGGATACCGGTCATCCCGGCAATCCGTCCATGCAACGCCATCAGGAGCACCGCCGACAGGCCGATGAGAGCGCCGCCAAGCAGCGACTGGAAAGGAGTGAAATCTGTCACAGCGGTGCCGGCCTCAATCCGCGCTTCATACGCGTCCCGCGCGGACCGACATCATAGCGCAGATAGACGTTCCCAGCGAAGAATCTGACTCGGATTGCCCAAAAGGGGAATGAAAAAAGGCGGAGACCGGCTCCGCCTTTTCGACAATGGCTCTTCTCAGCTGCCGAGAATGGCGCCTTTGATCTGGCGGATGTTGTTGTGCATCATGTCGATATAGGTCGAGCCCGGGCCATCGGGCTGCGACAGCGCATCCGAATAGAGCGTGCCGCCCACCTTGATGCCGGTCTCGCTAGCGATCTGCTCGATCAGGCGCGGGTTGGAGATGTTTTCCACGAAGATCGCGGCCGCCTTGTCCTGCTTCACCTGCTCGACCAGCCTGGCAACATCGGCGGCCGATGGTTCGGAATCGGTCGAGATGCCTTGCGGCGCAAGGAAGGTCAGGCCGTATTCGTGTTCGAAATAGCCGAAAGCGTCGTGAGAAGTGATGACAACGCGCTTGGCCTCGGGGATCGACTGGATCGCCGCCCTCACTTCGCCTTCCAGCGCATCGAGCTTCTTGGTGTAGGCGGCGGCATTGGTCTGGTAGCTGACGCAGCCCTCGCTGTCGGCCGCGCAGAAGGCTTCGGCGATGTTCTTCACATAGATCTTGGCATTGGCGATCGACTGGAAGGCATGCGGGTCGGTGACGGTCTTGCCACCGCCGGTGCCGGCACCCTCGGCCGCGGCGAATTCAGGCTTGAAGTCGATCGGCGTCACGCCCTCGGTCAAGGTGATGATCGAGGCCTTGGTGGCGCTGGCATCGACCAGCCGTTGCAGGAAACCCTCGAAATGCAGGCCGTTGACCAGCACGATGTCGGCCTTGGCCATGGCGACTGCGTCGGCCGGGCTCGGCTCATAGACATGGGCGTCGCCATCCGGCCCGACGATGGTGGTGATGTCGACACGGTCGCCGCCGACATTCCTGGCAAAGTCGGCGATGACGGTGAAGCTGGCGACGACTTTGAGCGGGGCCGCGAAGGCTGAGGACGCACCAAAGGCAGTTAATGTTATAACGCTCATCGCCAGGGCGGCACGGATCGATTTCAGCATGGACGAGGTCTCCTTTCGAGGGGCGAGGATCAGGCCGTTCTGTGACGGTGATGGATGATGCGGGCGCGCAGAATGCCGCGCGTGCCGAACAGGATCGAGGCGAAATAGACGACGCCAGCCGACAGGATGATGGCCGGACCGGACGGCAGCGAGGCGTGGTAGGACAAAAGCAGCCCGGCGATGCAGGAGGCAAAGCCGATCAGCACGGCCAGCACGCACATCGGCTCGACGCGCACCGTCCAGAAGCGGGCGGCTGCCGCCGGCAACATCATCAGCCCGACGGAAAGCAAAGTGCCGAGCGCCTGGAAGCCGCCGACGAGATTGAGCACGACGAGGCCGAGGAAGATGAAATGCACGGGGCTGCCCATCTTGCTGACCGAGCGCAGGAACAGCGGATCGAGGCATTCGGCGACCAGCGCCCGCCAGAAGATGGCGAGGCTGACCAGCGTCACCGCGACGATGCCGCCAATCAGGATCAGCGCCTCGTTGTTGAGCGCCAGCACCGTGCCGAACAGCACATGCATGAGATCGACGCTGGAGCCGCGGATCGACACCATCAGCACGCCGATGGCGAGCGATATCAGGTAGAAGGCCGCCATCGAGGCGTCCTCACGCTGGATGGTGAAGCGCGAGACGGCACCGGCGCCGAGCGCCACGACGATGCCGGCGATCAGGCCACCAATGGTCATCGGCAGGATTTCGAGGCCGTAGAACAGGAAGCCGGCGGCCGCACCCGGCAGGATGGCATGGGCCATGGCGTCACCCGACAGGCTCATGCGCCGCAGCATCAGGAAGACGCCGATAGGGCAGGCGCCGAGCGACAGCATCAACGACCCGAACAGCGCTCGCTGCATGAAGCCGAAATCGGCAAAGGGCGCGATGAAAAGACCGTAGAGCGTGTCCATCAGGCAGCCCTCGGGCCGGCGCCGTGATGATGGTCGTGATCGTGGCCATGATGATCGTGCCCATGGGCATGATCATGAGTGTGCTCGTCCGGTTCGCACCAGGGCGCGTTTTCTTCCCAGGCTTCGTGAAAACGGCGGGCGCGCAACAGGTTTTCCGGCTTCAGCGTTTCCCTGGTTTCGCCCCAGGCGATCGGCTGGCGGGCCAAAAGCAGCGTCTCCGGAAAATTCTGGCGCACGAGATCGAGATCGTGGACGACGACCATGATGGTGCGTTCCTCGCCATGCCAGCGCTTGATGAGCGCGATCAGGTCGCCAACCGTCTTGGCGTCGACGGCATTGAACGGTTCGTCGAGCAGGATGAGGTCGGCATCCTGCAACAGCACACGGGCAAACAGCGTGCGCTGCAGCTGGCCGCCCGACAGCGTGTCGATCGGCCGCTTCTCGAAGCCGCCAAGGCCGACCGCCATCAGCGCCTGGCTGACGGAATCGCGATCTTCCTTGGTGTAGCGGCCTAGCATGCCGCGTTTCGGCCAGAGGCCAAGCGAAACCAGATCGACGACGCGGGCGGGAAAGGAACGGTCGAGTTCCGATTGCTGCGGCAGGTAGGCGGCGCGAACGCCGGGTGCGCGAAGAACCTCGCCGGCCATCGGCTTCAGCACCCCGACAATACCCTTCATCAGCGTCGACTTGCCGGAGCCATTGGCGCCGACCACGGCCGTCAACGACCCCTTGCGGATGGTGCCGTCGAGATGGTGGATCGCCGGGTGGCTGCTGTAGCCCAGCGTCAGGTCACGGAAGGTCAGGCAGGTCTGGGTCATGTCGTTCCGTGGAGCAGCGAAACCCGGCTGCGGGCAGGGGTCGATTGGATATGTGATGTTATTACATTAGTCAACAAGCCAATCCGGCGGAATTGCGGCTCGTCGACCATTTTCCAAGGGATGGCCATGTACACATTTGCGCGATTAGGATCGCGACATCCAAGCGACACCCAATGGGAATCGGATCAATGGCAATTCTCTTGCGCGGCAAAACGGTATGTAAGGTCTGTGGCCAGTTGATCCGGGGTGGCGACGAGGTGGTCCTGTTTCCTCACATTATCGCGAATGAAGCGCATCCCCTTCATCGATTGTCGGATGCGTCATGTCACCTCGATTGCGCAAAAAAATCCGAGGACGCGACAAAGCTAGTCACGCTAGTCGAGGAGCATTACAGCCGAACCGGACCTGGCCAGCGCAAATGCCAGGTCTGCGGCGAGGAGATACTCGATCCGGACGATTGCCTGGCTCTGGGATATCTTGGCGATTCCGCTCTCGATCCCATCGGCCGGTTCAATTTCACTCATCTCCACAAATCCCATGTGGCGGATTGGAAACCGGCGGCAGAGTTCCTAGCCTTGGCGCAAGCCGCGATCGACGAGGGGCGCTGGAAGGGTCCCACATTGGCAACGTTAATTCGAGACATACGGGCGAACCTTCATTGACCAGAGGACTGTGGCATAACTTTCGATATGCGTGTGCCCGCAGGGATTTGACCGAGCGACCTTGCCCGAACCCAGCCGCAACTCTAAACAGTCGCCACCGATAACAGGAAGGAACCTCCCATGAGCATTCGTCGCATCGATGTTGGCCCGCGCATGAGCCAGATCGTCATCCACGGCAACACCGTCTATCTGGCCGGCCAGGTCGGCGAGCCCAGCGGCAACGTCGCCTCGCAGACCCGCGATATCCTGACGGCCATCGACGAATTGCTGGCCAAGGCCGGCACCGACAAGACCAAAATCGTTCAGGCGATCATCTGGCTGGCCGACATGGGCACCTTCGCCGAGATGAACTCGGAATGGGACAAGTGGGTGCCGCAGGGCCACACGCCGGCCCGCGCCACCGGCGAAGCCAAGTTGGCTGGTCCGGAATATCTTGTGGAAATTATTGTCACGGCCGCGATTTAAGCGCGGCGCTGAAACTGCCAATCTCCCCCCTCGTGGGGGAGATGCCCGGCAGGGCAGAGGGGGGCGCTGTCCCGCCGGCCTTTCTCTTTAAACAAGTTTCCCGGCAGGCACATTCGAGGTTTGCACTCTACGGCGCCCCCCTCTGGCCTGCCGGCCATCTCCCCCACAAGGGGGGAGATCACTCACCCCTGCGACGGCGTGAATCGCGCCACCAGCGTGTGGCTTTCCGCGGGATAGATAAACCGCACATGCGTCACGGGATGCTCGGCACTCCATGTCCGCCGCTCGACCACCAGGCAAGGCGCGCCCGGGTCGATGTCGAGCGCGTCGGCAACAATCTCATCGGCGGCCATGGCACGGATCCGGTGTTCGGCCTCGCTCCACGGCACACGGCCGATCAGCCAGGGCCCGGCGGCGATTTCCCTGAACTCTTCGTCTCCGGCTTCCGGAACCGCCGAAAGATTGATCAGCCGCTGCTCGAGTGCGAATGGCCGCTCGCCGGCAAAATGCAGACCTTCGACCCATAGCAGTGACCCTGCTGAGGACAGGCCGAGCAGCGCTCTGTCGTCCGCGTTGCTGCGCCGCTTCAGGCGCTCCAGCCGCTCGTAACGATAGGGTAGGCCAAGCGCTTCGACCTCGATCCTGATGTCGTGAAGTTCAAGCACCGCTGCCTGCGACTGCGGTTGGCGGACAAAGCTGCCTGAACGGCGGCGGCGTTCGATCAGCCCGGCCTTTGCCAGCTGCGACAGGGCCTTGTTCACCGTCATGCGCGAGCAATTGTACTCGGTCGTCAGCTCGTGCTCGAATGGAATGCGATGACCGGGCGCCCAGGCGCCGGACAGGATTTTTTCGCTGATGTCGGACAGGATGCGCTGGTGCAGCGAGCCGCCACTGTCAGCATCAACTGTCTCAACCGTGCTCATGCCGACAACGCCATCATCACACTGCGAAACCGCTCGGCGATGGCTTCGCGCCTGGCATGCCGGCCGCCGCTGACCTGTTTCTGCCCATGCACCCAGACGCAGTCGACCTTGCTGCCATTGGCGAAGATCCAGGCGTCGAGGATCGCGTCGCCGGTCTTGCCGGCCAGCGAGGGGGTCTTGGCGTCGAGCGAGACGAGATCGGCGGCTGCCCCGGCGGCGATCCGCGAGGCGCCGGCGCCGAGCGCGATGCTGCCGCCGTCAAGTGCTGCGTCGAACAGCGCACGGCCGGTCGAGCCGCCGGCCACGGCAAGCACATTGCGGGCGCGGTGGGCAAGGCGCTGCGAATATTCGAGCTGGCGCAATTCGTCGGGCAGGCCGATCAGCACATTGGAATCGGAGCCGACACCGAAGCGACCGCCATGCTCCCCAAACAATGGCGCGGCAAAAGTACCGTCACCGAGATTGGCCTCGGTGATTGGACAAAGGCCGGCGATGGCGCCGCTTTTCGCCATGCTGATGGTTTCGGCGTCGGTCATATGGGTGGCATGGATCAGGCACCAGCGCTTGTCGACCTCGGCGTTGGCCAGCAAGAATTCGACCGGCCGCGCGCCGGACCAGGCAAGGCAGTCCTCGACTTCTTTCACCTGTTCGGCGACGTGGATGTGGATCGGCCCGTTCGGCGCCAAAGCGGCAATTTGGGTCAGTTCCTCCGGCGTCGCGGCGCGCAGGCTGTGCGGCGCGACGCCGACGACGGCTTGATTCAACGCGCGAACCGATTCGAGGCTCTTCTCAACAAGCATGGAGAACCGATTCACATCGTTGATGAATCGGCGCTGGCCTTCGTTCGGCGCGGCACCGCCGAAGGAGGAGTGCGCATAAAACACCGGCAGTAGTGTCAGGCCGATACCCGTTTCGCTCGCGGCGGCGGCGATACGCTCGGCCATCTCGGCGAGATTGGCGTAGGGCTTTCCATCGCGGTCGTGGTGCAGATAGTGGAATTCGCCGACGCGTGAAAATCCGGCCTCCAGCATCTCGACATAGAGCTGCGCGGCAACCGCCTCGACCTGATCGGGCGTCATCGACAGCGCGAAGCGGTACATCACCTCGCGCCAGCTCCAGAAACTGTCGGCGGAGGGGCCGCGAAGTTCGGCCAATCCGGCCATGCCGCGCTGGAAGGCGTGGCTGTGCAGATTGGGCATGCCCGGGACGAGAATCGCGTGGCGCTCGTCGCCGGCCTGCGGAATGGTTCCCGCTTTGACGGTGGCGATACGGCCTCCATCCAGCGCGATCCTGACATTGCCTTGCCAGCCCTCGGGCAGCAGCGCCTGTTCCGCAAAGATCCCCGTCACATCCGCCTCCAAATCTGCATGCCCAAGCGACGATACCACTTGCGTCGCGTTTCAATATGTATATACATAATCGCCATCCTTTCAAATGGAAAAGATGATGGTTGGAGCAAACGGGAAGAGCGGCTTTCGTCTGTGGCGCAATGCGCGGCTGGCGACCATGGCCGACGGCGTGGCTGGCCTCGGCGTCGTCGAGAAAGGCGCAATTGCTGCCCGCGACGGGCTTATCGTCTATGCCGGCACTGAGGCGGAAATGCCGGCTTCGCTTAGGCAGGGCGCCGAGACCATTGATTGCGAGGGCCGCTGGATCACGCCCGGCCTGATCGATTGCCACACGCATCTGGTCTATGCCGGGAACCGCGCCAACGAATTCGAGATGCGGCTGGCTGGTGCCACCTATGAAGAGGTGGCCAGGGCCGGTGGCGGTATCGTTTCCTCGGTCAAGTCACTGCGTGCGGCCAGCGAGGATGAACTCGTTGCCGAGACGCTGCCGCGCCTCGATGCGCTGATGGCCGAGGGCGTCACGTCAATCGAAATCAAATCGGGCTACGGCCTCGATCTCGATAATGAGAAGAAGTCGCTGCGCGCCGCCCGCCGGCTGGGCGGCGAACGGGCGGTGACGATCCGCACGACCTGTCTGGCTGCCCATGCGCTGCCGCCCGAAGCCAAGGGTGACAAGGACGCATTTATCAATTTGGTCGCTAAGCAGATTCTTCCGGCGGTTGCCGCCGAGGGACTGGCCGATGCAGTCGACGGTTTTTGCGAAGGCATAGCCTTCTCACCTGAGCAGATGGCGCGCGTTTTCGATGCCGCCAAGGCCCTGGGCCTGCCGGTCAAGCTTCACGCCGACCAACTGTCCAACCTGCATGGGGCCGCGCTTGCCGCCAGCTATGGCGCGCTGTCCGCCGACCATCTTGAATATACCGACGAGGCGGGCGCTGCCGCGATGGCGAAGGCCGGCACGGTGGCGACAATCCTGCCCGGCGCCTATTACTTCATCCGCGAAACCAAGAAGCCGCCTGTCGACTTGTTCCGCCGCCATGGGGTGAAGATGGCGGTGGCGACGGACAGCAATCCCGGCACCTCGCCGCTCACCTCGCTGTTGCTCACCATGAATATGGCCGCGACGCTCTTTGGCTTGACCGTCGATGAATGCCTCGCCGGGGTCACCCGCGAGGCCGCGTGTGCGCTTGGCCTTCTCGACAAGGCCGGCACACTGGAAGCCGGAAAATCCGCCGATCTGGCGATCTGGGACATCGAGCGTCCCGCCGAACTCGTTTACCGCATGGGCTTCAACCCGCTCCATGCCCGCATCTGGAGAGGACAATGACCGAACTGACCTTGAAGCCCGGCAATGCGACGCTGGCCGACTGGCGCGCCATCTACCGTGGCGCCGTGCCGAAGCTGGACGATGCCTGCCGCCCGAAGATCAAGGCGAGCGCCGAGGCCGTTGCCAGGATCGTTGCCAAGGGTGAGCCGGTCTACGGCATCAACACCGGCTTCGGCAAACTGGCCAGCGTCCGCATTCCGGCCGGCGATCTCGAGACCTTGCAGCGCAACATCGTGCTGTCGCATGCCGCCGGCGTCGGCGAGCCGATGCCGGTCGCAATTGCCCGCCTGATGATGGCGCTGAAACTCGCCAGCCTGGCTCAGGGCGCTTCCGGCGTCCGCCCCGAGACGATCGAGCTGCTGGAAGCGATGCTTGCCAACGACGTCATCCCCGTGGTGCCCGCGCAGGGCTCCGTCGGCGCTTCCGGCGACCTTGCCCCGCTGTCGCACATGACGGCGGTGATGATCGGCGTCGGCGAATGCTTCACGCCGCATGGCCGCTTCCCGGCCAAGGTCGCTTTCGTCTCGCACGGTCTCGAACCAGTGACGCTTGGCGCCAAGGAAGGCCTGGCGCTGCTCAACGGCACGCAGTTTTCGACCGCCTATGCGCTAGCCGCTTTGTTCGAGGCCGAAGTGCTCTACCAGTCGGCGCTGGTCGCCGGCGCGCTGTCGACCGACGCGGCAAAGGGTTCTGACGCTCCGTTCGACCCGCGTATCCATGTGCTGAGAAAGCATCCCGGCCAGATCGAGACGGCGGATGCACTGCGCAATCTGATGGCCGGCAGCGCTATCCGTGAATCGCACCGTGTCGGCGACGAGCGGGTACAGGATCCCTATTGCCTGCGCTGCCAGCCGCAAGTCATGGGCGCCGCACTCACCGTGCTGCGCCAGGCGGCCGACACGCTCGGCACCGAAGCCAATGGCGTTACCGACAATCCGCTGATCTTCGCCGAGGACGACACTGCGCTTTCCGGCGGCAATTTCCACGCCGAGCCGGTAGCCTTCGCCGCCGACATGATCGCGCTTGCCGTCTGCGAGATCGGCTCGCTGTCCGAACGCCGCATCGCCATGCTGGTCGACCCGGCGCTGTCGGGCATGCCGGCCTTCCTGACGCCGAAGCCCGGCCTGAACTCCGGCTTCATGATCCCGCAGGTGACGGCAGCGGCGCTCGTTTCGGAAAACAAGCAGAAGGCCTATCCGGCCAGCGTTGATTCCATCCCGACCTCGGCCAACCAGGAAGACCACGTCTCGATGGCCGCGCACGGCGCGCGCCGGCTGATCGGCATGGTCGAGAATGCGACGGCTGTGATCGGCATCGAATTGCTGGCAGCAGCGCAAGGCTGCGATTTCCATGCGCCGCTGGCGTCGAGTGCCGCTCTGGAAGCGGTGCGCAAGCTGGTCCGGGCCGAAGTGCCGCATCTCGACAATGACCGGCATTTCCACCCCGACATGGAAAAGGCAATCGCCATGGTGCGCAGTGGCGCGACCGTCAGGGCTGCCGGCGCGGTGGCGCTGCCGTCGATTTCGGGAGCGGCGTGATGGCCGCCACACCCTGGCTCGCCGTTAGCCAAGGCACAGCACCCCTGCTGGTGTCGATCCCGCACACCGGCATCGACCTCGCCGGCCTCGAAGATCGCCTGGTCTCGCCCTGGCTCGGTCGCCGCGATTGCGACTGGTGGATCGACAATCTCTATGACTTCGCCGGCAGCCTCGGCGCCACCGTCGTCCACACCGCGATCTCGCGCACCGTCATCGATGTCAACCGCGATCCCTCGGGCGCCTCGCTCTATCCCGGCCAGGCCACCACCGGCCTGTGCCCGACAGAAACCTTCGACGGCGATCCGCTCTACCGCGAGGGCGAAGAGCCGGGACCGTCGGAGGTCGACGAGCGTCGCGAAAAATTCTTCGTGCCTTACCATGCCGCCTTGCAGGCCGAGATCGACCGGCTGCGCGGCCTGCACGACAAGATCGTCCTCTACGACTGCCACTCGATCCGCTCGGTGCTGCCGCGGCTGTTCGAAGGCACGTTGCCGGTGTTCAACCTCGGCACCAATGACGGCAAGAGCGCTGATCCGAATCTGCAGGCGATGGTCAGCCAGATCATGGCCGAAACCGGCGAAACCGCTGTCGTCAACGGTCGCTTCAAGGGCGGCTGGATCACACGCCATTTTGGCCAACCGCAACAGGGTGTCCACGCCTTGCAGATGGAGCTCTCCAACCGCGGCTACATGCGTGAGCCCGATGAAAAGGGTGAGCCGGACAATTGGCCGGTACCCTACGATGCCGGGTTTGCGGCACCGATCCGTACCACGCTGAAGCAGATTCTCGAAACCGCCATTGACTGGGCCGGGCGCTGACGCGCCGCCATCCGAAAGGGACAATGATGACCAATCCTCGCCACAACATCCGTGAAGTCCGTGCGCCGCGCGGCGACAAGCTCAACGCCCGCTATTGGACGACCGAGGCGCCGCTGCGCATGCTGATGAACAATCTCGACCCCGAGGTTGCCGAAAACCCCAACGAGTTGGTCGTCTATGGCGGCATCGGTCGGGCCGCGCGCACCTGGAACGATTTTGACAGCATCGTCGCCTCGTTGAAGACGCTTGGCGAGGACGAGACACTTTTGGTGCAGTCCGGCAAGCCGGTCGGCGTGTTCCGCACGCACGCCGATGCGCCGCGCGTGCTGATCGCCAACTCCAACCTCGTGCCGCACTGGGCGAATTGGGACAAGTTCAACGAGCTCGATAAGAAGGGCCTGATGATGTACGGCCAGATGACGGCCGGCTCGTGGATCTACATCGGCACGCAAGGCATCGTGCAGGGCACTTACGAGACCTTCGTCGAGGCCGGCCGCCAGCACTATGGCGGCAACCTCAAGGGTAAATGGATCCTGACCGGCGGCCTCGGCGGCATGGGCGGCGCTCAGCCGCTGGCCGCCGTCATGGCCGGTGCCTGCTGCCTGGCGATCGAATGCAACCCGGACTCGATCGATTTTCGCCTGCGCACCCGCTATGTCGACGAGAAGGCCGAGACGCTCGACGAAGCGATGGAAATGATCGAGCGCTGGACCAAGGCCGGCGAGGCGAAGTCGGTCGGCCTGCTCGGCAATGCCGCCGAGATCGTGCCGGAAATGTTCAGGCGCGGCATTCGCCCCGATATGGTCACCGACCAGACCTCGGCCCACGACCCGATCAATGGCTATCTGCCGAAGGGCTGGACGATGGCCGAGTGGCGCGAGAAGCGCGTCAGCGACCCCAAGGCAGTCGAAAAGGCGGCTCGCGCTTCCATGCGCGAGCATGTCGAGGCGATGGTGGCGTTCTGGAACGCCGGCGTGCCGACACTGGATTACGGCAACAACATCCGCCAGGTCGCCAAGGATGAAGGTTTCGAGAACGCCTTTGCCTTCCCCGGCTTCGTGCCGGCCTATATCCGCCCGCTGTTCTGCCGCGGCATCGGCCCGTTCCGTTGGGCAGCACTTTCCGGTGATCCCGAGGATATCTACAAGACCGATGCCAAGGTGCGCGAACTCACCCCCGGCAACACCCATCTGCACAATTGGCTGGACATGGCGCGCGAGCGCATTGCGTTCCAGGGCCTGCCGGCGCGCATCTGCTGGGTCGGCCTCGGCGACCGCCACCGGCTGGGCCTTGCCTTCAACGAGATGGTCGCCAAGGGCGAACTCAAGGCGCCGGTCGTCATCGGCCGTGATCACCTTGATTCCGGTTCGGTGGCTTCGCCCAATCGTGAGACGGAATCGATGAAGGACGGTTCGGATGCCGTGTCCGACTGGCCGCTGCTCAACGCGCTGCTCAACACCGCGTCCGGCGCCACCTGGGTGTCGCTGCACCATGGCGGCGGTGTCGGCATGGGCTTTTCGCAGCATGCCGGCATGGTCATCGTTGCCGACGGCACCCCGGACGCGGCAAGGCGCCTGGAGAGGGTGCTGTGGAACGACCCGGCGACCGGCGTCATGCGCCACGCCGATGCCGGCTACGATATCGCCATCGAATGCGCCAAGGAGCACCAGCTCAATCTGCCCGGCATTCTCCGGTGATAGGCGGAAATCATGCGCATCCTTCGTGCCGCCGACTACCGCGTCATGCCGTGGAAGAACGGCGGCGGCACGACGACCGAGATCGCCGTCTCGCCTGACGGCGCCGGCCTCGATGATTTCGACTGGCGCGTGTCGATGGCCCGCGTCGGGGGCAGCGGGCCGTTCTCCAGCTTTGCCGGCATCGACCGCACGCTGTCGGTGCTGGAAGGCGAGGGGATCGTGCTTGATGTCGCGGGCCAACCGGCGGCGCGGCTGACGGCGTCTTCCGCGCCTTTTTCCTTTCCGGCCGACCTGCCGACCAGTGCCGCCCTGATCGCCGGCCCGATCACCGATCTCAACGTCATGAGCCGCCGCGGCCGCATGCAGCATAAGGTTAAGCGCCTGGCGATTTCGCAGCCTGTGGACATCGCGGCGCAGGCCGGCACGACCCTCATCCTGTGTCACAAGGGCGAAGCCGTTTTCCTCGGCGCTGGGTCAATTCGCCTCGGGCCGCTCGACACGCTGCTGGTCGGGCCGGATGCTCCCGTCCTGAAGGTTGAGCCTGCTCGGGATACGACGCTGTTCGTGATCCGGATAACCATCGCGACCTGACGCCTTCGCGCCAACGGTTACCGCCTGTTTCCAAACATGATCGTGCTGCCGGCGAAATATAGCGTAAGCTCTTGCCGGCATCACGAAAAAGCCCGAATCCTCTCCGCCGATCGATCTCGACGGGAAGAGGGGCGCTCGTCTTGGAATTTTTGCCGAGAGATGACGCCCTGTCGTGGTGCGGAAACAAACTTTCGGCAAGTGGGATTATGCAACCAATTGCATTTGAACCGGTTTTAGGGCCATTGCCGTGGCGGTGACGCCGCTGTGTGCCCGCTTACGGAATTTTCAATGAATATTCAGACGAATCCAGCCCAGATCGAGAAGACCAGCGCCAGCTTCCCGGCCATCACGGAAGAGCCGATAAGGTCGACATTCCTGCCGGAGGAACGCCTCAGGCTGCTCGGCGAAAGCCTGGCAAACGGCGATCTCGCCGACCTGTTCGGCCTGACCCCTTTCGACTTCCAGGCCCGCATCCGCGACAGTGCCAAGAAGATCCTCGAAGTCTACCGTTCGACCAATGCGGCGCAGGCCAAGGGCGAAACGATCACTCCGGCCGCGCAATGGCTGCTCGACAACAATTATCTGGTCGAGGAGACCATTTTCCAGGTCAAGCGCGATCTGCCGCGCCGTTTCTATCGCCAGCTGCCGACGCTGAAACTGCCTGATGGCGGCACAGTGCCGCGTGCGCTGGCGCTGGCCTGGACCTATGTGGCGCATTCGGACAGTTCCGTCTCGGCGACCATGTTCAAGTCCATCGTCCAGGGCTTTCAGTCGGTCGAGCCGCTGAAGATCGGTGAACTCTGGGCGCTGCCATCGCTGCTGCGCTTCGTGCTGATCGAAAATCTCCGCCGGCTGGCGGTCAGGGTCAATCGCACCCGCCAGATGCGCCAGATCGCCAACGACGTGGCCGACAAGGTGCTGGCGACCGACGACAGCGCCGACCGCCAGGCGATCCTGGCCAATTTCAGCGCTCATGCGCAGGACACCACCTTCGCCACCCAGCTTCTCTACCGCTTGCGCGATGGATCGCAGAATGCCGGCAAGGCCCTGGAATGGCTGGAAGGCGAGCTCGAAAAGACCGGCTCCGATGCCGAGGAGATCATCATCTCCGAGCATCACACGCTGTCCAGCGGCAATGTGACGACCGGCAACATCATCCGCGGCCTGCGCCTCATCAACGACGTCGACTGGACGGTGTGGTTCGAAGGCGTCAGCCGCATCGACACCGTGTTGCGCGAGCGCACCGATTTCGCCGCGCTCGACTTCTTCTCGCGTGACCAATACCGAACCGCGATCGAGGAACTCGCGCGCCGCTCGAACCTGTCGGAATACCGTGTCGCTGAAAAGGCCATCGAACTGGCCGGCCAAGCCGCCAGCGAACGTGCCGCCAGCGAACATGCACCGGCCGGCGATGGCGACGATTCCGTTCCGGCTCCGTCCGCGCATACCGATGTCGGCTTCTTCCTCGTCGGCCCGCGCCGGCTCGAGCTGGAAAAGGCGATCGGCTATCGGCAGACGATCAGCCAGATAGCCAAGCGGACCTTCGCCAAGACCGGGTGGCTTGGCATCGTCCTGCCGGTCTTCGCCTTGACGGCCCTGCTTCTCGTCGTCACCGGCAATGCACTAGCCCATCTCGGCCTGTCGGTGACCTCGATCGTGCTGATGCTGGCGCTGTTTGCCGTGCCGGCGAGCGAAGGTGCGCTTGCCTTCTTCAACACCGTTGTCTCGTTGTTCCTCAAGCCGACACGCCTGATCGGCTACGACTACCGGCACGGCGTGCCGCCCGAGGCGCGCACTTTGGTGGTTGTGCCTTCGCTGATCGGCTCGCGGGACGATGTCGAGGAAAACATCCGCAACATCGAAGTGCATTACCTTGCCAATCTGGTCGACGAGATCCATTTCGCGCTGCTGTCGGATTGGCCCGACAGCAAGATCGAGATCGATGCTGCCGACACCGAGATCCTCGAATATGCCCGCGCCGAGATCGCCCGTCTCAACGCCCGCTATCCCTCCGAAGGCGCGCCGCGTTTCTACATCCTGCACCGCCGCCGGCTCTTCAACGCCGCGCAAGGGTCCTGGATGGGCTGGGAGCGCAAGCGCGGCAAGCTGCATGAGCTTGATCTTCTGCTGCGTGGCGACAGTGACACCACATTCCTGCCGCTCGAGGTGCCGCTGCCGGAAAAAGTCGTCCATGTGATGACGCTCGACGCCGACACGCGCACCACCCGTGATGCCGTGGCGACCCTCGTCGGCAAGCTCTGCCATCCGCTCAACCGCCCGCATTTCGACGCGACGAAGCGCGTTGTCACCGCCGGCTACACGATCCTGCAGCCGCGCATCACCGCGTCGCTGACGTCAGGCGACGAAGCCTCGTTCTTCCAGCGCGTGTTTTCAGCCAATCGCGGCCTCGACCCCTATGTCTTCGCCGTCTCGGACCTTTATCAGGACGTCTTCAGCGACGGGTCCTTCACCGGCAAGGGCCTCTATCACGTCGATGCCTTCGAGGCCGCCCTGCAAGGCCGCATCGAGGAAAACACCGTCCTCAGCCACGATCTGCTCGAAGGCGCGCTGGCGCGCGCGGCACTTGTCACCGACGTCGAACTGGTCGAGGACTATCCGACCCGCTACTCGGTCGATGCCTCGCGCCACCATCGCTGGGCACGCGGTGACTGGCAGTTGCTGGGCTTCATCCTCGATCCACGCTCCGGCGTTCCGGCCCTGTCGCGCTGGAAGATGGTCGACAATCTGCGCCGCTCCCTGACGCCGATCTTCTGGGTGATGGCGGCGATCGCCGGCTGGACCTTGCTGCCCTTCACGCAGGCCGCGCAATGGCAGGCCTTGCTGATCCTCAGCCTGTTCATGGCGCCGACTTTCGATGTCGTCAACGCCATCCTGCCCAAGAGCGGCGACCAGACGCCGCGCGGCCATTTCTCGGCGCTGGCGCGCGACGTCGCCTTCGGCACCGCCATGGTGGCACTGAAGATCGTGCTGATGGCGCACAACGCCTGGATGATGGGCGATGCCATCGTGCGCACGCTCTACCGGTTGTTCGTCAGCCGCCAGAATCTTTTGGAATGGCGCACCGCCTCGCAGGCGCACAAGGCCGGCGACAACGATGTCGGCTCCTATTACGGCATGATGTACGGCGCCGTGATCATCGGCTTCGTCGGCCTCGCCATTCCGGTGCTGGCCGATTCCACCGGCGCCTTCGTCGCCTTCTTCTTCGCCCTGTTCTGGATCGGCTCGCCGGCGATCGCCAGCTGGATCAGCCGTTCGGCCGAAACCGAGGACCGGCTGCGCATATCGCAGGCCGATATCCATACGCTGCGCACCGTGGCGCGGCGGACCTGGCACTATTTCGAAAGCTTCGTCACGGCAGAGCACCACAATCTGCCGCCGGACAATTTTCAGGAAAGCCCGGCACCGGTCGTGGCTCCGCGCACGTCGCCCACCAACGTCGGTGTCTATCTGCTGTCGGTCGTCTCGGCGCGCGATTTCGGCTGGATCAGCCTGTCCGATGCCATCACCCGCATCGACGCCACCATGACGACCATCGAAAGCATGCCGCGCCATCGCGGCCATCTCTTCAACTGGTACGACACCACGACGCTGAAGCCGCTCTATCCGCTCTATATTTCGGCTGTCGACAGCGGCAATCTCGCCGGCCACCTTGTGGCAGTGGCGGCTGCCTGTGCCGAATGGGCGGAAGCGCCTTCCGTGCACCTCCAGGGCGATTTCGAAGGCATTCTCGACACGGTGACCATCCTGAGCGAAAGCCTCGATGAGTTGCCTGACGACCGCCGTCAGCTCAGGCCTCTGCGCCAGCGTCTCGTCGACCGCCTGGACGGCATGCGGCGCGCCGTCGAAACCATCAAGGCGCAGCCGGAAATGGCCTCGATCCGCACCATCAACCTCGCCGTGCTGGCGGGCGAGATCCGCAAGCTTGCCACCGCCATCCACACCGAGGCGGCATCGGCCCAGAGCGACGTCATCGTCGACTGGGCGGCGAGGCTGGAAGCCACTTGCGAGGCGCATGTTCACGACGCCCACAGCGACGACAATGCCGTCGAGGCACTGCGCGCCAAGCTCCTGACCTTGCGCGAGCGCACCCGCCGTTTCGCCTTCGAGATGGAATTCGCCTTCCTGATGCGAACGGAACGCAAGCTGCTGTCGATCGGCTACCGCGTCGAGGAGCACCAGCTCGACGAAAGCTGCTACGACCTTCTTGCCTCCGAGGCGCGGCTGACCAGCCTGTTCGCCATCGCCAAGGGCGATCTGCCGACCGAGCACTGGTTCCGACTCGGCCGCCCGATCGTCGAGATCGGTTTCCAGGGCGCGCTGATGTCCTGGTCGGGCTCGATGTTCGAGTATCTGATGCCGCCGCTGGTGATGAAGGAGCCGCAAGGCTCGATCCTCAACCAGACCAGCAAGCTGATCATCAAGCGCCAGATGCAGTACGGCCGTCAGAAAAACGTGCCGTGGGGCATTTCGGAAGCGGCCTACAACGCCCGCGACCGGGAACTGACCTATCAGTACACCAATTTCGGCGTGCCCGGTCTTGGCCTGAAGCGCGGCCTTGGCCAGAACACGGTGATCGCACCTTACGCCACCATATTGGCGGCGCAGTTCAACCCGCGCGAAGCGGTGCAGAACCTTGCGCGTCTGCGCGAGATCGGTGCGCTTGGCCCTCACGGCTATTACGATGCGGTCGATTTCACGCCGCAGCGCGTGCCTGAAGGCACCAACCACGCGGTCGTGCTGAATTACTATGCCCACCATTCGGGCATGTCGATCGCGGCGGTCGCCGACGCGATCTTCGAGGGTCGCCTGCGCGACCGTTTCCACAGCGATCCGGTCATTGAATCGGCTGAACTCCTGCTGCAGGAAAGGGCGCCGCGCGACATTCCGACCGCGACCGTCAGGACCGAAGCGGACGAGCGAGCAAAAGACGAGACCGAAACCGAGAGCCCCGACACCCGCATCGTGCTCGATCCCTTGCGGGCGCTGCGTTCGACCAATGTGATGTCGAACGGCCGCTATTCGGTGATGGTGACCGCGACAGGTTCTGGCTACAGCCGCTGGGGCGATCTGTCGGTGACCCGCTGGCAGCCGGATCCGGTCGAGGACCGCCTGGGCTCCTACATCTTCCTGCGTGACGTCAGCTCTGGCGACTGGTGGTCGGCAACGGCGGAGCCAAAGCGCGCGGCCGAGGAGAAGGTGCAGACCCTGTTCTCCGACGACAAGGCGAGCTTCGTCAAATCGGTCGGCACGTTGCGCTCCGAGGTCGAATGCATCGTCGTTTCCGAAGGCAATGGCGAAGGCCGTCGCATCACGCTCTACAATGAAAGCACATCCGATCGTTACATCGAAGTGACGTCCTTTGCCGAACTGGTGCTCGGCTCGGAGGCTTCCGACAACGCGCATCCGGCCTTCTCGAAAATGTTCGTCGAGACCGAAATCGCGGCCAACAAAGGCGCGATCTTCGCCACGCGCCGCAAGCGTGAAACCAGCGAGCCTGATATCACCCTGGCCCATTTCGTCACCGATCCGTCCGGACCGGCGCGCGATGCCGAGGCCGAGACCGACAGGCGCGCATTCATCGGCCGCGGCCGCTCCATCGTCGATGCCGCCGCCTTCGATCCGGGCGCGAGACTCGGCGGCCATGCCGGCTTCACGCTCGATCCGATCGCCTCGCTGCGCCGCCAGGTGCGCGTGCCCGCCAACAAGAAGATATCGCTGACCTTCTGGACCGTGGTCGGGACCAACCGCACCGAGCTGGAAGAGGCGATAAACCGGCTCGACCATCAGGAGAGCTTTGCCCGTCAGGCCATGCTTGCCTGGACGCGCAGCCAGGTGCAGACCCGCCATATGGGCCTCAGCCTGACGGATGCCGCCAATGTGCAGAAACTGGCGCGCTATCTGATCTACCCCGACGCGTTCCTGCGCCTTCCCGCCGAATCCCTCGCTTCGGGCCTCGGCAAGCAGTCGAGCCTGTGGCCGACCAGCATTTCGGGCGATTTCCCGATCTTCCTGGTCAGGATCGGCGATGTTGCCGATCTGGAGATCGTCGCCCAGGCGCTGCGCTTCCAGGAATATATGCGCACCCGCGGCATGATGATCGACTTCGTCGTCGTCAACGAGCAGGCCTCGTCCTACGTCCAGGACCTGCAGCGTGCGGTCGAGACACTGTGCGAAAACAGCCGCCTGCGCGGCAAGGAACTAGGTCCCCGCCAGCACATTTTCGCGGTGCGCCGCGACCTGATGGAAGAGACCACCTACAAGACGCTGCTCGCCGTCGCCCGGGTGGTGCTGCATACGCGCAACGGCACCATCTTCGATCAGATCGAGCGGGCCGAGGCGGCTGCCCTGCAGGCGCGTGATGCGCTTGTGCCGACCGGATTGCCGGCTCTGCGCGACATTTCGGCGCCGGCGGTGCATGCCTTTGCCTCGCAGGCCGTTATGGATGTCCGAGCCGATGGCACGGGCCTCAGCCAATGGAACGGCTTTGGCGGCTTCGACGGCGACGGACGCCACTATGTGGTGCGTCTGGCTGGCCGGCGCACCACGCCGCAGCCGTGGATCAACGTCGTCTCCAACGCCTCGTTCGGCTTCCACACCTCGGCCGAGGGTGCTGCCTTCACCTGGAGCCGCAACAGCCGCGACTACCAGTTGACACCATGGTCGAACGATCCGGTCTCGAACAGGCCGGGCGAGGGCATCTATATCTACGATCAGGCCAGCGGCAGGGCGTTCTCGCCGATCGCCGCGGTGGTGCGCGATCCCTCGATGACCTACGAGGCATGGCATGGCCAGGGCTTCTCGACCTTCCGCGCCAAGCGCGGGCCGTTGTCGATGGACCTGACCCATGTCGTTGACCCCGTCGATCCGGTGAAGATTTCGCGGCTGCGCATCCAGAACTCCGGCTCGGTGCCGGCGCGGCTGCGCATCTATGCCTATGCCGAATGGGTGCTTGGCGGGCATCGGTCGCGGACCGCGGCAACCATCGTCCCGTCGCGCGACGGAGCAACCGGTGCGTTGCTGGCGCAAAACCCCTACGGGCTCGATTTCAGCGAGCGCGTGGCCTTCCTCGCCGCCGATGCCGCTGTCCATTCGGTCACGACTGATCGCTCCGAGTTCCTCGGCCGGCATGGGTCCAGCGAGCTGCCGCAGGCTGTGCTGAGCGGTGCCGCGCTGTCGGGCCGTGTCGAGGCCGGAGACGACCCTTGCGCGGCGATCGCTCGCGACGTCGAGATCCCGGCCGGCGGCGACGTCACGCTGCTCTGGCTGCTCGGCGATGCCGATTCTTCTGCGCAGGCGAGCGCGCTGGTGCAGACGCACCGGGGCAAGGATTTCGACCAGCGCCTGGCGGACAACGAGCGCGAGTGGCGCGCGTTCCTCGATACCATCCAGGTCGAGACGCCGGACAAGGCGCTCGATGCCATGGTCAATCACTGGCTGCCCTATCAGAGCCTTGCCTGCCGCATCCGCGCCCGCTCGGCCTTCTATCAGGCCAGCGGCGCCTTCGGCTTCCGCGACCAGTTGCAGGACACGCTGGCGCTGCTGGCGCATGATCCGACGCTGGCGCGCGACCAGATCCTCAATGCCGCACGGCGGCAGTTCCCGGAAGGCGACGTGCAGCATTGGTGGCTGCCGCGCACCGGAGCCGGCGTGCGCACCATGATCTCCGACGACGTGGTCTGGCTGGCCCACGCCACGGCGCGTTATCTCCAGGTGACCGGCGATGCCGGCATCCTGAAGGAGCAACTGCCCTTCATCGACGGGCAGGCGCTGGGCGAGGGCGAGCACGATGCCTTCTTCACTCCCGAAATCTCGAAGAAGACGGTCTCGCTCTACGACCATTGTGCGCGGGCGCTCGACCTTGCCATCAAGCGCAGCAGTCCTGCCGGCCTGCCGCTGATCCTTGGCGGCGACTGGAACGACGGCATGAACCGCGTCGGCGAGCACGGCAAGGGCGAGAGTGTGTGGCTGGGCTGGTTCCTGCTGAAGACGCTGGGCGATTTTGCCGCCGTTGCCAAGAGCGAAGGCGACAGCAAACGCGCGCAGGCCTGGGCAAAGCATGCCGAGGTGCTGAAGCGGGCGCTCGAGAGCACGGCATGGGACGGCGAATGGTACCGGCGCGGCAGTTTTGACGACGGCACGCCTTTGGGGTCGCGCACCTCCGAGGAGTGCAGGATCGATTCCATCGCCCAGTCCTGGAGCGTGCTTTCGGGCGAGGGCGACCCGGCCCGGTCGACGACGGCCATGCAACAGGCGACGGAGCTTCTCGTCGACGACAAGCTCAAGATCGTCAAACTGTTCACGCCACCTTTCTCGAAGACGCAGAAGGATCCCGGCTACATCAAGAGCTATCCGCCGGGCGTGCGCGAAAATGGTGGCCAGTACACCCACGCCGCCACGTGGTTCGTCATCGCACTCGCCGAAATGGGGCAGACCGACGAAGCCTATCGCTGCTTCTCGATGCTGAACCCGGTCAATCACGCATTCGACGAAGCTTCGGCCGAGCACTATCGTGTCGAGCCCTATGTCGTCGCCGCCGATATCTACGCCGGAGATGACAAGGGCGGGCGCGGCGGCTGGACGTGGTACACCGGCTCGGCGGGCTGGCTCTACCGGGCGGCGGTGGAGGGCATCCTCGGCATCGAACGGCACGGTAAGCAGATCACGTTCCGGCCGAAACTGCCCAGCCACTGGGATGGCTACCAGGCCACGCTCAAGATGCTGGGTGCAGAGATCAAGGTTCATGTCGTTCGCGACAAAAAGACCAAGACGATCTCGCTAGAAGTCGATGGTTCGAAAACAAAGTCCGCTTCATTCGAACCCAAAGCCGGCACTCAGGCCGTGATCGTGGTCAAGATACCGGCGTAAAATCAACAGCTTAGGTTGGTTGTTCGCGCGTCTTTCGGGACGCGCGACGCCGCGTCCTGTTACTTGCACGCGATCCGCTGCTGCGCCCGCAAGATGCCTCCCGATCAAGCCTTGCAATACCGCGGTGATTAAAAATGTGGCAGCGCTCGGCTGCTGCCATGATTTTGCCGCAACGCTGGCATTTCACCTTTTATCTCAACCCGTTAGGTGATCACGTCAGATTTCGCATCGTCGTCATGTTTTGTTCGCTAAATGGGAACGGAACCGGTAGACGGGCATTGTTTTGCGACGCATCAACCGTTACGTGTTTAGGGAATGGTGCAGTGCACAATATTGGTATTGGGCACAATAGAGAGTTGGCGGAGTAGCTGAAGTGTCACTTCTGCAGATCTATTGGAGAGCGCTGGGCTATCTGGCATCCGACAAGAAGCGCGTGGCGCTGATTTGCGGCGCCAATGTCGCGCTGGCCGCGATTGCGATCGTTGAGTCGATCCTGTTCGGTCGGGTGATCGACGCTATCTCCAGCCACGGTCCGGTTTTTTCATTGCTCGCCCTTTGGGCCGGCCTCGGCGTCTTCAGTGTCATTGCCTTTGTGCTGGTGGCCCGCGGCGCCGATCGCTTTGCGCATGCCCGCCGCTCGGAAGTGCTCTGCGAGTCGTTCGAACGCGTGATCACCATGCCGCTCGCCTGGCATCATCAGCGCGGAACGTCCAATGCCTTGCACACGCTGTTGCGCGCGGTCGAGACGCTGTTCAGCCTGTGGCTCGAATTTATGCGCCAGCATTTGTCCACGGCCGTTACGCTGGTCTTGTTGGTGCCGACGGCACTCAGCATGGATGTGCGCATGTCGATGGTGCTGCTCGTGCTTGGCGTGCTCTATGTCGGCATCGGCCGGCTGGTGATGAAGCGGACCAAGGCAGGTCAGGCAGCCGTCGAGCGCCACTACCACAAGGTTTTCGCGCATGTGACCGACTCGGTCAGTAACGTCGCCGTGCTGCAGAGCTACAACCGCCTTGGCCACGAGGCCGAGACGCTGCGCCGCTATGTCAGGAACCTGCTCGATGCGCAGAACCCCGTGCTCGACTGGTGGGCGATCGCCAACGCGCTGCAGCGCCTGTCCTCGACCATATCGATGATGGTCGTGCTGATCATCGGCGCCTATCTGGTTACCCATGGCCAGTTGCGCGTCGGCGACGTCGTTGCTTTCACCGGCTTCGCGACGCTGCTCATCTCTCGCCTCGATCAGCTGTCGGCCTTCGCCAACCAGATTTCGGAGGCCCGCGCCAAGCTCGAGGAGTTCTACAAGCTTGAGGACTCGGCCGCCGATACCGCCGAGCCGGATGGCCTGCGCGACCTCACCAACGTCACCGGCCATGTCCGTTTTGAGGATGTCGGCTTCGAATTCGCCAATTCGGGGCAGGGCGTCAGCGACGTGTCCTTCGAGGTTCAGGCCGGCCAGACCGTTGCCATCGTCGGACCCACAGGTGCCGGCAAGACCACGCTCATCAATCTGTTGCAGCGCGTCTTCTCGCCGTCCAGCGGCCGTATCCTGATCGACGGCATCGATACCCGCACCGTGACCCGCAAGTCGCTGCGCCATTCGATCGCCACCGTGTTCCAGGATGCGGGGCTTCTCAACCGCTCGATCGAGGACAACATCCGCGTCGGCCGTGCCGATGCGAGAAATGACGAGATCCATGCCGCCGCCACCGCGGCTGCCGCGCAGGACTTCATCCTGGCCAAGAGCAATGGCTACGACACAGTGGTCGGAGAACGTGGCGGCCAGTTGTCGGGCGGCGAGCGCCAGCGCATCGCCATTGCGCGTGCCGTGCTGAAGGATGCGCCGATCCTGGTGCTCGACGAGGCGACCAGCGCGCTCGACGTCGAGACCGAGGACCGCGTCAAGGAAGCGATCGACGAACTGCGGCGCGACCGCACCACCTTCATCATCGCCCACCGCCTGACCACCGTTCGAGACGCCGATCTGGTCGTGTTCATGGACAAGGGCCGGGTGGTCGAAATGGGTGGCTTCGCCGAACTGTCGCTGCGCAACGGCCGCTTCGCCAGCCTGCTGCGCGCCGGTGGCCTGCTCAACGACGAGGAAGTCCGCCGCCTCAGCCGCTCCGTGCAGGGCGAGGCTGCCTAACGCTTTCCCTTCTCCCCTTGTGGGAGAAGGTGGCCTCGCGAAGCGAGGTCGGATGAGGGGTGTTCCAGGGAACGCCAACGCCTCATTCCGCTAGAACACCCCTTGTGTGTTTGGAATCGTGCATTGTTGAGGGTGCCACGGACCAGGTGCTTGCCTGATCCGTGGCGGTGGTCGAGAGCCCGTCGCCCCTCAGGTGGCCTAAACCGTGGATGAGCTGGGGCCCGACCGCCTTCTTTTGTGAACCCGAACAGTTGCAAGGGGCAAGCCCCCGCACACAAGGAAGGGACCGAGGAGATGGTAGCGCAAACGGTTCAGGACATCGGCATCGATGTTGCCAAAGGCTGG